>NZ_RJPR01000003.1 GCF_003943465.1 Streptococcus cristatus | reverse complement strand
TATAAAGTCAGAGAGCTTGTCTACCGATAACGTTGTCGTATTTTTATACTCATGCTCAAGGCGATATTTTGGGGTACTCGTCGGTAGAGTGGATTAGTTTGTCCCGCGAAAGTGATATTCAAGAAATTATCAACCACAAAGCCCTCACTTAGATTATACTTCTAAATGAGGGCTGTTGTCTTTATTTTCATGTTTCTGTGGGTGACGGCTATGTCGTCATGGCTGTCTGTCCCACTCTCTTTTTTTGATGGCTAATAGGTTGCCAATATTGCAAGCTGTACGAACCAGATTTTCCCTCGCCTGAGCTAAGGTTACGTCCAAATCCGCCACTTGGGAGATAATGGGAAAAGCTGCATGGATATTCTCCCTAGGAAATGGAGGCAAATCATCAGCCAAACTGCCACAAATTGCAAGAACAGGAATCTCTTTTGGTGTACGCCTTGCGATTCCAACTGGGGCCTTTCCTGCCAAAGACTGCTTATCCATGCTCCCCTCACCAACAACAACCAAGTCCGCTTCTTTAACTATGCGGTCAAAATCCAGCAAATCCAGACAGGTATCAATTCCTGACACAACTTTCCCCTTGGCAAATGTTACTAGTCCCGCTGCCATGCCCCCTCCTGCGCCAGCACCAGCTTGGGTGAAAATCTGCGGATTGGCCAGTTCATAGAACTGCCTCATTTCCTGATCGACAGATGAAAGAAGCCAATCAGACAGGCCTTTCTGCCGTCCAAAGACCTGAGTCGCTCCCTCCTCCCCACATAAAGGATTGGACACATCTGTCAAAATTTCAATGTCAATATCATTCAGGCAAGTTGGAACACGGTCCGCAGAAATTCGGGCAACCCTCCCTAGAGAAGAGCCGACAGGCCGCAGTCGATGATTGTTTTCATCAAAAAATTCATAGCCCAGACCGGCTGCCATACCGATGCCTCCATCATTCGTTGCCGAGCCTCCAACACCGACTAAAATCTTTTTGACTCCATGTTCGACCAAATGAAGGATCAGCTCCCCCAGACCTCTGGTTTCTAAACTTAAGGGATTACGTTTTTCCTTAGGAATTAAAGCCAGTCCCACTAAATCTGCCATTTCAAAAAGCGCTAGCTGCTCTTGTCTTGCATATTTCATTTCGACTGGCTGGCCGAAAGGTCCGGTCACCCAATGGCGAAACTCTTTTAGCTTCATAGCCGAAATCAAGGCAGCCACAGTCCCCTCGCCGCCATCTCCAATAGGCAGCAAGTCAAAAGTCGCCTCTGGCAAGGCTTGGGAAAAACCTTCTTTCAAGGCTTCTGCTACTTGAACAGCAGACAAACTTTCCTTAAAAGAATCTGGTGCTAACAAGATATGCATAATGCCTCCTATTTTTCCTTCCCATCCAAAATATCCATTACTTGGTAGAGGTCATAAACATTGATTTGATAGGGCGCTTGCTCTCTTACAATTGGCTTGGCATTAAAAGCAATTCCAATGCCTGCCGTTTGAATCATAGGCAAATCATTGGCGCCATCCCCCATTGCAATGGTTTGATTTAATTCCAAATTGTTTTCTTGAGCCCATTCTTTCAGCATCTGAACTTTAGTATCTTTGCTAACAATGTCTCCCAACACATGACCTGTAAGCAAGCCATTCTTGATTTCTAAGCGATTGGCCTTTACATAGTCAATTCCTAGCTCTTCAGCCAGTCTATCCACCGTTTCATGAAAACCACCTGAAACCAAGCCAACCTTGTAGCCCCGCGCATGCAGCTCATCTACTAATTTTTTAGCGCCAGGTGTGAAATGAATCTTATCAGCTATTTGAGAAAAGATAGTTTCCGGAAGTCCCGCCAAAAGTGAAACCCTCTCCCGTAAGGCAGCCTCGAAATCCAATTCTCCGCGCATGGCTCGCTCAGTGATAGCAGCGACTTGCTCCCCAACTCCTGCTTCCTCGCCCAATAAATCAATGCCCTCTTCCATAATAAGAGTGCTATCTACATCCATAACCAACAAACCTTTGACCTGACTCATCTACTCACCTCATGTTTTCTGTGATTTGTTGTATTATACAGGATTTTTAAGTGCAAAACAAGCTAGATTGCAAAGAAAAAAGTTCCCGAAGGAACTTTCTTAGAAGCGAATATTTTCGCGTGTTTTTTCATATGAATTGATAAAACGAGCTGAAACTCCAGGCTCAACAACATCCAAGGCTTTTGAAATAATTTCCAAAGATTTTGCATAGTCAAATTCAACTTCAAAGGCATGAAGGGATTCATTGAAGGCTGCCTGCACATTATCATCGAAGGAACGATAACGGTTAGAGTATTGTAGCAACTGCTCTGTTAAGGTAGAATTTCGAACGATTCGATATGTCTCTTCTTCCAATTCATTCATTGTATTTGCCAGAATCTCTAACCAGCGGTTAACAGATTCGATATTCACACGAGTTGCCTCCAACTCTCTAGCTAGCTCCTCAATATAGTCGCTTGCTCCAAAGAAAATTGTTAAGAAGGACTCTGGAATACCCGGTAAGTTACGTTTTTCCATAAATCGCTTAATCGTATGCAATTTATTGGCGTAAATCGTAACTTTTTGACGGGCATTGACATCATCTTTTTCAATTTTTTCTAGTTGCTCACCAAGTTCAATCTGTTCATCTTCGATTTCTTTCAATCGGTCTTGAATAGCTTCCAACTCTTCTCTAACCAATGAGAAAGGTTTCTTCATTTCAGCTGTATCTTCAAGTGAAGAGTGAACGACTGCTTCTTGAGCAGATAATTCAGATTTCAAATCCTTGATATGATTTATTTCAGGTTCTGGTAGCAAGAAGGAATGTGATAAACGTTCCATTTCGCTTTGAAGCTGTTGGTTATTCTCTTTAGTGTGTTCTAAATAGTCAGGAAGGTAGTTCACCAACTTCTCAACGACTTTATGAGCTTCAATTTCTCGAGTAAAGATAGCATACAGGGCATCGATTTCCTCTTGAATTTGTTCATTCTCATACAAGGCATTATCCAACTCCAAAGCCGCAAGATTTTCTTCATTTCGTTTCAAACTAGCACGAAGTTGTTGGAAACGCGCCTCTAAGTCAGTCTCAATAAAATGATAATTGGTTTCCAATAATTTACGGTAGCCAGACTCCAAATCTTCTAATTGATCTGGTAATTTCTCAGTCAAGTCTTCTACAATTGCTGGAACTTTTTCGACGATCTGTGTCAGTGCTAAAATGCGATCTTCTGTTTTGTCTAAGATTTCTGCCGCTTCCACAGGATCCCCTGAAGAATTGAGAGTAACAAATTGAGAGAAATCAGACTCAATATTTTCCATTTGCTTCTGAATTTCTGCAAGAGCTCGTCCATAAGCGTCAGGATTGCTAGCCACAGTATGCTGCAAATTTTCAAATAGATCTAGGGCGTGTAAGACCCGTCCGCTATTTTTAGATTCTTGTTTTTTAAGATCTTCTAAAGCTTGACGAATCGCATGAATATCCTCACTGATTAAATCAATTTGGCTTTCAATGTTTTCGATCGCATGCTTAGCCTTGAGGAAACGGAAAGAATTATTGTAGCCCTCTGCCTCAAAGAGATTGTTCTCAATATCAGCAAATGAATTTAAAGAGAGGTCTACCCATTTTTGATTCCATTCACGGAAAGTCACTTGACTTTGCCCGATCAAATGTAAATTTTTAACTTCTTCCACTTCATCATTCACGGGAAGATTGTAAAGTTCCTCTTTTTTCTCCTCCAAACTTCGAAGCTTCGCTTCATTTCGTTTTCTCATATAGATAGCAGTAAAATAGCCTAAAATTAATAGTGCTGCTACTACAATAATGAGAATAATCAGTCCATTAGACATATAAAACTCCTTCATTCTTTTACTAAAAAGCAAACATATTGATTATATCACAAATTCATTTGTAATGGTTGTTTTTTCTAACTTTTTAGACATCAAGTGTGCTATATACTGCATTTTTTTCGATAAAGTCACGACGAGGTTCTACACGATCTCCCATCAGCATATCAAAAATCTTATCAGCTTCTGCTGCGTCATCGACAGAAACTCGCGCCATTAGACGGTGTTCTGGATTCATGGTCGTTTCCCACAACTGATGGTCATCCATTTCTCCCAAACCTTTGTAGCGCTGAATCGTCGGTTTAGAGCGACCTTCGCTATAGCGCTCGAGAGCAGCTTGCAGTTCTTCTTCTTGATTTGCACCTGGCTGGATGTATTCTTTTACCTCGCTGCCGACCTTGACACCATAGATTGGTGGTTGGGCGATGTAGACATAGCCTGCTTCCAGAACCGGCTTCATGTAACGGTAAATCAAAGTCAGGAGCAAAGTCCGAATGTGAGCTCCGTCCACGTCCGCATCAGTCATGATGACTAATTTATGATAGCGAGCCTTGCTAACATCAAAGTCAGCTCCAAAACCAGTTCCCATAGCAGTAAAGAGGCTGCGGATTTCTTCATTAGCCAGAATCTTATCCATGCTGGCTTTTTCAACGTTGAGAATTTTACCGCGAATCGGCAAAATAGCCTGAAATTCACGGTTACGCCCAGACTTAGCTGAACCACCCGCTGAGTCCCCCTCCACGATGAAGAGTTCTGTTTCCTGTGGGTTGTTGGACGAGCAATCAGCCAATTTCCCTGGCAGATTAGAGATTTCCAAACCAGACTTCTTGCGGGTTACTTCCCGAGCTCGCTTAGCAGCAATTCTGGCCTTAGAAGCCAAAATTCCCTTTTCAACGATTTTTCGAGCCACCGCAGGATTTTCCAAAAGGAAATCAGAGAAGGCTTCACTAAAGAGGCGATTAGTAATCTTGACCACTTCGCTATTGCCCAGCTTGGTCTTGGTCTGACCTTCAAACTGTGGGTTGGGATGCTTAACAGAGATAACTGCTGTCAGTCCCTCACGCACATCTTCCCCAGTCAGATTGTCCTCATTTTCTTTGAGAAGCTTATTTTTCTTGGCATAGTCATTGATAACCCGAGTTAGGGCTGTTCGGAAACCTTGCTCATGCGTTCCACCCTCGTGGGTATGGATATTATTGGCAAAGCTCATGACTGTTTCATGGTAGCCAGTCGTGTACTGCATGGCCACTTCAACCGTAATGTCGTCCATTTCGCCGTCAGTGTAAATCGGCGTATCAAAGATTACATCCTTATTTTCATTGATGTATTGAACATAGCTGGCAATCCCACCTTCATAGTGGTAATCCTTGACCTGCTCCAGTCCATCTCGCTTATCAGTGATGGAAATTCTGAGACCACGATTGAGGAAGGCTAATTCCTGCACCCGTTTATTAAGCTTCTCAAAGTCAAATTCTACTGTTTCAGTGAAAATCTCTGGATCTGGTGTAAAGTGAACGGTCGTACCTGTACGATCGGTCTCACCAATGACTTCTAGATCCGCGACTACATGACCACGACGGTATTCTTGGTAATGAATCTGTCCGTTTTTATAAACGCGGACATCCAGCTGAGTGGACAGGGCATTTACAACGGAAGAGCCTACACCATGCAGACCTCCTGAAACCTTGTATCCGCCACCGCCGAATTTTCCTCCTGCGTGAAGGACAGTAAAGACGGTTTCTACAGCCGGACGGCCTGTCTTCTCCTGAATGTCAACCGGAATGCCTCGACCATCGTCAACAACTGTAATCGAATTATCTTTTTCAATAAAAACTTGAATGTGAGTGGCAAAGCCAGCCAAGGCTTCATCAATCGAATTGTCAACAATTTCCCATACTAAGTGGTGCAAACCTTCCTTGGAGGTCGAACCGATATACATACCAGGGCGCATCCGAACGGCTTCTAAGCCCTCCAAGACCTGAATCTGACTGGCGTCATATTCTTGCGCTTGTATGTCTTGTTGCTTTTCTTCTGTCATGTTATTCCTTTTCTAGTTCAATATCTACAAATTCTTCAAGATTTTTCATATTATCAAAGAGATAGCAGCTAAATCCTGCCGCCTGACCAGCTTCGATATCAATCGGCCGATCTCCTATAACCAGACCAGACTCAATCTGGTACTTGTCTTTTAAATACAGCATAGACTCAGGATCTGGCTTACGTTTAAAACCATTAGCAGCCGTCACTACTTCTGTAAAATAACCACTGATCTGCGTCTTCTGCAAAATCTCTAACACCTGATCATCTCGGTGAGAAATCAAAAAATTTCTACCACCCTGCTGGATAATTTGTGCTAATAATTCTGAAGCTCCCTCAAACAAGATCGGATGTTCTAATTCCTTGGCCTCATTCGCCTTATAAGCCTTTAAAAATTCCTTATTTCTAGGGGCAAACTGGCGGACTGCATAATCTGTTGAGACCTTGAGAGCCTTATAAACTTCATCATGACTCGCAGTCAGACCAAAGTCCTGCAAGGTATGGACAAAAGCTGCGGTTGAAGTCTCATAATTATCCAAGAGAGTTCCACCCAAATCCCAGATGTAATCTTGATAATTCATACCCTTTATTATATCATATTTTTTGAAAAAAAGGGCTTTTATTTATGATGAAATAGCATATTTTCATAGATTTTTCATCCAACTTAGACAGAAAAAATTCACCCGAAAATCGAGTGAATCTTTTAGTTCTCAAAAACATCTTTAAAAAGCATAGAACTTGCCAATTGATCCGCATCTCCGCCTAGCTGGTGAACCAACTCATAGGCAAAAGGAAGGGCTGTAGATGGACCACGGCTGGTGATTAGCTTTCCATCTACGACAACGGTCTGCTTCTGATAGCTACCGTTCTCAATGTTGGCTTCCACTCCATCATAGCAAGTAAAGTTCTTGCCATTCAGCAGACCTGCGCGATCAAGAGCAATCGGAGCGGCACAAATCGCTGCGACAAATTTACCTTCTGCTTGAAATTCCTGTAGAACTTCCATCAGGCGGTCATCATCTCGCAGATTTGTTGATCCTGGCATACCGCCTGGAAGAACGACCATATCATAAGCAGATAGATTCCCATTCCAGACTTGATCGGCTTTGACAGTGATCTGATGAGAACCTGTCACAGCCTCCTCAAAACCAATCATATCACAGATAAAGCCTGCACGACGCAAGACATCGACAACAGTGAGGGCTTCAATTTCTTCAAAGCCATTGGCTAACATGAGAGCTATTTTTTTCATGTACAACACCTTTCTAGGATACAAGGTACCCACTTCTTATTTTATTTTTCTAAGTACAATTTTTTTACGAACAGGCGGAGTCAGCGCATGCTTCTCCTCTTCTAGGCTATTTTGATAAGAGACAGACAGTAGGAGGCCGATTCCGATGAGATTGCTGACGATGGAAGAGCCCCCTTGAGAAATGAAGGGGAGTGGAATCCCTGTCAAAGGCAAAATCCCTGTCACAGCACCAATATTTTCAAAAATATGAAAGAGCAGCATCATAATGAGACCGGTCGAGATATAGGTGTAGAACTGATTGTTGGACTTAATAGTAATCTGAAGCATACGATGAATCAAGAACAGATAAATCACAATCACCAAACTCGAACCAAGAAAACCAAAATCCTCTGCAATCACGGTGAAAATCATATCACTTTCACGGACAGGTACTAGCAGATTTGAGACATTAAATCCTTGACCTAACAAACCTCCACTTCCAATAGCAATCTGTCCCTGTGCCTGCTGATAGGTTACTGTCTGAGCATATTCAAAAGGATGGAGCCAGGCTGAGATTCGATTGATCTGGTAAGTCGGCATCCCTAAACCATGGAGAAAAGCGCGGCCACCATTTGAAATAAAGATCAACATAAAGACAGTAAAAAGAAGGGATACTGTCAAGAAAACCGGTAGAATAATCTTCCACGAAACACCAGATAAAAGGACAATACCGCAGTAAATCGCGGCAAATACTAGAGCTGTCCCCAAATCACTCTGCAAAGCCAAAAGCAACAAAACCGGCAAGGTATATAATGCTAATTTTACAATCAAAAAGAGATCTAAAGCAATGGTTCGCTCATATTTTTTATTTTGCTGCAGAAACTTCACTACAACTCGCGACAGCATCAAAATATATGAAATTTTCATAAATTCAGATGGCTGAAAGAGAGTAACCCCACGAATAGATACCCAGTTTTTCGCCCCTGTAGAAGCCACTAAGCTCTCACTATAAAATACAAGCGGAAGAACCATAAGTCCTAAGCCTAAAATATACAGAAAAGGCGTCATCTTCCAAAGAAACTTAGTGTTAAAAAACATAACGATAAAGCTAATCAGAAAGCCTAATAAGATCCAAACCACTTGCTGACCAACAATCTGCAAGACATTATTTGGATAATCATGGCTAACCGCTATATAAATAGCCGTAACTCCGATTGATAGTAAGAGCAAGACAGGTAAAAGCAAGCTGTAATCAATCCTAGATTCAAATGTTCTTTGCTGTGAAGGCATAATTTTCCTTTCTTACAAAAAATATTGGATAATCAAGCTAGAAACTGCGACGCAGAACCAAGCAAAAGCTCCGGTTAATAATGGTCCCGCTCCAGCTTCCTTGAACTGTTTGAATGAAACCTTGGCTCCAATTCCGGCCAAGGCCATAGCCATCAGCCATTGGGACAACAGCTTTGTGTAAGGAACTAGATTTGATGGAAAAATTCCCAAGCTGCTCACAACAGAAGCCATAACAAACCATAAAATAAACCAAGGAAAAATCTTCTTGAGGTCTACTTTTTGAGCTGACCGCTTATCTCGGACATATCGATAGCCGGCAAAGATGAGGCAAGCGGGTACAATCATCAGCGCTCGGCTCAGTTTGACAATGGTTGCCAAATCTCCCGCCGCCTGACTATAAGTATAACCTGCCGCAACGACTGACGAAGTATCATTGATGGCCGTCCCTGCCCAAGTTCCAAAATAGGCATCAGACATTTGCATGAGATGCCCCAGAAAAGGAAAGATGAAAACAGCTAATATATTGAAAAAGAAGATGGTTGAAATAGATAGAGCGATGTCCTCTTCTTCGGCTTCTAAAATAGGCGAAGCTGCTGCAATAGCTGAACCACCACAGATTGCCGTTCCAAACCCAATCAAAATAGTTAAAACACGTCTCATCTTGAAGAATTTCCCAGCTGCATAGGCCGCCAAGAAAGCAATCAAAATAGTTAAAAGACTAATCTTCAAAGAGGACAAACCCGTCACAGAAACCTTGCCGATTGACATGGAAAATCCTAAAAAGATAATAGAATATTGAAGCAGTTTCTTTCCTGAATAAGTCAAGCCCGGCTGAAAGACATCTGGAACTTTCCATAAATTACTGAGCAAAATTCCTAATACAATGGCAAACACACTGGATCCAATCAGCGGAAACCAATTTCCTAAACAAATGGAAACAGCCGCTATCGCAAACGATAGAGCAATTCCTGGTAGATTCTTTTTCACGTCATAACCTTCTTCCTATTCTTTTCATTATAGCAGATTTTTGACATCAGTAGCCCAGAAAATTTGCAATCATTTAGAAAAACAGCCAGATAAATTGACTGTTTTCAAGCAGTTTTAGTCGAAAAATTCTTTTAATTCCTTTACAATATCCCGCTGAGAAAGCATTTCTAAAGATGCCAGCTGATTTAGATTTTGCTGGATTTGCCGACCGTAGCGCTTGGCTGAAATACGCTTGTCCAGAAGAATGACCGCCGACTTTTGATGTTCATTGCGACGGGTTCGCCCCATAGCCTGCTTCAATCGTAAAATAGCTGACGGCAACTGATAATCGTAAAAAGGATTTTTGCCTTCTGCCTTCAGATGATGATTGATTTTTTGCACAAAGAAATCTTTGGGATTATCAAAAGGAATCCGCGTGATGAGCTGAATGATTTGCTCTTGCTGAGCAAAATCCGCTCCTTCCCAGAAACTGCCTGCTCCTAGCAAGATGGGTGCCTCTCCCTTGTCAAAACGTCGCTTGATATTGGCTGGCTCGCCGTTCTTATACTGGGCCAAATGCGGCAAGGTCAGCTGGTCTGAAGTGGCCAGCAATAAATCCTTGGAGGTAAAGAGAACCACCATCGGCAGATTCAGTGGAGCTAAACTCTCCAAGCTTGCGACAATCCTCTCAGCGTATTCCTGCGTTGATAACTCCACCACATCTGGAAAATCTAGATCTAAGAAAAGTTTCTGCAGGGGCTTCTTTTGCTGAGGAAGTTTATAAAAGTGATAATCTTCAAAGCCCAATAACTGAGGCAAATTTACCTTGGAACTAATCTCTAAAGTAGAGGAGACTAAGATAACCTTAACTGTCTCAGGCAGGAAATCCTTAAATCTCATGAGTTCTGAGCGCCCAGCATGAAGCTTAATTAGCCGATGATCGGTCAATTGTTCTTCCGTTAGCCAGTAATATTGGTACTTGGTTGAAAATAATTCCCTGAGCTCTGGCAGCAAGCTTTCATCCAGCTCAGACACATCTTGACGCAGCTTGGCTATCTTCTGGGAATCCAATTCACTGGTCTTACCCCGCTGCTTTTCAGCAGCATCCGCCAATTCAAATTGGATGCTTTGCAGGAGACGTTCTTGTAAAATCTGTTTTTCTGTCTGCAGAGCCTGACTGATAGTTTGCAATTGCTTGGTCAAATTGATACTGGCCTGCGAAAAACTTTCCAAGGCAAAAAACATTTTTTGAGCCTCGTCCACCACCAGCATCCGATTGTCCAGCAAAGACTGGTCATCTTCTAGGCGCGTCAAAAGATAAGCATGATTGGTAATCACGACACGACTGCTAGCTGCCTTGACCTGCCCCAGTCGCCAAAAATCCTCTTCATAAAAGAGCGAATACTTACTTAATTTCCCATCATGGCGTATCTGGCTAAAGTAAGACTCGAAACGATAAGCCTGACCGATTTCATTTAAATCACCCGTCTCCGTCTCTGTCAGCCAAACCAAAAGCTGCATTTTGCAACGATTAACAAGTCGATTATCATCCAAGACCAATAGACTTTGATAAAAATGATCAAGTTTCAGATAATTTTCTGGACTTTTGAGATTATGAAAAGAAATATGAAAGACTTTCTCTAAGAGTCGGCCTTCCTTTTGCATTAGCTGATCCTGTAAAATCTTCGTCGGAACGGTTACCAAGACCCTTTCCTGACCATGAGCCAAAATAGGCAATAAATAGCCAAAGGTCTTGCCAAGCCCTGTCTGGGCCTCCAAAAAGCTAGCCGCAGTCTGACTAAGCGCCTCAGTCACATATTGCGCAAATCTCAACTGCTCAGGGCGCTCGTCCAGCCCCAGCAGATAAAGGTTGGTCAGAAAGTCCTGTGAAAGTTTCTTCTCAGGCGGCAAGATTTTCGGCCTTTTCAAAAAGATGCCATGCGTCTCCTGCAAATCCTGACCAGAATCATCTGGCATCGACTGAAAAATCTCTTCGATCGCTAGCCGCGACTCATAGATGAGATTATCGGAAAATTCCAGCACCTTCTCCAGCAAAGTTTTTGGCAATCCAGCCATCTTTTTCTGGATTTTTAGAAATAACTGAGCTGTCGCCTGAGCATCTGCTAAAGCGGTATGAGCATTTTCCAGAGGAATCTCCAGAAGTTCGCACAGGTTCCCCAAGGCATATTTATCAAAAGTCGGATAGAAAACCTGAGCCAATTCCACCGTATCCACTCTCGGAGTCAGCAAGTCAAAGCCTTCCCAAAAGAGAGCTTCTGCCAATAGATTGGCATCAAACTTGACATTATGAGCGACAAAAATCGCATCCTCAATCAGCTCATAAACTTCACGGGCAACCTGTGAGAAGTCCGGAGCTTGGCGTAAGCGCTGATCATCCAATCCTGTCAGCTGTTTAATATGCTCATCCAAGTCCTCATGCGGATTCACATCTGTTTCATACGTTTGGCAAATCACCCCGTTTTCAATGATGACAATGCCGATTTGAATAATTTTTGCATTGCTGTTCGCACTTGTAGCCTCCAAGTCGATGACAGCATATTTATAGTTCGATTGTGTCATACTGCTATGATTATATCACAAATGCCAGCCTGAGACATCTGAAAATAAGCTGAGCCTCAAAATAAATTTTGTGCAAAATTTCTGCTTTTTTGTTACACTCTTTATTGAGAAAACATACACAGAGGAAGCCCAATGAAAGTTCACAAAATTGTCAATCTCATCGCTTTTGAAAATACTTATCTCCTTGAAAATGACCGTCATGTCATCATAGTTGACCCCGGCAGCGACTGGCGAAAAATCCAACGCAAGCTAGAAGAAATCACTAAGCCCATCACTGCTATTTTGCTGACTCATACGCATTACGACCATATTATGAGTCTGGATAAGGTCCGAGATAACTTTGCCAATCCGCCCGTCTATGTAGCGGAGAGCGAAGCAAGCTGGCTCTATACTCCTACTGATAATCTATCTGGTCTTGACCGCCATGCAGATTTGGAAGACGTCATTCTCAGACCTGCTGAACACTTTTTCAACTATCACCAAGACTACCAACTGGACGACTTTCATTTCTATGCTGTTCAGACACCTGGTCATTCTATTGGAGGAGTTTCCATTATTTTCCCAGAAGAGCAGGTCGTCCTGACTGGTGATGCCCTCTTCCGTGAAACCATCGGCAGAACAGATCTACCGACTGGTAATATGGACCAGCTCCTTGCTGGCATCCGCGAAGAGTTATTTGTCTTGCCCAAAGACTATCGTGTCTATCCCGGCCATGGAAATGACACAACGATTGGCCACGAAAAGAATTTCAATCCATTTTTCTAATAAACTAATAATGAGGCAGAAATCAAGACTGCCTCATTTTTTATCTAGTAAATGACTATTTCTACATCTGCAGATGAAATTAGAATAAAAAGTCAGGAAATAGGCTCTACAATCTGACTTCCATGTCATGTCGCTTTTTGCTTATTATGATATACTTAGTCCATAGAAAACAAAGGATGGTCTTCATGATGGATAAAAGAAAAATTTGGTTAATTCTGCTGGCTATTTCAGCTATGATAACTCTCCTTGGATTAGGTTTTTCTGCTTATAATTTTTATGTTTTTGACAAGCCTTTTCTAAACAGTACCACAAAAGGCCTCCTGTCTGCATTCTTTTTTACCCTCATTATCATCAGCCTTGGCCTATCGAAAACAAAGCGATAGCAGTAATTTGTATAAACAAAATTATGCTACTTTACACCTTGCACCTCTCTCCGATTTGTTAGTGCAATAAAAAACAAACACCAAATGATGTTTGTTTTCAATCCGGACAGCCTTTGTAGGCTGTTTTTTTATTAAAACTTCAAGAAGCGTCTCATAGAGATGATAGATCCCAATGATCCGATAAGAATTCCCAACACAAAGAGTGCTGCTATCATAATCGGACTAAAGAGTTTCGGATCAATCATAGAAAGTCCTTGACCTACCAAGCTCTTATTCATAGTCTGGTAGGCTATACCATATGCCAAATACACTACAATTGACGGAACTGTTGCTCCTAACAAGCCTATCCATGCTCCTTCAAACAGGAATGGTCCGCGGATATAGCTATTCTTGGCACCAACCAAGCGCATAATTTGAATCTCACGACTTCGGGAAATAATGGTAATCCGAATAGTATTGGAAATGAGAAGGATAGCAATGAAAATCAGAAGCGCTGTCCCAATCAATCCCCACGTTTGGATGAAATTAGAAAACGCAAAGAGATTTTTGGTATTGGTACCCCCATTTTGAACCTCTGATACACCTTCAATTTTACGAGCATCTTTTGTAACAGATTCTACATACTTAGGTGCCTTGGTCTCAACAATATAAGCATCGTAAAGAGGATTATTTTCTTCATCAAAAACATCCCACTCACTACCCATGGTCTCTGTTAGCTTATTATACTGCTCTTTATTACTAGAAAAAGTAACCTTCTCTACATTTTTCATAGAAGTCAGAGCATCATAGACCTTGTGATAGTCTTTATTCTGAACTGTTTTGCCTTCTTTTACAATCGTTTCGCTATTATCGAAAACATCCTTACGCATGTATACCATAACGCGGACATTATTGGAAACATCATTTGCCAACTTGGCTGTATTTAAAATTACTGAAGCAAAAACAGCTACTAAGCTCAAGGTAATCATAACCGAGCTGACAGCCGCTACAGTCATCCAACCATTCCGCGTAAGACTCTTAAGCGACTCAATCAAATGACGAAAAAATCTTCTAATCATCGTATCCGTATACTCCTTCCGCTTCATCACGTACCACACGGCCATTTTCAATAGCAATAACGCGGTGACGTAGGGTATTTACAATCTGACTATTGTGAGTCGCCATCAGGACTGTAGTTCCTTGCAGGTTAATACGCTCCAGCAAATTCATGATTTCCCATGAATTATCTGGGTCCAAGTTACCAGTCGGCTCGTCAGCAATCAAGACCTGAGGATTGTTAACAATGGCACGCGCAATTGCAATCCGTTGCTGTTCCCCCCCTGACAACTCATTAGGGAAGGAACGGACCTTGTGCTTAAGGCCAACCAGATCCAAAACTTCCATGACGCGTTTCTTAATATTTCTACGATGCTCACCGATAACTTCCATAGCATAGGCAATATTCTCATAAACGGTCTTTTTAGGAAGTAGTTTATAGTCTTGGAAAACCACACCGACTCTACGGCGTAGCATTGGAATATCCCGTTTCTTGATTTTTCCCAAGTTAAAACCTGCTACAGCAAGGTTTCCTTTATCGATTTTAATTTCACGATAGAGGAGTCGAATAAAGGTTGATTTACCTGCTCCTGATGGTCCTACAATATAGGCAAATTCACCTGGTTCTATACGTATAGATACACCACGTAGAGCAGTTGTCCCGTTGTCATACTTTTTAACAACGTCTTTCATTTCAATCATTGACATGAATTAGTACAATTCCTTTCATCAGAGTTTTTATCTAGCGATTTCACTCTGTTTTTAGTTGAGTCTCCATTTTAAATAGGCATCAATAAAACCGTCTAAGTCTCCGTCCATGACCTTATCCACCTGAGCTACTTCATAGCTGGTTCGATGGTCTTTGACCATTGTATAAGGAGTAAAGACATAAGAACGAATCTGACTACCCCAAGAAATCTCTTTTTTATCCCCCTTGAGAGAGTCGACTTCTGCTGCTTTTTTCTCTTGCTCTAGCTGATAGAGCTTAGCCTGCAGCATTTTCATAGCTCGGTCACGGTTGCCATACTGGGTCCGGTCAACGGTAGACTGTACGACAATGCCTGTCGGAATATGGGTTAATCGCACACCAGTTGATACTTTATTGACGTTCTGTCCGCCGGCTCCGCCCGAACGGAAAGTGTCCATCTTAATGTCATCATCACGGACTTCTACTTCAATCGTATCATCCAACTCTGGCATAACCTCTACTGAGGTAAAGGAAGTATGACGACGTTTCGCCGAGTCAAATGGCGAAATCCGAACCAAGCGGTGAACACCCATTTCTGACTTAAGCAGACCATAAGCATGCGGCCCTTCAAAGGAAAGGGTCACTGACTTAATACCCGCCTCATCACCAGCCTGATAATCCAAGACTTCTACTTTGAAGCCCTTGGCATTGCCAAAGCGCGTGTACATCCGCAGTAGCATATCGCCCCAATCCTGAGCTTCCGTTCCACCAGAACCTGGGTGAATTTCAAGAATGGCGTTGTTATTATCATAAGGCTCCGACAGCAAGAGAGTCATCTCATAGCTGGTCATCATTTTCTCAAGCTCGGTCAACTTTTCTTCCAGCTCTTCTTGAACCGAGTCGTCCTCAGCTAGAAAATCAAGCAAGATTTCCGATTCATCAAAAAGCTCGGTCATCTGGTGGAAATTTTCATAGGTTTGCTTGAGTTCATTGAGCTCTTGAGATGTCTTTTGGGCTGCAATGTTGTCATCCCAAAAATCAGGTTCTGTCATCTTATTTTCTAAGATGGCAATTTCTTCTTCCAGACCTTCTAAGTCAAAGAGACCCCCTGAAAGAAGCTAATTTTTCACGATTTGCGTCAATCTTTTGACGAATTTCTGAAATGTCCATAAATACCTCTTTTCATATATCGTTTTATTATAACACATTTTCAGACATTTGCCTAATCCGATAATGAAGCACCTTCATTTTATACAATTTTTAGTAGATAGGCAAGAATGGGAGCAGCTTGTTACGGAATTGTTAAAAAAGTAATATAATGACATGGGATTGGAAGAAGTATCCCGGATTACAAGGTTTTAATAATCTATTTGGGATTCAAATAGAGGTGATACCCTCCATAAGACGCTTAAATATTTCCAAGTTTTGAAAAATGTGCTAGACTAAAATCATGACAAGAATTGGATTTATGAGCGACCTCCATCTAGACTCCAATCAGTTTGGATATTTTGAGCGGCAAATTCTTCACCAGCTTTTAAAAGAAGAACAAATTGATCACCTACACATTGCAGGAGATTTGTCCAACGACCTGACCAAGATCAGTTTGCCCTTTCTTGAAACTTTGAAGCAAGAGATTCCCATTTCTTTTAATCTGGGAAACCACGATATGCTGGGACTTTCTGAGCAAGAAATTTCAAACTATGATTTTCAGGTCCAGCAGTTCGGCCAGACCAAGCTCGTCAGCTTTTCTGGCTGGTACGACTACAGCTTTGTCCCAGAAAAAAATAAAGAAGAGCATCTGAGAACCAAGACCAACTTCTGGTTTGACCGCAGATTAGAGCGTCAACTCGACGACCCTAGCATTACAGCTCAGACGCTGCAAGAGTTAGAAAAACTGCTGGCAACTTTAGATGGTCCTATTATCGTTGCTCTGCATTTTGTCCCCCATCAAGACTTTCTATACGACCATCCCTATTTCCAGCGCTTCAACGCCTTCCTAGGAAGCCAAGCTTTTCATCGACTCTTTGTCAAATACAGGGTGAAAGAAGTCGTTTTCGGCCATCTTCATCACCGCTACCAAAGCCGTGTTATAGAAGGTGTCCGCTACCATATGCGTCCTCTGGGCTATATCCGTGAATGGAAACTGACTCGGAACTTTTTTAACGACTTTCCTCAGTATCAGATTCCCCAGATGTACCGCCTGCACAAGCGTTATAATGCTGTTAAAGATTTAGTCGAATTTCTAGACTATAAGAAAAAACACTTGGCAGATGAACTGCGAGATGCTTTAACGGTGATTGAAGTTCAGTAATGGAATGTTTGAATAGCAGTTCTCAGCTCATCTGAGAGCTGCTTTTTACTGTCCAACTTCACATAGACTTCTAATAAACAGGAGCGAAAATTGGAAAAAGCTATGAAGTCTTGGTTGCTTTCCAAGGGAAAATTCTGTGATTGAAGCCACAGTCTCAATTCATGTTGGGACAGTTTTTCCTTTAAAACAGCTTGATAGAGCACTTGGGCTAAGCGCCAATCCTCATCATTTCCGAAACGGACTGAAACTTTTTTAAAAACTTGATGAATGACCTCTAAAACCTCTGGCATCCTACTGGAAGGAAAGTCCGGATGACAAGCCACTTCTGTCAATAAGTCTGCCCCATGAGCGAAGGCATGAACCCAACCGTATTTCCTGGAGTAACCCCTTATGTCTCTTTCTACTGACAAATAGCTTAGCCCCTTATCTAGTAAATAGGTTCTTTCTTGCACTGATAAAGCCTGATAATACAAAGAGTTTGGATTACCATCACAGTTTAAGAGATTAGCATAAAGCAAAGCCGTGAAGGAACGTGTTAAGGTAGCTTGACCATTTTCGTCACTCTTGTAAAAAAGTCCTTGTCTTTTGACTGCTTCTTGAGCCAAGAAACGAAACTGTTCAACTGAAAACAAATCAGCCTGAAGTCCCCTTGCTAAGGACGAAAAGACTAAATCATCACGGATTGTCGCTTCTGGATGACCAATATGATCCAGTAACCATAAGATTTCTTCCTCATAATATAAAGGAGAAGCTTCTTCCAACTTCTTTCGTAAGTTTTGATACATACTTTCACCGTCCTTTCGAGTTGAACTCTTTGAAGTTGATTATAACCCCTTGTACGCAAAAAAGCCATCCGCAGATGACTTTTTGCTGTTAAATAGCATTCTTGTCCATACCCAATTTACGTTGGATAAACTTAACAATTTCAACAATGATAATCATTGAGAAACTGCCGATCAGGACAACAGCCCATTGAGTCACATCTAACTTAGTCACATGGAAAATCTTTTCCAACGGATCAATCACAATAGTTGAAACCAATAGAATGAAAGAAACCAGAATAGACCAGTTAAATGTCTTAGACTTGAATGGCCCAACTGTAAAGATAGATTGGTAAACAGATTTCACATTGTAAGCATGGAAGAGCTGGATGAGTCCCAGAGTCGCAAAGGCCATAGTAAGGGCATCCGCATGGATAGCCTTGACATCTCCGACATGGACGGGATTAGAGATAGCATAGCCATAAACTGCCAGCACCAGAGCACCTTGCAGCAATCCTTGATAGATGATGGAGCTCATGACACCACCTGAGAAGAAGCTAGACTTACGGCCACGTGGCTTGTGGGTCATAACACCTGGCTCAGCTGGCTCAACACCAAGAGCGATAGCTGGGAAGGTATCTGTTACCAAGTTGATCCAAAGCAGATGAACGGGCTGCAGTACATCCCAACCAAAGAGAGTTGCTAAGAAAATAGTCAGCACTTCAGCTGTATTAGCAGAAAGAAGGTATTGAATGGTCTTTTGAATGTTTGAGAAGACCTTCCGTCCTTCTTCAACAGCAACGATAATGGTCGCAAAGTTATCATCTGCGAGAATCATGTCAGAAGCTCCTTTAGAAACTTCTGTACCTGTAATTCCCATACCGATACCGATATCAGCTGTCTTCAAAGCTGGCGCGTCATTAACACCGTCACCTGTCATGGCAACGACCTTACCTTGGTTTTGCCATGCTTTCACGATACGAACCTTATGCTCAGGAGAAACCCGGGCGTAGACAGAGTATTGACCAACAACCTTTTCGAATTCCGCATCAGAAAGTTCGTTGAGCTCAGCACCAGTCAAAACATGGTCTTCCGTATCTCCAGTTTCAATGATTCCCAAGCGCTTAGCGATAGCTTCAGCTGTATCCTGATGGTCACCCGTAATCATGATTGGACGAATACCCGCTTCCTTAGCGACGCGAACAGCTTCTGCCGCTTCGGCACGTTCTGGGTCAATCATACCGATTAAACCAGTAAAGATTAAATCATTTTCTAGATTTTCAGATGTCAAGTCAGTCGGAACTGCATCAATAATCTTGTAGGCACCAGCCAGCACGCGCAGAGCTTGGTGAGCCATTTCAGAGTTATTAGACTTGATCAGCTGTGATGTAGCATCATCAATCGCTGCAATATCTCCAGCCTTATCGCGGGAAACACAGCGTTTCAAAAGTTGGTCAGGAGCACCCTTGACAGCCACGAGGAATTTCCCATCTGGCAATGGATGAACGGTAGACATGAGCTTACGATCTGAATCAAATGGCAGCTCAGCCACACGAGGATATTTCTCTAAAAATCCTTTGACATCATAGCCCTTGTCCAAAGCATACTGGATGAAGGCTGTTTCCGTTGGGTCACCAATTAGCTTGCCTTCCTGGTCAATCTTGGTATCATTGGCCAAAACAACTGAACGTAAGAGCGGCAGCTCCAAACCAAGTTCAATGTCTTGTCCAGCTTCATTCAAGACTCCGTCGTAAAAAACTTTTTCGACCGTCATCTTGTTCATGGTCAGGGTACCAGTCTTATCGGAAGCGATAATCTCAGTTGATCCCAAAGTTTCAACAGCTGGAAGCTTACGGACAATCGAATTCCGCTTAGCCAGAACCTGTGTTCCCAAAGCCAAGACGATAGTAACAATAGCTGGAAGGCCTTCTGGAATCGCCGCAACCGCAAGAGCAACTGAGGTCATCAGTTCACCAAGTGGATCTTTTCCTTGAATGAAGACACCGACTACAAAGGTCACCGCAGCAATCACTAAGATCGCATAGGTCAGAACCTTAGACAGGCTATTGAGGTTTTGCTTGAGTGGTGTGTCCGTTTCATCTGCATCTTGCAACATACCTGCGATGTGGCCTACTTCCGTATACATCCCTGTATTAACAACAACCCCAACTCCTCGACCGTAAGTGACATTGGAGTTTTGGAAGGCCATATTGACCCGGTCGCCAATACCAGCATTTGCCGCTACTGCAACAGTCAAATCTTTCTCAACTGGCACAGACTCCCCTGTCAAAGCGGCTTCTTCAATTTTCAAAGAATTAGCCTCCAAAAGTCGCATATCTGCTGGGACAACGTCACCAGCTTCCAGTCTGACAATATCACCAGGTACCAAGTCCTTAGAATCCACTTCTGTGACATGGCCATCACGCAGGACACGCGCAGCTGGGCTGGACATAGATTTGAGAGCTGCAATGGCTTCTTCAGCTTTGCCTTCTTGATAAACACCAAAGATAGCATTGATGATGACAACTGCTAGGATAATCACAGCATCCGCAATATCCTCACCACCTGACGTCACGACAGACAAGACCGCAGCCACCAACAAGATGATAATCATCAAATCCTTGAACTGCTCGATGAATTTCATCAAGAGAGTCTTTTTCTCTCCTTCTTCCAATTCATTGCGACCGTAGTCCGCCAAACGTTGCTGGGCTTGGCTGCTGGTCAACCCTTGTTCGGAAGCTTCCATTGCTTGCAAAACTTCCTCAGGACTTTGCGTATAAAAAGCTTGGCGCTTTTGTTCTTTTGACAAAATGTCTCCTCCTTTTGATGGGCCTCTTTCAAAATAAACAAAAAAGAGACCTGTTTATTAACAAGTCTCGCTATTTCATACAAGGCCGGAAATTTCTTTCGTATTGACGACCTTGTAACGGTAAAACCGTTAGCTACTCCCTTGAGTGTATTCATTATACCAAAATTTTTGTATTTTTCAAGGCAGAGCTATTATTTTTCAATTTTTTATTCTTGCCATTCTATTTTCATCTGATAGGAAGCAAAAAGTTGATCGTCGTCGGCTCTTTTCAAATCATAGTGAAGTTCCAAAGCCTGATTTTCTGCATCTAAGTGATAGTGCTGAGTATCCGTCACAAACTGTTGAGCACCCAGCGGAGTCGGGATAGATACTAAATGCTGACCATTCTTGATAAAATGAAGAATGGTTTTCGGATCAGAAAAGCGGGTCATGGTCAGCTTGTCTTCATTAAATTTTAGAAGAACCTTTTCCTGCTCCTCGCTCTGATAAACCAAATAGTGATTGCTTCCTTTTTTTGTCCATTCTACATCGTAGACCTGGTCAATCAACTCCATTTGTTCATCTAATTTGATTTGATTTCTCATTCTAATTTTCATGTTTTTCTCACATTCCTTGTTTCTTTCCTCTATTTTACCAAAAATTTCTTGAGAATTCTTCCTTTCTACTTCAGGCTTTGAATTTCGTCCACTGAGCATTTATGATATAATAGGACTATGATTGAAAAAGTATTTCGAGATCCCGTCCATAATTATGTGCATGTGGATCATCAGGTCATTTATGATTTAATCAATACCAAAGAATTTCAACGGCTGCGTCGCATCAAACAGCTGGGCACTTCCGGCTATACTTTCCACGGCGGGGAGCACAGCCGTTTTTCGCATTGTCTGGGAGCTTACGAGATTGCCCGACGCATCACCAAGATTTTCAATGAAAAATATAGCGATGTCTGGGATAGTCACGAAAGCCTGCTAACAATGACAGCCGCTCTCCTGCATGATTTGGGACATGGCGCTTATTCACATACTTTTGAACGCCTCTTTGATACCGATCATGAGGACATTACGCGGCAAATCATCACCAGTCCTGAGACAGAGATTCATCAGGCCCTGGTACAGGTTTCGCCGGATTTCCCAGAAAAAGTAGCCAGCGTCATCAACCATACCTATCCCAATAAGCAGGTGGTCCAGCTGATTTCCAGCCAGATAGATGTGGACCGGATGGATTATCTCTTGCGAGATTCCTTCTTTACTGGCGCTTCCTATGGGCAATTTGATTTGACCAGAATTTTACGAGTGATTTGTCCTGTAGAAAACGGCATCGCCTTCAAACGCAATGGCATGCATGCTGTGGAGGACTATGTAGTCAGCCGCTACCAGATGTACATGCAGGTCTATTTCCACCCGGCTAGCCGTGCTATGGAAGTTCTGCTGCAAAATCTGCTCAAGCGGGCCAAGTTTCTCTATCCGGCTCAGAAGGATTATTTTGCGCTGTCATCGCCCAATCTCATTCCATTCTTTGAAAACAGAGTGACCCTACAGGATTATCTGGCCTTGGATGATGGTGTTATGAATACCTATTTCCAAGTTTGGATGACGAGTCCAGACAAGATTTTATCTGACCTGGCTCAGCGTTTTATCAACCGCAAGGTCTTTAAGTCTATCGTCTTCTCTCAGGAAAACGAAGCGCATTTGGATATCATGCGAGACCTAGTTGGACAGGTTGGTTTCGACCCTGATTACTATACTGCTATCCATCGTAATTTTGATTTACCTTATGATTTCTACCGGCCTGACGTTGAAAAACCCCGGACCCAGATTGAAATTCTGCAAAAAGATGGCAGCCTAGCAGAACTGTCCAGCCTGTCTCCTATCGTTCATTCGCTAGCCGGGACCAGACAAGGCGATAATCGCTTCTACTTCCCCAAGGAAATGCTAGCAGAGACCGGACTTTTCAGCGAAAAAAACCAGACCTTTATGCACTATATCAAAAACGACCAATTTACCTACGGAGAATAATATGTCTATCAAATTAGTTGCCGTCGACATTGACGGCACCCTTGTAAATAACCAAAAAGAAATCACTCCTGAAGTCTTCAGCGCTGTTCAGGATGCCAAGGCTGCTGGCGTCAAAATCGTCATTGCGACCGGCCGTCCTATTGCAGGAGTTCAAAAACTCCTCGAGGAGCTAGAACTTAATCAGCCAGGCAACTATGTCGTGACTTTCAATGGCGGACTGGTGCAGGATACTGTTACAGGTCAAGAATTAATCAAAGAAACACTGACTTACGACGATTATCTGGATATCGAGCTGCTCGGGCGAAAATTAGGCGTTCACATGCATGCCATCACCAAGGACGGCATTTATACTGCCAATCGCAACATTGGCAAGTACACTGTCTATGAGTCCAATCTGGTCAACATGCCTATCTTCTATCGTACGCCTGAAGAAATGGCTGATAAAGAAATCGTCAAGTGCATGTATATTGATGAGCCGGAAATTTTGGATGCGGCCATTGCCAAGCTGCCACCGGAATTAGCCGAAAAATATACACTAGTTAAATCAGCTCCTTTCTATCTAGAAATTGTCAAAAAAACTGTCAATAAAGGGGCTGCTATCCTTCATCTGGCTGAAAAACTGGGCTTAAGCAAGGAGCAGACTATGGCTATTGGTGATGAAGAAAACGACCGCGCCATGCTGGAAGCCGTTGGCTCTCCTGTTGTCATGGAAAACGGCAGAGAAGAACTCAAGAAAATCGCCAAATACATCACCAAGTCGAACGAAGAATCCGGCGTAGCACACGCTATTAGAGAGTGGGTTTTAAAATAATGTTTAGCTACAAAATTGGAATTTCAGCTCAGGAACACGATGATTTTGTCACGGCTCATCCGCAGGCCAATCTCCTGCAGAGCTCTGCTTGGGCTCAAATCAAGGACAACTGGGGAAATGAACGCTTGGGCTTCTACAAAGACGGCCACTTGGTTGCTGCAGCCAGTGTCCTGATTAAACCACTGCCCTTGGGGATGACCATGCTTTATATCCCTCGCGGTCCTATTATGGACTATAGTGACAAGGAGCTGCTGACCTTTGTTTTGGCGTCGCTCAAGAAATTTGCCAAGGAGAAAAAAACGCTCTTTGTCAAGTTTGACCCTAGCCTCTTTCTGGCAGAAAGCAAGATGGGTGGCGAATTGCAAGACAAAGCCGAGACGGTTGAGCTGATTCAACAGTTGCAGCAGGCAGGCGCTGTCTGGGTCGGACGGACTGAGTCTCTGGATGAAACCATCCAGCCTCGCTTGCAGGCCAATATCCATAAAGAAGATTTCAGCGAGGATTTGCTTTCTAAGAGTACTCGCCAGGCTATTCGTACAGCCCGAAACAAAGGCATCCAAATCCAATTTGGCGGAGCAGAATTACTGGATGACTTTTCAGCCCTGATGAAGAAGACAGAAAACAGAAAAAACATCCACCTACGCGGCAAAGACTATTATCAAAAACTCTTGGATACTTATCCTGATCACTCCTACATCACCTTGTCCAGCATTGATCTAAAGGCACGCTTGGAAGACTTGCAGGCTCAGCTGACCAAGACACTCAAGGAAGCAGAGAAATTTACCGAAAAAACCAAGCCTGGCAAGATTGAGAATAACCAGCAAGAACAGAAACGCCTCCAAGAAGAGATTGACTTTCTGCAGGACAAAATCAGCCAAGGTGCTACTGTCGTTCCCCTGTCTGGCACACTGGTCTTGGAATACGGCAAAACCTCGGAAAATATCTATGCCGGAATGGACGAGGAATACCGTCGTTATCAGCCTGCCATCATCACTTGGTACGAAACGGCCAAACATGCTTTTGAGCGCGGAGCAGATTGGCAAAATATGGGCGGAATCGAAAACGACCTCAAGGGCGGTCTCTACAGCTTTAAATCCAAGTTCAATCCGACCATTGAGGAATTTGCTGGTGAATTTAACCTGCCAACTAATCCTCTTTACCACCTCTCCAATCTTGCCTACACTCTCAGAAAGAAACTGCGCAGCAAGCATTAAAAGAAAGGAAGCCTATGACCTTTAAACTTCTCAGCCAAGAAGAATTCATCCAGCATACCTCAGCTAGCTCCCAATGCTCTTTTATGCAGACCGTGGAAATGGCAGAGCTGCTGAGCAAGCGTGGCTTCAGTACCCAGTATGTCGGCTACACTGACCCACAGGGACAGGTAGTGGTGTCTGCTGTCCTCTACAGCATGCCGATGACTGGCGGCCTCCATATGGAAATCAACTGCGGCCCTGTCTCTACCGATGCTCAATACTTGACTCCCTTCTATCAAGCTTTGCAGGCTTACGCTAAAAAAGAAGGCGCTCTAGAGCTCATCATCAAGCCCTACGAGACGTATCAGACCTTTGACAGCAATGGCCAGCCCACATCTGATGAAAAAGGCCAGCTTATCCAGCAACTGACTGATTTGGGCTTTGACTTTGACGGCCTACAGACAGGCTATCCAGGCGGAGAGCCTGATTGGCATTATGTCAAAGACTTAACTGGTCTGACGGAGAAAGACTTGCTCAAATCCTTCAGTAAAAATGGCAAGGCGACCGTCAAAAAGGCGAATACCTTTGGTATCAAACTAAAAAAATTAGATCGCGACCAACTCAGCGTTTTCAAAGACATCACAGCTGCCACTTCTGACCGGCGGGAATATGATGACAAGCCACTAGACTACTATCAAGATTTTTATGATAGCTTTGGACAGCAGGCAGACTTTATGACAGCCAGCCTTAACTTCAAGGACTATCTTCAGAACTTACAAAAAGACCAAGAGAAACTGGGCCAGAAAATTCAAAAACTGCAGGAGGACTTGGAAAACAATCCTCAATCTGAAAAGAAGCAAAATCAGCTGCGAGAGCTTTCCAGCCAGTTTGACAGCTTTGAAACCCGCAAAGCAGAGGCCCAAGAGCTGATTGACAAGTATGGCGACCAAGACCAAGTCCTGGCTGCCAGCCTCTTTATCTACACTCCTCAGGAAACAACCTATCTTTTCAGCGGCTCCTATCCTGAGTTTAACAAATTCTACGCCCCAGCCCTGCTGCAGGAATACGTTATAACCGAAAGTATCAAGAGAGGCATTCCATTTTATAATTTCCTCGGCATCATGGGAATTTTCGACGGTTCTGACGGTGTTCTGCGCTTCAAGCAGAACTTCAACGGCTTCATCGTTCGAAAAATGGGAACTTTCCGTTATTATCCCAACCCACTCAAGTTTAAGCTGCTTCAGCTCATAAAGAAAATTCTAAGACGTTAAAAAACCAAGGTTTCCCTTGGTTTTTTTGTGTTTATCTATAACGAGGTGACGCGAAACCACGGATATTTCCATGACCAATACGGTAAGTATTACGTTTAACTTCGTCGTTACTGTTACCTTCAATCGTGTGAATAATGCCATTTTCGACTTTTTCGACAATACCGATATGATCAGCCCAGCCATCGTTTTGCTGGGTATCTTTATCCCAGTTAAAGGTGATGATATCGCCCGCTTTAGGTGTAGAATTACCATCTTCATTCCAGATACCTAGACGTTTAAAGATATGAATATGGCGCTCAACACCGCATTCACGACCAATAAGATCGCTCAAGCCTTCTCTTTGGAAAATAACTGTCGTGAAAATGTCGCACCAGTCATCTGAATTCTTCACAGCATAACCGACTGGTAGAGGTCTAACGCTATTATAGTCATTGACCAGACGGTGGTGCTCAGCACTGCCTCCCTTGACGCCAACCATCGCTGCTGCTGCTGCAAGAACACGATCACGCTGACTGCTAGGCGATTGAGGATGTTTAATAGAAACCGTAGTTTTCTCTCCACCAGCTCCTTGCAGCTGATTGCGATTGTTCAAGTAATATAGGTGAACATTGTACTCGCCTTGGCTATTTTTATGGTCTCTTGCATAAACATGCTTGCGATAAGTACCATCAGCTTGGCGTTCCGCCGTATACCATTGAATATCATCTTGTCCATTTTGACTGGACCAAGTTGGCAAATAGACAGTTTTGACACCTTCTGGAGCTACAACACCAGAAACGACGATATCAAATTCACCAGTTTCATTATTTTTATTTTGGATACTGATTTTTCCCTGTGGTTTCTCCCCTGCCGCAACTGAAACCTTAGTCGTTGTACCACCAACGCCAACTAACTTGCCGTCGTTTTGGACATAGTACAAGTGGACACTATAGTCGCCGACAGAGTTCTTATGCTCACTAGCACGAACAGTGAATTTATATGTACCGTCTGACTGTTTCTGTGCCTTGTGCCAGATAATATCATCCTGACCTTGATCATTTGACCAAGTTGGAAGCAAGACTTCACGAACCCCTTGTGGGCTAGAAACCTCGGACACGATCACATCGAATGTACCCGTCTTGGGATTGTTGTTGGCAATAGTCAGCTTGCCTTCTGGCTTCGCAACGGACACCTTAGTCGTTGTGCCACCGACACCGACTAACTTACCGTCATTTTGGACATAGTACAAGTGGACACTGTAGTCGCCGACAGAGTTTTTGTGCTCACTGGCACGAACGGTGAATTTATATGTACCGTCTGACTGTCTTTGAGCCTTGTGCCAGATAATATCATCCTGACCATTCTCATTTGACCAAGTTGGAAGCAAGACTTCACGAACCCCTTGCGGGCTAGAAACCTCGGACACGATCACATCGAATGTACCGGTCTTGGGATTGTTGTTGGCAATAGTCAGCTTGCCTTCTGGCTTAGCAACTGAAACCTTAGTCGTTGTGCCACCGACACCAACCATCTTACCATCGTTTTGGACATAGTACAAGTGGACACTGTAGTCGCCGACAGAATTCTTGTGCTCGCTAGCACGGACGGTAAATTTATATGTACCGTCTGACTGTCTTTGAGCCTTGTGCCAGATGATGTCATCCTGACCATTCTCGTTTGACCAAGTTGGAAGCAGTACTTCACGAACGCCTTGCGGGCTGGAAACCTCGGACACGATCACATCGAATGTACCGGTCTTTGGATCGTTGTTGGCAATAGTCAGTTTGCCTTCTGGCTTAGCAACTGAAACCTTAGTCGTTGTGCCACCGACTCCGACTAACTTGCCGTCACCTTGAACGTAGTACAAGTGAACACTGTAGTCGCCAATAGAATTCTTATGCTCGCTAGAACGGACAGTAAATTTATAAGTACCGTCTGACTGTTTCTGTGCCTTGTGCCAAATGATGTCGTCCTGACCTTGATCATTTGACCAAGTCGGAAGCAAGACTTCACGAACCCCTTGCGGACTAGAAACCTCGGATACGATCACGTCGAAAGTACCGGTCTTTGGATTGTTGTTGGCAATAGTCAACTTACCTTCTGGTTTTGCAACTGAGACCTTAGTCGTTGTACCACCAACGCCGACCAACTTGCCATCACCTTGAACGTAATACAAATGAACATTGTATTCGCCCGTAGAACCTTTATGGTTGGCAGCATTAACAGTCAGCTTATAAGTTCCGTTAGCTTGCTTCGTTGCAGTATACCAAACAATATCATCTTGTCCACGCTCACTGGACCAAGTCGGAAGTTTAACTTCCTGAACTCCATGTGGTGCGGAAACTTCGGAAACAACAACATCAAATGTGCCAGTTTTTGGATTATTATTTTGAATACTAATCTTACCTGTCAGAGGTTGTTTAACCAAAGTAGCTCTAGCTGTAAATCTTCCAGAATAGTCAATGCTCTGGTCAAAAACATGCTTACCAGAAAGCAGCTGCGCTTGAGAAGTAAATTGCCAAGCTCCTGCTCCGCTATTGTACTTCAAATTTTTAGCATCATTTGCACTCAGCTTAGGTGCTGGGTACTGAGCAATCCAAAAATTATCAAGGCCAAAAAGGGATGTATTGATTGAACCTTTGTGGCGTAGGTTGTTCTGGTCAACCCAGCTAGCGCTCGTGTAATACATCAGATTTGCATATCCCTGCTTGCGCATTTCATCTGCCCAAGCCTGAGTATGCTGGTTAATCCCCGTTTGCATTTTAGGGTCTTCCATGTCATTGACCATGACTGTATTTTTAGGCAAGGACAGTTTATTAGCAAAAGCAGCATAGTAACGGGCCTCTGCTCTTGCTTCTGCATCATTTGTATAATGCGAGAAGGCATAGGTTGATACTTGCAAACCAGCTGCTTGCGCATTTCGAACCTGAGACTCAGCATAAGGATTAGTATAGTGGGTTCCTTCTGTCAGCTTAACAACGACACCGCCGACACCTTTGGATGCTAATTGGCGATAGTCTTCTACGCTGATATGGCCGTTATGACTACTCACATCCACAAAGGTAGAGCCCTTGATTTCTGCTTGTGAATTGCCACGCGCTGTTTGTCCTGCTGAAGAAGCTGCATTATAAAAAGAAGTGCTTCCTTTTTTAGATACAGGACTGGCGCTGATCGCTGGGGAAATCTGCTCAGCCTTTACTGGATTCTGAATCGCTTCAGAAGCAGCTGCCTTTGCTTGTTCACTCGCTTTATTTTCTGGTACATTCTCCTTGACCAGACTAGCAGCAGCTGTCAGATTTTCTGGTGCCTTGTATACTGGACTAGCTTCCGCTTTTGCGACCGAGCTTTCTTGTTTGACTTGACGGTCAGTAGACACCGCTTCTGGTAAGGCTACCTGCTGAGGTTGATGATCCTTTTCTACTTGAAGTTCTGCCTTAGCTACTTCAGGGTCTGTGGTTGTCGGCGTATTTTCTTCTGCCTGTACTACGTTAGCCGTTGCTGCTAGCAATATAGCTGTGCTGGCCAAATAGATAAGTTCCTTTGATTTCACCTTTTATCTCCAAACTTTTAAAAAGCTTGCCACCTTTAAGGCGACAAGCCATTTATTGTTATTCTTATTTCACAAAATCAAGAAGAGCTAAGAAACTTTCAGCTTCAAGTGACGCACCACCAACAAGGGCACCATCCACATCTGGGCAAGCCATGTATGAAGCAACGTTTTCAGGTTTAACAGAACCACCGTATTGAACGCGAACTTTGTCAGCAACTTCTTGACCAAAGTCAGCAGCTACAACGTCACGAACAACTTTACACATTTTTTGTGCGTCGTCTTGTGAAGCTGATTTACCAGTACCGATAGCCCAGATTGGCTCATAAGCGATAACTGATGCAGCAACTTGTTCAGCTGTCAATCCAGCCAATGCAGCAGATACTTGAGCACCTACGAATTCAGCAGCTTTACCAGCTTCATAAGTCTCAAGTGATTCACCACAACAGATAATTGGAAGCATTCCATTTGCAAAGATTGCTTTTGCTTTTTTGTTGATGTCTTCGTCAGTTTCATGGAAGTAGTCACGGCGTTCTGAGTGACCGATAACAACGTAGTCAGTACCGATTTCTTTCAAAACTTGTGGGCTTGTTTCACCAGTGAAAGCACCTGCATTTTCAAAGTAGCAGTTTTGAGCAGCAACTTTAAGGTTTGAACCTTTTGCAGCAGCAAGAACAGTTGTCAAATCAACTGCAGGAGCTGCGATACCTGCTTCAACAAGGTCTGATGAAGGAAGTTTTGATGCAACTGCTTCAACGAATGCTTTTGCTTCTTCTGGATTTTTGTTCATTTTCCAGTTACCAGCGATAAATGGTTTACGTGACATTTCACATACCTCTTCTATTTTTATTTATATGGGCTATTATATCATAAGTAAGCAAATTAATAAAGGTTATCCACAATTTTTCATCAAATCGTAATGTTTCTACGAGTTATCCACAGTTTTGGCTGTGAATAAATCATTCAAAGACCTCGTAGCATCCTTTACTGCCTATTTCCCAGCAGTTCCTCTATATCCGTAATGACTCTGGACTGCATTTTATTGAGATTGTTTATCTCTGCAGCTGAGTATGGGAAAGTGTTCAGCAAAACGCTATCAATTCCAACAGCTTCAGCAATAGCCATATCCGTAGAAAAATCATTGCCAACCATCACCGTATCTTCTGGATTGAACCGATTCTCCTCCAATACGAGTTCTAACCATTCTGCTTGTGGTTTTTTGATCTGATAATCCGAAGAAATATAAACTTTGTCCAGATAATCGGCACAACCCGTCAATTCAATTTCTGGCATTGTAAAAGCCTTTTGAGCATTAGAGAGCAAAATAACATCGCCTCCCTGGTCCTTAATAGCCTTTAAAACTTTCAGGGTATTGGGATAGGCATGGAGCTGACGACGGGACAAACTCCGAAACGTTACGGCCAACTGCTCTCCCCAAGCCTGCAAGTCAGGAAGCGGAGTCAGGGTTTCATGCTTAGTTGGAGCTTCCTGCAAAAGCTGAATGAAAACCGCCACCAAATCAACCTCTGGATAGGCAACGCTTTTCTCTTGCGCTATCTTGTTTTCCTGCTCTACTACCAATTGTTCATATTTCTTTTTCAAGTCTTCTGGCTGATAATCTGCTCCATATGCTGCATAGATGCGGGAAAGATACAACCATAAAGTTGGATCATCTTCGTCAGTCTGGATATCTACTAGTGTTCCATAAAAGTCAAAAAGATAATGTTTATATTCTAACTTGTGCATTTTCTCCCCTTTCGCCAGTGACAAACATGGTAAAGGTCCCCTTGCAGACATTCTTCCCATCTTGATTAACAATATCCACATCCACCACTCTAGTCGTCCGTCCGGCATGGACACAGTTCCCCTCAATGCTCAGGATGTCGCCTAGTTTAGCCGCTTTAAGATAGTTGATAGAAGATTGCAAGGTCACAGCGTCAGCTCCTTGTGAAATGACAACCAAACCACTTATCTGATCGCACAAGGTGAACAAGTAGCCTCCATGTGCATTTCCATAATAGTTTAGAGAAGAGGGAACGACCTCTGTCGTTACTAAAACATGGCCATCTTTGGCTTCCTCAATTTTATAGTTTTCAAATGCTGAAATCGCATCAAAATGAAAATCTTTCATTCCTTACTCCATTAATTTTGCTTATACTTCATCATACTACTTTTACTAGCAAGGAACAATGATTATATGCACATTCCAATGGAAAAATTTTTTCTACCAGTTACCCAAATCTCTAGCGCTCCTAATCTATCAGCCGATTGGACTAGTAGCTTGGAAATAAAGTTCTAAGCCAAATTAGGCTGGTAATGAATTTAAAAATTCTCAGCTGAAGATTTGCAAGACAAAACATTAAACTAGGTTGGAAATCACTCCAACCTAGTTTAATGTTTTGTTTTGATAAAGGTAGGAAATCAAAGCCAAGCTCATTACGCCTAGACCAAGTAGGAGAAAGGTGGCTGTGTGAACACTTGGCAAAAGCGTCATCAGGAAAGTCGCAGGAGGCATGAAAAGAATTGCCAACGTGTAGATCGTTGAGAAAACTCGGCCTAGGTACTGCTGCTCCACCTTGGTCTGAACCTGACTGAAGAAATGAATGTTGAACACAGTCATAAAGAGCTCGCAGATAAGATTACCAGAATAAGAAAAATAGGGATGAACTGGTAGCAAGGTAGAGATGCCCATGACTGCGACTCCAACACCGGTCAATAGTAGGGCTACAAGTAAATTTCCCATACTGGCCTTAACCTTGCTGGCTAAAATAGCTCCGATGATTGAGCCTATCGCACCCAAACTCAGAATGGTTGCATAAGAGCCAGTCTTGCCGTAAAGCTGATTGGTAAAAGGCAATAGATAATTAAAGGCCGCAAAGAAAAAGTTGACTGCAGAAGCTACCAAGAGCAGAAAGAAGATTTCTTTTTGCTGACGGATATAAACTAGCCCTTCCTTGATATCTCTCAGGATATTTCCAAGATTGATGGGAGACTTCTGCTTACTCGGCTCATGATTGGGCAGAAAGTAAACCAAGGCAAAAGCCAGAAAGAAGCTCAGCGCATCCAGTTGAAGAGTCACGCGCAAATTTGCATACTGCATCACGATAAAAGACAAGACTGGAGCTGAGACACTGATAACCTGCAAGGCCAATTCCAGATGAGAATTGTAGGCCACGATGTCTTCCTTGTCTACAATCTCTGTAATGTAGGATTTATTAGCTGGCCGAGAAAAAGCAAAGGCTATAGCCTGAACCACATTAGCAAAAATCAGCGCTCCAATCATGAGCTGGTCATTAGAGATAGAGGAAATCAGCAGACAAAGACCAGCACAAATCAAGTCCGCTACCATCAGCACCTTACGTCTGGAAAAGCGGTCCGTAATGGCTCCCCCCAAAGGATTGAATAAGATAGAAGTAACTAGCTCTGATATCTGGTAAATGCCCAAGACCGTTTGTCCCAGAGCTCCCAAAGAAGCAAGCCAGATGCTATTCCCATAATCATAAAGCATATTCCCAATTTTATTAATAGCAGCCCGTGTAATCAGCTGTGCTGCATGTCGATTCATAAAAATACCTCCTTCCATTTCTGAAACTATTGTATCAGGAATGGAGGGAGGTTCTTTATTTTTCCCATATTTGGGAAATTATGCTTTTACAAACTTATGGAAATGCTCTTGATAATAGGCGACTTGCTCAGGTAAATTCAGCACTTCAAAGATGTGCATAGCTTCCTGAATTTGCTTGATGCCCTGCTTCTTCTGCCCCTTCTGATAAGCCGCAAAACCCTTGAGATAGAGGAATACATTGCGTTCATAGAGTTTGATGCCCTTGCCAATGATTTTCTCTACGTAAGCCTCAAAATAGCTAGCCTTGTCAAAAGAACGACTTTCCAAACAATGCTGGTAGCAATTGAGGGCTAAAATCAAGACCAATTTCTTATGGCGGCCGATTTCTTTGTGGTAGTCCTCCCGCTCCATGACTCCCTTGCCCAGACGATAGACATAGTCCACATCATAGAAACTATAGAGATTTCCAAAGAGAATCAGCTCATACATAGTCCATTCTTCCACTTGGAAAAGATAATCAGCCACCTTATCTAAATCCACTTGCCTCATACGAAACTGGCTGTCTCGCTGACAAATCAAGCCCTGCATCAAAATCCAATTCAGCTCATAGTAAAGAGGCGCACTGCTGGCCTTGGCCTTTTCCAACTGCTCCGCTTGCAAGTCTTGAAATCCCTTGATGTCATTTGAGTAGTAAAGAGGGATAATCTTACCCATCATGGCCACATGCTCATGCTGCTGGAAATTCCTTGCCTTGTCCATAAAATTTTCAAGAGTCACATGAATATTATCCAAGAGATCTAAAAATTTCGAGAGGGTCATGTCCGACTCACCCAGCTCAAAACGAGACAGCTGAGAAGTCGAGCAAACCTGACCNGCCGCTTCCTTCAAAGAATAATGTCCATTTAAACGAAAATCACGAAAAACTTTGCCTAAATCTTCCATTTGTTTACCACTTCAATTCCTTTAATTGCTGTTTCGCTTCCCTAGTCGCTCTTTCAAAACTACCTTCACCGCCCCTTGTTCGGATTTTATTTTCAGACGAGACTCTTTTTGTCAAAATCTTATCGGCTGAAAATCGGAAAAGGCAGATTCTGCTAAAAGAACTCGTCCAGAAAATAGAAAGTTCGGGATTTGCTCTCAGACCAACCGTCAGAAAATCTGACGGACTGACTTGTCTTTAAAAGAACTTAGATTGCATGAAGAATCGTTTATTTTCCTAGAAAAATTCTCAGAACACATGTAAAAATTCGTCTCTTGTTCTCAGGGAAAAAATCTTTAATGAAGAATCTTCCTTTTTGCCACAAAATCAGAGATTTCACATGTAAAAATTCGGTTTTTGTTCTTTTGGACTGATTTCACATGTGAAATTAAGTATCTTGAACTCTAGGAAACTAGGCATTCCTGTAGATGTTCTATTTCTTCCTACACCTTCTCCGCTAGTTCTTCCCACTCTAGCATGGCTTCTTCTTGGGCAGCGGTCAGCTGGTCGATTTGCTGCTGGCTCTCCATGAGTTCACTGGCGTCGTTGGTAGCCTGCATGGCTTCCTGAAGCTGACTGATCTGACTGTCCAAGTCCTCGATTTGCGCTTCCAATTGCTCTAGGCGGCGGGCCAGCCGGCGCTGTTCTTTCTGGTTTTCCTTTTGAAGCTGATAGTCATTGGCTGGGGCAGGCTTATCAGAATCGACCTGCTCCGTCTCCTCACGCAAGGCTTCCTGCTCTGCCTTTTTCTCCAGATAGTAGTCATAATCCCCTAGATAAAGGGTGGAGCCTGTCTCAGAGAGCTCGATGATCTGTGTGGCCACGCGATTGATAAAGTAACGGTCATGACTGACAAAGAGCAGGGTGCCGTCAAAGTCAATTAGGGCATTTTCCAGCACTTCCTTGCTGTCAATGTCCAGGTGGTTGGTCGGCTCGTCTAGGATGAGGAAGTTGTTATTTTCCATAGACAGCTTGGCTAGAAGCAGCCGCGCCCGCTCTCCACCCGACAGCATGCCGACAGACTTCTTGACATCATCTCCCGAGAAGAGGAAAGCGCCTAAGCGATTGCGAATCTCGACCTCTGGCGTCAGCTTGAAGTCATTCCATAGCTCATCAAGAACCGTATTGCTGGCAGTCAGTTTGCTCTGGGTTTGGTCATAGTAGCCCACTTCCACATTAGCCCCCAGCTGCTCCTTGCCTCTGATGAAGGGCACTTGTCCGATTAGTGATTTAATCAAGGTCGTCTTCCCAATCCCATTTGGCCCGACAATAGCTACCGCATTAAACTTGCGAATGTCAAGGTTAATCGGCTCCGACAGGACTTCCTCACCGTAGCCAATAGCTGCATCTTCCAAGGTCAGAACAACATTTCCAGAAACCTTATCGGATTTGAAGGTCATATTAGCCGAGCGATTGCCGGTCTCCGGCCTGTCCAAACGCTCCATCTTTTCCAGCTGCTTGCGGCGGGACTGAGCCCGCTTGGTTGTGGAAGCCCGAACCAGATTGCGATTGACAAAGTCCTCCAGCGCAGCGATTTCTTTCTGTTGCTTTTCATAGTTCTTGGCTTCAGTGGCCAGCTTCTGCTCCTTTTGGACCACAAAGCTAGAGTAATTGCCCACATAGCGATCCAAGGAATGCTTGGTCAAATCCAACGTTATAGTCGCAACCTTATCTAGAAAATAGCGGTCGTGGCTGACGATGATTAGGGCACCGCTGTAGTTAATCAAGTAAGTCTCCAGCCAGGCAATGGTCTCGATATCCAAGTGATTGGTCGGCTCGTCCAACACCAGCAGCTCTGGCTTCTCCAAAAGCATCTTGGCCAGAGCCAGACGGGTGTTCTGCCCGCCCGAAAGCTCAGAGATCTTCATCTGCCACATGGACTGGTCAAACTTGAAACCATTCAAAATAGCTCGAATATCAGCCTCATAGGTAAAACCACCTTTCTGGCGAAAGTCCTCTGACAGCTGGTCATACTGGGTCATGAGAGCAGTCAGCTCTCCCCCTGACAATTCTCCCATTTGCAGCTCCATCTGCCGCAAGCGCTTCTCTTGCTGACGCAGACTATCAAAGACCAGCAGCATCTCGTCGAAGATAGTATTCTCCGACTCAAAGCGACTGTCCTGAGCCAGATAGGACAGGGATAAGTCTCGTTTTTTATTGATTTGACCAGACGTCGGCTCTTCCTCGCCCACCAAAATCTTGAGCAGGGTTGACTTCCCAGCTCCATTTTTACCGACGAGGGCAATACGGTCACTCTCATCCACCTGCAGGTTGATATTATCAAAAAGTAGCTCCCCTGCAAAAGAGCGTTCAATCTTGTTTGCTTGTAAAATAATCATAAGACCATTATAGCAGATTTCCAAGTACAGGGCCATTGGCTGTCATAAAAAATGCAATCCAAACTATCTGTCTCTCAAGCCAATTCAAAGAAAAATTTTAAATTTTTTCGCAAGTACTCCGACCAGAATATCCTGTCTAGTGATTGAGCACCAAGCTTTCCCTACCATCAAATCAGACTTTAAATATATTGGCATGCCCAATAAAGCCGATAGAGTTCAATTCTATCGGCTTTATTTCCTATTCAATCATTTGCGTTTCGGCTAGTTTCTTATACCAGTGAGCGGATTTCTTCGGATAGCGTTTCTGCGTTTCGAAATCTACGTAGAATAAGCCGTAGCGTTTTTCATAACCGTTAGACCAAGAAAAGACATCCATCAGAGACCAGATAAAGTAGCCCTTGACATTAGCCCCATCCGCAATCGCATCGGATAAAACTTCCAAATGCTGCTTGACATAGTCAATCCGAGCATCGTCGTAAACTGTATTGTCCACAAATTCATCTTTATAACCCAGACCATTTTCTGTGATATAAATCTTCTTGTAGTTTGGATAATCCTTCTTAATCCGCATGATTTGATCATAAAGACCTTGCGGATAGATAATCCAATCCCAATCGGTTTTTGGTATATGGGTCGGCGATTCTCTGCGACCTACCCCCTTAATCTGGTACTTGGAGCTTCCCTTTTCGCCTTTTCCGTTATGGATAATTTCAGTTTCACCGTCAAAGTCGCGCATCCAGTCACTCATATAGTAGTTGATGCCAAGGAAGTCATTGAGGTCTTTGGCTGCTTCTAAAGACACAAAGTCTTCATCACGTAAGTCGAGCTGGCCACCATTGACCTTAAGGATATGATTAACTCCTGCCAGAGTTACATCTGAATAGTGCCCCAGATAAGTCGCATCTAGGATAAATTTGTTATGAATAATATCTTCCAACTCTGCCGCTCTGACATCTGCTGGATTTTCTGGATCGTAAGGATATTTTGTTGGAAGTGCATGAACAACACCAATTTCACCCTTGTAGCCCTTGTCCTTATAGAGCTTAACAGCACGGGCATGAGAAACCATCATGTTATGATGGGATTGGAAAACCTTGGCCAAGTCATACTGGATACCTGGAGGAAATTTTCCGACTAAGTACTGACCATCACCAATGGGACCAATTTCATTGAAAGTTGTCCAATAGCGAACTTCTGGAAATTCTTCAAAACAGAAAGCCGCATAGTCCACAAAGTGCTCAATATTTTCTCGATTGAGGAAATCGCCATTTGAATGAAGAGCCTCTGGTGTATCAAAGTGGTGAAGGGTCACAAAAGGTTCTACATGGCGTTTGTGGCATTCTGCGAAAAGATTATGGTAAAATTCCACACCTTTTGGATTGACCTCGCCATAACCTGTCGGGAAAATCCGTGACCAAGCAATGGAAATCCGAATCCCATTGACGCCATACTCTTCAGCCAATTTCAGATCCACTGGGTATTTGTGGTAAAAGTCACTGGCAGGTTCTGCCGTGTACCAGTAGTTATCCTCTAGGTACTTATCCCAGGCAACAGGTCCTTTTCCATCTGTATGGGTTGCTCCCTCAGCTTGATAGGCTGCTGTTGCACCACCGAAAATAAAATCTTTAGGTAAGCTTTTTGTCATCTTATTTTCCTTTCAATAGCATTTGGAGAGTGGGACAGAAATCGGTAATTCGCTAGAATTCTATTTCGTCGTCCCACCTCCGCACAGTTGAGTAGGGCTATAAAAGCTGATGAAATTAGCGTAGTAGAGCCCACTCAACCACTGCGTCTTGCTCGACAATCCAAAGACAATTGAGAGGCTAGGACTTTTGTCCCAAACTCTATCAAGTTGCTTCATCTCAAATAAACAGATTTAGTTCTTAAATTGCTCCTGAACGAAGGCCAGTGCTCCTTTGCCATCACGGGTTAGTTTGATGTATTGGCCGCCTTCTGTCTTAGCTAGCTTGATACCCAATTTATCAGTTTCTGCCTTCATGTCTTCAAAGTTGGAGGCAACTTGAGGGGCAAGAATAACCAGGTCAAACTCAGGCAGCATTTCACGGTGAGCACCGTAGCCACCCGCTGCTGCTTTGACAGGAACATTGTATTCAGCTGCTGCTTTATTCAAAGCGTTGGCCAGTAATCCACTAGTACCACCGCCTGCACAGAGCACCAGCACATTGGTTTCTTCGCTAATATTGTTTTGCGCTGGAGCTTCTTCATCCACACCTGCTTTTTCAAGGATAGCGTCCGCTTTAGCAGTATTAAAGTTAGCTGCTACTTTTTCTTTAAGAGCATCATTAGATTTGCCAGAACGTTCTTCTTCTAAGATTTGTTCATCATAAACCTTGACAAATGGATAATAAATAATCACATCCACTACGACAAGAAGGGCTGCTAGTACAAAAGACAGAAGCTGAAAGTTGGTCCCCAGCACAATTCCCAGAGGTCCAGGTGTCACCCAAGGAAGGTTGGCTGAGAAGGAGTTCATGTTTAAAGTATCAACAAAGAATTTGAAAATCCATACGTTTACGATAGGTGCAAAAATAAATGGAATGAAGAAAATTGGATTCAGTACGATTGGAGCACCAAAGAGAATCGGCTCATTGACACCAAAGAAGGTTGGGACAACAGATGCTCGACCAATTGCACGATTACGCTCGGACTTACAGATCCACATGAAGAGGAATGGAACGATCAAGGTCGCACCAGTACCACCCATGGTAACGATGAACATTTGAGTACCAGAAGTGATGACCTTATCCGCATGCTGACCAGCTTGTACCAGAGCCAAGTTAGCATCGATATTGGCATAAGTAATGGCAGCAATGGCAGGCTCAACGATAGACGGACCGTGAATTCCCACGAACCAGAAGAAAGCGTAAGCACCAAAGATAAGCGTGATTCCCAGATAGCCATCTGCCGCTGAGAAAAGCGGAGCAAGAAGCGTTCCGATGGATTCTGCAACGGTTACTCCCAGACTTGCTTTAACAAGCAGTTCCAAACCGTAGAGCAGAACGACTGAAACAGTGAATGGAATCAAGTCTTTAAATACTTGCGAAATATTTGGTGGAACTTCTTCTGGCATGCGGATGGTGACATTATTTTTCACACAAACCTTGTAGACATTAACCGTAACAAAGGCTGCGATGAAAGCTGTCAAAAGACCTTTTGTTCCCATGAAGGCAGTCAGGAAGCCACCTTCCTTGGCAGGCTCAGCGGCCATGAGGAGGAAGCCGACCATAGAAGCCAGCATAGTAGATAAGAAGTTAATCTGGTTTGTAGCAGGCAAGCTGCGATTGACAGAGTCCGTCAAAGCCTTTGCAGTGGTCCCGCCCACAAAGAAAGCCAGAATCCCCATTGAATAGCTATAAGGGGTCATTAAGAAAGTTTCAATATCCTTAGACCAGTGGAAACCCCACGCATTTGGCACATAGGCAATCAAGATAAAAATAGATGAGAAGAGGATGACTGGCATACCAGCGATAAAGCCATCCCGAATAGCACGGAGATAGATATTTCGAGAAATCTTCTCAAAGAAAGGCTTCCCTTTCTCAATAAGTCCGATGAGTTTGTTCATTATTTTACTCCTCTTTTATATAGTTCAATCATGTGTTTCATCAAATCCTTGAGCAACAAGGTTGTCATCAGGTGATCCTGACCGTGCATCATGGTCACGCTATAAGCCAAGTCCTCACCAGCAGCTTCCTTGGTCAAAAGGCTGGTCTGAGCATGGTGCGCTTCGACAATACAAGCATTGGCTTCTTCCACCAAACTTTCTGCGCGGTCAAATTCTCCAGCCTGAGCTGCATTTAGTGCTTCCAGCAACTTGGAGCGAGCGTCACCTGCGTAGGCTACGATTTCAAAACCAAGTAATGTTACTTCTTCTCTATTCATGATAGATCCTCCTTTTAATGTTCCTTATAGTAATCGTTGAATATGTAAAACCAGATAAACTCGCTCACTATGATACAAATCTATTCCAGTTTTCTGGGCAATAATCTCATATAGACTACTTCCGATTTGATAAGCTTTGGGATAGGTCAGTTTAATCTGACTTTCCATTTCTAACAGTGAAACGTTATCATCTCGGCTTCTGTCTAAGTAATCTAAGAAGTAATTAAGATGAATCATAAACCGGTCATAGAAGTTGCTATTATCCGATGTTCTTTTTATTCCCTGTTTTCTTAGCTCTTCTTCTACAGCAGCTAGAATTTCCTTACGCTGATCTAAATGACTCTGCCCTGCTGGACTGGAAAATCCTTCTGCATTGATAAAGTGATAGGCAATTCTATTTATTTCATCGTCTGGAAAAGCTTCTAAGAGTCGTTCCCGATAAATAGCCACTGCTTCTTGTGCGATTTGATAAGGAATGGGATATTTACCTGAAGCATCTGGAAGGTCACTGCTCTTGTACCGCCCCTGCTGAAGCGCTTGATAAGAACCGTAGATATGGTCCGTCAGTGTGACATAGATATACTCCTGGACTGGGTAATGGTATTTCTTGGAAAGCGTGTCAATCACATCATAGGTCACTGTGATAAAGTCCAGCGGAACATCTTTGAGCAAGGCCACAAAGTTTTCCTTGGACTCTTCCGTTCTCATACGAAAGACTTTCTCAATCTTACTTTCCAGAACAGGATCACCCTTTTTCTTATTGAATGCTATCCCACTACCAATCAGAACAACCTCTTCACCATTTTCATGTTTGGCTAGAGCAACATTGTTATTCATAGGAAGTATGATTCGATACATAGTTCCCTCCTTATCATTTTCTTGGGTTTTCGTGAAATAAAAATGACCGCAAATAAACGGAAAATACAAGAGCACTTGCTTCTTCCAATTTATTTGCGGTCACGCCTAATCCAACTTAGTAACGCTCACCCTATTCAATTTATAGTTTCATTATAGCACATCAAAACGTGAATGTAAACCCTTTCTTTTGCTTTTTTTAAAAATATTTTTTAGAAGCCTTTTTTTACTAAGCATGACCAACGCTCATCAAGCTTTTCAAACTTGAATCCTCGACTTTAGATAAAAGTAGGAGCCAAGAGCAGAAAGTGCAAGACTTCATAAAAACTTCTTGGAAAGCTTGCACTGAACTTGCCATGAAAAACTTGCTCTCGCTCAATTAAGTCTCTTCATGTCAAAAGTTTTTTCTTCTATAAATTACTTGTAGTTTACAGAAAACTAGCTAAAACTTCTTGATTTTGCATAACCAAGTAAATACCCAGCAAAATAATCAAAACAAAAAGACTTAGTTTTATCATCCCCTTGACAAAACGAACAATCCATAGAATAATCATGGAACCAATCAGCCACATAATGGCTGAATGCTGGAAAAATCCTTGAACTGTCTCAACATTCTCGCCAAAGAAGGCCTGAATGGGCGCTGGAACATGACTTTCCCAAGCTGCTGTCACGCCTAGCTGGTTAGCAATGTCGCTGCCGCTTTTCCACAGCCAAGCAAAAATGCCTGAGTTAAAAAGAAAAAGGAAAACTTGCTCTGGGAAGCGTCTAATAATATTAAAAATCGATCTTAGCATACCTTTATGATTGATACAAGTCTTTTACAGCCTGGATATCTATCGGCTGAATGCTATAAAATGAGCCTGCCGACTGCATCACTGATTCCTCCTCATTATGGTCTAATCCGATAGCATGGCCCAATTCGTGAGCTGCTGTATTGACAATCCGCTCATGAGAATAACCATAGCGTCTGTCCAGCAAGTAGTAACTATTAAGACGAACAGTCACATGAGTAAATCGTTTGGTGAGGAGATTGGTCTGCGACTCAGCCTCACCAGCTGCACTGACATTACCGTCATTCATCTCCGTCGCAACAATGTCCGCCTTGTCTTTGTCATTGATGATTTGAAAGGTGAAGGCACCTGTCTGATTCCAAGCATCAATGGCCTCCTGATAGGCTGAACGGAAGGTTTCATTATTTGTATCGATATAAATTGTGGCGCTTGGCTGATCCCAACGAGCCCCTGTTGTTGCATGCTCATCTGTCAGCTGATGGGACTGAATTCCCTCATTAGTCTGAAAACCAGTGGAAAGTCCTTGATGCGTTAAGAATTGATCCACTTGAGTAACAGTAGTTCGAAGAGCCTGCGATAATCCCTCAGCCCCCGTCTCTGTCGAAGTAGTAAAATAAAAAACACCTACAAGAACAAGGAAACTGAGTGCCACAGACCAAATAAGCCCCCAGATGAGCCGCCAAACCAAGCGAACTATGAATCTAATAGAATTGAAAATAAACTTCACGGCAGCCTCCTTTCTCATAGAATGCACGAGAGATTTAGTCTAGCATCTTTCGCTTAAATAAAACTGAATATGCATAAAGAGCAAGTATCGCAATAAATGACTCGGATACAAAGTCCCACTTGAAAAGACGAAAAAAGAAGCTGAGAAACTCAGCCTCTTCTTAAGTAAATTACAATTCGATATCACCGAAAAGATCAGCCATTGAGAAACCAGTTTGAGTTTCTGGAAGCTCAAAGTCACGTTTTTCTTGACGACGTGGATGACGTGGACGAGATTGACGTTTTTCTTCTTTTTGGCCTTCTTCTTGAGCTGGACGCTCTTCAAGAGCCTTGATAGAAAGTGATACACGCTCAGCAGCAGCATTCACTTCAAGAACTTTAACAGTTACTTCTTGACCAACTTTAAGAGCATCTTTTGGATTTTCAACACGTTTGTGTGAAATTTGTGAGATGTGAACAAGTCCGTCAATACCTGGCAATACTTCAACGAAAGCACCGAAGTCAGTCAAACGTTTTACTGTACCTTCAACTACATCGCCAGCAGCAAGTTTTTGTTTAACACCGTCCCATGGTCCAGGAGTTGTAGCTTTAAGTGAAAGTGACACACGGCCTTCTTCTTCGTTCAAATCAAGAACTTTCACTTCGATTTCGTCACCAACTGAAACAACAGATTTTGGTGAAACGTTGCGCTCGTGAGAAAGTTCAGTCAAGTGAACCAAACCATCAACACCACCAAGGTCAATGAAAGCACCGAAGCTTGTGATGCGAGCAACTTTACCAGTCACAACATCACCAACATTCAATTTGCCAAATACTTCTGCACGCGCTGCTGCAGCTTCTGCTTCAACAACTTCACGACGTGAAAGGATGAAGCGGTTTTCTTTTGGATCTACTTCTTTGATCTTAGCATCAAATTCTTGACCTACAAAACGTTCAGTGTTGCGAACGAAACGAGTATCGAGCATTGAAGCTGGAATAAATCCACGAAGTCCTTCAAACTCAACAGAAAGTCCACCTTTAACAGCACGAGTGCCCTTAACAGTAACAACTTCTTCTTCACGACCAACCAATTTGTCCCATGCTTTGCGAGCTTCTAAACGTTTTTTAGATACTAGGTAAGTAACTGTATCTGTATCTTTACCTACTACTTGACGAAGAACAAGCAATTCAAGTGTGTCACCTGGTTTTACAAAGTCATTGATGTCAGCATCACGATCATTTGTCAACTCACGCAGAGTCAAAACCCCTTCAACACCAGTACCAGCAATGGCAACATTAGCTTGGTTAGCATCCACTGTCAATACTTCAGCAGTAACGACATCACCTGGCTCGACTTGGCTAACACTGTTTAGCAAATCTTCAAATTCATTCATCTAAAAAAATCCTCCAACAATCAAGTGTACTACTTGACATACTTATAATTATTTTCCTAAGCACCCGCAAACGACATTGATTTATCTTTACCGTTTTCCACCCTATAAAGAAATAAAATATCCGACGATATTTTATCCTTTATCTGATATATTACCTAAGAACTGGGGTAGCTGGATTCGAACCAACGCATGAGGGAGTCAAAGTCCCTTGCCTTACCGCTTGGCTATACCCCAATGATGAAATGGAGAGAGAGGGATTCGAACCCCCGAACCCGAAGGAGCGGATTTACAGTCCGCCGCGTTTAGCCTCTTCGCTATCTCTCCGACAATCAACGATATCAATTATATCATTAATCTAATAAAAGCGCAAGCCCTTATTTTCCTAAATTGTAGGTTTCAATCAAAGTTTCCACCGCTTTTTCAAGCTTTTTATATAAACTTTCAACATTTCCATTCTTGACAATAGCAAATTGGCCATCAAACTCGGCAATCTCGCCAATGACTTTTTTCCCAATAGAAAGGGTGTAGCCATCAAATTGGTCAGCGCCAAGCGTCACCTTGCTATCCGCAATCTGAATCTCAATTTTTTTATCTTTTTTACTCATTCTTCTACCTCTTTCAAGTTTCTATTTTACACAAAAATAGCAAAGCTGGCAAGTGATTTCCTCAATAAAAAGAGCCTCGAAAGGCTCTTAAAGTTATTCGTCTACTTTTACAATCCAACCTTCTGGAGCTTCTACATCACCAAATTGGATACCAGTCAGCTCATCGTAGAGTTTGCGGGTCACTGGGCCGACTTCTGTTTCACTGTAAAAAACATGGAAGTCATCACCGTGCTGGATTCCTCCAATTGGTGAGATAACAGCCGCAGTACCACAGGCTCCCGCTTCGACAAAGCGATCCAAGTTATCAATCGGAACGTCACCTTCAATTGGCGTCAAGCCCAAGCGGTGCTCTGCCAAGTAAAGCAAGGAATATTTGGTAATGGACGGCAGAATGGACGGGCTCAGCGGAGTCACAAATTCATTGTCTGCCGTGATTCCAAAGAAGTTGGCTGATCCGACTTCTTCAATCTTGGTATGAGTTGACGGATCTAGGTAGATAACGTCAGAGAAGTTGCGAGACTTAGCCATCTTACCTGGTAGGAGACTAGCTGCGTAGTTACCACCCACCTTAGCAGCACCTGTACCATGTGGAGCTGCACGGTCATATTCGTCTTGGATCAAGAAGTTGGTTGGAACCAAACCACCCTTGAAGTAGTTTCCAACTGGCATAGCAAAAATCGTAAAAATGTACTCCTCTGCTGGTTTTACACCGATGATATCTCCGATACCAATCAAAAGGGGACGAAGGTAGAGAGTTCCTCCCGTTCCATATGGCGGTACATATTCTTCATTGGCGCGGACAACAGCCTTACACGCTTCCACAAACATTTCAGTTGAAACTTGTGGCATCAAGAGACGATCGCAAGTGCGCTGCAGACGCTTAGCATTCTCATCTGGACGGAAAAGCTGGACACTGCCATCCTTAGTCCGATAGGCCTTTAGACCCTCAAAAGCCTGCTGACCATAGTGAAGGCTTGGTGAAGATTCAGAAATATGCAGGGTCGCATCTTCTGTCAGCTTACCTTCCTCCCACTGGCCATTCCGATAATAAGCAATATAGCGATAGGGCAATTTCATATATGAAAAGCCAAGATTTTCCCAATCAAGATTTACTGTCATAGTCTTTTTCCTCTTTTCCTTATCTTTCAATTTATAGATACTCCCTATTGTACACCTTTTTCTGAAAAATTCAATCATTATTTTCAATTTTCTGAAAATTTATTTTTTAAAAAACCAGTTCGTATGAACTGGCTTGTTGATTACTTGATATAAGCTGAGAAGACTTCTTCGTCTGAAATAGAATCAGAAATGAAGCTACCGTTGCTGGTGCGCTCAGACAGGCTGAGGTCGGCCAGATTGATTTCATAGGCCGTTCCTTTATTAGAAAGCACCTGCAAAATCTGCTCTTCACCGGCTTCTGCTTCAGTAGTAAAGAGGTCAAAGTCCACTGCTTCGCCATAGACTGGTCCAGCTGCAAAGACTCGATGTGGCTTGGTCTTAAGCTCTCTCAGAACTTGAAGACCGCGATTTGCTCGACTGGTAACAGGAATATCTGCGACTGCCATACGCTTAATCGATCCGCGCTGCGTCAGGATGTAAAGCGAGTCTGTATTGGCGATAAAGGCTGCCGCTAGGACATCGTCCTTCTTGAGGTTTATGGCTTTAACCCCAGCCGCCTTAGCTCCGATGACAGGAACTTCCTCAATATTGAAACGAAGGGCATAGCCATTCTTGGTCACGAGCATAACATCATCCAGCTTAATCGGAGCTAGAGCAATGACCTGGTCGTCTTCATTTTTCAGCTTGGCAAACTTAAGCGACTTGGACTTGTAGGTCCGCCAAGGACTGAACTCCTTGCGCTCCACTCTCTTGATTTGTCCCAGTTTGGTCGCTGCAAAGTAGGTCCCCTCCTCAAAGTTATCCAGCAACTCTGCATAGATAACCTCTTCTTTGGTATCAAAGTTGCTGATGGTCTGGCTGAGGTGTTCTCCAATTTCTTTCCAGCGGATATCTGACAGCTCATGAACAGGCCGGTAAATAACATTTCCAAGACTCGTAAAGATCAGCAAGTGCTGAGTCGTCTTGGCTGGACTGACGAAAATCAGTCGGTCATCATCACGCTTGCCTATCTCCTCTATGGTCGAAGCGGAGAAAGAACGCGGACTGGTACGCTTGATATAGCCAGAACGAGTCACGCTGACATAGGTCTCTTCCTCAACAATCAGACTAGCTGTATCAATCTCAATGGCGTTTGCCGTATCCTGCAACTCACTGAGACGCGGATTGCCAAACTTCTTCTTGACATCGCGAAGCTCACGCTTCATAAGATTATACATGGTGCGCTCATCACCGATAATAGCTGCCAGCATGGCAATCTTCTCGCGCAGCTCTGCTTCTTCCTCTTCCAGAACCACTACATCTGTATTTGTCAAACGGTAGAGTTGGAGAGTGACGATAGCCTCAGCCTGCTCCTCAGTGAAATCATAGCTGACCTTAAGATTTTCCTTGGCGTCTGCTTTGTTTTCTGAAGCACGAATCAGGGCAATCACCTCGTCCAAGATGGAAAGCACCCGAATCAATCCTTCCACGATATGGAGGCGTTTCTCAGCCTTGGCCTTGTCAAAACGGCTGCGAGCCAGAATAATCTCCTTGCGGTGGGCAATATAACTGGTCAAGATTGGTACAATCCCCACCAGACGCGGCGTGAAATTGTCAATAGCCACCATGTTAAAATTGTAATTGACTTGCAAATCAGTGTACTTGAAGAGATAGTTGAGAATCAGCTCGGTATTGGCATCTTTCTTGAGCTCGATAGCAATGCGAAGACCGTCCCGGTCGGACTCGTCCCGCACCTCAGCAATGCCGGCCACCTTGTTGTTGACTCGAACATCGTCAATCTTCTTGACCAAGACCGCTTTATTTATCTCGTAAGGAATCTCGGTGATGACGATTTGCTCTTTACCACCCTTCAGCTTTTCAATCTCAGTTCTGGAGCGGACTACAACTCGACCTTTTCCAGTCTCGTAAGCCTTCTTAATCTCATCACGTCCTTGGACGATGGCTCCTGTTGGGAAGTCTGGACCAGGCAGAAACTCCATGAGTTTGTCCACCTTGGCAGACGGATGGTCAATCATATAGATGACCGCGTCAATGACTTCGGCTAGATTATGAGGTGGAATATCCGTCGCATAACCAGCAGAAATCCCAGTTGCTCCATTAACCAAAAGATTAGGAAAGGCTGCCGGCAGAACAGTCGGCTCCTTCTCGGTATCGTCGAAGTTCCAAGCAAAAGGAACGGTATCTTTCTCAATATCCTGCAAAAGATAGCCAGCCATTTCAGACAGACGCGCCTCAGTATAACGCATAGCCGCCGGTGGATCACCGTCCATGGAACCGTTGTTTCCGTGCATCTCAACGAGAATCTCGCGATTTTTCCAGTCCTGAGACATACGGACCATGGCATCGTAGATAGAACTGTCACCGTGAGGATGGAAATTCCCCATGATGTTCCCGACAGACTTGGCAGACTTGCGGTAGCCCTTGTCAAAGGTATTGCCGTCCTTGTTCATCGAATAAAGAATACGGCGCTGAACAGGCTTCAAGCCATCTCGAATGTCTGGCAGGGCCCGCTCTTGAATGATGTATTTGGAGTAGCGACCAAAGCGCTCTCCCATGATGTCCTCAAGGGACATGTTTTGAATATTACTCATATAGGATACAGAGCCCGTAAAATACAAAGTAAAAATAGGAAATTTTTGCAGTGAGCAATGCTCTAAAGAGAATCTATCTTTTCCACACAGTATTTAGGGCGTGTTCAACTCCTTTCAAAGAATGTAGAGTAGAATTTTTTAGAAAAAGGAATTCAGTTACTACAAATAACTAAACGATCCTTTCTGTAGTTTAAAGTGTTTAAAATAGATTATCGAATCAATGATTCAACAGTTTTTCCTCAGCGTAAGTTATCATCTTCTTAGCCTCTTTGTGACCGTATGCAAACCCCATCTTTTTAGCCAATTCTTGCGCTTCACAATCGAATAACTTCATGGTAGAAAACAAAGACTGAGTGACCTTCTCCAAACTAGATAAATCAAGCAGATTAGAGAACTCCTTCTCTTGCTCCGCTGGTAGATATTGGAAGAGATACTTGTAGTTCTTTCCGATGTCTACGGGTCCCCGATCACTTGCTACCTGCCAAGCTAAGACCTTCAAGAGCTCTTGCTGGCAAATGCCATAGAGGTGGTCAGTCGCATAGATCAGCTGATTTCTTCGAATGGCCTTTACGACATAAGTCGATACCCACCAAAATTCATTGCAGGATGCTACAAATTCCTCTTCAGAGGGCAAAACAGTCCAGTAGCGCTTCGGATTAGGCAGATAGTCTTCAAACAAGCCTTTGTCGTCTTTTAAGACTCTGAAACCTGCCTCGCTATCCACCCACTCTTGGATGTGTTCCTTGGGACAGAGTGTCAAATCGATGCGGTTGCCATCTTCAAAGAGCATGAGATAAAGATGACGATGTTCTAGGACATTGTGCTGTTCAATTAGACGGTTACCAAACTGGTCTAGCCAAGATAAATCTGAAATCAGCTCTTCCAGATTCTCAACTATATAGACCACGTCATAATCCTGAAACTCATCTTTTGGGGAATCTGTAGTGGTTCGTGAGCCAGATAAGGCCACTGCTTCCACTTGGAGGGTTTCAGCAATTTGCTCAATCAGTTTCATCATTTCTGTATCAGTTCTCATCTTTCACTCCTCCATCACTCAGAGGTGTTAGCTTTTTTTTAACGGTATAAAGCAATAAACCAGCGATTACCTCTGAACATTAGCTAAACAAACAACGACTAGACCTTATCAAGTAATCATCCTGTGTCCTACTGATCTCGGTCGAAATAATAGAGATAGATCGGAGGAAGATAGGACACCAGAATCATCGAAAAAATGATTACGTAAATGAAATGATCGATCTGAAATATCGATTGCACATATATGGCCAAAACACCTACAAGTAAGGGACCCAAGATATAAGATAGGAAAATCAAAAATGCCTTCCAGAGTTTTTCCGAATAGACGAAACACAAACGAATCAGTGTAAAGACTAAGGATCCAATTATCAAGGGGAAGCCATATAACATCATGAGAAAGGATGCCTCTAAAGAACCAGATTCCGGGAGTCTAATATTGGATTCAAGTACCTTTAGCATGCATAGAGTAAAGACTACCGGTGCATACAAGCCTAAAAGCCTAATTCCTCGACGATTCATGTTGATTGCAAGAAAAATTGAGGGCAAAGAAACTAATAAAAGAAAAACTAAGTATAGAGCCATTATTCACATCCCTTAAAACGCTGTCGTTTCTTCTAAGGTAAACTTGACATTATCCTCGATCCACTTGCGGCGTGGTTCGACCTTGTCGCCCATAAGGACATTGACACGGCGTTCGGCGCGGGCTAGGTCTTCGATGGTGACACGGATGAGGGTGCGAGTGTCTGGATTCATGGTGGTCTCCCAGAGTTGATCGGCGTTCATTTCACCGAGCCCCTTGTAGCGCTGAAGCATGGCACCCTTGCCAAACTTGCGGCGCAGGTCATCCAGCTCACCATCGGTCCAGGCATACTCGACAACTTCGCTCTTGCCCTTGCCCTTGGACATCTTGTAGAGAGGGGGCAGGGCGATATAGACACGGCCAGCCTCGACCAGCGGGCGCATATAGCGATAGAAAAAGGTCAGCAGCAAGGTCTGGATATGGGCACCGTCGGTGTCCGCATCGGTCATGATGATGATCTTGTCGTAGTTGGCATCCTCAAGGGTGAAGTCTGTCCCAACACCCGCTCCAATCGTGTAAATCATGGTGTTGATTTCTTCGTTCTTGAGAATGTCAGCCATCTTAGCCTTAGCAGTATTGATAACCTTACCGCGCAGGGGCAGGATGGCTTGGAACTTACGGTCACGGCCTTGCTTGGCAGAGCCACCGGCAGAATCTCCCTCGACCAGATAGAGTTCGTTCTTGGCTGGGTTCTTAGACTGGGCTGGAGTCAGCTTACCAGAGAGCAAGCCCTTGTCTTTTTTATTCTTCTTGCCATTTCGACTTTCGTCACGCGCCTTGCGGGCCGCCTCTCTGGCATCTCTGGCCTTGATAGCCTTGCGGATAAGGTTAGATGCCAATTCACCATTTTCCATTAGGAAGAAGGTCAACTTATCAGCCACAATCCCATCCACAACTGGACGAGCTAGTGGGCTTCCAAGTTTGTCCTTGGTCTGACCCTCAAACTGGAGGTGTTCTTCAGGCACCAGAATAGAAAGAACGGCTGCTAAACCTTCACGGTAATCTGAACCTTCAAGATTTTTATCTTTTTCCTTGAGGAGCCCCGTCTTACGCGCATAGTCGTTCATGACCTTAGTAATGGCTGACTTGAGTCCTGTCTCATGCGTTCCACCGTCTTTGGTGCGGACGTTATTGACAAAGGACAGGATATTGTCAGAGTAGCCGTCGTTGTACTGGAGAGCCACCTGAACTTGGAAGCCGCTCTCCTCGCCCTCGAAATAGAGGACAGGCGTCAGGGTTTCCTTGTCTTCGTTGAGATAGCTGACAAAGTCTTCGACCCCATTCTCATAGTGAAACTCTACTTCTTCGCCAGTCCGCGCATCGGTCAGCGACAGGCGGACATTCTTGAGCAGGAAGGCTGATTCCTTAAGCCGCTCCGCAATGGTGTTGTACTTAAAGTCCGTCGTTGAAAAAATCGTATCGTCCGGCATGAAGGTCACCTTGGTTCCAGACTTGGACTTAGGCGCGGTGCCGATTTTCTTGAGCGTGGTGACAGGTTTTCCGCCATTTTCAAAGCGTTGCTTGTAAACAGCCCCGTCGCGCGTAATTTCCACTTCCAGCCAACTGGACAGGGCATTGACAACAGAGGAGCCTACACCGTGGAGACCACCCGAGGTCTTATAGCCACCTTGGCCGAACTTCCCTCCAGCGTGGAGAACGGTGAAGATGACCTCAACCGTGGGAATGCCCATCGCGTGCATGCCGACCGGCATTCCGCGTCCATGGTCAGCGACGGTCAGACTGCCGTCTTTGTTGATGGTCACATCGATCCGGTCACCAAAGCCTGACAGGGCTTCATCGACTGCATTGTCCACAATCTCCCAGACCAGATGGTGGAGCCCCGCTCCGTCGGTCGATCCGATATACATCCCCGGACGTTTGCGGACAGCATCCAACCCTTCTAATACCTGAATGGCATCGTCATTGTAATTGTTAATATTGATTTCCTTTTTTGCCACAAGGAACCTCCTGCATGATAGTCATCCTTATTATCTTACAAGTTTTTGATAAATTTTGCAAAGCTTTTTTCTACAAAATACCCTTTAAAGACCGATAGAATCTGGATTTTAAGTGATTTTGGAGAAAGGCAGCCTAGCTGCAAGCGTCAGACTAGACAATTCACTTAAAATATTCTTATCATAGTCCTTTGTCCAAGTTCCAAATCATGGTATAATAAAATCATGATGAACACGATAATTGGATTATTACTAGCATATTTACTGGGCTCCATTCCGACAGGTCTGTGGATTGGACAGATTTTCTTTAAAAAGAACCTCCGCGAATACGGTAGTGGCAATACCGGCACGACCAATACTTTCCGGATTTTGGGTAAGACGGCCGGCACTGCCACCTTTACCATTGACTTTTTCAAAGGTACACTGGCAACGCTGCTGCCGCTTTTCCTACATATTGAAGGGATTTCACCACTGATTTTTGGCCTCTTGGCTGTGATTGGACATACCTTCCCAATCTTTGCTGGCTTTAAGGGTGGCAAAGCCGTAGCGACTAGTGCAGGAGCTGTTCTGGGCTTCTCACCCGCTTTCTTTGTCTATCTGATATTGGTCTTTGTGACAACCCTCTATCTGGGAAGTATGATTTCCCTCGCCAGTGTGATTTCTGCAAGCGTGGCTATCCTGTCTGTCTTGATTTTTCCTGCTTTAGGCTTTATCCTACCTAGCTATGATTTCCTCTTTACCCTGATTATCATTCTCTTAGCAGCTATTATCATCCTTCGCCATCGGGACAATATCCAGCGAATTCGAAATAAAACCGAAAACCTAATCCCTTGGGGCATCAACCTGACCAAGCAAAATCCAAAAAAATGAGAGGGGGACAGAAATCGGTAATTCGTTAGAATTCGATTTCGTCGTCCCACCTCCGCACAGTTGAGTAGGGCTGTAAAAGCTGATGAAATCAGCGTAGTAGAGCCCACTCAACCACTGCGTCTTGCTCGACAATTCAAAAAAACAATTGAGAGGCTAGGACTTTTGTCCCAGCCTCATTTTTTTAATCTTTTTGAGTTTTTTTCAGGCCTGCTGCACCCAGCATTCCAAATACCAAGCCAAACATAGAAAGAAGGAAAGGATTCTTGCTTCCTGTTTTCGGAAGAGTTCCTTGTTTGCTTGCTAGTTCTGTCGGACGAACCTGTGCTGGAGCTTGATAGGTTGCCTTATTTGCTACTGGCTGAGCTGTATTTGGCTTCTCAACAGAAGGTTCTTCTTGTGGTTTTGTCTCAGGCACAACTGGATGATTAGGTTGGCTCGGAACCACTAGATTGCTTGGTCTTGTTGGAACTGTTGGATTAGTTGGGTTAGTAGGATTTGCTGGGTTAGTAGGATTGGTTGGGTTTGCTGGATTGCTTTGTCCAGGCTTAGAGGCAGCATCTTTTGGATCAGTACCCTGCTGGATTTCCTCGATATCTGTGTAACCATCTCCATCTGTATCCTTGCTAGCAGACATAGAAATCGTGCGAGAATTTGGATTAATTGCTGCATAGGCTGTCAAATCTGCACTTTCCAGATATTCTGCAAAGGCCACGTCCATAGACGGCCCTTCCTCACGCGCACCACCCAGCATGGTATAACCATCACCACCTGCTGCTAGGAAGTCATTGGTTGTCAGGTAATAGGTCTTAGCCAAGTCAAGGGCTTCATAAGCACCTGTTTCTTTGTTTTTGATTTCAATGCGAAGGATCCGTTTCTCTGCTGGCAGAGTTGTGTCATAGTAAACTTTAGCACCAGAAACTTGCAAGAAACCGCCACTTGGCTCTAGCAATGGTTGACCGTTTTCATCCAAGACAGGTTTTCCATCTTTTTCTTGCAGGATTGAGCCCAAAGATTTGGCAAACATGTCTGCGATATTCTGACCTGTTACCTTGATTTGTGAAATGGTATTTCCAAATGGCAATACAGCGATGACATTTCCCTTTGTGATGGGTTTGTCTTTGGCAATGGTTTCCCGTAGGCCTCCACCGTTGGTCACAGCCAAGTCTGTTTTGTTAGCAAAGCCTGTTTGGCCATATTTGTAGAGGGCATCGGCTACCACATTTCCCAGATTGGTTTCTCGAACGCGGACATTTTCACGGTCACCGTTAAGCTCAACAGGACTATTGGCTACAATTACCTTGGCATTTTCTGCATCGTATTTTTCCTTGATCTTCTTGACCATCTCTGCTACAACTGGGTCTGGACTAGCTTTTTTAGCTGTTGCAGCTGGGATTTGCTGAGGATTGCCCAGAAGTTGGTTGGCCTTGAAAGTAACTTTACCGATATTATGCAAATAACTACCAGTCTGGTTGTAGGTTACATTTTCACCATAAGTAGTGGACTCTACTGTGTGAGAATGGCCGTCAATCACTGTTACGCGCTTGCCCTTCAGCTTGGCATTTTTAGAAAGGGCTTCAGCCAAGGTAGAGCCGCGCCATTCAACCGGTGTCGTAGTATCCACACCCAAGTGAGCCAGAACGACATAGTTTTTGTAAGTCTTGCCTTCAGCTGCTGCACGCGCTTCAACTTCGTCAATCACCCGATTAACCTCTGTGATTGGATCCGCGAAAGTCACACCTTGAATATTTTTGGGGTGAGTTTTTGTGGCTGTCTCAGGAGTGGTGACCCCGATCACGACAAATTCATCACCTTCTACATTTTTATCCTTGTCCACGATAGTTGATGCTTGGAACACACGGGCATTGTTGGCATAAGTATTAGCACTGAGAAGTGGGAAATTAAGGATTTCTTTATATTTTTTAGCCTCATCCAAACCAAAGTCAAATTCATGGTTTCCGACCGCCATAGCATCATAGCCGATTTCATTGAGGATCTTCGCGCGTTCTTCCCCTTTGGAGCTATTAGAAATTGGTAGGCCTTGGAAAGCATCTCCTGCATCTACGACTAGCGTTTGAGGATTTTTCGCACGTTCTTCCTTGATAACCGTTGCAAGTTTGGCATCTCCGATAACACCTTTTTCTTCGACGATACGACCGTGCACATCGTTTGTATGAAGAATGGTAGCTTCAGGCAAGCTTGCGTCAGACGCTCCTGATACATCTTGAGCATTAGCTGCGATGGCCGCATTGACGCTAGCTTCATCAGCAGAAACTCCACCTGCTTGTGCCAAATCCGTTTCAGCCGGTTTTTGAGCTGGTTCGTTCACATTTGCCACAGCAGTTGCTGGCTGAACCTCATCCGCAGCAACTTGATGGTCCAAAAAGGCAGGTGCTAACAGAACCGTTGACAAAACAGGTAAAATAAGATGCTTCTTTTTCATAAATAAAAGCTCCAGTCTATGTTTTTTCTACTATTATACTGTTTTTTTTGTAAAAAGGAAATGCTATTTCAGGCTAATCTTTTTTCTGATAAAAAAACGTTCCAAAATGAAATGGAACGTTGATTTTCTATGAATATCTGCTAGGCTTGGAAGACGATTTCTCCATCGCAGATAGTATATTTGACTTGACCTTTCAGCTCTTCGCCAACAAAAGGTGAATTGGCTGCCTTGGAGGCAAAATGATCGGAGACCAAACGGTCAGCCTTAGGATCGAAAATAGTGATGTCAGCTGGGCCTTCTTCGGCTAGAAAACCAGCATTAAAATCATAGAGAATAGCTGGATTGACCGTCATCTTTTCTAAGAGCTCCATGAGGCTAAGATGCCCTGCCTCCACCAGATAGGTCAGCCCTAGAGAAAGCGAGGTCTCAAGGCCAGTCATACCAGAAGGCGCTTTAGTGATGTCTTCAACATTTTTCTCATCAGCGTGATGTGGAGCATGGTCCGTTGCAATGACAGAAATGACACCAGACTTGAGCCCTTCGATAACCGCCAGACGGTCCGATTCTAAGCGCAGAGGCGGATTCATCTTAGCATTGCTGCCCTTGGTCAATAGCAGAGCTTCCGTTTTAGAGAAATGCTGAGGTGCTGCTTCAGCGGTGACTTGAGCTCCTAGCTTCTGAGCGAATTCCACCACCTTTACACTCTCAGCCTTGGACAAATGCTGGATATGCACATGAGCCTTGGCATCATAAGCAATCATAACATCGCGGGCAACCATACTGTATTCTGCAACACCTGTCGCGCCACAGATATGAAAATGCTCTTTGGCGATATGCTCATTGAAACCGAGGATGCCGTTGAGATTGGGATCTTCCTCGTGCAAACTGATAAAAGTATCATTTTTACGTGCTTCGATCAGGGCTTGGCGGACAATGCCAGCGTTGGTCAGCGGAATACCATCATCTGAGAAGCCAACCGCACCAGCTGCCAAGAGACCTTGAAAATCTGTCAGATGCTGGCCATCAAAATTCTCTGTAATTGTTGCAACCGACTTGATATGGATATTTTCCCGACTAGCCGACTCCAGTACTTCTTTCAGAGTTTCAACCGTAGAGATAGTCGGATTGGTATTGGCCATCATAACAACTGTCGTAAAGCCACCTGCTGCTGCTGCCAAAGCCCCCGTATGAATATCTTCCTTATGAGTCTGGCCTGGCTCCCGGAAGTGAACGTGAATGTCGACCAGACCGGGGGCAACGACCAAACCACTAGCATCTAGGACTTGGGCATCAGCCGCTTCCAGATTTTGGCCAATTTTGACAATTTTCTTGCCCTCCACCAGCACATCGCACACTTGATCCAGACCAGACTTAGGGTCCATTACACGGCCATTCTTGATTAGTAGCATTTTGTATCTCCTTTATTCGTAAAAATCGACCTGCGTGTCGAGCAGTTTATCACCATCATAAACAAATTTGGCTGAAAAGAAGGGCTTATCCTCCAGTAGCCACTCAACAAAGGTATGATCTCCTTCCCAAGTCGGCTTTGAAAGAACCTGATCGTAAGGCACCCATTCCAAAGTCCCTTCATTGCAGTCAATCAGTTCCCCCTCAAACTCCGTCACCTTGAAAACATAGGTGTACCAATCCAAGTCGGGAGTGAATTCTGGAAAAGTAATAACACCTTTTAGGACAGGCTTTGCCTTTAGTCCTGTTTCCTCTAGAATCTCTCGTGCCGCGCATTCCTGCGGGGTTTCTCCACGCTCTAGCTTGCCACCGACACCAATCCACTTCCCAGCGTGAACATCGTTAGGCTTTTTGTTGCGATGCAACATAAGAAACTCCCGGCCATTATCGATATAACAAATCGTTGCTAACTGAACCATACTACCTCCTAAGCTAACCAATCGATAGGTTCCAAGCCTTTAGCCACCAGAAAATCATTAGTCCGTGAAAAAGGTTTACTACCAAAGAAACCACGATACGCAGACAGTGGACTTGGGTGAGCTGACTCGATTATCAAATGTTGGGAATTGCTAATCAGGGCTTTTTTCTTGCGGGCGTAAGATCCCCAGAGTATAAAGACAACTGGATCGGTCTTTGAATTGACGACCTTGATAATAGCATCTGTAAAAGGCTCCCAGATTAAGCCAGCATGGGCATTGGCCTGGCCAGCAGGCACTGTCAGACCGGCATTGAGCAAGAGAACACCTTGCTGAGCCCAGGAAGTCAAATCATGCGACTCTTTCACTCCGATATCGTCTGCCAGTTCTTTGAGAATATTCTGCAAAGAAGGCGGAGCCGGAATGTCATCGGGTACAGAAAAACTCAAGCCCTGTGCCTGTCTCGGTCCGTGGTAGGGATCCTGCCCTAAAATAACCACCTTGACATCCGCTAAATCTGTCGTCTGAATTGCATTAAACACCTTTTCCCGAGGTGGGTAAATGGTCCCAGAAGCATACACTTCATCTAAAAAATGATTGATTTTTGCAAAATAACCTTCCGGCAGCTGTTCCTTAATCAAAGCATGCCAAGCTGAATGCTGCATATCTGTCTCCTTACGTCTCGATTTCACGAACTTGTTCATCTAGCTCTATGGCCGGATAATGGTCAGCTAGATAAGTTCTAAAGCGACTCCAATTTTTCTCTTTGTACTTAAGTGGCATAAACTGTTCCCTATAGTCTTGATTTCTGACAATAAGGAAGAACTTCGGCGGCAAAAGAGACTTGCTTTTCTTGCCCTTGTATCGACTATATTTCTGATATTTATTCAAGAAAATCTGCCAAATTTGAGAATCCATCTTCCTAAAACAGAAATAGTTATGATAAGTAATGAGGCAATTCTTATAAATCAAAAGCTTTAATTCTTTGTCATGAAAGTCAGCCTCCTCTTCTATTGTTTCAAAATCAGGAGTTGGAGATAATTCCTCCGTCATTCTTTTAAGATATTTTCTATGCCTGCTGATATGCTCAGTTAATTCAAGAAATCGAACAAAAGCGTAACCAGAAATAATAATTCCACAAACAACCTCTACAAAAGCACTTTTTCTCTCGCTCTTACTTGCTTCTTCCCATACAAATCCACTTCCTATATAATTCAAATAGGAAAAAGCAAAAACAGTCAGCAAGATCAAAAGTAATAGAAAGAAAATTTTATATATAAAATTTAAAAATAAACTTCTCTTTATCATAATATTTTAGAGATAACCTCCTTGGAACAAAGCAATAAGCATTTTCTTTTTTTATCTAATCCACCTAAGTGCTCTTCTTAGTTCTGTGGTGCCATTTTCTAGAAAACAAGAACCATGGGCTAGGATGATTTTTTCTGGTTGCCAAGCCAGCATTCGCTTCAAACACTCCTTAGCTTCTTTTTGATGACCGATAAAGGTCATACGGTAGTCAATAGGCGTCTGGCCATCCGGAGCTGCAACACGAACTAACTTATAAACCTTGCTGCGAAAAGGATTTGGAAAACGCTCTGTTTCAAAATTCTCAATCAAATCTGTCAAAATCAAGGCTTGACTGCCCTTGTGAAAAAAGACAACTTCCTCAATATAAGCACTTCCCTTGAAAACCAACTGATCTATCTGGTCTGCCCAAGCTTCAGGAGCCTCATCCGTCAGCTTTTCATCAAAAGAGACTGGTATTTTCTGCTTGGCTGCTCTCTCTTCCACTCCTGGGCTAGACCAAGCAATTGCCTCAGGATAACGCTTCTTCCAGTCAGCTATATAAGCATAGTGAATCTTATTAGGTGAAACGAGGTGTGCGACTGGTCCCAAAGCGTCTAACTGGTCAAACAAGGCTTGATTTGTCTGAATTGGTGAATGACACCAGAGCTGGCCATTTGCTAACTTAATAACAGTCATGCGGGTAGAAAAAGGCAGATTTGTCACCACCGCATCCATCTCAATCAAATCACCGTCAACAATCCAGATATTCTCGGCAATAGGCTTCAAGCTATAAAGCGGTTCATAGATAGGAACAGGTCTTTTCATTCTAAAGACTCCTTCTTTCTAGTCCAAAAGCGGAACTTCCCTAGAGCTTGTGGATACTGGGCTAATCCTAGGGCTGACAGAATCAAAATCTGTGGCAAAAACTGAATCAGATAACGGGTCTTGCCTCCCTCAAAAATTTGCAAAAAGAGTAGACCGCCAAAGACTGCCAAGCTTAAGAAATTCAAGGAATCGTTTGGTCGGTATTTCCAAAGGGCAAAGACCAGCCCCAAAGCCATAATAATCCAAACTGCCTGCTTGAGCAGCGAATAAAAACGAAAACTATTCTTATCAGAATTGAGGAAGAAATCACGGATAAACTGGGCGAATGCATTGTCTTTTGTGAACTCATAAAGCGGTGAAATATAAGGTGTCTTTTCATTTTCAACACTGCGATAGAGCCAACCCAAGTTCCCTTCAGCAACCGTCAAAGAGTGTTTATAATATAGGTGCTGTAGAAAGGTCAGCGGAGTGTATTCTTTCAGACGACGCTTGATTTCTTTGATGACATTTTCCTTGGCAAACATACCGTTATTGTAGTCAGCCCGCTTATCAGGTTCCACGTATTGCAAGAGCCCTTCCTTCATGTCTTCCTGATCGTGACCGATATTGGTTAGGCCCAGATTGATGAAAAGTAGTGGCCCTTTGGCCAGTCCTTGGCCTTGGATGATCGGCACTTCTGTCTGGTGAGCCAGACCATAATGAAGTGGAAGGTAGCCTGCCGAAAAGCTTAGAGCAAAGAACGCAGCAGTCAAGAAAAACTTGTTCCAGTTTTGTCGCAAAAACAAAACTCCAAAAACAGCAATCAACAGAATCATCACTGTCGGACGAATCAAAAAGGCAAGACTAGTCAGAATCCCTAATATAAGGCTTCTAGAAATGATTTGACGACTATTCCCCTCATTTTCCAACAGACTCAGAGCCAGAAAAATCTGTAGACTAATCAAAGGCAAGGGAGGAATGTCCGTGTACATGGACATGTAGTAAGGAGAAAATCCGACCAAAACCGTATAGAGGCTAAAAACCGCATCTGCTGTAGCCTGCGAAAAGTATCGCTGACAGCCTTTGTAGAGGATCCAAGACGCAATATTGACGTAAAACAGATTGAGTCCCTGCATAATCCAAAGAGCTGCTTCGCCAAAGAGATTAAAGAAGAAACGCTCATAGAGAAAGAGGGGCAGATTATTAGGATTGCGCGTCAGGTAGCTGGAAATAGAGGACTCCTTCAGGTACTTAAAAGCCCCTGTGAAAACCACCGCTGCATCCCGTCGAATCAAAAGCTCAGCCGATAAGAGCATGATGAGCTGAAAAAGGAGAGCTGCTAAAGCAATGGCAAGCTTGTGCCTCATCAAAAAATGATAAAACTTTTTAAGCTGAAGCCGATAGCGATTCGCTAAGATTGCCAAGACTCCAAACAAAATCAGAGCCAAGCTACTCAACTGCGACACATGAAAAATAGCTGTAAACAGCCAATGAAGACTCAATACCAGCATGATTTTTTGTAGAATCAAAAAAGTGATATGATAAATCTTAGACATGGCTTTATTATAACAAAATCAGGCACTTTTTGCTATTTTAAAAAGTGGGCAGAGGCCAAGTAAATCCTAAAAAAGAGACAGGAACATGCTAGTCCCGCCTCCTCGTACCTTCTTAATTTTGCCAGTTTTCTTGATCGTCTTTGAACTTCTTCAGCAAAGTCAATCCTTCTGCATTGATGTAGCCTTCTTGCTCAGCCAAATGGATAAGCTCTGTGTAGTTTGACAAGGTCACCAACTTCACGCCCGCATCTGCAAAGTTCTTATCCGCTTTTGGCAATTCGTAGGTGAAGATAGCTGCAGCACCAATCACATCTGCTCCTTCACGCTTGGCTGCCGCGATAGCATCCAAAACAGAGCCACCAGTGGAAATCAAATCTTCAATCACAACCATCTTTTGACCAGGAGCCACTCGGCCTTCAATCTGATTGCCCGCTCCGTGATCTTTTGGTTTGCTACGGATATAGGCAAAAGGCAGATTCATCTTGTCGGCAATGATAGCACCGTGAGGAATACCCGCCGTTGCCGTGCCCGCAATCACTTCCACTTCAGGAAATTCCGCACGGATTTTTTCGACAAAGCCATTTTCGATCAAAGTCCGAGTCTCTGGGTAGGCCAAAGTCACTCGATTATCTGTGTAAATCGGTGATTTAATCCCAGAAGCCCAAGTAAAAGGCTCCTCCGGTTTCAAGTAAACTGCTTTGATTTTCAACAAGTCACGTGCAATATCGTTGGCTAAAGTCATTTTTCACTCCTTATAAATCTGTTTTTAAGCTATTCGTTTCGTTGACGGTTTCATTTGAAATTCTTACTTAGCTATCCCACTGTTTCTTAATTTCGTGATAGGCGTCCCAAGGATTTTCAGCCTGAATAATCGGACGACCAACTACAATATAATTGCTGCCAATCTGGTGGGCTTCCTGCGGTGTCATGACCCGCTTTTGGTCACCGATTTCAGCACCTGCTGGCCGGATACCCGGCGTCACGCAAAGAAAATCGTCCGCCGTAGCTGCCTTGATGAGCTCAACTTCCAAGGCCGAGCAAACAACCCCATCCAGTCCAGCTTCCTTGGCTTTGCGGGCATAATTAACAACCGACTCCTGCACAGTTGTTTGGATATTTTGGCAGTCGCGCATATCTTCTTCACTGGTCGAAGTCAACTGGGTCACCGCTACTAGCTTCGCATTGTCACCGAGGACCTTTTTAGCCTCCCGCATCATCTCAACGCCGCCAGCCGCATGAACCGTCACCATGTCAACCCCAAATGTTCCCAAAACAGACATAGCTGAACGCACGGTATTAGGGATGTCGTGCAATTTCAAATCGAGGAAAATACTATGTCCCAAGCCTTTCAGATAATGCACAATTTCTGGACCAATGGCATAAAAGAATTCCATGCCGATTTTGACGTACAGCTTTTCATCTTCAGGAAAATGCTCCAGAAAGTTTTTGACATCATCAAAAGATGGAAAGTCTAGGGCGATAATAGGACGTTCTTCACGCATACGGTTCTTCTCCTTGCTTTGTACTAACTATAAAGATGATTACAATCATAGAAAAAACCTTGCCCGAGAGCAAGGTTACACGAAAATGTGGCAAAATCTGCCATTTTAAACGTATGCGCCTTAGAGCCTCTCTGGACTTCTTTAAAGGTTTTATCTTAAACATTCTATAATTTACTGGGAAGTTTGTCAAGAGAAAATCGAGCTTAAAGTAAATTTTCTCTGACTTCTTTTCTCAAGCTTTCTAGGTTTTCAATGCCGTATTTATCCATGACTTGCGGCAAGTTTCCTATAATGTTGGGGCAGGCATACGGATCGGTAAAATTCGCCGTCCCGACTCCGATAGCTGATGCACCGGCGATAAACATCTCTAGCGCTGCCTCTGCCGAGTCAACTCCGCCCATACCAATAATTGGCAGTTTGGTAAACTGCGCAACCTGACGAATCAGCTTGAGCGCCACGGGAAAGACAGCTGGACCAGACATGCCTCCCGTTCCATTGGCAATGATTGGCCGCTTCGTTTTCAAGTCGAAACGCATTCCCACCAGGGTATTGATCATGGTCAGACCACTCGCGCCCGCATCTTCAGCCGCCTTGGCCACTTGGGTAATGTCTGCTACACTGGGGGTCAATTTGACATAGACTGGGACTTGAGAGGCAGCAACTGCTGCTTTTACCGCTTCATAGGCTAGCTCAGGGACTTGTCCGATTAAAAGCCCCGCATTGCCATGGTCCACATTGGGGCAGGAAATATTTAGCTCAATCGCTTTGACATTAGGAGCTTGGGAGATTTTCCCAGATACATAAGCATATTCTTCATTGGAGAAACCAGCCACATTGGCAATAATCGGCAAGTCTGGATAGTGCTGAGCCAGCCAAGGAAGTTTTTCAGCCAAAACGGCATCGACACCTGGATTTTGGAGGCCGATAGCATTGAGCATGCCAGCTGGCGTCTCAGCCACACGGGGCGTTGGATTGCCAAAGCGGGGATGTTGCGTCGTCGCCTTGATCATAATAGAGCCCAGTAGATCCAAATCATAGTATTTGGCATACTCTTGACCGAAGCCAAAACAGCCTGAAGCTGGAATGATTGGATTTTTCAGCTCTAATCCTGGCAAAGAAATTTTCAAACGATTTTCAGTCATTTCCTTATCCTCCTAAAGCACAATGGTCCCAGTCTCAAAAACTGGACCGTCTTCACAAACCCGCTTATTGACCGCTTCATCCTGACCTGCTACATGAACGACGCAGGCATAGCAGGCACCCATGCCACAAGCCATCCGAGACTCCATCGATAGATAGGCATGGGGATGATCATGAAATTTTCGATCCACATACTGGAGCATACCGGGCGCCCCACAAGAATAAACCGCAGCAAACTCTTCTGTCAGCTCATCGACAATGGTTGATACATAGCCCTTTTGACCATAAGTACCATCATCTGTAGTGATAAACAACTGACTGCACTCACGAAATTCTTCTTCCAAAATAACCGCAGATTGATTGGCAAATCCTAATACTGCTGTAACGTGGACTCCCTTGGCATACAGTTCTTTCGCTGTTTGCAAGAGAGGAGGCACACCGATACCACCACCAATAATCAAGACCTTGTCGCCCTTTTCTGCCGGAGACAAATCAAAGCCATTTCCCTGAGGTCCCATGACATCAAGATAGCTACCGACAGGAAGCTGAGAGAATAGGGCCGTCCCACCACCTTCGACCCGATAGATAATCCGGCAGATATCTTGCTCTCGGTCAATCTCCGATATGGAAATCGGGCGTCGCAGAAGCTTGCTATCATCTGGTACTCGGATATGCAGGAATTGCCCAACCTGCATCTGTCTCACCATCTGGCCTTTCAGGCGCATCGAAAAAATCTGAGGCGCAATTTCTACTTGCTCCAGCAGCTCCATCTGCTCCAGCATAATCTTGCCAAATCTCTTTTTACAACTGTCACTAACCATGACAACCTCACTTTCTACAAGAAAAAACCTCGCCGCAGCAAGGTTTTGCAAAAAACGAGGCAGTCAAATTGCCCCTTATACCGTTTTTCCTACCTTGCAGCCTCACTGGACTTGATTAAAGGTTGAATTTAAAATATTTTACAACTTAAACCGTGTTTTGTCAATGCTAATATGATAAAATAGACCTATGAGAATTCAACAATTACACTACATTATCAAAATCGTCGAGACCGGCAGCATGAACGAGGCTGCCAAGCAACTTTTTATCACCCAGCCTAGCTTGTCCAACGCTGTGCGAGATTTGGAAAATGAAATGGGCATCGAGATTTTCATTCGCAATCCCAAAGGAATTACCTTGACCAAAGACGGCATGGAGTTTCTTTCCTATGCCCGTCAGGTAGTTGAGCAAACTCAGCTTCTAGAGGAGCGATACAAAAATCCTGTCGCCCACCGCGAGCTTTTCAGCGTCTCTGCCCAGCATTATGCCTTTGTGGTCAATGCCTTTGTCTCCCTGCTTAAAAAAAGCGATATGGAGAAATACGAACTCTTTCTGCGGGAAACTCGGACTTGGGAAATCATTGACGACGTAAAAAACTTCCGCAGCGAGATCGGTGTCCTCTTCCTCAACAGCTATAACCGTGATGTCCTCTCTAAAATGCTGGATGATAGCCATCTGATTGCGACCCACCTCTTCACAGCTCAGCCCCATATCTTTGTCAGCAAATCCAATCCGCTGGCCAAGAAAAAGCTGGTACAACTGTCGGACTTGGAGGATTTCCCTTATCTCAGCTATGACCAAGGGACTCACAATTCCTTCTACTTTTCTGAGGAAATTCTCTCTCAGGAGCACCATAAAAAATCTATCGTCGTCAGCGACCGTGCAACCCTCTTTAACCTTTTGATCGGTCTGGACGGCTACACGATTGCGACCGGTATTCTCAACAGCAACCTCAACGGCGACAATATCGTCTCTATCCCACTGGACATCGATGACCCGATCGAGCTGGTCTATATCCAGCACGAAAAAGCTAGCCTGTCCAAGATGGGCGAGCGCTTTATCGAGTACCTGATTGAGGAAGTACAGTTTGATAAGTAAAGTAAAACACCTGAAACAAGCATCCAATGCTCACATCAGGTGTTCTTTTTTATTGTCGTAATTTGCCCAAAACTTCCCCTATCTTTCCTTCGATGACGAGGTCAGCTTGCTTGTCCTGTGGAATGCTGGTCTTGTTGATAACGACCAGATGCTTGCCAGCAAAGTACTGGATGAGACTGGCTGCGGGATAGACGACCAAGGAGGTACCTCCGATGATCAGCAGGTCGGCTTGATGAATGGCCTGCGCGGCTTGCTGGAAAGTCTCCATATCCAAAGACTCTTCATAGAGGGTCACATCAGGCTTGATCATGCCGTCGCAGTCAGGGCAGTAGGGCACCGTTCCAGGCAGAGCTAGAAATGCCTCCAAATCGTAAAATCGCTGACAGTTTAGACAGAAATTTCTATCCGCACTGCCGTGCAACTTGAGGACATTTTTTGAACCAGCCATTTCGTGCAGGCTGTCAATATTTTGCGTCACCACAGCCTTGAGCTTGCCGGTCTTCTCCAGATGAGCCAGATAGGCGTGAGCCGCATTGGGCTTGGCATCTGGATAGAGTAGATATTTCTTGTAAAAGTCGAAAAACTCCTGCGGATAGCGCTCAAACATGGTATGCGAAACCAACTGCTCTGCCGTAAAATGCCGACCTAGCTTAACACTATAAATCCCATCCGAACTGCGAAAGTCAGGGATATTAGACTCGGTCGAGACACCCGCCCCACCGAAAAAGACGATATTCTGACTTTGGTCAATCATGTCTTGCAACTGCTGTATTTTATCCATTTTCCTCTCCTGTCAATAAAGCTCTAACCAAGCGGTTTACCTCATCAAAATAAAAATGGTCCCGATCGTAGACAATCCCTGTAAAGCGCGCCAAATCTACCAAAATCTCCATGAAATACTGGGATGAAAAGCCGGTTGTCCGATATAATTCTGCCTCATCAAAGGGCTTAATCAGATGAGCCAGCGGATTTCGGACTGACTTTTCCAATTCCCGCAGCTGTCTGACCTCTTCCTTGACAGACTCTGGCAGATCCAAATGCAAAATCAACTCTGTCAGACTAGATGAATTGACCGTGCTTTCCGCATGAAAGACCTGTAAGGCAGCATAATCCGACTCTCGCATCCGTTCAAACTTCCAGCGGTCATAGCTGGCTTCACGAGAATTATGGATAAAGTGCTCAATATCAGGAATTTCCAGCTTGATCAAGCGCATGAAAATCCGATAAATCGCTGGGCTGACCGCTCGAACGAAATCAATAATCTGCTCATTGCGCAATTTGGCTTCCAAATCATAGAGATAGTTAGCCAACTGCTCGTCAGCCAAATCGGTATGGCAAAAAAGCTGAAAACCGCTTTGCGTCTGCAAGGCAGTCTTCAACTCTTCATCCATGGCTGGCAGAATATTGAGCTCTCTGCGCTCTGCCAGAATAGCCAACAGGCTAGTTACAATCGAGGAACTTCCCATCAACTTCTGCGCCAGTTTATAGGCATAAGCATAGTCATAACGGGAAATCGCAAAGAGAATCTCCTCTTTTAAATCTAGATTCATGCTTAATCAATCAAGGTTTCCAAACCAACCTTCATCATATCAGTGAAGGTATTTTGACGTTCCTCTGCTGTCGTATCTTCGTCAGGATTGACCAAGCTATCAGAAATGGTCATGATAGCTAGCGCATCTACTTGGTGCTGGGCAGCCAGATAGTAAAGGGCTGCAGCTTCCATTTCAACAGCTTTCACACCCCATTTGCCTAGCTCGATATTTTTCTCAAAATAGTTCGAATAGAAAACATCTGACGACAAAACATTTCCGACATGGGTCGTCATGCCCAGATCTTTAGCGATATGATAAGCCTTGTCCAGCAGGTCAAAGCTGGCAATCTGCGGAAAATCATACTGAGGCCAGTCATTGCGGATAATGTTTGAGTTGGTCGCAGCCGCTTGAGCTAAAACCAATTCACGAACGTGAACATCTGCATTGAGCGAACCAGCCGTTCCCACACGAATTAGCTTTTTCACACCGTAGTCCACAATCAACTCACGCGCATAGATAGAGATTGACGGCATTCCCATGCCCGTTCCCATAACAGAAACCCGCTGACCCTTGTAAGTACCAGTGTAACCAAACATGTTCCGTACTTCGTTAAAACAAACAGCATCTTCAAGGAAATTTTCTGCAATAAACTTAGCACGAAGCGGATCACCCGGCAAGAGAATTTTATCAGCAATCTCACCTTGTTTAGCAGCAATATGGATAGACATAATTTTATGATACAAAGAGCGACAAGAAAACGACTGAAAATTAGGAATCTGACGAGAAATCCTGATTTCTCAGTCAGATTATTTATTTTCCGAGTTTTCCGCTCGTGTTCAAATCTGAACGCTTCGCTCTACCTTTCCTTCGTTTAATATTTTATTTTCTTACAATTCAGCAAGAATGGCTTTAAGTAGTCGTTTGAAATCACCTTTGACACGCTCTGTCACTTCAACCACTTCCTCGTGATTAAGCTCTTCTTGGAATCCAGCAGCATGATTGGTAATGCATGAAATTCCGAGAACTTTCAAGCCTGAATGGGCAGCCACGATCACTTCGGGAACAGTAGACATGCCAACTGCATCTGCTCCGAGCGTCTTATAAGCACGGATTTCTGCTGGTGTTTCGTAAGTTGGACCGGTAACACCAATATAGACACCGTCATCCAGCTTAATGCCAAGCTTATCAGCGACTTGATGAGCAGTTGCACGATATTCTGGTGTATAAGATTTAGACATATCAGGAAAACGTGGACCAAATTCATCCAAGTTTTCACCGATCAAAGGATTTTGACCTGTCATGTTGATATGGTCAGTGATGGCCATAAGCGTACCAGGGCCATAACCGATACCACCGGCAGCATTGGTCACAATAACACCTGTCGCACCGAGAGCCTTCATCACACGCACTGGGAAAGTAACGATTTCTAAAGGATTTCCTTCATAGAAATGGAAACGGCCTTGCAGTGCCAAAACTTTGCGGCCTGCCAAGTCTCCATAGACTAATTTCCCAGCGTGACCAACGACAGTTGAGCGACCCCAGTTTGGAATGTCCGCATAGTCAAGACTAACAGCATTTTCAATTTCAGAAGCCAATTCTCCCAAACCAGATCCCAGAATCAAGCCAAACTCAGGTTCTGTCATGCCTTTTTCTTTCAGAAAGGCGGCCGTTTCTTTGATTTTCTCAGATAATGTTGTCATAAAATATTTTCCTCACTCTCTTACGCTTATACCAATTTGTCCAAGAAGCTTTCACCAATCATGGCCTTGTCGACACCGAAATTGTCAGCGATGGTTGCTGAAATATCCGAAAAATGTCCGACAGGCAAGTGACCATTCCCCTTGAGGGATTTACCAAAGACCAAGAGCGGAATGTACTCACGAGTGTGGTCTGTCCCAGCATAGGTCGGGTCATTACCGTGGTCAGCAGTAATCATGAGTAAGTCGTCTTCACGCATGTTTTCAATGATTTCTGGCAAGCGAGCGTCAAACTCTTGCAGACAATCACGGTAGCCATGCGGATCACGACGGTGACCATAAAGAGCATCGAAGTCTACCAAGTTGGTAAATGAGAAGCCATACTTGAAATCCTCAGACTGAATAGCCTTGACCAAATTGTCTACACCATGATTATTGGACTGGTTGTGGCCCATGTCGTGGTTGATACCTGCACCGTTGAAGATGTCGTTAATCTTACCAACTGAATAAGTATCAATACCAGCTTCATTGAGCTTGTCCAAAACAGTTGGCTCAAATGGAGAAACTGCATAGTCATGGCGATTGGCTGTACGAGTGAAGTTACCTGGCTCACCCACATAAGGGCGAGCGATGATCCGTCCCAGAAGCGCAGGTCGTTCCAAGGTGATAGAGCGAGCGTATTCGCAGATACGATAGAGCTCATCTAAAGGAATAATCTCCTCATGAGCCGCGATTTGAAGCACTGGATCTGCAGAAGTATAGATAATCAATTCGCCAGTTTCCATCTGACGAGGCCCGAAGTCGTCAATAACTGCCGTGCCAGAATAAGGTTTGTTCGCCTCACGAATAACTTTACGGCCAGAAAATTCTTCAATTTTAGTCAAGATTTCCTCTGGGAAGCCGTTCCAGAAAGTATCAAAAGGCTCAGTAATGTTCAGACCCATGATTTCCCAGTGGCCTGTCATGGTGTCTTTACCTAAAGAAACTTCTTCCAATTTAGTATAGTAACCACTTGGATTTTCCTCAGCTGGTACAGTTTTCAAGGCTTGCTCACGCTCGATATTGCCCAAGCCCAGCTTAGCCATATTTGGCACATCTAGACCGACTGCTTTAGAAATATGTCCCAGCGTATCGGAAGCTCCATCTGGCACCCCTGCATTAACAAAATTGTTAGCATCTGGTGCCGCCCCAATTCCGACTGAGTCCATAACGACTAAGTGAATACGATTAAATTTTGACATGAAAACCTCTTTTCTAGTTATTTGCTTCTAAAATGTTTACGCCACCTTGACCAGCGACGATCACCTTGTTGACCATTTGTGCGAAAAGGCCGTGCTCAACAACGCCCACGATATGATCTAATTCTCGGCCAAATTCGACTGGATTTTCGATTACACCTAAATCTAGATCAATAATGAAATTCTGCATATCCGTGATAAAACGTTTGCCATTTTTTTCACGGAAACTTGGCTTGTAGCCTGCCTCTACAAAACGACGGAAAACTTGGTCTGCACCATATTGCACTACTTCGACTGGCAGCTTGAAAGCACCTAGCTTTTGAACCAATTTGCTTTCATCAACCACCCAGATATAGTCCTTGGTAGGTGTCGCAACAACTTTCTCCATCAGCAGGGCTCCGCCTCCGCCTTTGATGCCGTTGAACTGAGGATCCACTTCATCAGCTCCATCAACGGTCACATCGACCTGATCCACTTCATCAATGGATTTCAGCGGAATGCCCAAGCCTTCTGCTTGCTTGCTAGTCACGCTAGAGGTGGTGACTGCAGTAATCTGCAAGCCTTCCTCTTTGATACGTCGACCAATTTCCTCGACAAAATAGTAAGCAGTCGAACCTGTTCCCAGACCGACCACCATCCCGTCTTCGACAAATTCAGCAGCCTTGATGCCTGCTAGTTTCTTTAGAGTTTCCATAGCACCTCCTCAAATCAACTGTGTTTAGTATATCACAATTCTTTGAAATTTGAAAGTGTTTTCAGCTCTTTAAACGGTTCATCGCACTTTAACAGTGCTCCATTTCACGAAAATCTCCTTAAAATCTTGCTCCTAGTTCTATTTTACGCTACAATGAAGATAGGCAAATTACTAAAAGAAATACATATTTCAAGTAGTAAGCTATAGAAAATCTGAGGAGGTTGTTATGATGCAGCAAGAAAATAAAGTTTTAGGTATTTTAGCCATTGTCTTTGGAGCAATCGCTTTACTTGGCTCCTGGATACCAATCATCAATTATCTATCTTTTTTTATCGGTACTATTGCTCTTATCCTTGCTATTATCGGTCTCATTATTAACCAAAAGAAACCGAAAACTTTGGCTATAATTGGCTCTGTCATTTCCTTTTTCTCCTTAATTATAGCACTGGTCACTCTATCATTCTATTCCCGTATGTTCAATGAAATGGGAAAAAGGTTTGATACTCTTTCGAGCTCTTATCGTTCCTATATTGATTCGTCAGAAAGAGAAGAAGAGAAGGAAAAAGAAGAAAGTACGACGTTTACATGGACAAAAGCAGAATTTGATGCACTCAAAGAGGGCGATATTTTGAAAAAAGGTGCAGGCGGAACAAAATACGACGACGTCATTCGCGACCACGGCAAACCAACTGACGAAACCACTTCCACTGTCAGCGGCTCTGAATTAAAAACCATCACCTACTTACCAGGAGGGAGCAAATATCAAGCCGTCATCCTAACTTTTTCAAAAAACGAAGACGGTTCTTTCCTACTGACTAGCAAGATAGGAACAGGTCTAGAATAACATAAATTTCCTACCCGACAGCTGTTTTTCTTTTATGAATATTGGTAAAATCAAGGAAGAAACTCTAGCCATCAATCTCATTTTACTAAGGCACAAGGATTTAACTACCACTTTCCCACTATACTTATTAATCAATGCAAAGCAAGGACAAAATGATGCACAAGTCTCAAAAACTTTTTGGGTGAATTTTGGGCGGAATATTAGAAAAAGCTTGTTATATAAGCCATTTGAAAGGATATACATGATAACACGAGAATTTGATACCATCGCTGCGATTTCGACCCCTCTTGGGGAAGGAGCCATCGGTATCGTCAGACTAAGCGGGACGGACAGCTTTGCTATTGCACAAAAAATCTTTAAAGGCAAGGATCTAAGCAAAGTGGCCAGCCACACACTCAACTATGGTCATATCATCGACCCTCAAAATCAGGAGATTCTAGACGAGGTCATGGTCGGGGCCATGCGCTCTCCCAAGACTTTCACGCGCGAGGACATTATCGAGATCAACACCCACGGCGGAATTGCGGTCACCAATGAAATCCTGCAGCTGGCTATCCGCGAGGGGGCTAGACTTGCAGAACCTGGTGAGTTTACCAAGCGGGCCTTTCTCAATGGGCGCGTGGATTTGACTCAGGCTGAGGCTGTCATGGACATCATCCGGGCCAAGACCGATAAAGCCATGAACAATGCTGTCAAGCAGCTGGACGGCTCTCTTTCCGACCTTATCAATAGCACCCGCCAGGAAATCCTCAACACACTGGCTCAGGTCGAGGTCAATATTGACTATCCTGAGTACGACGATGTTGAGGAAGCAACGACGGAAATCATTCGTGAAAAAACACTTGAATTCGAGCAACTTCTGACCCATCTTCTCAAAACTGCGCGACGCGGCAAGATTCTGCGTGAAGGGATTTCCACTGCCATCATCGGTCGACCTAATGTTGGTAAATCCAGCCTGCTTAACAACCTTCTGCGTGAGGACAAGGCCATTGTGACCGACATCGAGGGAACAACTCGTGATGTGATCGAGGAGTATGTCAATATCAACGGCGTACCGCTTAAGCTCATTGATACTGCAGGGATTCGGGAAACGGATGATCTTGTGGAGCAGATTGGCGTTGAGCGCTCTAAAAAAGCCTTACAGGAAGCTGATTTGGTTCTCTTGGTTCTCAATGCCAGCGAGCCTCTGACTGACCAAGACCGCCAATTGCTTGAAATCAGCCAAGACAGCAATCGCATCGTCCTACTTAACAAAACTGACCTTGAAGAGAAGATTGAACTAGACCAGCTGCCAGCAGATGCAATCAAGATATCCGTTCTCCACAACCAAAATATTGATAAAATCGAGGATCGCATCAACCAGCTCTTCTTTGAGAATGCTGGAATTGTCGAGCAAGACGCCACCTATCTGTCCAATGCCCGTCACATCTCTCTCATCGAAAAGGCTGTTGAAAGCCTGCAAGCCGTCAATCAGGGACTGGAACTAGGCATGCCTGTGGATCTCCTCCAAGTCGATCTGACCCGCACTTGGGAAATCCTTGGTGAAATCACTGGTGACGCTGCGCCAGATGAGCTTATCACCCAGCTCTTCAGCCAATTCTGCCTAGGAAAATAATATGGGAATCACAGAGTTTATCAAAGCAGAAAATCTAGGCGAATACCTAGAAAACTGAAAGAATGGACAAGTCAGAGAGCGTATCCAAAAACGTAGCTGGCTGGAGGTTCTTCTTCACAAAGCCCGCACCACCAAAATAAATCCTGAAAATCACCAAAAAGCGAAGAAAATGAAACACGGTTCCTGAACAATGGAACCGTGTTTGGTTATCTATTCAATCCAGCTAAAGATTTGCCTGATCATGAATCGTGGCACTCTCCTTGTCCCAAACTATTTTTTTGTTTGGCTACATCTTCATCGAACTTGAGTCAGCACTCCGTCTTGCATCTCATAGACCTTGTCAACCTCGTCTAGCAAGCGGGTATCATGGGTAATCATGACCACGCTCTTGTTGAATTTTTGAGTCACTTCTTTGAGCAGATGGACCACGCGCTTAGCCCGCTCCGTATCCAGACTAGCTGTCGGCTCATCAGCCAAGATGATATCTGGGCTGTTGTAAAGCGCTCGGGCGATAGCAGCTCGCTGCCGTTCCCCACCGGACAATTCTTTGGGATACTGCTTGAGAGTTCCTTTTAAATCTAGCAACTCAATCAGACTGTCTAGATCCGTCCTTTCCTTTTTAGATAAGCGGTCAATCAGCTGGAACTGGTCTTCGATTTTCAAAAAAGGTATGAGATTGGAGGCCTGCAAAATAAAGCCAAAATCATTGAAGCGTATAGCAGCCCGTTCCTTTTCCTTAAGCTGGGAAGTATCTTTCCCATGCAGCAGAATCTGTCCTTTTGAGGGAGTTTGCAAATGCCCGAGCAAGGTCAGAAAAGTTGTTTTACCCGAGCCTGATGGCCCAATAATAGCTACAAATTGCCCCGCTTCCAGTTGGAAATCAGTTGGTTTCAGGGCTTGAACCAGCGTATGTCCCTGACCATATTCTTTTGTAACCCCTTTTAGTTCTATGATTGACATTTACTCACCTCCAATCGCTGTGATAGGGTCAATTTTCAGAACCCGATGAATGGACAAAAGTCCGCCAGCCAGTGACATGGAAATAATGAGGATAATTAAACCAGCATAGGATCGCCAGTCACTGTAAAAAGGCATAGAAGCCGGCAAGACTAGCTGGGTTCCCAATAGAGCCAAGACAGCTAAGCTGATTCCCAGAGTGGATAGGATGAAAATCTGCCAGAAAATAGAAGCAATAATCTTCCCACTGGCAATCCCTTGGGCCCGCATAATACCGTAAAGTTGAGTCTTCTGAATGGTGATAATGTACATGAAAATCCCCAATACTAAAAAGGTAATCAGAACCATGGCCCCAATCATAAAGGAAAAAGTCAGAACCTGAGGCTGATAACCAGGGATATTTTCTATAAAATCACTCATAGAAAGCTGACTGAGCCCTGTTTCTTCAATTTTTTGACTATCTTTGACCACAAGTGCGCTGATATTCTTAACCTGACTAGAGCCGTACTTTAATTCCCTGAAATCATCTAGATCCATAAAAATTACAGGTTGCGTAAAGAAGGTATTATCCTCTGTGAAACCAACAACCTGATAGAGGCGCTCACTGCCATTGAGCTGAAGCTGATCGCCTAGTTTTAGACCTTTTTGCTGCAGGCGCTTATCCGCAATGACTTCATGAGCATTCTCAACAGGACGTCCCTCAATAATATCTGGTGCCAGAAAACTATCCCAAGAAAGACCGAAAACCTGAGCATTGAGTTTATCAGTCCCATCTTCATAATTGGCCACTGCTGCCGTCTGTCCCAAAGCTGCGATTGAGTCCCCTTGAAGCAGGCTACTATACTCCTCTTCCTTGAGAGTCGACGCAACCAGATTCTTATTGGCATACTCTGACAAGACGATTGACTCAGCCTGCCATTGGTCCAGAGCCAAGCGATTGAGCCTAGCCAAACCGACGGAAAGACTAGATAAAAAGAAAACCATATAGGTAATGAGAAAGACCACAGCAACCACTAAACGATAGCGTCCACGGCTGTAGACAATCTCTTTAAAAGCTAAAAACAAAGCTGTCCTCCTTTGAGATATTAAAGATCATTATATCATAAAGAAGCAAGCTAGAAAAACATATGAGACTAATAATGACTAGATTCAGGCGAAAATCACTAAGTCGTATAGCGATTCCCTAAATAAGAAACATTCCTTGAAAGAAATTCATAAAATAAAAAGAAACAAGGGCTTCAGTTCATATACCGAAGCTTGCCTTGTTTCTTTTCTCTAGGTTTCGACCGCTATCTGACCTGCACTTTCTCTTTCCCAGAGCAGATTGAAAATCGCCTTATTGCTTGGTAAAGGTCAGAGTGTCTGGATCATCATCTAGTTCATCCACAATCAGCTGATTGCCATTTTGTCGGTAACTTTTGACATCGTCACCGACAATTAGTCTTTGGTTAGCAGCATCTACTTGTACCTGCTTGATTTCCTTACTGCCGTCGATCTCGGTTTCAGTCCAAGTACCAGTCCTACCATTGATTTCCAGGACATGTTGGTCACCATCATGGTCGGTTTCTTGGTAGCGTCCGTTTAGATTGCTGGTCTGACCTGCATTGGATGAAGAAGTCTGTTCTTGCGCAGGCTGTGATGTTTGGCTTTGGGTATTTTGTGATGAGTTAGCATTTCCTCCCTGATTAGCATTGCCTGAACAAGCAGTCAATAAAACTGCGACTGTTAATGATAAGATTTCAGTAAAGGCTTTTTTCGAAACAGTCATATTGCTTTCTCCTTTTTCTACATTTGTAGTTTATAATTATATTCTACAATTGTCTGTTTTGTTTGTCAATCATATAGCATTTTTTATCTAAAAATAAAAAATTCCCCAGCCTTACTTGACTGGAGATGTAAAATCTATTGCTTCTTCTAGAGGATCAAAGCTAGTCATCCTTGATGGACGAGCCTTCTGCATCATCCCTAAATATCAAGGTCGACTGTTGCAGATAGGGATTGGGGTACTTTCTAAGCAAATCTGTCACAGCTTCTACCAAAACCTCCTGCTTCACCTGACCTACTTGGTATCGCTCTAAAAATAGCATAAAGTTTTCTTTTTCAGCTGGGCTGGCTTTTTTCTTAAAATAGCCCCAAACATGCTGAAAGGCATTGCAGACCTGACCGCGATTTTCAGGCAGGGCTACCGCCTGATCAATCAAGTCTTGAACATGTGCTGCTTCCACCAAATCGCTTTTCAGATACTGACGGATTTCCAGATAGATCTTACTGGAATGACTGAGCACCAGATACTTATTTTTAGCCCAAAGAGTCTGACATTGGGATATTTGGTTTGAATTTTCCATAATTACTTTTCCTTCTAATCTTAACTTTCGAATTCTTCCAGAACCATCTACAACATTGCTTGTTCCCAGTAATAAGTTTGTCAAGATAAAAATCAATTTTATGAGACCAGTACCAAGCCCGCTTAGTTTTCTTCTGTTGTACAGTTACTTAAATCTTGAGAGTACAAAAACAAAAGCTACAGTCAACACGCAAGGCAAGATGGTTGTACAGTTACTTAAATCTTGAGAGTACAAAAACAAAAGAAAAAAGGGATTATTTCTGATGTGGGTTGTACAGTTACTTAAATCTTGAGAGTACAAAAACTCTGAAAGCAATATAGAATCCTGAGAAATCGTTGTACAGTTACTTAAATCTTGAGAGTACAAAAACCTGGATCATTGGCTGTAAAAGGAACAGTTTGTTGTACAGTTACTTAAATCTTGAGAGTACAAAAACGAATGATTTAAGAAACATCTACTTCACGTAGTTGTACAGTTACTTAAATCTTGAGAGTACAAAAACTATTCAGCGATCATAAAATCAATAAATTTAGTTGTACAGTTACTTAAATCTTGAGAGTACAAAAACAATCCGAGAATGAAGATTTACGGGAGAAAAGTTGTACAGTTACTTAAATCTTGAGAGTACAAAAACGGAACCAAAACTTTATGAGTAAAGAACAGGGTTGTACAGTTACTTAAATCTTGAGAGTACAAAAACAACATCCTCCGCTGTGCCATAGTCTCCTCCGTTGTACAGTTACTTAAATCTTGAGAGTACAAAAACTCTTGATGTTATTGATTTTATGACAACACTGTTGTACAGTTACTTAAATCTTGAGAGTACAAAAACTCAATGTCGCTGACTCTGTTTTGAGAAACAGTTGTACAGTTACTTAAATCTTGAGAGTACAAAAACTGAACTACTTCGGCCCTTATACGCCTAAATGTTGTACAGTTACTTAAATCTTGAGAGTACAAAAACGAATGAGACATATGATTATTTTTTATGATTGTTGTACAGTTACTTAAATCTTGAGAGTACAAAAACCTCAAATTAAAAATTTTTGCTTTTTGTACTCTCATACTGATTATAGATTCTCCCCAAAAGCTTGTCAAGTCTAATATTTTAAAAAATTTGTTAATAATGGATTAGCCATCTGTACTTTAAAATCAATAATTTTATCATATTGGTATAAGCTATTCATAATTTTTAAAGTGACCATATCATAAATCGAAAGACTCATATGCTCCACATCAGAGCTAAATAAATAAGGAGAAATTTTTTGCAAGGAAATTAAAAATTCTTCTTCATTGGGAATCTCGTTGGATGGATAACGTTGTACAAAACTTTCATACATAAACCGAAATTCATAGTAATGCTCTATAAAACCAGAAATAATATTAACAAATTCCATATTTTCTCTGTTGATATGAAGATAGCCTTCATTTGAAGGAAAAGATATCACATAAATATTAGGAAATTTTTCTGTCATCATTTGGAGGCGTTTGCAACACTTTACAAAAGATTGGTAAGTCAGATAATCATCCATACTTCTCAAAAGCAAAATTATTTTCTGATTAGTTTTTAAAAGTGTCTCTTGCAGCATGGTCAAGAATATTAAAAACTTGGTTTCATTTTCGACAAATTCAAAGGAAATATTTTTATCTCCCATTCCAAAATATGGTAGAAAATTTTTTAAAATCAGTTGTTCTACATTCAGATAGACGCTTTCAGTATGATAATCAATATCGCCAATTTGAAAATTGAGTTGCTTATTTACTATAGCCGATATTTGATCTAGTTTATCATTGATAAAATCAATTTGTTCTATCACTTCTAGGTTATCCAGTTTAGACTTTAAAAAATCAAATGCAACTGTTCCCTTTTTGTAATCCATCTGCTCAATCAAATCCTGAATATTTGAAATCGAAACAATCTTATACTCACTTCTTTTTATGATCATCTCTTTTGTACAAATTTCTGGCTCGCTCTGTTCAAAGAGTGTTAAGTCCTCTGTGTTGTATTTTTTACCACCAAAATACCAGACTAATAATTGCCAAATATAATACTTCAACTGTTGGTCTTCACCAACAACCTGCGTAAATTTTCCAAAATTAATGGCTAGATTTTCCTTATAAGGATGCTTAAAATATAGTTTCATATGACTACCAACTTATTATCACTGACTACTTCTTCTTGCTTCGTCTTCCCACCAATAATCAGAACCATTTCAGAAAACTGTTTTTCCGTCACAGCCAGCAATCGAACATTTCCACTAGGTAAATTACTTTGTTTTAATTTCTTGTAGAATTTGCTAGCAAAACTACGATTAGGGCAAGTTCGATAATATACAGAAAACTGGAGCATTTCAAAACCATTTGCAATCAATTCTTTACGAAAATTACGGTAGGTTCGCTTTTCCTGATTAGTTTCCATAGGAAGATCAAAAAAACAAATCAATCTCATTGCTTCATACCTCATCTTATTTACTCCATTCCAAACTTGAGATAACCGGACAGTAAAATTTTGTTGTATCTTTATCCGCGATACATTTGATAAAACCTTTCACATATTTATCCATCGCGCCAGTTACAGAACAATTTTCCTTGCCATAACGAATCTTTGCATTTAATAAATCTGTTAAAGCTAATCGGAATTCATATTTCAAATATTCTTCTTCTCTTAGATGATGATAAACCCATACATCAATAATCTGCCTGAAAGGTTCCATCAGATCATCTACTAAGTTAAATTGATTGTATTCATTTTTATGAAAGATTCCAATCAAGGGATTTAATCCATAACCAGCCACAATCCTTGCCATTTGAGCTCTCATAATCGCATAACCATAATTTAAACCTGCATTGATAACATCTGCTTCCTGTTGGGTTACGCGCACAAATTTTTTACCAAATAATTCATTGAAATAAACTTTAGCCGCATGACCTTCTCGATTTGTTTTATCGCCTAACTCAATATGTTCTTTATAGTCAGCTAATAATTGAATACAATCTAAATCCTTCTCAAACATAGCTAACACATCTTGCTGGTTATTAATTTTGAAATAAGTAACAATTTGCCACAGCTTGTCCTTTTGATCCTGCGTCCAAAGCAATTGTTCTTGTAGCCTCTTATAAGCTCGGAAATGCCCATTTTGAGAATGATAGATACCGGTTGGCAGATGCTCATTGTCACAAACGACTAAAGCAATATTGTATTTACTTAGAGCACTTAGTAAACGAAGCGTTACAACTGTATCTCCTCCTTCCGCTACTATGATAGAAATATCACTCAAAGGAATGGTATATTCTTCTCCCATTTTCTTGATTAAGAGATTATCTAGTTTTAACCTCATTTTTTCACTTTTACATACATGTACAATTCTCCAAGTCATCAATTTCCCCTTTACAACACGAAAACACCCCGCCAAGAGACAGGGTGTTGATTTCGGCATGAAGCCTTATCTTTGTAGCTTCTGCAAGATTTAAGTAACTGTGTAAGGCGTCCCTTACAATTGCTATTATAATATATTGCAGAGCTATTTGCAACTCTTTTTAAAGATTATTTTAAAATTCGAGTTTTGGAGCATCACCCTCTTTTTTGATGAAACGTTTATTCCCTAAAACATCTGTTTGAACTTTGTAGATGGAGAGGTTTTCTTTTCCTACCCCTTTTAAACAACGACCATTAGATGTTGTAATAAATACTTTAATCTTTTCCTTACCTTCAAAATTTCCTTTATCATAAGGTTTCAATTCAACATAGTGTTTTTGGTTTGGCATAGTTCTAGATAAAAATCTAAAAATTTGTTGTTCATGACTCTTTGTATCCTTAATTAAAAGCAAATCATTTTTATATAAGGTAAATTTGAATTCTGATTGTTCGCTTACTCCTTCTTTTTCTTTGATTTCGTAATATTTTTCTGGAGTTATAGAGTAGTTCCCAGTTCCCTTTTCAAACTGCAAATCAGCATATTTCAATCCTAATAATTCATATTTTTTAGTATCTGGATTAAAATAAACATCTGTACGCCATGGATTTAATTGACGAAGAATAACTTTATTTTTGCTATTATGAGGAGTTATATTAACAAATGATTCTGGAATATTTTTATCATAGTATTTCAGACTCTTAATTTCTGGACCTTTTCCTTTTTTACTATATTTTCGAATAGGACCATTTTCCTGTCTATATTTCTCGAAGGGATTACAAGCAACTTCTTTTCCATTTTCATTTTGTTCCCTATCAGGATACGTTTTTAAAATCTCCTCAATGACCTTTTCAAAAGTTAGTGGATCCTTCTGGTACATCAGGAATTTACTTTTATCCTTTTTATAGAGCTTTATGAAAGCATCATAACCCGTTTGAGTATATATATTCTTAATCTTACCCAATACATAAGTTTCTTCCGACTTATCTTTACCTAACTTTGCTTTTCTCGTTGCATAAATTGTTGCATCAGAAATCTTACGATTATATTTTGAATCCACTTGATAGGAAAATAAAATACTATCTTCGAATTTTTTACTGCTTAGCGTATCAACAAAATGATCATAAGGAGCTCTAAATACTAATTCTTTATACTCATCATCAGTCAATGTAATAATCTCTCCTGTTTCAGAATCCACAAATTGGTTATCTTTGTAAGAAATCAGAGGATTATTCCGCTTTTTCCAAAGTCTTAATTGACTGGAGGCCGCGATAATTAATGCATCGACTGTATGATGGTGATAAGTTTCACGCGATTTGCCAATCCGCCACTTTCTTCTCAGTTGAGAAGTAAATTGTCCGCGCACCACTGAAATCTTGGTATCAAAATCATTTAACTTATAAAAATCCTGAAGAGCATTTAGAACTACTCGAGAAGAATAGCGAGTATCAACTAGATTGCGCTCAATAAATTTTTGTTTGACTTCAATTTTGTTAATGTCTTCCTCATTGAGCAAGTAATCTTTCTTTTTATTACTAAGTGCCTTAGAGGCTTTGACATAAGATTTAAATTCTCTATATGACCAAGAATCATCCATACCATCAAGAGCTTGAAATGGTGTACGCTGTCCTTTCTCTTGATTGGCTGTTGCTAAAACTAGTACCTTATTTGCTAAACTATCATCAAAAGAAAGAGATAGTGGCAAAATATGATCAATCTCATATTTATACTGATTTTCAATCAAATCTGCTATCGGTATATTCTTCCCAGTATAAAGACATTTTTCGCCCTGCTGATGCCAAAGACGAATTTTCGTAGCCAATTCTTTATGCCCGTGAAAAATACTATCTGGCAGTTCCTTTTTTCCATTATATTGATGAGCAGCTTTTTCCATTGCAGCGTTTTTTTCATCTTCATTAGCTTTTTGGCGCTTTACGTAATCTTTCTTAGCTTCTTCTTCATTATTTTCACGGGCCATTTCAATAACGATATTATCAAAGATACCATATTTCTTTGTAGCAAGATTTATGATTTTAATTGCTTGTCTGACTGACTTAGCAACTACTGGATTGTAAATTTCTTCGGTCAATTCCTTCTCATCAATATACTTGGTTCGTTTAGATTTTGCCTTTGTCTTTTGTTTACCCAATCGTGTAAGGATTGTCATCTGCTCTTCAGATGTTTCATAAAGCTCTGGAATCAACTCTATCATCAATTTGATTGAAAAATTATGCCAACCTTTTCCAAACAAGGAGCTATTAGACTTTCTAAATAAGACTAATTCAGCAATCTGATCTTGCTCAAATTCTTCTTTAATAAATGATGCTTTAATCGCTTCTTCGATTCCTTCACGTTCTGTATTGAGTGTAAGAATATGAGCCAGCTCATCTAAAACCTCTCTAGATAGTTGCTCAACGTCAACCGTTTCCAATGTTTGCATTTTTCGATAAATATCAAAAGTATGCATTTCTGGTTTTTCACTTTTATCAATCCGATAGCCCTTAATATCGTCCACTGACGCGTCAATCAATTTCGCTATATACTTCAACAAAGTAGCAGCACCTAAAGTTTTAGCTCCTTTTGCATACTCAATAATCTGTCTCTTCTGCTCCTCACTAAGCTTCTTAGTTTCTGTTGGAACAGTCAGATTGTTTAAATCATTGAGTAAATTAAATTCCTGTGCCGTGTAAGAAGCTTTAGCAGCTCTGTATTCCTCTGGATAAAAGGTACATTTCCCAATCAAAATACCAAAAATATTATCCAAAGTTGTTCCATCTGTTCTAAAGCGTCCATAATCCGTACGAGACTTTTCATTCCCTGGTCCATGGTAATACTTACGTTTTCCAGTTAAAATCGTTAAATAAGCCTGAATAAATTCATCAGTGATATCTTGATTATAGTATTGCTGCTTTGTCAAGATTCGCTCTGCTTCTTTTTTATAAGCTGAAGTCGAAAACACATTAAGCAGACGGTGTTTTTCTCCATTTTCTTCAACAGTAAAATCACCTCGAACCTGTCCGTATTTCTCAAAACGTTCTAGCTGAATCTGTCCCGGTGTTTTATTTGCTAGAAGCTTTCTATTTTCTTCAACAGCCTTGCCATAGTTTTCTTCAACAGCCTTGCCATAGTCTGAAGAAGAAGACTCACTATCTTCGTTAGCATCGTCAAGATAGCTAATCCCTCTCCTTTTGACAATATTTTTCAAAGCAATGAATAATTCTTCATTAGTTAATTTTTCATTTAATCCCTTAACGCGCAGTTCGTATGGATTTAAATTGATAGATACTTGGGAAAAGTCTGTTATAAGCCCCGCATCACTAAATAAATCGGCTAGACGCACTTTTCGATGCTTCTTTCTGCGTCCTAATCTCCGCCCTTGGCGAAATTCTCGTCTCTCGACATTACTGTCAGCAGTAGCCGCTGGGAAAATCCGAGAACTAGCATGACTAATTTCACCAGTTTCTTTGTCTAAGATTCCAACACCAACAGAAGCCACACCGATATCAAGCCCTAATATTTTTCCGTTCATATGTTCACCTCGTTGAATATTATATTAATATCATTGTAACTCTAAATGTTTAAAAACTCAAGAAATAATATAATTTTGACAATCTATAATTATAAAACTGACTTTTACTTTAACATAAAATTATCCCCAGCCAAAAGACTGGGGAATCGTTTACTACCTTACTTCTGCTCCGACATTTTCTTCCAAGGATTTTTGGATTTTTTCCATGTATTTAGCCACTTCATCATCGGTTAGGCTGTCTTCTGGATTTTGGAAAGTCAGAGTGTAGGCCATAGACTTGAGGCCAACACCTAATTTTTCACCAGAGAAGATATCGAAGAGCTTGATATCCGTCAAACGTTTCACTCCGGCAGCTTGAATCGCTTCAACAACCTGTCTGTGGCTGATCTCTGCTTTGAGCAACAAGGCCACATCGCGAGTAACAGCTGGGAATTTGGTGATCTCTGTAAAAGGCTGTTCTGGCTCAAGACTCGCCTCAATAGCCGTCAGATTGAGCTCCGCCACATAGGTTTCTGGGATGTCATAAGCCTTGGCCGTCACTGGATGAACCTGCCCAACATAGCCCACTGGTTGACCTTTGATCGAAATCAGCGCTGTCCGACCCGGATGCAGACTCTTAAGCTGGTCAGTTGCTTGATAATCAGCTTCTAATCCTAGGCGGTCAAAGAGCGCTTCAACCACACCCTTAGCGTAGAAGAAGTCCACAGGAGTCGCTGGCGTTTGGAAATCCTTTTCACTTACCAAGCCAGTTAGGGCAAAGGCAAAACTATTGATTTCGTTAGGCAATTCTTCCTTTGGATTACCTGTTTGTTCAAAGATTTTCCCAATTTCATAAAGGGCCAAATCCTTATTTTTACGAGCAACATTGTAGCTGACAGTATCCAACATGCCTGAGAGCATATTTTGGCGGAGAACACTGCGCTCCCTTGTCATAGGCCACATAAGCTCCGTTAGATTTGTAGGATTAAGCGTAAATTCGACAGCTTTTTCTGGTGTGGTCAAGGCATAGGAAATAATCTCGGTCAGACCTGCTCCTTCAGCCACCGTACGAACCTTACGACGTAGCTTCTGAGTAGGCGTCAATTCACCAGCCGTTCCAGCATCTTGAGGCAGGGAAACCGGCAAACGGTCATAGCCATAAATACGAGCAATTTCCTCGTAAAGATCTGCTGGAATACTAATATCCCAACGACGAGCAGGCACGCTGACTGTGAACAAGTCCGCAGATCCGCTAAGACCAAAGCCTAGACGACGGAAAATATCTTCAATATCTGCATACGTCAAATCTGTTCCCAAAACTCGGTTGACATCTGAAAGGCTGGTCGAAACCTGCTTATCAGTCGTATCTAACTGTCCTGCTTGGACAATACCAGCATGAACAGTTGCACCTGCCAAGTCAACAATCATGCTTGCAGCAGCATCTAAAGCTTCGGTTACTGTTGCAAGATTAATCCCTTTTTCAAAGCGTGAAGAAGACTCCGAACGCAAGCCCAGACGACTGCTTGTCTTACGAACTGACTTGCCATTGAAGACAGCTACTTCCAGAACGACACGAGTCGACTTGTCAGAGATTTCGGTTGCCGCTCCGCCCATGACACCAGCCAAAGCCACTGGCTTATCTGCCACAGTGATAACTAAATCACCGACTTCCAGATCACGCTCTTCGCCGTCCAGCGTCACCAGCTTTTCACCAGTACGCGCTTCCCGGACGACAATCTGGTCGCCCTCAAATGTATCCAAATCAAAGGCATGCATGGGCTGACCAAAGTAGAGCAAGATGTAATTGGTCACGTCCACTACATTGTTAATCGGACGGATTCCTTCGTTCATGAGGAGATTTTGCAGCCACTGAGGACTCGGAGCAATGGTCACATTGTCCAAAATGCGAGCTGCATAAAACGGTGCTTTTTCGCTCTCAATGGCAACAGACAAGCTAGCCGCAGCCTCTTTATCCCCTTCAGTCAAAGGAAATTCTTTGAAATGAACAGGCTTATCATAGATAGCTGCTACTTCGTGCGCCACTCCGCGCATAGACAAAGCGTCAGCCCGGTTTGGCGTGATAGAAAGCTCGATAATCTCATCGTCCAGGTCTAGATAAGGGAAAACCTCATCTCCTGGTACAGCACTATCTGGCAAAATTTGGATGCCATCCGCAATTTCCTTTGGCACGACAGAATCCGAAATGCCCAGCTCACCGAGAGAGCAGATCATGCCCAGTGACTCCAAGCCACGGATTTTCCCTTTTTTAATCTTATAATTATCCGCAATGCGAGCGCCTGGTACAGCCACCATAACCTTGATTCCAGCACGTACATTCGGTGCGCCACAGACAATCTGACGAGGCTCGTCTTCACCAACATTGACTTGACAGAGGTGCAGGTGAGTTTCAGGTACATCCTCACAGCTCAGAACTTCTCCGACAACAATTTTCGAAAGACCTTCAGCTGGCGAGCTGACTCCTTCTACTTCAATACCGGTTGTGGACATTTTCTCCGCCAGTTCGGCGCTCGTCACATCCAAATCAACCAGTTCTTTTAACCATTTATAACTAACTAACATATTTATGATTTTACGACCGACCAGAACCAACTCTGACTTCATTGACAAAACCAGTCTATTCGTCTCTTCGGTCGTATTTGATTCCTCTCTATAAATTTCTGTTTTCACTAAAAGCCCAATAAGTAGCGATACTATCGTCTTTTTAGTTTAATTTCTTCCTCAAAAGCCAGTCAATATCGACTGTGTCACCAGTGATATATTCATGCTGGCTAAATCTTTCAAAGCCATATTTAAAGTAAAAATTCTGCGCCTTAAAATTTCTTTCCCAAACACCTAGCCAAGCCCAGCTAAAGCCACGTTTTTGGGCTTCTTCTAGGGCAAATTCAAACATTTCCTTGCCCAAGCCGAGGCCCTGATGGGAGGCAAGCACATAAATCCGTTGAATTTCAAAGGAATCTTCCAACTCCTGCTCTGTCTGAGCCTGACCCCAGTTACACTTGAGAAAACCAGCGATCTTTTGCTCCTTGTCCAGTACAAAATAATGCTCAGACTCAGAATTAGCCAACTCCCGCGCCAGCCTTTCATGCGCCAGCTCATGGGCAAAATAATGCTCCAAGTCCTCCTGCTTAATGAAAGGACCAAAAGTTTCTTGGTAGGTCTGCACTTCTAAGTCCCGCAAAATATCCAGATCTTCTGGCTGAACTCTAACTAACATAGGGCACCCCTTTCTCAGAAGCAGCTGTGAGCGATATTCCCAGCTAAAATTGTCTCATAGGAAGCTAAACTGATGAACACCATTTCCGCGCATTTCAAGCTTGCAGACATTGCTAATCAGGCTTGTCGTGATGGACTTGTTCAAATCAAGTTCTATTATAAGCTTCTTACTTAAATTGCTCTGAAAAGCGCACATCGCCTTGGTAGAAGCCACGAATATCGTTGATACCATAGCGAAGCATGGCCACCCGCTCCTGACCGAGACCAAAGGCAAAGCCAGAATATTTCTCTGAATCGATGCCACTCATTTCCAAGACACTTGGGTGCACCATTCCGGCTCCCATGATTTCGATCCAGCCAGTCTTCTTGCAGACATTACAGCCGGCACCACCACACTTAAAGCAAGATACATCCACTTCGACAGATGGCTCTGTGAATGGGAAGTAAGATGGACGCAGACGAATCTTACGATCCGCGCCAAACATTTTTTGAATAATCAGCTGCAAGGTTCCCTGCAAGTCAGCCATGGAGATGTTTTCCCCTACGACCAGACCTTCAATTTGGTGAAACTGGTGTGAGTGAGTCGCATCGTCTGTATCACGACGGAAAACACGTCCCGGAGAGATCATCTTAAGTGGCCCTTGGCTAAAGTCATGGGCATCCATCGCACGAGCCTGGACAGGAGAAGTGTGAGTACGTAAGAGGATCTCTTCTGTGATGTAGAAGGTGTCCTGCATATCTCGAGCAGGATGGTCTTTAGGCAGGTTCATGCGCTCAAAGTTGTAGTAGTCTGACTCAACCTCGAAACCATCCACAACCTGATAGCCCATACCGATAAAGATATCTTCAATTTCTTCACTCGTTTGGGTCAAGATATGGCGATTTCCAGCTGGAATCTTACGGCCTGGCAGGGTCACATCCAAGGCATCATTGGCCAACTGGGCTGCGACTTTCTGTTCTTCCAAGATTTGAGCTGCTTCTTCAAAGGCTGCATTCAGTACATCTCGTGCTTCATTGACGTGCTTCCCGATAATAGGGCGCATCTCAGCAGAAACATCCTTCATTCCTTTGAGAATCTCAGTCAGACTTCCTTTTTTCCCTAGGACAGATACTTTCAGCTCCTGCATATCCTTAGCATTTTCCAGAGTAATGGTCTGCAATTGGGCTAAAGTTTCCTCACGCAGACTCTGCAATCGTTCTTCAATTGTTGACATAGTTCCTCCAAAATAAAAACCGCGGTCTCACTCACACCGAAGCGGAGCGTTGACACGCGGTACCATCCGTTTTTTATCTGGCAAGCCAGACCTTAATTACCAACCCCAAAGCAAGTGAATTCGCCTAGCTTTCATCTAGAGAGCTCTCAGTCGCTGGCTCCCCTCCCTGTCAAACTTCCCCTAGGTTACTGGTCTTGCGGATTGCTATTCAATTATAATTCATTCTAACAGATTTCTAAACATTTCGCAAGCTCAGTTATAGAATTTACAAGAAGAAAAAGAAGTCCGTTGAGCAACAGACTTCCTTTCTTTCTATTTAATCACTTGTCCTGCTTCTTTGAGAGCATCTTCTGGTACAGTGATACCGAGTTCTTTGGCATTTTTAGTATTGATAACAGATTTACCTTTATCAAAAATATCTACTGCAGTATCAGCAGGCTTGGCACCTTTAAGGACTTTAGCAGCCATTTTACCTGTCGCAACACCGAGGTCATACTGGTCTACAACGACAGAGGCAAGGCCGCCTTCTTCTACCATGGCTGTCGCACTTGGATAAATCGGTTTCTTAGCTTCTTTATTGCTGGACACAACTGTCGCAAATGCTGACGCAATGGTATTGTCAATTGGAATCCATATAGCATCAACCTTGCCAGTCATGACATTCATGGTTGAAGCAATTTCATTGGTTGAAGGAACAGAATATTCCTCTACCTTGAAGCCTGCCTCTTCAGCCAATTTTTTGAACTCTTCTACCTGAGCTTTGGAGTTGTCTTCACTGCTAGAATATAGGGCACCGATTGTTTTCACATTTGGCGTTAATTTTTTAATCAACTCTAGTTGTTGCTTAGCTGGATTGTGGTCAGAAACACCTGTGATATTACCACCTGGCTTTTCCAGATTTTTCACTAGGTTTGCTCCGACTGGATCTGTGATAGCTCCCATGACGATAGGCTTGTCCTTAGTAGCCGCAGCTAGTCCTTGCGCAGATGGAGTGGCAATCCCAATCAGCACATCATTGTCATTGGACACCAACTGCTTACTCATGGTAGAAACCTTGCTCTGATCTCCCTCAGCATTCATAAAGTCAATCTTGATCTTATCGCCCTTATAGCCTTCCTCAGCTAGACCGTCCTGAATCCCCTTGTAAATCAAATCCAGCGAAGGGTGGCTGACATACTGCAAGACACCAACCTTGACTGTTTTACTATCGTCGTCAGTCTTAGATCCGTTGCTCTTTCCACTCAAGCTGGAATAAGCCATTCCACCGATTACCAAAATAGCCAAGAGGCCTAAAATAGTCATTAAACGTTTATTTTTCATATTTTTTCTCCATTTCTTTATTCATTTTTTCTATTCAATCCCTAGGGACGCCATCGTTTAAACATGGACATTTCTCCTTATTTTTTATAATAAGCAACAAAAAACCTCACACAGGTATTCTGTGTGAGGGCGTAAATCGCGGTGCCACCTCAATTATGGAAAATAGCTAATATTCCCCATATCTCTGTCTTGTCATCAAACAAGCTGCACTGTAAGGTGTGCGCACCGAATTCTTATTGTTTCAAATTCATTTTATCAATTAGCCCAATTTCGTAAAGATTTGCTGCTCATTTCCACCAACCACAAGCTCGCTAAAAACAAATGCATCTACTACTTTTCTAATTTCCTATATTGTAAATTTTTCCTGAAGGGATGTCAAGGCTTTTTTGAAATTTTTTATAAAATGTTCGGTTTTTATTTATATTGATAATCATTGACAAAAAATAAATTTCTTTTTGATGAGACTTTAGAAGCTTTTGGCTTGGTTTTTTGTTATAATCTTCTGTAGCAACTTTCAAGGAGAAAAGCATGTCTTTCGACGGATTTTTTTTACACCATATGACAGAGGAGCTGCGCCGCGAACTGCTGGGCGGCCGCATCCAAAAGATTAATCAACCTTTTGAACAGGAGCTAGTTTTACAGATTCGCAGCAACCGTAAAAGCCACAAGCTGCTCTTATCAGCCCACTCTGTCTTTGGGCGCGTCCAGCTGACAGATACCACGTTTGAAAATCCAGCAGTGCCTAATACCTTTATCATGGTCATGCGCAAATACCTACAGGGTGCTGTCATTGAAGCGATCCAGCAAGTGGAGAATGACCGGATTTTGGAAATCAGCGTCTCCAATAAGAACGAAATCGGCGATAGCGTGGCTGTGACTCTGGTCATCGAAATCATGGGCAAGCACAGTAATATCATTCTCTTGGACAAGGCTAGTGGCAAGATTATTGAAGCAATCAAACACGTCGGATTTTCACAAAATAGCTATCGAACCATCCTGCCAGGCTCAACCTATGTCGCACCACCTCAGACAGGTAGCCTCAATCCTTTCACTGTGGATGATGAAAAGCTCTTCCAAATCCTACAGACAGAGGACTTAGAGCCCAAACGCCTGCAGCAGATTTTTCAGGGCTTGGGTCGGGATACGGCTACTGAGCTCAGTGGCCGTTTGACAGCTGACAAGCTCAAAACTTTCCGAGCATTTTTTGCCAGTCCGACTCAACCTAGCCTGACCGAAAAATCCTTCTCTGCTCTGCTATTTTCCGACAGCAAGACCCAAATGTCCACGCTATCCGAGCTTTTGGATACTTTCTATAAGGATAAGGCTGAGCGCGATCGGGTCAACCAGCAGGCCAGCGAACTGATTCGCAGGGTAGAAAATGAGTTGGAAAAGAACCGGAAAAAACTGGGCAAGCAAGAGGAAGAACTCCTAGCAACGGAGAATGCAGAAGAATTCCGTCAAAAGGGGGAACTCTTGACCACCTTCCTCCATCAGGTACCCAACGACCAGGACCAAGTGGAACTGGACAATTACTACACGGGTGAGAAGATTATCATCGCACTTGACAAGGCTTTGACCCCCAATCAAAATGCCCAGCGCTATTTCAAACGTTACCAGAAGCTCAAGGAAGCCGTCAAACACCTGACCAGCTTAATTGAGGAGACAAGGAATACGATTCTCTACCTAGAGAGCGTGGAAACTGCCCTTGCTCAGGCCAGCCTGACTGAGATTGCAGAAATTCGGGAGGAACTAATCCAGACTGGCTTTATCCGCCGACGCCAAAGAGAGAAAATCCAGAAAAGGCAGAAACCGGAGAAATATCTGGCAACTGACGGTCAAACCATTATCCTCGTTGGGCGTAACAACCTACAAAATGACGAACTGACTTTTAAGATGGCTAAGAAGGACGAGCTTTGGTTCCACGCCAAGGATATTCCGGGTAGCCATGTGGTCATCACCGGTAATCTTCAGCCCAGCGATGAAGTCAAGACAGACGCTGCCGAGCTAGCGGCCTACTTCTCCAAGGCCAGACTCTCCAATCTGGTCCAAGTGGACATGATTGAAGTCAGAAAACTCAACAAGCCAACTGGTGGCAAGCCGGGATTTGTCACCTATACAGGGCAGAAAACGCTGCGCGTCACACCAGATGAAGAAAAAATTAACAGCATGAAAATGTAAACTAATCCGTTTCTAAAATATCGATTTGGCGGATATTGAACAATAAAAGAGGAGCCTTGGCTCCTCAAACTTACTGAATTTAAAAATCTAGTTATCTTTCAGAGGTTGGGACAGCAGAGTCCTAGCCTCTTTTTTTATCAGAAGTAGACAATTGTCACAGTAATTGACTACTCAACCTTGTCCATGTCCGATCTTACTTCATCGACATTGAATTTTGCAAAGAGGAACTTACGGTCTTGAACTGGGAAACGTTGATCCAACTGATCGACAGCACCTAGCTCCACAATCCCTTCCTTGATAACAAAGTCCATAACGTGACCACCAAAGGTATGGTCGTCTGAAATAAAGTGAAGATGATAGCCGGCTACACTGACACCGTGGAAAATTTCGGGTGTCCAAAAGCCAACAATAGTTCCAGAAACATTATCCGCATGGTACTCAGGCTGACTTACGGCTACTTCAGCAAACTTCTTCTCTGAAGTCGATTTTGGAATCATTCGCACATGCATGTGGGAAAATTCTCCATGAATCTTGATGGAGCGAAATAGATTTTCCCCATCGTAATAGGATTCAATTCGCTTTTCCAGCTCTTCATCTGTCATTTCGAAGCGCTGGCGGAAAATGACCTCCGCTTGGTGGGGAACAACCGCAGCGTAGGGTACCGTTACATCATCTGAAACTTCTACAACTTCAGGCACATTACCAGATCCCTTAGCCTGATAGGCCTTACCATCAAGAACGATCAATTCCCCATCAATGGAATCCAGTGTACCAATCCCTAAATCGCCGTATTTCAGGAGCTCCCCAATCGTCATGCTCCCACCATAAAGTCCAGCCATCAAGGCTCCTAGGGTATTATACTGAAATAATTTCACTGGCTCTGCCATTTTTTCTCCTACATCAACAAATTTTTGTATTTTCTAATTCACTTAAGTATATCACATTCTGATTGAAATTCAAAAAAAGCGTTTAATGGACAATTAGAATCCGCACGTGATGCCTTAAATCAGCTGACTTTCCTCAATACCGACATCAACGAGGATTTGAGCCACTCGGTCAAACTTAAGTCGAAAATGTTCTAGTTTGTGGCCATCGGAGCCAACTGAAAAGCGCTGACCACCAAGCTCCTTGACAAGACCAAGAGCGTAGATATAGAGGTCTTCATGACCGTAGAGATACATAGACTTGCAGTTGAGTTCAAAGGCCAGATCATGATCAATCATCTTTTGCAAAAGCTGTCGCAGCTCTGATTCAAAAGTTTTTAACTCCTCCACGGTAAGGTCGAATTTGCGAAAGCCATAGTCAAAGTGAGCTAAGACATCTGCTGGCACAGCCTCGATGGCCTCTTCTAACTCTCTCAGGTAGCGGGGAATTAACTCCATCTTGTCCAGCTGCAAGACAGGCTCTTCCAGATAGTCAAAACTACCATTGTGGTGAACAGATAGGAGTTTCAAGTCGTATTCCTTGTCAGATAGGAAAGATAGGATATCAGCCTTACGCGGAGCATAGTAACCAATTTCAATCCCCTTTTTGATGCGGTTGCCATATTGCTGGTTCAGCTCTGCTATTTTTGCCGAATAGGCCGCATAGTCAGGCACATCATCATGGGGCGAGGCAGCTTGGTAAGGGTAGGGATTGGACAAGTCATAGTGCTCAGTGGTGACAATCTCGCCCTCGTAATGGTCCAGATAGTCAGAAAAATCCGCCTCAGAATCATAGGAAAAATAGGTATGAAGATGGTTGTCGCGCATGCTGGTCCGCCTTTCTGCAAATCTTGTGTTCCTTTAATAATGCCAACGGTTGGTCGGCCTTTGTTTTAGATTTCCCACATTTCCGATCCTTTCGTTGACATTGTCCATGCTCTATCCTTTCGACAGAAGCCATTTTATTTCATCCTAGGCCTTTACCTTTCTTTCAGCATGGCACTGGATAGGTCTAGCAGCTGCAACGCCGTCTCAAAGTGCTCTCCCATGAGGTCATAAACAGCATCTTCGCTCAAAACTCCACAGGTCACATCCTCAGGAAAGTCTAGTCGATTGGAAAATTCCAAATCGTCAAAGAAAACCTGGCTGGTGTAATAATCTCGAAGCTGGATATAATTCTTCTGGCTAGCCTCCAGCTCAGCCAAAGCAGATTGAGCCGCAGCCAGAGCCTGAGCGTATTTATTCAAATGCTCTTCCATTTCTTGGATTCGTTTCAGTTGGGACAATATCTCTACTCCTCCTTTAATCAAACTATCGTGTCAGTAAGAAAACCTTCTTCCTAATATACCCGAAAGGCAGTACAAAAGAGCTTTTTCAATAAAATTCTATAAACTTTCGTACAAATCTGCCATAGTAGTATCATCTGGAACCAAACGCAAATATTTACCAGCCTGTATTTTCGCTTCTTCCACACGCCCTAATTCACGCAAGAGATGAACAAATTCTTCCAGAAATTCAGGATTTTCCTGCAAGTCAACTGCCAGTTCCTGATAAAGCTCCCCAGCTTTCTCCAGATTTTCCAAGGCCTGATAAGCCCGTGCCAGATTCCAGTGGGTTAAGACATTATCCACTTCCTGATCCTCAAAAGCTAAGACCTCATCGTAGCGTTCCTGCTCCAGATAAAGATTGGTCAGGCGTAGAGCAATTTCCTCTACATCATCTGCATTTTCCTGAGCTGCTAGCAAGTAGTGCTCAGATTTTTCCACATCATGCAGTTCGTAAGATAGTTGCGAAGCAAGAAGCAAGAGGCGAGTCTCGAAAGGATTTTTGGTCAAGCCTTGCTCTGCCATTGCCAAAGCTTCCTCAGTCTTATGCTCCGCATGGAGAGACTGCGCATAGGCATACTCATAGCCTTCAAAATCTGGCGAAATCGTATCCAGCTGCTTGAAGTACAAATTAGCTTTTTGGTACTCCTCTTGTTCGTACAAGATAGCTGCTAATTCGTAGACCGTCTCTTCGTCATACTCTAACTCCACAGCCTTTGTCAAAAATTCAATGGCTGCTTCGATTTTCCCCAGACTGGCATAGCAAAGGCCAATACGCTGGTAGGTGGACACGCCTGTCTGCTCGTAGATAGACCGATTATCTAGCTGGGCATATTCCTTAATGGCCTGGGCAAAATTTTCCAATTCAAACTCAATTTCTGCTAAACCAAAAGTCACCAAAGGTTCGTCCGACAGTTTGGCAGCTTCCAGCAATTTCTCCCGCGCCACATCTGGCAATCCCTCTAGCTGATAAAGGTCAGCCTTGGCCAAGAGAGCTGCCACATACCATTCACTTTCTGAGTCAATTTCCTCTAAATAAGCAAAAGCTTCTTCCAAGTCACCATCATCAGCAGCAATCGTTGCCAGACTGATATAGGACTCGGGGAAAAGCGGAGCCAATTTTTCATAAATTCGTTTGGCTTGAGGGAAAAAGCCGATACTTTCTAAGTAATCGGCTAATTCTAATAACTCTTGATTGGAATCTTGGCTCAGGGCCTCTTCAAAATACTTTTCAGCCTGCCCTAAATCTTGATTTTGCAGGGCTGTTAACATTTGTTCACTCTTACTCACTGCCTTCTCCTAATTCTTGAACACTTTCTTCATACAAACCGCTAACCTTCTTGTACCACTTAAAGAGTGCTGTGATAGCAACCTTGGCTGAGGCATAAGCTGGAATTCCCAACAAGACGCCCCAGATACCAAACATGGTTCCTGAAGTCAGCAAAACAAATAAAATCGTAATCGGATGGATGCTTAATTGGCTTCCCAAGATCAATGGAGACACGAAGCGCCCCTCAATAGTCTGCTCCACAATAAAGACGATAATGACTTTCAACAGCATGATCGGACCAGCAATCAATCCAAGAACCAAAGCCGGCAACATAGCAAGGAAGCTTCCCAAATAAGGCACCAAGTTCAAAACTCCTGCCACAACCGCTAAAGTCACACCATAACGCAAGCCGATGATCTTGAAAAGAATCATAAACATAAAGGCCACAATAATCGCTACAGTCACCTGACCACGAACATAATTAGCCAACTGGGTATTCACATCTGTCATGACCTGACCAAATGACTCGCGGAATTTCGTTGGCAAGAACTGAACCACATAGCCTTTGAGATTTTTCCCATCGCGCAGCAAATAGAAAAGAATAAAAGGCATGATGATGATAGCCACAATGATTTGTGAAGCCGTACTAATCAGATTGCTAGCCCAATTGACTGCCTTAGATGAAAAATTGCTGGCCCATGAAGTAATCTGAGTCGAAAGCTTATTCGTAACTTGCTCGATTTGTGGCTTCAAATCGTCTGAAATATGATTGGTCAAAACATCATCAATCATTTTATTGGCTTGCTTGAGATAGGCGGGAACATTTTTTGAAAAACTCACTACCTGATGCTGCAAGTTAGGAATAGCGACCGCCAAGCCCCACACAATCAAAACACCAATCAAGACAAAGACAATTGTAATCCCAGCCACACGGTTAATCTTGCGCTTTTCCATCCAGTCGACAATGGGATTAAGCAGATAGTAAAGCAGCCCAGCTAAAATCACTGGCAACATAATGACACCAATAAACTCAATCACCGGTGTAAAAATAAAGCTAATTTTGCTAAGAATAAAAATGTTCAAACCAATGAGTAAAGTCACCAAAAATACGGTGATGGCCTTATTGTCCAAGAACCATCTAAAAAACCAGGACAAACTAAAATCTTTTTCTTTGTGTTCCATATTCGACTCCTTTGAATATTCCATTTCATTGTACCATTTTTCAAAAAAAAATTCTTCAAGCAACCATGATGAAATGCCTTATTTATCGGACTTTTTCACCGATTGCATCTAAAGGCCTATTTTCTCTGTCCATTCTGCTAAAATAAAGAAAAATGAGGCTGGGACAAAAGTCCCAGCCTCTCAATTGTCTTTGGATTGTCGAGCAAGACGCAGTGGTTGAGTGGGCTCTACTACGCTGATTTCATCAGCTTTTACAGCCCTACTCAACTGTGCGGAGGTGGGACGACGAAATCGAATTCTAACGAATTACCGATTTCTGTCCCACTCTCATTTGTTTTTTCACTATGGATGGCTGACAATCAGTTGCAAGTCGCCAGACAAGGTCCATTCTGTAACATCGCTCGGCAGGATGAAATGAGAGCCTTTTTTGATTGGATACACTAGTCCATCCACTGTCAACTCACCAGCACCTTCCAAGATACTGAACAAGCTGTAATCTACTGTCTTTTTAAATTCAACAGAACCAGCAATGTCCCACTTGTAAACAGCAAAGAAGTCATTGGCTACCAAAAGAGTAGAAGTCAAATCGTCAGCCTGAATGGTAACGGGACGGCTATTAGCTGGCTCACCGATAGTCAGAACGTCAATCGATTGCTCCAAATGCAACTCACGAAGATTGCCAGCATCGTCCTTACGATCAAAGTCATAGACCCGATAAGTTGTGTCACTAGACTGCTGAGTCTCCAAAATCAGAATCCCTGAGCCAATAGCATGCATGGTGCCACTTGGCACATAGAAAAAGTCACCAGCCTTGACCGGAATTTTGGTCAAAAGATGATCCCAGTCCTTGCTCTCGATTTGCTGACGCAGCTCTTCCTTGCTCTTGGCATTGTGACCATAAATAATCTCTGCTCCTTCGTCTGCAGCAATGACATACCAGCATTCAGTCTTACCAAGCTCCCCTTCGTGCTCTAGTCCATAGGCATCATCTGGATGGACCTGTACGCTAAGCCAGTCATTGGCATCCAAAATCTTCGTCAAAAGCGGAAAGACAGGCTCTGGACGATTGCCAAAGAGCTCACGGTGTTCGGCATAGAGAACATCTAACTTCTGGCCGGCAAATCGTCCGTTCTTGACGGTTGACACACCATTGGGATGAGCCGAGATAGCCCAGTACTCCCCTACATGGTCGCTGGGGATTTCATAGCCAAAAACATCACGCAGCTTAGTGCCGCCCCAAATCTTCTCCTGCATCACAGACTCTAGAAATAACGGTTCTGACATAATAGTCTCCTTACATATTTTTCATCTTCCAAAATCAGGCAATCCTTGATGATAAAAGTTTGGTACTGCTTACATTATAATATAGACTCGGGCACTTTGTCTACTCCTCAACTTACTTTACAAAGAAAAATCTGGCTCTCGCCAGACATTTATAATAAAAAGATTAAAGCTCCCCAGCAAATGCCGCAAAGGTATCCTATCACTACATCCTTTGGATAGTGCACTCCGCCAATCACGCGCACTAGAGCCAGCCCTGCCGAAAGTAAGAGGCAGAGAAGCCCCGGCAGCCAAAAAAAGTAGAGCAGGCACATGGAAATGACAGTTGCCGAAAAGACATGGCGACTGGGCATGGACTTGCCTGATGTATCCTTGGCCAGCAAGGGTTGAATAGACCATTTTTCGTAAGGCCGTGCTTGATTCAGCCATTTACGAATCGCTGACAAGAGACCAAATCCAATAGCTGGAAGGAGAAAAAAAGCAAGTAGCCCCTTCCAACTCTCCATCAGAAAGGCATCAATCAAGACCAATCCATACACCAGGGGCATAAAAACAGTCATCCCCCTATTAAAATATGCCATCCCTTTCACTATCCTAGGACGACTGCGAAAGGGATCCGTTAATTGTTGATAAAAAATCGTGTAGTCTTTCATGCTTGCTTACCCTGCTTTTTAAAAAGTTTAATTCTCATACTTTCTCTACTATAGCATATTTCTAGATAAGATGGTAGATGGATAGCAAAAGAGACTGAGACTTAAGCCCCAATCTCTCAGTATTCATATTTTCTGAAGGGTATTACTTCTCCAAGTTCCAGATTTCCTTGGCATATTGCTCAATGGTATTATCTGAAGTGAACTTGTCTGATGTAGCGATGTTAATCAGGCTCATGCGGGCCCATTTTTCTTTGTCACGATAGAGAGCATCAATCTTCTCTTGAGCTTCCACATAAGCATGGAAGTCTTCTAAGAGGAAGTATTCATCATTGTGGGTGATGAGGGCTTCGTAGATTTCAGATCCTTCTTCACGGACGTTTGGAATGGTACCGTTGACGAAGGTGTCGACCACTCGACGAATGTCTGGATTGCTTTCATAGACACCTCGTGAGTAGTAATCGTGGCGGGCATAGTGCTCGTAAACTTGGTCCTTGTCCATCCCGAATATGACAATGTTGTCGTCACCCACCTCGTCCTTGATTTCGATATTGGCTCCGTCCAGTGTAGCTAGGGTAATGGCACCTGTCATCATGAACTTCATGTTGGAAGTGCCAGAAGCCTCCTTGGAAGCCAGAGAAATCTGCTCTGATACATCCGCAGCTGGAATGATGAGCTCAGCCAGGCTGACCCGGTAGTTTTCTAGGAAAACAACCTTGAGTTTGCCTTGCAGACTTTCATCCTTGTTGACCAGATTGGCTACTTCATTAATCAGTTTGATAACCGACTTGGCAAAGTGGTAGCCAGGAGCAGCCTTGGCACCGAAGATAAAGACGCGTGGCACCATATCCTTGTCAGGATTGTCCTTGAGGTCCCAGTAAAGCTTGATGATATGAAGTAGGTTGAGCAGCTGACGTTTGTAGGCGTGGAGGCGTTTTACCTGCACATCAAAGATGGCTTCTGTAGAGACTTCCACTCCTGTTGATTCCTTGATGAAGTCAGCCAGACGGGCCTTGGCTTCCTGCTTCACTCGGTAGAAATCGCCCAGCACTTGCTGATCATCCTTGAATTCCAAAAGCTTACGCAGCTCATGGATATCACTTCTCCAGCCCTTACCAATCAGCTTATCAATCTCAGCTGACAGAGGCTGGTCCGCAATTTGCAGCCAGCGGCGCTGGATAATGCCATTGGTCTTGTTATTAAACTTCTCTGGGTAAATGCTGTAAAAATCACGCAAGGTGTCTTCTTTGAGCAATTCGGTGTGGAGTTTGGCAACACCATTGATTGAATGACCACCGATGATAGCCAAGTGAGCCATGTGGATTTGATTATCCTTGACAATCCGAGTGTTTTCGATGACTTGCGGATCAAGGCTGCGTCCAGCCATTTCAGCTACATAGCGGTTGTCAATTTCTAGGATAATCTGATAAACCCGCGGCAGGACATTCTTAAAGAGCTCTGCATCCCATTTTTCCAAGGCTTCAGACAGAATGGTATGGTTGGTATAGCTCATGGTTTTAACCGTAGCATTCCAAGCATCTGCCCATTCCAGGTCGTACTCATCCACCAAGAGACGCATAAACTCAGCCGGCGCGACAGCTGGGTGGGTATCGTTGATATGGACAGAGACCTTCTCATGAATATCTTTGAGCGGACGCCTTTGCTTGAGGTAGGATTTGATAATGGTCTGCAGACCTGCACTGGTCATGAAGTATTCCTGGATCAAGCGCAGCTCTTTTCCTTCGTAGCTAGAGTCGTCGGGATAGAGAATAGCAGTGATGTCTTGCACCCGGCGACGAGCTTCAATGGTCGGGTAGTCCAGTTCATGCTCCTCTGGAATTTCAACATCCCAAAGCCGGAGATTGTTGACATTGTCATTGCCAAAGCCAATCTGCGGCACATCGTAAGGCACAGCACGCAAAGTTTTAGAATTCTCATAAACCGGCACAATGCGGCCTTCTTCATTGGCACGCAAGTAGACATTACCAAAGATTTTGACATCCACAATGCCGTGATCCTTACGGGTTTCCCAGACATTCCCTAGACTGCCAAACCAATCATCTGGAATTTCCACCTGATAGCCATTCACGATTCTCTGCTTGAAAAGACCGTAGCGATAGCGAATCCCATTTCCAAAACCTGGATAGCCCGTTGTAGCTAGCGAGTCCATGAAAGCTGCTGCCAAGCGACCAAGGCCCCCATTTCCCAAAGCCATGTCGTGCTCAGCATTTTTTACATCCTCAAAGTCAACTCCTAACTCAGCAAAGCTTTCCTTGACCGTATCAAGGATACCTAAGTTGAGCAGATTGGTTTCCAGCATACGTCCCGGCAGAAACTCAATTGAGAAATAGTAGGCTGTTTTTTGCTGCTGTTCCACGAGTTTATTGCGGCGCTCCAGCCACAGTGGCGTGATATATTTACGAATGGTACTAGCGAGGGCTTGAAAAAGCTCGGCAGGTGTAGCATCCGCAATCTTAATCAGCTGTCGTTCGTGCAAAGTATCCTTGAAATCTCGGATAAACTGTTCTTTATTTAATTCCATTTTTACGAATCAACTTCCTTTCTTTTAGGGAAAAGCATCCGTCTGGATAAGATGTCAACATGAGAAAGACCACTTACCCGACAAATCCTCTCTTGTCAGAAACAAGAGAGGATTGCTGTTCTAATGCAACATACTAGAGTAGTGACTCATATAAATCACTGTATGCTCGACTAGCTGTATCCCAAGAGAAATCTCTTTCCATAGCCTGAGTTTGCAGACTACGCCAAGCTTCTTGGTCATGCCAGTAAAGATTGAGGGCTTCTTTGAAAGTCCATGTTAGCCAATAACCAGAGAAGTTATTGAAGCTAAAGCCTGTTCCCTGTCCACTATAGACATTGAAAGGTTCAACTGTATCCCGGAGACCACCAACCTCGTGAACCAGTGGCAGTGTACCGTAACGCATGGACATCATCTGCGACAGACCGCAAGGTTCAAAGCGACTCGGCATGAGGAAAATATCACTAGCTGCATAGATCTCCTGAGCCAAAGTAACATCAAAAAGGATATTAGCGGATAATTTTTCAGGATAAGCCTGGCCAAACCAAGCGAAGGCACGTTCAAATGCAGGATCTCCTGTTCCAAGAAGGACAATTTGTACATCTTCCTGAAGCAGATTATGCAACTCTTCCACCACCAAATCAAAACCTTTTTGACGTGTCAATCGAGAGACGATACCAACGACAGGAACATCGTCCCGAACTGGCAAGCCGACTTTTGCTTGAAGAGCTCGTTTGTTTTCCAATTTCCCGGTCAAATCATCTTTATTAAAGTGATAAGCTAGCAATTTATCTGTTTCTGGATTGTAGATATCTGTATCGATACCATTGACAATACCGACCAGCTTGCCTGACTCCATCCGAAGAATCTGATCCAGACCGCAGCCAAACTCAGCTGTCCGAATTTCGTTGGCATAGCTCGGTGAAACAGTCGTCACGCGATCTGCATAGAGAATGCCCGCCTTCATCCAGTTGAGGCAGTCATTCCAACGGAGAGTGCCATCCGCATAACGTTCATAGCCGACACCAAAGAGTTCCCAAAGCATGCTATCCGGAAATTGTCCCTGAAACTCTAAATTATGAATAGTCAGTACTGTCTTGATGTTGTTATAGGCCTGAATCCAGCGGTATTTTTCCTTGACCAAGAAAGGAATCATAGCTGTATGGTAATCGTGCACATGGAGAACATCTGGAATAAAGTCAATGCGCTCCATCAGCTCGATTGCTGCTAATTGGAAATAAGCAAAACGTTCGCCGTCATCAAAATCACCATAGACATGTCCACGGAAGAAATAATGCTGATTATCGATAAAGTAGAAGTTCACACCTTCCAACTCAATCTTTTTGACACCGACATACTCCCGACGCCAACCGACACTGACTTCAAAGGAGAAGAGATCTTCAACTTGATCACCAAATTTAGCATCCGTCATGTCATAATATGGCAGAATAACCCCAACCTCATGACCAGCTTTGACCAAGGATTTGGGGAGGGCGCCGATAACGTCCCCCAAACCACCCGTCTTGGAAAAAGGGGCCCCTTCTGCTGCTACAAATAAAATTTTCATGAAACGATGTCCTCTGTAACTTTTTGACCTTTCTTCAGTACAACTGGATGTTCAGCTGTCCCTCGAACGACAACTCCTTCAGCAATCTCAACGCCCTTGTCCACAATTGCATATTCTACCACTGCATTTTTTCCAACGACAACGCGTGGGAAGAGGAGACTGTCTTTGACACTGCTGCCCGCTAAAATTCTTGTATTCCGCGAAATAACAGAGTTTACAACTTCACCTTCTACAATACTACCTGACGCAAACTGAGAGCGATTTACTTTCGATCCTGTTGCATAGTAAGTCGGCTCTTCGTTTTTCACCTTTGTATAAATCTTGTGATTTGGCGAGAAGAGAGAATAGAATTTCTTCTGTTCAAGCATGTCAAGGTTAGCTTTATAATATGAACCAACAGAGTAGATATTTGCTAGATAGCCTGTGTACTCGTAAGCAAAAGCTCCAACTTCAGCTGCCAAGTCCCGAAGAACATAGCGTAGTTTTTGTGGGAATTCTTTTTGGGCTTCTTCTTCCAATTTTTCAATCAACCAAGGCGTATCTACTACAAAAATATCTGTAGACATATTGAAGAGCTCGCCCTCGTCTCTATCACTATGCAGCTTATGTCCTAGGACATGGTCTGTTTCGCTGACTTGCAGAACTGCATTCACATCTGAAATATCTTTAGATGGCAATTTCTTGTAAACTACTGTCATCGGTTGCTGGGTTGTGTTATGCAAGTGGAAGACTTGATTAAGGTCAATGTTGATCAACACATCACAGTTCAGGGCTACAGTTTGGTTAGAGCCTGAGCGCTTCAGATAAGTCAGTAACTGTTCATAATATTCCTTACCAACTGTGCTGCTTTCTACACGAGTATTGTAAATGCCTAGATAGTAGTGGCTCAAAAGTGTAGACAAGCCCCACTCACGACCCGAACGAATATGGTCAAATACAGAGCTTATATTGTCTTGCTGGAAGATACCAAAGACGCTACGAACACCAGCATTAGCAAGGCTAGACAGTGGAAAGTCAATCAAGCGGTATTTCCCACCAAATGGCAAACTGGCAACTGGACGATGTTCTGTTAAGGTTGACATGTCGTGGAAACCGACCGTATTTCCTAAAATCGCTGAATATTTATCAATCTTCATCTGTTGGTACCCCCACTTTTTCATTATATCCGACTACTTGCACTTCATCTGTCCCGTCAATCTCCACACCATCAGAAATAACAGCACCCTCACCAATGATCGCACGTTTAATCTTAGCTCCCTGACCAATAATAGCGCCACTCATAATGACAGAATCAGTGACTTCTGCACCCTCACGAACTTGAGCGCCTGTTGAAAGAATAGAATGCTTAACAGTTCCATCCACAAAACAGCCGTCAACTACCAAAGAATCCTCAACATGAGCATTTGCACCAAGGTAGTTTGGTGGTGAAATCAAGTTACGTGAGTAAATTTTCCACTGACGATCACGACTGTCTAAAGCATTTTCTGGACTAATGTATTCCATATTAGCTTCCCAAAGTGACTCAATCGTACCAACGTCTTTCCAGTAGCCGTTAAATTCATAAGCATAAACACTTTCGCCAGATTCAAGATAGTTAGGGATAACATTTTTACCAAAGTCGGACATATCTACATTGCTCTTTTCAGCAGCAATCAGCATATTGCGGAGACGTTGCCAGTCAAAGATATAGATTCCCATAGAAGCCTTGGTAGATTTAGGATTTTCTGGTTTTTCTTCAAACTCAACGATCCGATTGTTAGCGTCGGTATTCATGATGCCAAAACGGCTGGCCTCCTTGAGAGGCACATCCAAGACTGCAACCGTCAAACTAGCGCTGTTATCCTTGTGGGATTGGAGCATATCATCATAGTCCATCTTGTAGATATGATCTCCAGATAGGATTAAAACATATTCAGGATTGATACTATCGATATAGTCAATATTTTGGAAAATAGCGTGGCTTGTTCCCTCAAACCAACGATTTCCTTCACTGGCAGAGTAAGGCTGAAGAATGGATACACCTGTGTTGATACCATCCAAACCCCAGCTTGAACCGTTCCCGATGTGACTGTTCAAAGCAAGTGGTTGGTACTGGGTAATCACACCGACATTGTTAATCCCAGAGTTGGCACAGTTCGACAGCGCGAAATCAATAATACGATAACGACCACCAAACTGTACTGCTGGTTTCGCAATACTTTGTGTGAGCTTTCCAAGACGAGTTCCTTGCCCACCGGCAAGAATCAAAGCTAGCATTTCATTCTTCATATCCTACTCCTTTGTGGAATCTTTTTTAGCATTTTTACGAACATTCACACGACGCTTGATTTTCCAAATACTTGCTCCCAAAGCTGGTAGCGTAAAGGTCAAGGTCTGCGGATAATCTTTCCATAGTCCCTCTTGAGACTGAACTGTTTCGTTGTGTTCCTTCCAAACACCTCCCCATTTCTCTAATTCAGTATTCCATACTTCTTCATAAATAGCTGCCACTGGCACACCAATGGTAAAGTTTTTGCGCTCTACTGGCACCATGTTGAATACACAGACCAGCATATCTCCTTTTTCCGTCTTACGGATAAAGGAAAGGACACTCTGATCGGTATTGTCGGCATCAATGATTTCGATACCATCATAGCTCAAATCGATCTCCCAAAGCGGACGATTATCTCGATAAAAGGCATTGAGGGCAGAAGTGAAGGTTTGCATCTGCTTGTTCATATGATCGTCCAGATTTGACCATTCCAGCTGCTCTTCTGACTTCCACTCTAGGAATTGACCAAATTCTGAACCCATAAAGAGCAATTTCTTGCCTGGATGGCAGATTTGATAGGTCAAGAGGTTGCGGAGACCAGCAAATTGATTGTAGCGGTCACCCCACATCTTATGCATCATGCTCTTCTTGCCGTGAACGACTTCGTCGTGAGAGAAAGGCAAGAGGAAATTTTCAGAAAAAGCATACATAAAGCTGAAGGTCACCAGATTAAAATCGTACTTGCGGTAAATCGGGTCTTCTTCGTAGAACCGGAGAATATCGTTCATCCAGCCCATATTCCACTTGAAGTCAAAGCCCAAACCGCCCATCTCTCTCATGCCCGTAATCTTGGTTTCGGACGAGCTCTCTTCAGCAATCATCATGACATCTGGATGAGCCAGCTTGATAACTGTATTCAAACGCTGCAAGAAATAATAGCCTTCATAGTTACGATTACCGCCGTCCTTGTTTGGTTGCCAAGGACCACTATCGTAGTCCAGATAGAGCATGTTGCTAACCGCATCCACACGAACCCCATCTAGATGGTAGAAATCAATCCAGAACTTGATACTAGAGATCAAGAAGGATTGCACCTCATTTTTTCCCAAGTCAAAATTCAAGGCACCCCAACCATAGTTGTGAGCTCGGTCATGATCCTGGTACTCAAAGGTTGGTGTTCCATCATAGTAGGCCAAGGCATCGTCATTGATGGTAAAGTGACCTGGAACCCAGTCCACAATGACACCAATATTATTCAAGTGACATTCTTCGACAAAGTCCTGAAATTCCTCTGGTGTTCCATAAGTATGTTCAAAGGCAAAGTAGCCCATGAGCTGGTAGCCCCAGCTGAGTCCCAAAGGATGGGCCATGAGCGGCATGAACTCAACGTGTGTATAGTTCATTTCGACCAGATAAGGAATCAACTCCTCCTTAAGCTGAGCCATAGAATATGGACTGCCGTCAGGATTGCGTTTCCAAGATCCAGCATGCACTTCATATATATTGACCGGTCTTGAGAAAAAGCCCCAACGCTTTCTCCGAGCCAGCCAAAGTCCATCTTGCCACTTCTTCTCTGGAATAGTCCGAACAATGGCTCCCGTACCTGGGCGCTCTTCCAAATAGATAGCCAGCGGATCAATTTTCAAGATTTCCTGACCACTACTGCGTTTGATATTGTACTTGTAAATATCTCCTTCCTTAGGCAAATCCGTGAAGACTTCCCAGACACCGCCTTCATTGCGAGTCATAGGAATCTGCTCTCCATACCAATTGGTGAAATCTCCAATCAGATGCACATTCTGCGCATTTGGAGCCCAAACTCTAAAAGTGTAGCCAGCCTTGCCATTCACCACATCCTGATGCACTCCCAAATAATGCTGCAAATGAAAGTTTTCACCTGTTGTAAAGGTTCTTAATGCTTCTTTTTTGTCCATTTAGTCACCTTTCTATTTGTAAGCGTTTTCTATGTTTCTATTTTACCCCATTTTCTTATATTTTTCAAGTAAATTTCCAAAAACTATCTCAAAAATTTCAAAAGCCCAATTTCTTTACAAGAATGAGTTGCTATATCAAGGTTCTTGTGGAAAATATCTGATAAAATACTGATTTCAAAGAGTTTGAGGCTAATATCTGTACTTAAAAATCAATCCCTGTACTAGGATTCCTAAAATAATTTATCTAGACCAATATGTAAATTTACATTTTAAAATGATAAGCAATCAAAAATATGAACGCCTACTTATTTTTATATTGTTCGAACACTTGTTAGAATTACAAGTTCATAAAGGTAAGAAAAAAGGCCGCACAAAGCCGCCTTTCTCATTATTTCACATCAAACACGATGGATTTCACTTGTGTCATCGCTTCGATACTGTAACGAATCCCTTGCACTCCGGCTCCAGATCCCTTAACACCAAGGAATGGGAAGTTATCTGGACCACGTTGGGTCTTATTATTGATGTGTACAGTACCCACTTCCAGTTTCTCAGCAATTTCAAATGCTTTCGGGAAATCATTTGTAAAGACTGAAGATTGAAGACCAAATTCTGACTGGTTACAGATCTGGATAGCCTCTTCAACGGAAGTCACACGAATAATCGGAAGAACAGGACCAAATGGCTCTTCCCAAGCTAATTTCATATCTAGTGTCACATGGTCAAACAAGGCAGGCCAGATGAGATTTGCTTCACGTTTGATTTCTGTCAAGGCTGACGCTCCCTTTTCTTGAGCATCTTCAATCAAGCCCCAGATGAAATCTGCTGATGCATGATCAATGACTGGTGTAATATCCGCATTATCAAAGGGATCACCAACCGTTAGTTTCTCTACCTCTGCCTTAATCAGCGCCGCTAATTTATCTGCTACGCTCTCCATGACAATGACACGTTTAATAGCCGTACAGCGCTGACCGGAGTAACTGTATGCCCCGCCAACAATCTGCTTAGCTGCATGCTCCAAGTCGGCATCTTCCAGCACGACTGCAGCATCCTTACCACCCAATTCTAACATAATGGGACGCATACCAGCCAACTTACCGATGCGTTCACCGATTGGAGTGGAGCCGGTAAAGTTAATGTAGTTCACTTCCTTATGCTCAATGATGTAGTCCCCGATTTCTGAACCGCGGCCAGTGATAGTATTGAAAACACCAGCAGGCAGACCAGCCTCAGAAAAAGCCTGAGCCAAGAGCAGACCAGAAATTGAACCTTGTGTAGGTGGCTTAAACATCACAACATTTCCGCCGATAAGGGCAGGAGCAATCTTAGAACCAGACAGGTTGACTGGGTAGTTAAATGGCGCAATAGCCAAGACAACTCCTACAGGCTCACGACGAACCATAGCCAATTTTTTCTTGCTGGCAGCTTCAAAGCCGCCCCCTTCCATGACCTGACCGTGAATACGAATTCCCTCTTCGGCCGCATAGCGAATCAAGTCTGCTGTCCGAACAACTTCTCCAATCGCCGCTTTAATACTCTTGGCAACCTCTTTTGCAAGGATTTCGCCAATCTTCTCCTGATCGCGCTCCAAAATATCCGCGGCCTTATGCAGATAAGCTGCACGTTCGACTGCTGAAAGGGCGCGCCAAGCTGGTAAAGCCGCCCGAGCGCTCGCCATCGCATAATCCACCTCTGCCTGACTCATGGCAGGCACAGTTCCTAAAATCTCATTATTGATAGGAGATGAGATGGTGATTTCATTTTCAGAAGCTCTCCACTCTCCATTTATATAGTTCTTATATTGTGTCACGTGTCCCCCCAAAAATGTTATTAAGTATCATTTTATCAAATTTTCTGAAAATTTCAACTAAATTTTATAAATTTAAGGAAATTTTTCACAAATTTCACAAATCATTTTCTTTTGTTTATATGAACTCTCCATATTTCTCGATTTTTCATCGAGTCTCACTTTCTACACTAGGTCTACTATGACGCTGAAGAAAACAAAAAAGACCAGGAAAATTTCCTGATCTTAATTTTCAGATTAATCGAAGTCAAGATATTCTTTTTCAAGTTCAAGAACTTCTTCCATCGTTGCACATTCAGTCAATGCGCGTTGTGCAAGTTCTTCCATCTTCTTCGTATCCAATTTCTTCATAAGGCTACGAGTCCGAAGGACAGAAGTGGCACTCATAGAGAATTCATCCAAGCCCATTCCGACAAGAAGCGGCACAGCTGTTTGGTCACCGGCCATTTCTCCACACATACCTGCCCATTTGCCTTCAGCATGAGCTGCCTTGATAACGTTGTTGATCAAGCGCAGGATAGATGGATTGTATGGTTGGTAGAGGTATGAAACTTGTTCGTTCATACGGTCAGCTGCCATTGTGTATTGGATCAAGTCGTTAGTACCGATAGAGAAGAAGTCAACTTCTTTGGCAAATTGATCCGCCAACATTGCTGCCGCTGGAATTTCAATCATGATCCCCACTTGGATATTGTCCGCTACAGCAACTCCTTCAGCTTGCAATTTCGCTTTTTCTTCTTCGTAAACTGCTTTAGCTTTACGGAATTCTGTCAAGAGGGCAACCATCGGGAACATGATACGCAATTGTCCATGTACAGAAGCACGCAAGAGAGCGCGGATTTGTGTACGGAACATGGCGTCACCAGTTTCAGAGATAGAGATACGCAATGCACGGAAACCAAGGAATGGGTTCATTTCATGCGGCATATCGAAGTAAGGAAGCTCCTTATCTCCACCGATGTCCATCGTACGGACAACCACTGGCTTGCCGTTCATACCTTCCAAGACAGCCTTGTAAGCTTCGTATTGCTCGTCTTCTGTTGGGAAGTCTTGTGAATCCATGTAAAGGAATTCTGTACGGTAAAGACCTACGGCTTCAGCACCATTTGCATTGACACCTTCAACGTCTTTTGGTGTACCAATGTTAGCTGCGAGTTCAAAGTGTTTGCCATCGGCAGTCACTGTTTGAGCATCTTTCAAGAGAGCCCATTCAGCTTTTTGCTTCGCATAAGCTTCACCAGCTGCCTTGAATGCTGCTGCCTGCTCTTCAGTTGGGTTGATGATTACTTCACCAGTGATACCATTTGCTGCAATGATATCGCCGTCTTTAACGAGTTCAGTGATATTGTTTGTTCCCAATACCGCTGCGATTTCAAGCGTACGCGCCATGATTGCAGAGTGGCTTGTACGTCCACCGATATTAGTTACAAAAGCTTTAACAAATTTCTTGTCTAATTGAGCTGTATCAGAAGGAGTCAAGTCATGTGCAATAACAACTGATTCTTCATTGATAGAAGCTGGATTTGGTAATTTCTTGCCCAAAAGGTTTGCCAAAACACGTTTCGTCACATCACGAATGTCTGCCGCACGTTCTTGCATGTATGGATTGTCTTCCATACCTTCAAAAATAGCGATAAACATGTCTGTAACTTCTTTCAGACCAGCTTCCGCATTTACTTTCTTAGTACGGATCGTTTCTTTGATTTGACCAACCATTTCAGGGTCAGCGAGTACCATTAAGTGAGCGTCAAATACTTGAGCCGCTTCTTCACCAAGGCTATCTACTGCTTTCTCACGGATAACAGAAAGCTCGTTCTGTGAAGCTTCAAGAGCTGCATCCAAACGAGCCTCTTCTGCATTCGTATCATCGACTGAAACAGTCTCAAATGACAAATCCGGTTGAACTAATAGATATGCCTTAGCAACAGCAACACCGTCAGATGCTGCAATTCCTTTAAGCATTTCTGTCATTTTCTTATGCCAATCCTTCTTTTTCCATTGTTTCTGAGATAGCAGCGATAGCATCATCCGCGTCTGCACCTTCAGCTGAGATTGTAACGTCAGCACCTTGGCCAACACCAAGACTCATAACACCCATGATTGATTTAAGGTTTACTGATTTACCTTTGTACTCAAGAGTGATATCTGAAGCAAATTTGCTAGCTGTTTGTACCAACAATGTTGCTGGACGCGCGTGAATACCTGTTTCTGCCACAATGTGGAAATCTTTAGAAGCCATAGTTAGACTCTCCTTTAAAATAATTCTTTTTGAGTTAAAGTGATAACCCTTACAAGTTGATATTATATCACTTTTTGAAATCTTTTTCAAGAATTTTATAGCCCGCTTACAAAATATTTCGTTAGACTTTGAAAATGAATTCTGTTTTAAAATAGTAGATTCAATCGTCAACTCCCTCTCTTTCCGAAATAGTTTCAAGGCTTTCTTCCTTATAATGAATTCTTCTTGGTCTAGCTTCGCTTAAAGTACAGTAAGCGCTGTTACTCCTTGTGGTTATTTCTCTTTATTTCGATGTTTTACATACTATATATTGTATCTCAATGGTTGCTATAAGAAAATATCATACAATATTTAGTTCAAAACTGTTGACATCGAATTCGCTTTTAGATATACTAGTTTCAGATTTAAATTTAAGAAAATGAAAGTATAGAGGAATCATCTAATGGTAACTATTTACTCTAAAAACGACTGTGTTCAATGCAAGATGACCAAGCGTTTTCTTGATACCAACAATGTGGAATATCGCGAAATCAACCTTGATGAGCAACCAGAATACATCGACCATGTTAAAAGCCTCGGTTTCAATGCAGCGCCTGTTATTCAAACGCCAACTGAAGCATTTTCTGGTTTCCAGCCTGGTAAACTTAAAAAATTATCATAATCTCACCAGTATTTAGAGCTTTGTTGCCGCTCCTATCATTCGTAGGAGCCGTTTATTTTGTAAAAGCAAAAGACATTTTAGAAAAAGGAAAATTATGGGACTCAAACACTTAGAAGATGTGACTTACTTCCGTCTAAATAACGAAATCAACCGTCCAGTCAATGGGCAAATCATGCTTCACAAAGACAAGGAAGCTTTGGAAGCCTTCTTTAAAGAAAATGTTGAACCAAACACGATGAAGTTTGCTTCTATTACTGAAAAAATTCAATACTTAATCGAAGAGAACTACTTGGAAAAAGAATTTATCCAACTCTATTCTCCTGAATATATTGAAGAATTAGCAGCTTTTATCCATGCTCAAGATTTCAAGTTCAAATCTTTCATGGCAGCTTATAAGTTTTACAACCAGTATGCACTGAAGACAAATGATGGTGAATACTATCTGGAAAGTATGGAAGATCGGGTGCTCTTTAATGCCCTCTACTTTGCCAACGGAGATGAAGCCATTGCCAAAGATATCGCAAATGAAATCATCCACCAGCGCTACCAACCAGCTACACCAAGCTTCCTCAATGCTGGTCGTGCTCGTCGTGGTGAATTGGTGTCTTGTTTCCTCATCCAAGTAACAGATGACATGAACTCCATCGGTCGCTCCATCAACTCAGCCCTGCAACTCTCTCGTATCGGTGGCGGGGTCGGTATTTCCCTTAGCAATCTACGAGAAGCTGGAGCGCCTATCAAGGGTTATGAAGGAGCTGCATCTGGCGTTGTGCCTGTTATGAAACTGTTTGAAGATAGCTTCTCATACTCTAACCAGCTGGGCCAACGTCAGGGAGCTGGGGTTGTTTACCTCAATGTCTTCCACCCAGATATCATCGCCTTCCTTTCTACCAAAAAAGAAAATGCTGACGAAAAAGTTCGGGTTAAAACCCTCTCACTCGGTGTTGTCATTCCAGATAAGTTCTATGAATTGGCGCGTAAGAATGAAGATATGTATCTCTTCAGCCCTTACTCAATCGAACGTGAATACGGTGTACCATTTGCCTATATCGATATCACAGAGAAATACGATGAGCTAGTTGCCAATCCTAAGATCACCAAGACTAAGATCAAGGCCCGTGATTTGGAAACAGAAATTTCTAAACTGCAACAAGAGTCTGGCTATCCTTATGTCGTGAATATCGATACAGCTAACCGTGCCAATCCAATCGACGGCAAAATCATCATGAGTAACCTTTGCTCAGAAATCCTGCAAGTTCAAGAGCCTAGCCTCTTGAATGATGCGCAAGAGTATCTCCACTTGGGAACAGATGTGTCATGTAACTTAGGCTCTACCAATGTTGTCAACATGATGACTTCGCCTGACTTCGGAAAATCCATCCGAACCATGACACGCGCCTTGACCTTTGTCACTGACAGCTCACACATCACAGCTGTGCCTTCTATTGACAATGGTAACAGTCTGGCGCATACCTTTGGTCTGGGAGCTATGGGACTGCACAGCTACTTGGCTCAGCAGTTGATTGATTATGGATCAGCGGAAGCTGTCGAGTTCACCAGCATCTACTTTATGCTCATGAACTACTGGACCTTGGTTGAGTCTAACAACATCGCTCGCGAGCGCGGTGTGACCTTCCATAATTTTGAAAAATCTGACTATGCTAACGGAACTTACTTTGACAAGTACCTGACGGGTGAATTTGTACCTAAGTCTGACCGTGTGAAGGAACTTTTCAAAGATATCTTTATCCCAACCGCTGCTGACTGGGCTGAACTTCGTGACAAGGTAAAAGCGGACGGTCTCTACCACCAAAACCGCCTAGCTGTTGCACCAAATGGTTCTATCAGCTACATCAACGATGTTTCTGCTTCAATTCACCCAATTACCCAGCGGATCGAGGAACGTCAGGAAAAGAAAATCGGTAAGATTTACTACCCTGCGGCAGGTTTGTCAACGGAGACTATCCCTTACTATACTTCTGCCTACGACATGGATATGCGCAAGGTTATCGATGTCTACGCAGCTGCAACTGAGCACGTGGACCAAGGACTTTCACTGACTCTCTTTATGCGCAGCGATATTCCTAAAGGCCTCTACGAGTGGAAAAAAGAAAGCAAGCAAACAACCCGCGACCTTTCTATCCTGCGTAACTACGCCTTCAACAAGGGCATCAAGTCCATCTACTACGTCCGCACCTTCACTGATGATGGCGGCGAAGTAGGCGCTAACCAATGTGAAAGCTGTGTGATCTAGTAAGTAACAATTTACAAATTACACCATTTAAATTCAACAAAATAAAGTATAAAAAACACTTATCGCAATGTCGCCAAGGAAATTATTTCATTGGCGACATAAGCAAGTATTAGAAGTTTAAAGCGAGATTATCATGGAAACATACTATAAAGCCATAAACTGGAATGCTATCGAAGATGTCATCGACAAATCAACTTGGGAAAAGCTGACGGAGCAATTCTGGCTCGATACACGGATTCCCTTGTCTAATGACCTGGATGACTGGAGAAAATTGTCCAACAAGGAAAAAGACTTGGTCGGCAAAGTCTTCGGAGGATTGACCCTGCTGGATACTCTCCAGTCTGAATCTGGTGTAGATGCCCTACGCAAGGACGTCCGTACTGCCCACGAAGAAGCCGTCTTCAACAATATCCAATTCATGGAATCCGTCCACGCAAAATCTTACTCTTCTATCTTTTCGACCTTGAATACCAAGGCTGAAATCGAAGAAATCTTTGAATGGACCAACACAAACCCATACCTACAAAGAAAAGCAGAAATTATCAATGAAATCTATCTCAATGGTAGCCCACTAGAAAAGAAAGTTGCCAGCGTTTTCCTTGAAACCTTCCTCTTCTACTCAGGTTTTTTTACACCCCTCTACTATCTCGGTAACAACAAACTAGCTAACGTTGCGGAAATCATCAAACTGATCATCCGTGATGAATCTGTTCACGGAACCTACATCGGCTATAAATTCCAACTTGGTTTCAATGAATTGCCTGAAGAAGAGCAAGAGAAACTCAAAGAATGGATGTACGACCTGCTCTACACCCTCTACGAGAACGAAGAAGGCTATACGGAAAGCCTCTATGACGGTGTGGGCTGGACTGAGGAAGTCAAAACCTTCCTTCGTTACAATGCCAACAAGGCCCTCATGAACCTGGGACAAGATCCACTCTTCCCAGATTCAGCTGATGATGTCAATCCTATCGTAATGAACGGGATCTCAACAGGAACATCTAACCACGACTTCTTCTCTCAGGTCGGAAATGGTTACCTTCTTGGTGAAGTTGAAGCCATGCAAGATGATGATTACAACTATGGTTTAACCAAATAATTTGCAGACTCTAGAAAACGACTAACTTGATGAGCAAGTTAGTCGTTTTTTATCAATTATCATCAGCTAGCGCTTTCGTCCTCAGCTACTTCACGATCCTCTTTCTTAGGAGCTGGCGGTTCATAGGCACGGATAATCTGCGCCACCACTGGATGGCGAACCACATCCTTGGCTGAGAAATGGACAAAGTCAATCTGGGAGATATTCTTCAATTTCTCTTGAGCGTCAATGAGGCCAGATTTGACATTACGAGGCAGGTCAATCTGGCTGATATCTCCATTGACAATCATCTTGGACTGGAAGCCGAGACGTGTCAGAAACATCTTCATCTGCATGATGGTGGTATTCTGAGCTTCATCCAGAATGACAAAGGCATCATCCAGCGTCCGCCCCCGCATATAGGCCAGGGGTGCAATCTCAATGATTTCTCTCTCCATGAGGCGTGTCGTCTGGTCCTTGCCCAAAATCTGATACAAGGCATCATAGACTGGACGCAGATAAGGATCCACCTTTTCCTTAAGGTCACCAGGCAGAAAGCCCAAACTCTCACCAGCTTCTACCGCTGGCCTTGTCAAGATGATTCGTTTGACTTGCCCACGCTTGAGAGCAGTCACCGCCAAGGTCACCGCCAGAAAAGTCTTCCCTGTTCCAGCTGGTCCAATCCCAAAGACGATATCATGATTTTTAACGCTGTCCACATAGATTTTCTGGCCAAGTGTCTTGACCCGAATCGGCTTGCCATAGCTGTCCTTGATAATCTCTTCTTCGTAAAGAGCTACAAACTTATCAATCTCGTCATTTTTGACCATGGTAATGGCTGTTACAACATCGGGTGTGCCAATTGTCATGCCACGATTGACCAATACCAAGAGAGCCTGAATGACCTGTCGAGTCTCCTCGCAGGCAGCCTCCGTACCCAAAATCTGCACAATCTCGGTTCGGGCATGGATGGTGACCTGCAATTCTTGCTCCATCAGGCGCAGATGGCGTTCATTAGAGCCAAAGAGATGAAAGGCATCATCTGGATGACCCAATTTTAATTCTACTGAATGTTCCTGCAAACAAAGAACCTCTCTATTTTAATATTTTTGAATGAATTACCTTTATTATATCAAAGCAAGGAGAAAATGACTATACCTAGCCATTATCCACTCAATGGGCCTGATATTCTTCCCAAATCGCATCAAACTCGCCCAAGTTAAAGGAAAAATTTGCATGCTCCTCTAGAAAACGGCTGACCTCATCAAAATCGTCCGTATGCTTGGGAAAGGCCGTATCCTGAAAAGCCAAATCCGCCAAAATAGCTTTGGGCTTATTACTTTTAGGATTGCGCTCCGTCATCAGCCAGCTGTAAAAAGATTTTCTCATTTAAATCAACTCCGTTCCAGTCGGGTCCTGCTTGATTTTACCAGCTTTCATGAGACCGCCCAGGGCTTTTTTAAACTGGCCTTTGGAAATACCAAAAGTGGCCTTGATATCGTCTGGTGAAGATTTATCATTCAAAGTCATGAAGCCACCGTTGCTCTCCAGATATGTCAAGATCATCTGAGCATCGTTTTCCAGCATTTCAAAGGAGCGAGGCTTAAGGGAGAGGTTAAGGGTGCGGTCTACTTCACGGAAGCCAATTACCCGTGCGTCCAAGACCTGCCCCAGACGTGGCTCTGCATAGCGCTCGCTCGGATGGATAAAGCCCAGCATATTATTCTCTGGCAGATAGACGAAGGTGCCAGAAAGCTTGAGCCGATAAACAATGGCTGGCCAATTTTGGTTCTGCATGTTATTGTAGGCAGGACGAGCCAAGCGCTGGAAGTCCTCCTGATAGGCCAGCTGTCCCCAAATGCGGTCTTTCTTGTCCACACTGAGACGAATATAGAGGCGGTCGCCTTTCTTAGGCCAAAGTTCCTTGATTTCTGGCAAAATATCCAGTGACACCACGATTTGCTTATCTGGCAGACCCGTATCGACAAAGACCCCCAGATCCTTGCGAACCTCCGTCACTGTTCCCCAGCCAAACTGATCTTGGGTCGCTGTAACCTCAAGAGTTGTCAGGCGAAGTTTCTGCTTCATATCGCTGTAGGCAAAGCCCTTGACAGACTGACCGAGCTCATGCGGTCCCTCTTCTTTAGAAAGGGCATAAGTTTGTCCGTCCTTCTGGACAAAGTAAAAACGATCGTTTTCATCCGTGATAATCCCCACGATGAAGCTAGCAAGATTTGTGTTCATATAGTCCTACTTCTACCTTGCTTCTTCTAATCGCAAGGATTTTTATGTTAAAACAACTCAGTCAGCAAAGGCCAACTGAGTTTTGATTCTGATAAAATATTAAACTTCTAGAAGTTCTTTTTCTTTAGTCGCTGTCATATCATCGATATGCTTCACTGCATCATCAGTGACTTTTTGGATATCCTTTTCAAGAACCTTCAATTCATCTTCAGTGATTTCTTTAGCCTTTTCCTGTTTCTTAGCTTCGTCCATAGCGTCGCGACGGATGTTACGAATCGCAATCTTAGCATTTTCACCGACTTTTTTCACTTCTTTAGCCAATTCACGACGAGTTTCCTCTGTCAGAGCTGGAATAACCAAACGAATGACAGATCCGTCGCTAGATGGTGTGATACCTAAGTCAGAGGCATTGATGGCACGCTCGATATCCTTGATAGAAGACTTATCAAAAGGTGTCACCAAAAGCACACGCGCTTCTGGAATCGTGATAGAAGAAAGTTGGTTAAGCGGTGTCTCTACTCCATAGTATTCCACATGGATACGATCCAAAAGGCTAGCATTAGCGCGGCCTGCACGGATGCTACCAAATTCACGCGCCAAACTTTGGTGCGAATGGGTCATTCTTTCTTTTGCTTTTTCTACAATTGCATTTGCCATTTTCTTTTCTCCTGATTTTTATAAATTATTTGAGACAGTTGTCCCGATTTGCTCGCCAAAGACCACTCGTTTGATATTGCCAGGTTCATTCATATTGAAGACTACTAGGTCAATATCATTGTCCATAGAAAGGGTAGAAGCAGTCGAGTCCATGATGCGCAAACCTTTGTTGATGACGTCACGGTGGGTCAATTCATCAAACTTCACAGCTGTTTTATCCTTGTTTGGATCGGCATTGTAGACCCCATCCACACCATTTTTAGCCATGAGGATAGCGTCCGCCTCAATTTCCGCAGCCCGCAGAGCAGCTGTCGTATCTGTTGAGAAATATGGTGAACCAATACCAGCACCGAAAATAACAATCCGACCTTTTTCCAAATGACGAAGAGCACGTCCACGAATATAAGGCTCAGCCACCTGCTGCATCGCAATCGCTGTCTGAACGCGGGTGTCAACGCCCACTTGCTGCAAGGAATCTGCCATTACAAGTGCATTCATGACTGTTCCCAACATGCCAGTATAGTCCGCTTGAACGCGATCCATACCTGCTTCTGCTGCTGGCTCGCCTCGCCAAAGATTACCACCACCGATAACCAAGGCAATTTGAATGCCCAGTTCATGGACTTCCTTGATTTCTTCAGCCATCTTTTGGACAGTGGCGATGTTGATCCCTACACCTTTTTCGCCAGCCAAAGCTTCTCCAGATAGTTTAATCAAAATACGCTTATATTTAGGTTCTACCATTTTTCCACTCCTTGTTTTATCTGTACTATTTTACCATAAATTCCACTTTTTACCTAGCCCTATTATTCAAAATATTAAATTAAAATACAAAAAGAAAACTCCACCAGATGACTCCAGTGAAGTTGTGATTTATTTATATTTTAAAGCACGTTTGAAGGTCTTCCAAGCTCCCAAATCATCTGTCTGCAAGACAAGGCTGGAGTAGATTCGTGCAATGAAAACGGTCATCATCACCGCAAAAGCAGCTGTAATTCCTAGAGAAATCCAAGCTTCCAAGCTGGTCGCATAACCATTGATAGCTCGGAAAGGCATGAAAAAGGTTGAGATGAAAGGAAGGTAAGAACCAACCTTCAAAATCACATTGTCTCCTGCTGCCCCTATCGAAGAAACTCCCATAAAGCCAACTAAAATCAGCATGATAACGGGCGAAAGGACTTTTCCTGTATCTTCTGCTCGTGCCACCATTGAACCAAGAAAAGCTGATAAGACAACATACATAAAGATACTAACTGCTACAAAAGCTAGGGTATTCAAAGAAACAGCTTCTCCGATATACTGCTGAATGGCTGGATTGCTCTTCAAGACTTGGGATACAAGAGGAATGCTGTCCGCAAAGAGAAAGGCCGCCAGTCCACCAAGCACATAAATGCCCAGATGGCTAAGAATAACTGCAAAAATCCCAATCATACGGGCATAGAAATAATCGGTCGCCTTAATACTGGAGAAGATAACTTCCATGATTTTAGTGCCTTTTTCACTGGCCACATCTTGGGCAGTAACGCTAGCATAAGTAATCAGAATCATATAGAGCAGTAAGCCCAGCCCCATTGCAGCAAAGGTCTGAACCATCTTCTTGCCCTCTTTATTTTCATCGATTTTTTCTTCAAACTGGACTGTCCGCGCAAGAATCTGACTCTGCTCAGCTGATAAATTGGCCTGAGCCAGGTTTAAAGCCTGCTGGACCTGGATAAGGGAATTGGACAAAACCATTTTCGTTGCAGCGTTCATGCTGGTTTCTGCATAGTAGGTGGCAGAGAGCTGTCCGCCTTTTTCCTCAACCGTCAGATAGCCTGCGATTTTCTTATCTTTTACAGCCTGCTTGGCTGCAGCTTCATCTTTATACTGAAAACTCAGCTGATCTTCAGCTCTTAACACTTCTCTGACAGAATCAAGCTGGGTCAGTACTGCTACCTTTTGAGAGGAAGCCATAGAACTTCCCTGAAGATAACCGATCCCCAAGCTCAGCCCAAGAAAGAGAAAAGGAGACAAGACCATAAAGACAAAACTCCAAGACTTGACATGACGCAGGTAGGTTTCTTTGATTACGATTAACATTTGTTTCATACTTCCACCCCTGATTCTAATTTGAAAATTTCATCAATTGTCGGTGCCTGCTGGTCAAAAGTTACCACATAGCTTCCCTGAGTCAAGCGATCAAACAATTCAGGACCAGCTGTTTCATCATCTAGAATCAATTTCCAGATTCCTTGCTTGGTCGGCGTCACCTTGACGACATGGGGCAAGGCTTCTAATTCAGCCTGAGACAAGTCACTTGAGACGAAAAGACGAGTCTTGCCATATTGGTTGCGAACTGCCTGCACATCCCCATTGAGGACCACTTGCCCGTCACGAATCATCAAGACATCATCGCACAGCTCTTCCACATTTGTCATAACATGATCCGAGAAGATAATCGTCGCTCCGCGCTTTTTCTCTTCAATAATGACTTCTTTCAGGATTTCAGTATTGACGGGATCCAGACCGCTGAAAGGCTCATCTAAAATAATCAAGTCTGGCTCATGCAGGAGCGTGATAATCAGCTGAACCTTTTGCTGGTTCCCCTTAGACAAGCTCTTGATTTTGTCGGTTAATTTCCCCTTGACCTGAAGCTTTTCCATCCACTGGGGCAGTTTTTCTTTGACAACAGCTGTCGGCACACCCTTTAGATTTGCCAGATAGCGCACTTGCTCAAAAACCGTCAGCTTGGGCATCAGGCTTCTTTCCTCAGGCAGATAGCCAATCCTGCTATAGGTCTCCTGCTCAATAGACTGCCCTTCGAAATGAATCTCTCCACTATAGTCTAGGAAGCGCAAAATACTGTGAAAAATCGTTGTTTTCCCAGCACCGTTTTTCCCAATTAAACCAAGGATATGCCCCGGCTGGGCTTCAAAATCAATGCCGAACAAGACTTGCTTTTGCCCAAAACTTTTTTCTAGTTTTTCTACATGAAGCATATGAAACCTCCTATTATAATACTAAGATTATTATACTACTTTGAAAGCAGTTTTTCATCTTTTTGTCCTACTATACAAGAAATTTTCTCTCTATTTTTCATAAATAGAATAAGAAACCCGCTCCAGCTAATACCACAAAAAATGAGGCTCGAAAACCTCATTCATTCAATGTATTTTATTCATCGCTCTTTATTGACCACCCAGTTGAGGAGCTTGGTCAGAAGAGTCCAGAGAACAAAGCTAATGATGATAATATAAAGCCAAGCATTTTTATCATCTGACAAAGGCAGGGGAACATTCATACCAAAGAAGCCGGTGATAACTGCTAGGACTGCCAGAAGAACTGAAATGATGGTCAAGACAGTCAAATTATCATTCAGATTGTTGTTCAGGATGTTATTGTAGGAGCCCGAAAGCTGGCTAAGAACCTGAGCAATCAAATCCGTCATTGAAACCAGCTGACGTGCCTCAATCATGGCATCTTCAAATTGCTCGGTCTCTAGTTCATCAAACCCACGATAAACAGCATGGCTCTTGATGTGCTCTAAAAGTATACTATTTTGCTTGGATGCCGCTACTAGGTAGACCATGGAGGTTTCTAAGTCCGAGAGGGCAAACAGGTGCTTTTTGGTGGTCTTTTGACGCAAAAGTCTGTTAAGCTCATCCTTGCGCTTGTCCATCTGCTCAATGACCGGATAGTAGGAATTGGAGATCAACTCTAGACTAGCAAAAAGAAACTTATAGACTGACACGGGCTCATGGTGCTCCGTGTAAGCCTTCATGATATCAACCACATAGGCATTGTCTTGATTGCTGATGGTGATGAGACGATCCTGCTGTACCACGAAAGTCATCGGAATAGTCTCATAGTAGTCCTTCTCTGTCGCTAAATTCAGGACATTATAGATAAAAAGAACCGTCCCATTCTCACGATTGTAGCCCATGTGAGCCCGCTCGTTCTTATCCAGCGCATATTCGATAGTTTCAAGGTCGATATTATAATCCTGATAAATCTGTCCATTCTTTTTAACATCATCTGAGTCAATGTTGATCCAGACAGATTGGTCTTTTAGTTTTCTTTCCAGAAACATAGAACTCCTTTCTGGGATCTAGAATGATTGTCTGATAGCTCATACCTAATGTCCACTCTTAGCCTCATAGGCAAAGCTCCTAGGTCCTGACAAGAAAGCTAGCAAGTCAATATCATCTTTTAAATATAGCTTGTAAAGAAGTTAGCTAAATCAAGTCACTAGCTACGACACGAAGATGCGGAAACGATTATTGTTCACCGATAAGTTGTAAGGCAGTTAGGCACTACGCTTACTTTCCTAGTGATGCGTTTAGGTAAGCCGCCATAGCGGTTACCGACTTTTATACTACGACACGGAGTTTGGCAAATCGATTTCATTTGCCAAACGTAGTTAGTGAGGCAGCTAGCTAGTCCGCCAAATAGCGGCTAGCGTCCACCAATTAGGAAGTTTAGTTCCAATTGGTAGTACTGAATCACATCTTCTCTTCTAACTCTACATCTGGATACTTATCCGCAAACCAACGGAGGGCAAAGTCGTTTTCAAAGAGGAAAACTGGTTGGTCAAAGCGGTCTTTGGCCAAGATATTTCGACTTGAAGACATACGCTCGTCTAGGTCTTCCGGCTTGATCCAACGAACTGTCTTTTTCCCCATAGGATTCATGACCACTTCCGCATTGTATTCATTTTCCATACGATGCTTAAAGACTTCAAACTGGAGTTGTCCCACAGCCCCTAGCATGTACTCGCCAGTTTGGTAGTTAGTATAAAGCTGAATAGCTCCTTCTTGCACCAACTGCTCGATTCCCTTGTGGAAGGATTTTTGTTTCATGACGTTCTTAGCAGAAACTTTCATGAAAATCTCAGGTGTAAAGGTTGGCAGTGGTTCAAACTCAAACTTGTTTTTTCCAACCGTCAAAGTGTCTCCAACCTGATAAGTACCTGTATCATAAACCCCAATAATATCACCTGCCACGGCATTGGTCACATTCTCACGACTTTCCGCCATAAACTGAGTCACATTAGATAGTTTGGCACCCTTACCAGTACGAGGCAGATTGACACTCATTCCACGCTCGAATTCACCTGATACGATACGGACAAAGGCAATACGGTCACGGTGACGAGGGTCCATGTTGGCTTGGATTTTAAAGACGAATCCTGAGAAATCCTTGTCATAAGGATCCACAATTTCGCCATCTGTTTTCTTGTGGCCATGTGGTTCTGGGGCAAATTTGAGGAAAGTCTCAAGGAAGGTTTGCACCCCAAAGTTAGTCAAGGCTGAACCGAAGAAGACCGGAGTCAGTTCTCCAGCAAGAATAGCTTCCTCTGAAAACTCATTTCCAGCTTCATTTAGAAGTTCAATATCATCCTTAACTTGTTCATAAAATGGATTGCTGCCAAAAAGTTTGTCTCCATCTTCCAGACTAGCAAAACGCTCGTCCCCTTTATAGAGCTCCAAGCGTTGGTTATAGAGGTCATAGAGACCCTCAAAGGCTTTCCCCATCCCGATTGGCCAGTTCATAGGGTAGCTGGCGATACCCAAGACTTCTTCCAATTCTTGCAAGAGGTCTAGTGGCTCACGTCCATCACGGTCCAGCTTGTTCATAAAGGTAAAGACAGGGATTCCACGGTGTTTCACAACCTCAAACAATTTCTTGGTTTGGGCCTCGATACCCTTGGCAGAGTCCACGACCATGACCGCAGCATCAACCGCCATCAAGGTCCGATAGGTATCTTCTGAGAAGTCCTCGTGCCCTGGTGTGTCTAGGATATTGACGCGTTTGCCGTCGTAGTCAAATTGCATAACAGATGAAGTGACCGAAATCCCACGTTGTTTCTCGATATCCATCCAGTCAGACTTGGCAAAGTTACCAGTCTTTTTCCCCTTGACTGTACCAGCCTCACGAATTTCGCCCCCAAAGTAGAGCAGCTGTTCAGTAATGGTTGTTTTCCCCGCGTCTGGGTGGGAAATAATGGCAAAGGTGCGTCGTTTCTTAATTTCTTCTTGTAAAGTCATTTTCTTCTCTTTCTTTCATTTTAGGATAATGGTGAATGTCAGTATTTTTATATTTTACATTGGAATATTCTAATCCTTTCAACCTACCTATTATAGCGGATTTAGCGCTTTTTTTCAATTATCTGAAGAACATAAAAATCGCTCTTGCCAGCGGTTCTATTCTTTACATTTTGCTAATTTGTCTTAAAATTCGACAATGACACTGCTAAAGAGGAAAATTGCAAAGAGTAAGATTAAAATCAAATTTAAGAAAACCCCTGCCAACTAAACTTGACAGGAGCTATAAAATGCAATATTAAACAATTTCTAGCTGCTTTTTCCAGCGTTTCTTAAATATTTCATCAAAAAGAAGCAAGGTAGCGGACAAAATAATCGACACAGCTAGATATTTTACTAAAAGATTGTGCTGACTGATAAAAGGCGGGCTTTTTAGCAGACCGTAATTTCCACCCGTCACTTGATTGACACCGACAAGAAAGGCATCAAGCACAAAAGTATAGAGGACAATCGTATATTTCTTGAGTTGGGTCTTATCGTAGTGATTCATCAGATAAATCAGGGAATTAACCAAGAGGGCATAGTGACCAATCAGGAAAGAAAAGCTGGTAATATGCGGGAAATCATAAGGATCAAAGACTGGATAGCCAAGGGCAAAGACTGCTCCGCTGGCTCCTAGAAGAGCGAAATACTGCTTGCTAGGCCATTTATCTGGCAGAAAGACCACCGCAAACATGGCCAAACGGCAATGGTACAAAGGCAGACTATTTGCCAGAGGTAGCTGAAAACCCACATACCAGCTATAAAGAATTGCCAGTTGGCACAATTGAAGAATTTTCATGCTTTTTACAAAGCTAGGATTCTTATGGTATTTTATCGATGCGTAGATAGACAGCAAAAGCAATGCCATCATCAAAGAGTAGGCCAAAGCTGAAACAAAGGGTGGTTCAGTTTGGTTGGTAGTCAAAAAATGATGCATCCTGTTTCCTTTCTACTTTTAAAATCTGTATGTTCAAACTCGCAGTCAGATTGAAAATCTAGGCAGAATTCTCCTAGTTGCTAAAGAAATCATTTCCTCTTCCAATCTTTATTGGATCAATCGCTCTGCCTGTCTTTCCTTCATTTCTTTGAACAAGTAAGAAAATAGAAGCAAGGCCGTCGCTAAGACCACAGACACGATCATATAATTCCCAAGCATACCATGATCTCCTACCAGAGGCGGATCCTTTAAGAAACCGTAGTTGCCCCCGAATGCAATATTTCCAAGCAAGATGAGGAAGTCTAAGCCAAAGGTGATTTCTATGATACGACGATAGGACAGATTAAGTCTATCATAATGCTTCATCAGGTAGATAATCGAATTGCCTAACAGGGCTAAATGACCGATGAAAAATGAAAATAGCGTGATATGCGGAAATGGATAGGGATCCAAAATCGGATAGACAATGGCGCAAATCGGTCCAAATACTCCCAATAAGGCGAAATATTGCTTATAGGCTACTTTATCTGGCAGTAGCAAGACAGCAAACATCGCCACTCGGCAATGGTACAAGGGGAGACTCTCCGACAAAGGCTCCTGAATAACCAAGTACCAGCCATACAAAGAGACTAATTGCACGATTTGGGCAACTCTAAAAAAAGCCTGTACTTTCTTTCGCTCAAAAAAACGACTAGCAACATAGATGACGGACACTAGGCTCATCATGAGCAGAATATAAGCAAAAGGCGTCATCACAGGCGGTTCTGTTTTNTGACTAGTAAAAAAANCTAGTAAATTCATCTTTAAAATTTTNATCCTAATAAATATTTTTTAAGGACACTGGGCTTGCTCTTCCTAGCAAAGTCCTTAATTTTTCTCAAAAAGTTTTTCAACTTTCTAGAGGTAATAGCTTCTGGCCCTTATAACTCTGGACAGATTGAGCTAGATTATCTAGTCTATTGGATATAAGCATCCAATCAGCATCAACTTCAATCTAGTCTATATATTGTTCTTGCTGATTCTGATAAATATCCCATAGAAGTTGCATCTGCTCTTTTGTTATCCTTTTCTCGGATAGAAGAGGCAAATCCTGTGGGGCAAAGAAACTCAGCTCAGCGATTTCTAAATTTGGCTGAAAATCTCCTTCTTTCAGCTGACATTCAAACACAAGTTTGACATACTGCTTACTTTGTGGCTGGAATTTATTGCTATCAAAGACAGCCAGCAAGCGTACTACGCTAGCTTGAAATCCCGTTTCTTCCAGAATTTCTTTTACTATATTTTCTTTGGGAGATAAACCTACTTCGCAGAAACCACCCGGCAGAGCCCATGTCTCCTCTTGCTGTCCTCGTACTAGACAAATCTTGCCCTGCTGAACGATAAAAGCTCGGACATCGACCAAAGGAGTCGCATAATAATCTGTCGGACGGAGCAAGTCAGATAGCTCATCCGGTTCCAGATGACTGGTCTCGCTGAGCAGCTGATTCAGATTGTCTCTGATATCCGCATAGCGTTCTCGATCAAAGTCACTGGCAGCAAAAGACAAGCCTGTATCCGTTATAGCCAACAGTCGTTGCAAAATTAAAGCTGTATCACTTGTCCCCATGCTCCAAGACCTCCACTAGTTTATCCAACTTCATCGAATTACTACCCTTGAGCAAGATTTGGTCGGAGGATTGCAACCAATTCTTAACAGTCTTAGTCAAATCTTCAAACTGATCTTTGTCAGCATTTTTGACAAAATAATGCACCCGATTTGGTGGGTAGATTTCCCGAGCATAGACGTAGAGGGCTTCCATGTCCTCTCCATAGAGGAAAAGATCGGTGATAATCTCTGGATTGAGACTGGTAATCATAGCTCCGTGCATGAGCTTGGAGTCAGCACCCAGCTCTTTCATATCCGCCAAGACTGCAGCCTTGCGGCCACCCTGACTATCTGGAATAGCTGAGAAGGTTTCAAGAATCAAGCGCATAGCTGTTGGATTGGCATTGTAAACATCTGACAGGATATCGGCCCCATTAGCCGCCTTCTTCCACTCGGTTCGATTGCGGGTCAATTCCAGCTGGGCAAAAGCCTGACGAATCGCCGACTCACTGACACCCTCCTGCAAGGCTACGTAAGACGCAATCATGGCGTTGGTCGCATTGTATTTGCCAGTCACAGGCAAGTCAATCGCCTGCTCCAGAAAATTCGCTTCAAAGGTCAAGCTGTCTTTGCGCTCTTCTAGACGGGTCAAGCAAATATCTGCATCAGGACCAAAGCGGACTACTTTTTGCTGATCTGGCAGAAAGTCATTGACAATCTTGTCTGCTGGAGCCAAGAGCAAGCCGCCTTCCTTCATGCCATCTGCAATTTGCATCTTTCCTTTAGCAATCTCCGTACGGCTTCCGAAAAATTCTAAGTGAGCTTCGCCAATCAAGGTCACAATGCCAGTTTTTGGCTTGGCAATTTCAGATAGAAGATGGATATCTCCTAAGTGGTCCTGTCCCATTTCCAAAACTAGCTTTTCTGTGTCGTCCGGCATGTGGAGCACCGTGTAGGGCAGACCGATTTCATTATTATAGTTGCCTTGGGTCTTATAGGTTTTGTAGCTAGTAGCCAATAGCTGAGCCAGCATATCCTTGGTTGTAGTCTTCCCATTGGAGCCTGTCACAGCGAGCACATCTACACCTGTCTTTTCCAGATAGTATTGAGCCAAAGCTTGAAAGGCTGCTAGCACATCATCGACCAAGACATAGGGTCCTTCTGCTACTGGACGCTCAGACAAGGTAGCTGCAGCTCCCTGAGCGAAGGCTGTCGCGATAAAGTCATGGCCATCACGCGCGCCCTTAAGCGGGATAAAAAGATCTCCCGCCTTAATCAAACGGCTGTCAAATTCAGCATTTCTAAAAGTTACATTTTTAAACTGACTGACATCATTTTTGGCAGCCAAGACTTCTGCTATTTCATATAAATATAATTTCATGTTTTTAACTCATTTTTCCGCTTTTTCCCAAAAAAGAAGGGAGTGAGGCCAAACTAAATACTAAACATTCAGTCTGTCATCTCAGTCCCTCTATTATATCATATTTATAAAAGATGCGCTTCTCTCTGAGCAAAGGCCTCTTCAGCTAGATTTACCAATTTCTCAATCAACTCGGAATAAGGCAGTCCCATATTTTCCCAAAGCAAGGGATACATAGACCATTGAGTAAAGCCAGGCATGGTGTTGAGCTCATTGAGGAAAATGTCCCCCTCTTCGGTGTAGAAGAAATCACAGCGAGCCAATCCCTGTCCGCCCAAGGCACGAAAGGCTGTCTCAGCATTGGTACGCATGACTGAAATAACCTCGTCTGAGATTTTTGCAGGGATATCCATGGTAATCTTATTGTCAATATACTTGGCTTCATAGTCGTAGAAAGCCACATCTTTGACTACTTCGCCCGGCAAGGTGCTCTTAACGTCATAATTTCCTAAGAGACCAACCTCAATCTCACGCGCATTGACTCCCTGCTCAACCAAGACACGGCTGTCGTACTTGAAGGCCAAATCCAATGCCGCTCGCAGCTCCTCTTGATTCTCAGACTTAGAAATACCGACACTAGAGCCCATATTAGATGGTTTGGTAAAAATCGGATACGTCAATTTTTCTTCGATTTCGGCAATTTTTTCTTCAAGATTTTCACCCTCAATCACCGCTACATAAGGAACCTGTGGGATTCCAGCAGATTCCAGAATACGTTTGGTGGTGATTTTGTCCATGGCAACACTGGAAGACAAGATATTGCAGCCCACATAAGGAAGGCGCAGCACTTCAAGAAAGCCTTGAATAGAGCCATCCTCGCCCATCGGTCCATGAAGGACAGGAAAGACAACTGCATTTTCCTCATAAATATCACTCGGTTTGACTTGCTGTGAAAGATCAACCGTTGCATTGGTCATGAGCTTTTCATCTGCAGCCGGCTTTTCTGTAAATTCCTGCGTCTTGATAAAATCGCCAGCTTTTGTGATGAAATAAGTCTTGACAGAAAATTTGTCATAATTGATAGCTCGCATGACACTCTCAGCCGACAAGACTGAAACTTCTCGCTCAGCGCTGCGGCCACCATATAGTAAAATCAAGGTTTGTTTGACCATTATCTTATCCTAACATTTCTAGCTATAAGTTCATTTTGGGTTGCCCCATCTTCTTTTTAGACTGTTTCAGTATACCATATTTCCCCGCATTTTTGAATAGAAAAAAGACTTCCAAAGCTGTTTTTCAGCAGGAAATCTTTCTTTCATCTTACAATTCTGTCCGATTTTCAATGGCTCGGAGCAGGGTCACTTCGTCTGCGTATTCGATATCAGCGCCGACAGCCAGTCCGCGGGCCAATCGAGTCACCTTGATACCAGCAGGCTTAAGCACTCGAGAAATATACATAGAAGTCGCTTCTCCGTCAGCCGTTGCATTGGTAGCTACAATCACTTCCGTCACTTGGCTGTCCATCAAGCGAGTCAGGAGACTCTTGAGGTTGATGTCATCTGGTCCTACACCGTTCATAGGGGAGATGAGGCCGTGGAGAACATGATAAAGACCGTGGTATTCTTGGATATTTTCCATAGCAGACACATCGCGACTATCCTCAACGATCAGAATCACAGTCTGATCGCGCGTTTGATCCGTACATATAGCACAAGGATCATCGTCCGTCAGATTGCCACAGATAGAGCAGTAGGTCAGCTCGCGTTTAGCAGCTAATAGATTTTTGGCGAACTCATTGACATCATCGTCACTCATCCCGATGGTATAAAAGGCCAGACGAGTAGCTGTCTTGATGCCGATACCCGGCAGTTTGGAAAAGCTATCAATCAATTTAGCGATAGGGGTTGGATAAAGCATAATGGTAATCGTTGAGCAATAAAATAATCAGCAAATTTTACTGCTTTTCCTTTCTAATTCATAGGGTGCTGTTGATTATAAAGGTTGATAATATCACGGGTAATACTGTGGCTGACCGTTGAGGAAAGGTCAGTATTGTGCGGAAAGACCACGGCTACAGCTATTTTAGGATTATCGCTTGGTGCATAGGATACAACATTGGTGTTGATAGCAGATGTACCACCGTTGACAAAGGTTTCGGCAGTCCCCGTTTTGGCACTGATTGAAACCATAGCGCCCTGCGCAATCGTCCGTCCAGTTGTAAAGCCACTCCATCCATTGACCACCTGATAGAAACCTTGTTTTATCAGAGCCATATTTTCCTCAGAAATATTGACCTGATTTAATTCTTTTGTTTTCTTCTTCTCAATCAAGTCTCCCAGTCCACCTTGGTCGTTGTTGGCGTAAATGCCTTCAACCAGATGCGGAGCTACCCGTTTGCCGTTATTGGCTACCGTCGACGCATATTGAGCCAACTGAAGTGGGGTGTAGTTATCAAACTGACCAAAAGCATCCGTAATATAATTGCTAACTGTGAAGTTTTGGGAAATGTAGCCTGTTGATTCTGTCGGTAAATCAATCCCTGTCTCAGCCCCTAGACCATATTCTGCAAAAGTCGAACGGAGCTTTTTCATTGAAGCATCAACGTTGTTGGTTCCTAAGGCCATATTTGGGCTATACGGAGTTCCCAGCATATTTAGGGCCACCTGAACCATATAGGTATTAGACGAGTATTCCAGAGCCTCCACCGCCGTAATAGAACGTGAACCATAGGCCGTAAACCAAGAATTGATGGGAGTAGAACCCGCAAAAAGAATCGGCTGATCGACCAAGGATTGATTCCCAGAAATAGCTCCGTACTGCCAACCAGCGGTTAAGGTAGCCGCCTTGACGACAGAACCTGGAACGAAAACATTTGTAATGGTACCCAGCGCATCCGCTGAGATATCGCCTGTTTCCAGATCGTGCTTGACACCAGCCAGGGCCAAGATTGACCCCGTATTGGGATCCATAGCCACGGCATAGACACCTTCTGAATAGGTGGCGTTGCCCTTGGCTAGCTCCATATTAAAGGCATTTCTAAGAATATCCTCAACACCCTGCTGAAAGGTCAGATCTACGGTTAGCTTCAGGTTGTTCCCTTTGCTTCCCTCGGAAATGGTCTCAACGCTCTCCATGTTGCCATTTTTGTCCAGCCGAATTTCTTTTTCTGCTCGTTTTCCTTGTAAAACAGACTCATACTCTTTTTCCAAATAAGAAATTCCCACTCGGTCATTCAGAGAATAGCCCTTCTTGACATAGTCATCTGCTTCCTCGGCTGGCAGACCTGTTTTTTCGGTTGAAATTTGACCAACAATTGAAGCCAACGATGTTTCCAAAACTTTCCGGTTCCAGCTGGTTGAAATACTAATACCCGGAAGCTCTTTGCCGATGGACGCAATCGTAGCGACCTGCTCCGTCGTCAAATCATCCGTCTGAATCGTCCCTGTTGAAAAGTTTGGAACGGCATTCATCTGGCTAAATAGAGCAATGATCTTCTTTTCCTCATCCGTATAGCCTAGCTGGCTTGGAGCAATACTCTCCGCTGCTGCCTTATAGATCTTGGCTTCAGGCAAACGATTGCCATCTGTATCAAATTTTTCTTCCTTGGGTAATTTTTCAACCACTTCTCGGTAAACTTTATTATCCGCCAGATAATAGTCAACTTCTTGGCGCTCGGTCACCTTTAGATCCGACACTGACACATATTGCAGTAACTTTTGTGCCGTTTCACGGATTTCTTCTGCTGTCAGTTTATTATCTCGCGTAAAGGTCACCACTTGCTTGGTTGTGTTCTCCACCAAGGGCTTGCCCGAAGCGTCATAGATCTGCCCACGAACAGAACTCGATTTAATCTTTGTTTTACTTGCTTTAGCTAATTTATCTGTATAAAATTCTTGATTGACGACCTGCATATAGCCCAGACGAGCGATCAGCACTAAAAATAAGACTCCGACAATTCCAAATAGAAGGTAGAGTCTGCCTGTGATAGAATGACTATCAAATTTCCTCTTAGACATTTCTTCTCTCATTCTCGTAAAAATCTATCTTTTATTTTACCACATTTCCCCAGCAATGAAGCATGGAAATCTAAAAGGATCGAAAAAGAATTTTTCTCCAATAATGAGAAAAAGCCCTGCTAAGCAGAGCTTCATCATCAATTATTTTCCAAGGTAGTATTCAGCAACTACGTTCAATTTTTCGTCGAATTCGAATACCAATGGTGGGAAGTTAGGGATTTCCACGTCCATGATTTCGTCATCTGACAATTGTTTGATGTGTTTTACAAGGGCACGGATTGAGTTACCGTGAGCTCCTACGAATACGTTTTTACCATCTTTAAGTACTGGAGCGATTTTATCTTCCCAGAATGGAAGGGCACGTTCCAAAGTTACTTTCAAGTTTTCAGCATCTGGGATAACTGAGTCGTCAAGTGAAGCGTAACGACGGTCAGTGTGAGCTGAGTGCTCATCATCACGGTCCATGTTTGGAGGCAATACATCGTATGAACGACGCCAGATGTGAACTTGCTCATCACCAAATTGTTCAGCTGCTTCAGCCTTGTTTTTACCAGTCAAACCACCGTAGTGACGTTCGTTCAAGCGCCATGATTTTTCAACTGGAACCCAGAGTTGATCAGCTGCTTCAAGCGCCAAGTTTGTTGTTTTAATCGCACGTTTCAAAACTGAAGTATAAGCTTGGTCAAATTCGATACCTGCTTCTTTGATCAATTTACCAGCGTCGATTGCTTGTTGTGTACCTTTTTCAGAAAGATCTACATCAGCCCAACCAGTGAAGAGGTTAGCTTTGTTCCATTCAGACTCACCATGGCGAGCAAAAACCAATTTTACCATTAGATGGATTCTCCTTTTATTTTCCGGGGTTCGCCCCGTTTATCTATTCTATTTTACAAAATTTTCTCTCAAAAATCTAGTCTCAGTGAGATATTTGTGAAATTTTCCACTTGCTCAGACTTTTGAAAAAATTAATTCTCACTCAAGACTTCTAGCTAGCTGCTTGTTTTTGCTGGGCGCACTCTGGACAAATGCCATAAACGACCATCTGACTCTTGGTGATTTGATAACCGGTCTGCTCTGCTGCTTCCTGCTGAACGTCTGGCAAATCCAAGTCCATATCTGCAATTCGACCATATTTTTCACAAATGACATTGAGGTGTTGATGCCCCATAAAATCATAATAGGTCGTCGTATCATTTCGGACTTTGAGCTCAGAGACAAAGCCTTCATCAATCAACACTTTTAGGTTGTTATAAACAGTCGCCAAGCTCATATTGGGAAATTCAGGCAAGAGGGCTTGGTAAATCATCTCTGCACTAGGGTGGTCATGACTGCTGATGATAAAAGCAATCACAGCCTTTCTCGTCTCTGTGATTCGAACACCTTTCAGCCTCAGATGTTCAATTACTTCATGGTAATTCTTTTCATACTCTTCATGCATCTTCTCTATACTCCATCCACATTCATTTCTAGCTTATTTCCATTATATCATGACAAACATAGATTTTCTATTAAGAATGATTGTAAATAAGGAAAAATATTAATCTGCCTAATAGACCTATTCATTTTAATTAAGTAGATTTTTGCCTCAAAGCACGATATGATAGAGATGTTAACAAATATGTAAGCGCTTAATTTTGATATATCGGTTTTATCGTAAGAAATTCTGTAACCAAACTTCTGCTATTTTACCTGCCTTGCAGGAAACATGCAGGACAACTATTTGGGTACGGCTGGTTTTCTATCACTTTTTAGAAAAAATATATAAATGAGGATATCATTATGAAAAAAACACCAAATCGCTGGTTCATTTTAGCAGCAGCTATCTTAACCAACCTTTCTTTAGGTGCTGGATACGCCTGGTCTGTTTTTCAAAAAGCGCTACTGGAAGCCAATGCTAGCCAAGGATGGGTGCAAGCTCAAACCTCTCTAGCCTTCAGTATCTCTTTTGCAATGGTGCCAATCGGCATGATTATTTTCGGACCTAAAGTCGATTCATTAGGCCCTAAGAAATTTGTCTTTCTAGGAGGCATTCTCTTTGGTGCGGGTATGTTTGCTACAGGATTTGCAACTTCTCTTCCTGTACTCTACTTGACCTACGGGATTGTCCTTGGTCTCGGTATCGGTTCAGCCTATGGCGCTTCAACTTCTGTCGCTACCAAATGGTTCCCTGATAAAAAAGGTCTCGCGGGTGGTTTAACCGCAGCTGGCTTTGGTCTTGGACCACTAATCATCGGACCACTTGCCAAAACTCTCATCGCTTCAATGGGCGTTTATTCTACATTTAAAGTTCTGGGAATTGCCCTACTTGTCGTTATCTGCTGCTCTTCTCTTGTCATGGAAAAAGCTCCAGCGGCTACTCCAGCATCAGGAAGTTCTGCACCGACAGGAAAAACTCACAAAGAAATGCTACGCGAAGGCAACTTCTGGTTGCTGTGGCTCATCTACATTTTAGGTGCTACTGGTGGTATGATGATTATCGGTTCAGCAGCGTCTATCTCCGACCAATATAAACTAGTTGGAGAAGCAACTCTATTCGTTATGCTGGTTTCTATCGCCAATACTTTTGGACGAATCTTCTGGGGAGCTGTATCGGACAAAATCGGCCGCTACCCTACTGTAATCGCCATGTTTGGCGCTGTCGCTGGTGGCTTGGCACTGACCGCCCTATTTAAAGGGGAAGGAAGCATCCTTGCAATCTTAGGCGTCATGCTTGTTGCCCTGTCCTTCGGTGGCTTCCTTGGATCTTTCCCAGGTATCACAGCCGAAAATTGGGGCGTGGCCAATGTCGGCACAAACTACGGCTGGATGTTCACGGCCTATGGTGTTGCAGCTATTGCCGGACCACAGTTAGGAGCTCGACTTGCTCAAGCAAACAAGGGAGACTATTCAATGGCTTTCTACATCGTTATTGGTATGGCACTCCTTGGTATCGTCCTACAATTATTCTATATTTCTAAATTAAAGAAAGCTTAAAATTAATTCTAACTCTGGGGTAACCCAGAGTTTTTCTTTGACAAAGAAACTATTAGCCAGCAAAAATTGAAAAGAGCTCTCCTGACCAACATAAAAGCCGAGACAAACTCGGCTTTTCTTTCTAACGGAACGATTCTAGATCAACGGTCAGCACTTGACCATCTCGAACGACCTGCTGCCCTGCAATGTAGACATCCTGAACATCGCTGCCCTTTACTGCGTACACTAGGTGCGACAGCATATTTTCCAAAGGATAAAGGTGAAGTCGTCCCTTAGGCTGAATGGCAATGAAATCGGCTTGCTTGCCCGCTTCCAGACTGCCAATTTTGTTATCCAATCCCAGCGCCTTGGCTCCTTCAATGGTCAAAGCCTTCAAAACCTGCTCGATCGTAAACTGAGTCGCATCACCTGCCCGCATTTTCTGGAGGAGGGCTGCTGTCCGACCTTCTTCAAACATGTCTAGATTATTATTGGAAGCGACAGAGTCCGTCGCTAAGCCAACAGTCACCCCAGCGGCTAGTAAATCCGTCACTGGAGCTACACCGGAAGCTAGCTTGAGGTTGCTGATAGGATTGTGGGCGATGCTGACTGGAGATGCCGCTAAATCTGCAATCTCTGACGGATTGAGCTCAACCCCGTGAGCAAAAATGGCTGGCCGCTCCAAGTAGCCAAGCTCTTTCAAGAAAGCCAAAGGCCGTTTACCATAGCGCTCCAGTATGATTTTATTTTCATCCTGTGTCTCCGCCACATGGATATGAAGCTTCAAATCCAGCTCACGCGCTAGCTCAAGACTGCCCTTAAGTAGCTCTTCGTCACAGGCATAAGGCGAATGAGGCGCCACCATGACCTGAAAATCTTCATCATTGTAGGAGCGGATTTTCTCAATAATCGCCCGTGTACGAGCCAGAGTCTCTGCTGCTGTTTCAGCTGCTGAGCTAAATAGGGTCGGTGAGAAATAGCAACGCATACTAGACTGCCGGACAGTCTGATAAATCCGGTCAATATCCACTCCCTGAGGATTATACATATCATTAAAAGTCGTTGTTCCTGACTGCAGCATTTCAGCCAAAGCCAGCTGAACAGCCTGGGTCGTTAGATCCGCTGTGAATTGACTTTCTGCTGGCCAGATATAGTCCTCCAGCCATTCATGCAGATTGCTATCGTCACGAATCCCACGCAGCAAGGTCATGGCCGAGTGCGTATGGCAGTTGACCAGCCCCGGCATGATCCAAGCACCTTCATAATCCACCAACTCACTGCACTGTTCTAGCCAAGCCTCGTCATAGGGACCACAGTAGGCAATGCGTTCATCCTCAACCACAAGCAAACCTTCCCGATAAACATGAAATGCGCTGTCACAGGTCACCAGATTGACATTTGTATAAGCTTTCATCCTTGCTCCTTCTCATTTCGTTTTAGCTATTATAGCAAGCCTAGTAAACTAGCGCAAGAATTTTCTAAGATTATTTAAAATAAAGATAATCAGGATTGGGAGTCATATAATACAACTCTCCTTTAGAGAAAATCAGATTAATTTTATGTTGCTTATAGCTATATAAAATAAAGTCACTCTCCAACTGATAGTCTTGGTTCAAGCTAGCTGCCTGAGCAATATCCGCCGCTGTTACATAGAAAGCCTTTGCCTGCTCTCCCGTCACATGCTGACCTCGATAGAGCTCTTTTATATTTTCTAACTCCTGAGCTTTAAAAGTGTCCTTAATATAATTCGGATCCTTTATGACGGCCTCTGGCTCGCCAAGAACCTTTTTGACTTGCTCCTCTGTATAGCCTTTGAAATCAGGCGTTTGAGCACTAAATCCTCCTTCAAAAGAGCGATAAGAGACCTTGGCATTGCCTGTTGCATAGATCTTGTCTGTATTGGCAGACTGTGCATCTTGAGGCAAGCCATCCGTTACTTCATCTTGCGAACTTGTCGCCTTGCTCTCAGAAGCTGGAGAACTAGATGATGAGGTCTGACTGCTCTTTGATTTTTCTTGCTGACTGGAGCCTGTAGCCTTCGTCGATCCTGATTTCTTTGGTATTTTCACCTTTTGGACAGAAGAGGCTTCAGACCTAGGAACCCTTTTCCTTGGATAATAGCAAGCTGTCAAAGCCATGACAGCTGCAAGCATGGTTAAAAAGGTTATTATTCTTTTAAAATACATAGTTACCCCCATTTCTTAGCTACATTATATCATATTCTAAGTTGAGCAAGAGGAGCATCCTGATTTTTGCTGCCTTCTCTAACAAACAAATACTATGTCTTCTAGAAAGTTCAGATGATTGATGTTATGCCAAAACATAAGAAAAAACCTACTGCACAAGCTAGGAAGCTGATACAGTAGGCTTTTGATCTTTGTCTTATTTTACAGCGTCTTTAAGAGCTTTACCTGCTTTGAAAGCTGGAACTTTAGAAGCTGCGATTGTGATTTCTTTACCAGTTTGTGGGTTGCGACCTTTACGTGCTGCACGCTCACGAACTTCAAAGTTACCAAAACCGATCAATTGAACTTTTTCACCTTTTGAAAGGTATTCTGTAACTGCTGCAAATACAGCGTCAACTGCTGCTGCTGAATCTTTTTTAGTCAATTCTGTAGCTTCTGCCACTTTTGCGATCAAATCTTGTTTGTTAGCCATTTAACAAATCCTCCAATTTTTTTCTGGGTTAATAACCCTAACAGATATTATCATATCTAAAAAAAGCGTCTAGGTCAAGTCTTAAGCAGACATTTTACAAATAATTTACCTTATTTATAGCGAACTAGAACGGCCCATGCATTTTCTCCAGTGTGAGTTTGGATGATCGAACCTGTTTCTAAGACAGAGATTGGTTTTTCAACAAATTCCTGCAGCTCTTCCTTCATTTGATTAGCAAATTCTGGTCCACCCGCATAGGAAATTCCGATTTCTTCAATTTCCTTCTCTTTCAGAGACTCTTTCAAGTCATCCAGCCATTTCTTAAAGGTTTTAGCGCCCCGGCCTTTGACAATAGGAGTCAAGGTATGATTTGTCATCTGCATGACGACACGAATATTTAAAAGCGAGCTAATCAGACCGGTCACACGGCCGATACGACCACCTTTGACTAAATTTTCTAAGGTTGATACGCCGATGTATAGCTCCGTCTTGGCTTTGACTTCCTCAAGTTTTTCTAAAATCTCCTCCAAAGTCGCTCCGGCTTTTGCCATTTTAGCAGCCTCAACGACTTGGAACTTCATCGCTTGGTCCGTGAAAGAACTATCGACAACCGTTACATCAGCCTTGGCCAAGGTAGCTCCCTGACGAGCTGCCTCTACGGTGCCAGATAAAGCATGAGACATGTGAATCGAGATAATTTGGACATCTTCCGCTGATAAATCTTCGAAAACCTCAGCAAATACCCCAACTGGTGGCTGGCTGGTCTTGGGTAGATTTTTACTAGACTTCATCAACTGAAGGAATTCTCCTTCCTTCAAATTGGAATCCGAGTAGACTACACCGTCAATCATGACTGTCAAAGGAACTATTGTAATATTCAAATCTTTTGCTAGTTCAGGCTCAATCGTAATCGAAGAGTCTGTCACAATTTTAATTTTTGTCATATTTTCCCTACTTTTATCCTGTTATTGAGTCTATTATACCAAAAAATCCTAAGTTTTTGTGAATCAATCTTAGCTTAATCCATAAATCTCAGAAAAATAAGAGCCTTCTAAGTCAAACACTACTTAGAAGACTCTTAATGATTTGATTAAGGCACTAGCCAAAGCTTACACAAAGAGATGCCCTTTTAAGCCTCATCATCTTTGCGCTTGTGACCAAGAATCATGAATCCTAGACCCGAAAGAATAGCACTGGTCGTTACTCCCACGATTGAAACTGGAGCAGTGCTACCTGTATTTGGTAAGGTAGCTTGTTTGGCCCTATCTCCGGCTGGAGTTGGAACAGCTGGCTTATCATTTGAAACAGGTTTGCTTTCAGGTTTCACTAGCTGATCCGTTTGAGCTTTATTAGCTGAATCAGTCTCTTGATCTGGCTTCACTTCTGGAGTCACTGGTGGAACTGGACTTGGCTGTGGTTGTGGCTTCGGAACTGGTTGCGGTTGTGGCGCTGGTTCCGGTTGTGGTTGAGGTTCTGGTTTCGGCTGCGGTGCTGGTTCCGGCTGCGGTGCTGGTTCCGGTTGCGGTGCTGGTTCCGGTTGCGGTGCTGGTTCCGGTTGCGGCTGCGGACTAGGAGCTTGCTTAGCTTCAAAGGTCCATTTACCTACAAACTCTACATCGGCCTTGTTGACAACGGCGCTAGCTTCATCATAGCCCTTGAAGGTCCATGTGCCGTCGTTCACACTATCTGTGTAAGTAGTTTGCGCTGGTTGCTTAGCGGAAACAGTATTGCCATTTTCATATGTTGCACTGTCGCTTGGAGTCAATGCTGCGATGGCTGCTGGAAGTTGTTTACCTGCCGTTGCGCTCTCGAAGCGATAAGTAGCTTGGTACTTGTTGGCTTCAAAGGCCCACTTACCTACAAACCCTACATTAGCCTTGTTGACAACGGCGCTAGCTGCGTCATAGCCCTTGAAGGTCCATGTGCCGTCGTTCACACTATCTGTGTAAGTGGTTTGTGATGGTTGTTGAGCGGAAACAGAAGCACCATTCACATATGTTGCACTGTCGCTTGGAGTCAATGCTGCGATGGCTGCTGGAAGTTGTTTACCTGCCGTTGCGCTCTCGAAGCTGTATGTAGCTTGGTACTTGTTGGCTTCAAAGGCCCACTTACCAACAAACTCTACATTGGCCTTGTTCACGACTGCATTGTCTGCATCGTAACCCTTGAAGGTCCAGGTGCCATCGTTCACTGTGTCTGTGTAGGTCGCTTGCGCTGGTTGCTGAGCGGAAACAGAGGCACCATTCACATATCTTGCACTGTCGCTTGGAGTCAATGCTGCGATGGTTGCTGGAAGCGCTTGACCTGCTGTTGCGCTCTCGAAGCGGTAACTTGCTTGGTACTTGTTAGCTTCAAAGGCCCATTTTCCTACAAACTCTACATTTGACTTGTTGACAACGGCGCTAGCTGCGTCATAGCCCTTGAAGGTCCAGGTGCCGTCGTTCACTGTGTCTGTGTAGGTCGCTTGCGCTGGTTGTTGAGCTGAAACAGAATTACCATTCACATATGTTGCACTGTCGCTTGGAGTCAATGCGGCGATGGCTGCTGGAAGTTGCTTACCTGCTGTGGCGCTCTCGAAGCGATAAGTAGCTTGGTACTTGTTGGCTTCAAAGGCCCATTTTCCTACAAACTCTACATCAGCCTTGTTAACAACGGCGCTAGCTGCATCATAGCCCTTGAAGGTCCAGGTGCCGTCGTTCACAGTATCGGCGTAAGTGGTTTGGGATGGTTGCTGAGCAGAAACAGTATTGCCATTTTCATATGTTGCACTGTCGCTTGGAGTCAATGCTGCGATGGTTGCTGGAAGCGCTTGACCTGCTGTTGCGCTCTCGAAGCGGTAACTTGCTTGGTACTTGTTAGCTTCAAAGGCCCATTTTCCTACAAACTCTACATTTGACTTGTTGACAACGGCGCTAGCTGCGTCATAGCCCTTGAAGGTCCAGGTGCCGTCGTTCACTGTGTCTGTGTAGGTGGTTTGAGCTGGTTGCTTAGCTGAAACAGAGGCACCATTCACATATGTTGCACTGTCGCTTGGGGTCAATGCGGCGATGGCTGCTGGAAGAGCCTGACCTGCTGTGGCGCTCTCGAAGCGGTAACTTGCTTGGTACTTATTAGCTTCAAACTCCCATTTTCCTACAAACTCAACATTTGACTTGTTCACGACTGCATTAGCTGCGTCATAGCCCTTGAAGGTCCATGTACCATCGTTCACAGTATCTGTGTATGTGGTTTGGGATGGTTGTTGAGCTGAAACAGAGGCACCATTCACATATCTTGCACTGTCGCTTGGAGTCAATGCGGCGATGGCTGCTGGAAGTGCTTGACCTGCTGTGGCGCTCTCGAAGCGGTAACTTGCTTGGTACTTATTAGCTTCAAAGGCCCATTTTCCTACAAACTCAACTTCGGCCTTGTTGACAACGGCGCTAGCTGCATCATAACCCTTGAAGGTCCATGTGCCATCGTTCACTGTGTCTGTGTAGGTCGCTTGCGCTGGTTGATGAGCGGAAACAGAGGCACCATCCACATATGTTGCACTGTCGCTTGGAGTCAATGCGGCGATCGCTGCTGGAAGTTGTTTACCTGCCGTTGCGCTCTCGAAGCGGTAAGTAGCTTGATACTTGTTGGCTTCGAAGGTCCATTTTCCTATAAACTCTACATTAGCCTTGTTGACAACGGCGCTAGCTGCGTCATAGCCCTTGAAGGTCCATGTGCCGTCGTTCACTGGGTCTGTGTAGGTGGTTTGAGATGGTTGCTGAGCGGAAACAGTATTACCATTCTCATATGTTGCACTGTCGCTTGGAGTCAATGCGGCGATGGCTGCTGGAAGAGCTTGACCTGCTGTCGCACTCTCGAAGCGATAAGTAGCTTGATACTTATTGGCTTCAAAGGCCCACTTACCTACAAACTCTACATTAGCCTTGTTCACGACTGCATTGTCTGAATCGTAACCCTTAAACGTCCATGTACCGTCGTTTACAGTGTCTGTGTAGGTAGTTTTCGCTGGTTGTTGAGCTGAAACTGCAACACCATTCACATAAGTCGCACTGTCGCTTGGAGTCAAGGATGTGATAGCCGCTGGAAGAGCTTTGCCGGCTGTCGCACTTTCAAAGCGATAAGTTGCTTGGTACTTCTTGGCTTCAAATGCCCATTTTCCTACAAACTCAACATTAGCCTTGTTCACGACTGCATTGTCTGCATCGTAACCCTTGAAGGTCCAGGTGCCATCATTCACTGTATCTGTGTAAGTGGTTTGGGATGGTTGTTGAGCTGAAACAGAAGCACCATTCACATATTTTGCACTGTCGCTTGGAATCAAGGATGTGATAGCCGCTGGAAGAGCTTTATCTGCTGTAGCACTCTCGAAGCGATAAGTAGCTTGGTACTTCTTGGCTTCGAAGGCCCACTTACCTACAAACTCTACATCGGCCTTGTTGACAACGGCGCTAGCTGCGTCATAACCCTTGAAGGTCCAGATGCCATCGTTCACAGTATCTGTGTATGTGGTTTGTGATGGTTGTTGAGCGGAAACAGAGGTACCATTCACATATCTTGCACTGTCGCTTGGAGTCAATGCTGCGATGGCTGCTGGAAGAGCCTTACCTGCTGTGGCGCTCTCGAAGCGATAAGTAGCTTGATACTTGTTGGCTTCAAAGGCCCATTTTCCTACAAACTCAACATTAGCCTTGTTCACGACTGCATTGTCTTCGTCATAGCCCTTGAAGGTCCAGGTGCCATCATTCACAGTATCGGTGTAAGTGATTTGTGATGGTTGTTGAGCGGAAACAGAGGTACCATTCACATATCTTGCACTGTCGCTTGGAGTCAATGCTGCGATGGCTGCTGGAAGTTGTTTACCTGCCGTTGCGCTCTCGAAGCGATAAGTAGCTTGGTACTTGTTGGCTTCGAAGGTCCATTTTCCTATAAACTCTACATTAGCCTTGTTGACAACGGCGCTAGCTGCGTCATAGCCCTTGAAGGTCCATGTGCCGTCGTTCACACTATCTGTGTAAGTGGTTTGAGATGGTTGTTGAGCGGAAACAGTATTACCATTCTCATAGGTTGCACTGTCGCTTGGGGTCAATGATGTGATGGCTGCTGGAAGTTGCTTACCTGCTGTTGCACTCTCGAAGCGATAAGTAGCTTGGTACTTGTTGGCTTCAAAGGCCCACTTACCTGTGAAAGTCAAATCAGCTTTTTTCACAATCTTACTTTTGGCATCATAACCAGCGAAAGTCCAGGTACCATCATTCACATCATCTTTGTGAGTCTTTGTTGTCGGCTCTTCTGCAAAAACTCTCGTCCCATTGAAGTAAGTTGAGCTGTCTTTTGGTGCTTTCTTCTGGATAAATTCAGGCAAATCAACACCAGCCGTTTCGCTTTCAAAAGTATAGCTTACATGATGCGGTCTAGGCGTTGCTTCCCAGATACCTGTAAATGTCACGCGCTTGCCATTATAGGTCGCATTCTTCTGATCGTAACCTTTGAAGGTCCAGACATAGTCTTTTTCTTCTTCAACTACTGATTCTTTAGCAGGTTGTTTGGCTACAATGGTGTCACCAACCTTATAAGAAGCCTCATCATTTGGAAGCATTCCCAAAATACTTTGTGGCAATGGAACACGTGCGTCAGAAGATTTGAATACATATTCTGGATTTGGAGTAGGCACCCAGCTTCCAAGGAAAGTCTGTCTGCCTTTTGCTACAACGATTTTTTCTTTATCGTATCCTGCAAATGTCCAAGTTACCTTGTTTGCTGTATCAACATAAGTCGTTTCACTTGGTTGTTCAGCGTCTACTTCTGTAAGGAACAGACCGCCCATCTTATAATCAATTGGGTTTTTCGGAGTCAACTTGGTGATATGATCTGGTAATACAAAATCAGGATTAGTTGATTGGAACTGATAGTCTATACCATTTGGCGTAAAGCTCCAAGATCCTGTGATGGTCTTCACTTTTGTACCTGCAATAGCTTTTCCGTATTTATCCGCATCAAAACCATGGAAGGTCCATGTACCTGTCGGAACAGTTACTGTAGATATGTCGAGTTTGCTTGCATCTTTGTAATCGTCAGCTCGTCCAACGAAATCAGTGCCAGCTGGAAGCATCTCGCGAATCTTATTTGGAAGAGGATAAGCAGGAGTCGAGTTAGTAAATTTATACTCTACCCTATAGATCGTATCAGACTGATTGGTAGGAACCAAAATCCATTTCCCTCTAAAGATAACGTCTCCTGCCTCGACTGTTTTCACACGTGGAGAAATAGTCGTATTATCATCTTCATAGTAGTCATCAAAGACCCAAGTTCCTCTGCCATCAGGATCCTCAAATCTTGTTTTAGATGGCATTTTAACGCGAGCTTTTTCACCCTTGACAAATTCTCTTTCGTAAGTGATTAGATTATACAAAGTTGATGGCGGATAGATCGTTTGACCAGAATCATCTTTTGAATCTGTATAGAAGTCATAGTAAACACTATGCTTGGTCGGTAAAAATTTCCAATGAACCGTGTAGGTAGAATCCTCATCGTCAGCTGGTTTCTCAACTTCCTCCTTTCGCTGAGGAATCTGCTGAGCAACCCATGTACCATCATTTTCATTATCGACGTATGAACTGAGATATTGAATTTCATTAAAGACATTGGCAGAATAATCTGATGGAGAAGTCGTGATAGGAGCAGGGATTTGGGCCTTCAAATCATCAGGAATGGTCTTCCCTGGAGTATCACTCACAAAGTCAAAGGAAACTGTCTTATCTCTGTGTGGAGTGAAGGACCAGCTACCTGTAAAGAGGACGCCAGCTTTATTGACTACCTTTTCATCCTTGTCATAGCCTTCAAATTTCCAAGTACCTTTATTCTCAAAGTCCATGTAAGTCGTCTTCTCAGGTTTTTTTGCCTGAACAGTAGCACCATCAACATATGTCTCTGTGCTGATTGGCGGGAAGGTTCTAAGTCCATCTGGTAGAGCTAGGCTAGGGTCTTTGCTGACATACTCATAGTTTTCTGGGTACTTTTTCTCTTCAAATGTCCAAGTACCTGTGAACTTGAGATTCCATCCATCGTGCTCCCAGTCGCTCACTGGTTTTTTAGTAAAATCGTAGCCTTTAAAGTGCCAAGTCCCCTTCTTGTCCTTATCTTCATAGGTTTCTTGAATTGGTCTAACAGACTGAACTATATCCTTTCCTTTCGGGTATTTCTTTCTATCTGCATACGCCCACTCATCCATATAAACAGGCTTCAGATTATTAATCTCAGCAGGTAGTTCTTTGCCAGCCGTTCCACTGACAAACTCATAAGTCGGTTTCCGAGGAACTGGTGTAAATTTAAACATCAATGGTATTGTAACTTTTGGTATTTCCCCATATGTAGCCGCCCGCTCTAGTTCACGACTGAAGGTTAAATCTACTACATCTTCCTCAAAGGTCCAATTTCCTTCATTTTCCGCATCATAAAAGGGTTTGTAGACACCTTGAACTTCATCGTAGCGAAGCAAGGCTGCTCGCGTATCCAGTATATCTTTAGGTAAATACTCATGGCGTTCATCAAACTGATTGAAAGTAAGCTTGTAATCGTATAGCTTACTTTCTAGATCTTTTATCTCCTTAGGAAGAGGTAATCTATATTCGTCACGTGAGGTCTTAGGACTACTTGGTAAATGATAAAAATTCTCAAAATCGTGCTGGTTCATAGGTTTGTAGGATACAGTGACATCCTCAAAGTATTTCCAAGTTCCTACGAACTCTACATCGCCATTGTTTGCCACTTTACTTGGAGCATCAAAGCCAGTCAAAGCCCAATAGCCTTTTCGGTTAGGATATTCTTCTGAAGTATAAAAAACATAGTGAAATTCTTGTGCTTTTACTACTTCACCCTCAGCAAATCTTCTTTTATCTTCTGGGCTCCAATTTGCAACATAAGATGGCGGAGTTTTCCCAGGTGAGCCATTAACTGCTCTATAGGTAGCCTTGTATGGTGTTGGTGTATATTCCCACTTACCTGTGAAGAAAACATCATCTTTGTCAATCACCTGACTATCATGGTCATAGCCCTTAAAGGTCCATCTACCACTTCCATCATACTCTACATAAGTTGTTTCAGTTGGCTGGATGGCCTTTACTTTATCGCCCTTTTTGTAGATTTTTGTGTCTTCTGGCTTCAAGTAGTTCAGAGTAAGCGGAGTTGTTTTTCCTGGTGTAGCACTTTCAAACTCATAAAGTGCTGAGCGAGGAGTTTTATCCTGATCTGGGATGAACTTCGGATTTTTATCACGAAGACCAGAATTAACAAAAGTCACTAGATTGCGATAAACTTTATCAATTTCTTCTTGCTTTGTTGCAGTTTGAAGCACACCATCAGCAGCCGTCATTACGCCATTCAAGATTTCTAGACTATCGTCTGTCTTACTTGAAAAGTCCTTGCTGCGCAAGTTTTTGAGGTAGTTCTCTAAAGCGCTCTTGTTTAGACTTGCATTTGCTGAAGCAGGTTGAGCAGTGGCTGCAGCTGGCTGGCTTGTGCCTGTAGCTGGCTGAGCATTTTTAAAAGCAGTCGAATCTTTCGCTTCTTGACTTGTCTCTGTCGCAGCAGGTGTAGCAGATTTCAATGAGGCTTGGTTATCCCCTTGCGTTTCTGTCTGTGCTGGCGCAGGAACTGTTGTTGTGATAGCCTCTTTACTTTCTACTTGCACGGGTGCAGAAGGCGTTACTGAGACAGTCTCTTGAGTTTCTGTTTTCGCTGGTTCAGAAGTTCCCACCGAGACTTGATTTTCTGACTTATTTTCTACTTGAGCTGTAGCCACAAGCTCATCCGCATGGGCTACTTGACCCGCTCCAATCGCTGCGGGTGCAAACAAAAATCCAATCGCAAGTGATACAGTAGCAACTGATAATTTGCGGATTGAATACTTTATCTTTCTATCCTGAAAAAACATCTTTTCCTCCTTTTTGCTTTTTCGATAACTATTATAGCATAAAGAAGAGGAATTGCATATATTTTGAATTATTATTTAAGGGTTTATGATTACTTATAGGATAGGAAATTTAACCTATATAACTATATGCATTGGCCTATTTTTTTCAGCAAAAATTATCTCATCCAAACAAAAAAATTGAAAAAGATAGCTAGGCTACGCTTCTTCAATCTTTTTGATTTCTTTCTATTGGCAGGGAATATTCGAGACGCTAGTAAGTTAAACTATTTTGGTATTTGTAGATACCTTCTCAATCCTCCGCAGCAAAACCATCATTTTTTATGGCATACTGCTCTATGATGCCATTATGGCCAAAGAGAACTCCGTGGAGGACTCCGCCATAAACAGCTCCGCCATCCATGCCAATCTTGCCATCCTCAGTCATCCAGAGCTGGTCAGTTCCCGGCGCTTCATGCAAGAGATAAAATGTCGGTGTATGGCCAAAGACAATCCTTTTGCCAGTCTGATTGCTGCCTTCGTGAAAAGGAGCGCGAATCCAAACTTTTTGATAATCACTGGTCTCCCGCCAGTCTTTCAGCTCCAAATCAAGGCCAGCATGGACAAAAATGTACTGTTCCGTCTCCAATAGAAAAGGCATCTGACGAATAAAGTCGACTAAATCTGCTACCGCCGCCTTGACACCTTCCGCATCCGCCACCCCGTCTACAGGAGCATTGAGTGGTCGGCCTAGAAGCGAATTGATCGTCGTGTCACCGCCGTTGCGTCGGTAGTGGTCATAGGACTTCTCAGGATTGTCCAGCCAAGTCAGAAACATATACTCATGATTGCCAGAAAGACAGACAGCTCCTTCTTGGTCCACTAGGTCCTTGACCCGCTCCAAAACTGCCCGGCTGTCCTCGCCACGATCTATCAAGTCGCCTAGAAAGACTAGTTGGCTACGACCGTCCCAATGCTGGAGCAATTCATCAAGCATGCCTGCCTTACCATGGACATCACCGATTACAAAATATTCTCTCATAGTCGCCACTTTCTAAAGGAGACCGAAACACTAGTGTCTCAGCCTCGCTTGTTTATTTCTTTAATAATTCTCTAGCCTGCGTCAAAGCAGCCTCCGTCACATCTTCGCCAGCCAGCATCTTAGCGACTTCCTGAACACGCTCGTCAGCCGTCAGCAGGCGAACCGTTGAGACGGTCGAATTCTCATCCGAAATCTTCTCAATAAAGAACTGATAATCGGCAATCGCAATAACCTGCGGCAGATGGGAAATAGCCAAGACTTGGCTGTTGGAGCCAATCTTGTAAATCTTCTGAGCGATGGCTTGAGCTACACGGCCAGAAACGCCCGTATCCACTTCGTCAAAAACAATACTGGTCTTGCCTTCCTTACGAGAAAAGGCCGATTTGATCGCCAACATAAGACGGGAGAGTTCGCCGCCAGAGGCAACCTTCACCAAAGGTTTGAAATCCTCTCCCGGATTGGCTGAGATGTAAAACTCTACTTGCTCATTTCCTTCACGGTTGAACTTGCCCTTAGTGAACTGCACTTTAAAGCGTGCCTTTTCCATGTAGAGATCCTGCAGCTCCTGCTTGATTTCTGCTTCCAGCTGGGCTGCTAGGCCGTGACGAGCTTGACTCAGCTCCTGGGCCAGCTCTACCAGCTCTCTCTCCAAGGCCTTCAGCTCTCGGTCCATATCCTCTGAGGACAAGTTACTTCCAGTTAAAAGGCTGTATTCTTTGGAAATCTGCGCAAAGTATTCCAGCACATCATCTACTTGGCCGCCGTATTTACGCGTGATGCTGTTAATCAAGTCTAAGCGGCTCTCCACCTGCAACAGCCGATCTCCGTCAAAGTCCAGTCCATCTAAAATATCCTCTAGGCGCTTGCTGACATCCTCTAAGACATAGTAAGCCTCTGACAAGCCGCCTGAAAGCTCCTTGTAGGCTGGATCGTAATCCTCGATAGACTCAAGGTCATTCATCGCTGAGCGGACATTGGTCAGACTAGAAAAATCTTCATTATCCAGCATGGTATAGGCATTGGTCAGCGTATCCGCAATGAGCTTGTGGTTGAGCAAGCGGTCTCGCTCCTGATGTAGAGCAGTGTCTTCACCACTTTTAAGGGATGCGCTCTCAATCTCCGCCATCTGAAACTCCAGCATCTCAATCCTAGCCTTATGCTCCTGCTGATTTTTCTGCAAAGTCAGGACTTGCTTTCGCAGGCTTCGATAGCGGTCAAAAGTCTCCTGATAGCGGCCTTTAAGATTTAAAAAGTCTGCCGAGCCAAACTCATCTAGCATGGCTATATGAAGCTGGGGTCTCATTAACTCTTCCTGATCATGCTGACCATGGATATCCACCAAATGCTGGCCGACAGCCTTTAGAACAGACAGATTCACCATCTGACCATTGATACGACTGACACTGCGGCCGTTTTGCAGAATTTCTCGACGGATAATCAGCTCATCGGTCAGCTCCCAGCCCTGCTCCTCAAAAATCTCTCGCAAAGCCCTGCTATTTTCCAGCGAAAAAAGTCCCTCTATCTCAGCTTTAGGCGCTCCATGACGAATAACATCCGTCGTAGCGCGGCTACCCAGCATCATATTCATCGCGTCAATAATAATAGACTTGCCGGCTCCGGTTTCCCCGGTCAAAACCGTCATACCTTGCTCAAAATTAAGGGAAATCTCCTCAATAATGGCAAAATTTTTAATCGAAATTTCTAATAACATAGACTTTCCTACCAATTATTGATTTCAGCCGTGACTTTTTGGGCTGCACTTTCACTCACTGCAACGACTAAAATACTGTCATTATCCGCAATGATACTGAAAATTTCCTCAGCAAATTCTTTACTCAGGTGGCGTTTGACCACCGCTGCACTCCCTGGCACCAGATTGAGATTGAGCATATTTCCTAGATTTTGACAGGCCAAAATATTATTTTCAGCCAACTTCAGACTATTTCCAGCTGTTTTGGGAAGCTCATAGATATAGGTATTATCTTTGAAAGGGATTTTTACAATCCCTAGCTCCTTGATGTCTCGTGAAACCGTTGCCTGTGTCGCTGTGATACCAGACTCCCTGAGATGTTCCACAATTTCCTCTTGGGTGCCAATCTCAAATTCGCTGACAAATCGTCTGATTTTCTCTAATCTATCTTTCTTCTTCATCTTTAAATTCCTTGTGGGCCGCCTCTACGACAGCGACTAAGTCTTGCTCCAAGTCATTTTTCGGCTGCTCGCTTTTCTCCAGAAAGGCTAGAAACTCAACATTTCCATGCCCGCCCTGAATCGGAGAAAAATCCAAACCTTTAACTGAAAAACCTGCTTCCAGCATAAAGGTTGTCACGGTTTCCAGCACCGCCAAATGAACTTTCTTGTCCTTGATAATCCCCTTCTTGCCAATCTGCTCGCGGCCAGCCTCGAACTGAGGCTTAATCAAAGCCACGACCTGACCTTCCTCCTCTAAAATATGATAGAGGGCCGGCAAAATCAGGCTGAGCGAGATAAAGCTGACGTCAATGCTGGCAAAGCTGGGCCGAAAGTCGAAATCAGCTGGCTCGGCATAGCGAAAATTGAACTGCTCCATGCTGACAACCCGTTCGTCTTGGCGGAGTTTCCAGGCTAACTGGTTGGTGCCAACATCAACAGCATAGACCAACTGAGCTCCCGCCTGCAACATGACATCGGTAAAGCCCCCAGTCGAAGCGCCAATATCCAAGGCTACTCGGTCTGCCACCGAAAGGCCAAACACTTGCAAAGCCTTTTCTAATTTTAGGCCGCCCCGACTGACATACTTGAGCTTTTCTCCCTTGAGCTTGAGCTCTGTTGCATCATCGATTTTTTCACCTGGCTTATCAAAGCGCTCTCCATTCGCAAGTGACACGACCAGACCAGCCATCACTCCACGCTTGGCCTGTTCTCGAGTCTCAAAGAGCCCTTGTCGATAGGCCAATACATCCACTCTTTCCTTAGCCATCCAGTCTCAAACTTTCTATTATTTTTTGAATTTCTTTAGCTGAAAAATCACTTTCTTTTTCTAATTGCTCCAGCAGGCTTTTTGCTTGTTTCAGCGTTTCATCGAAAAAGGCTCTGGCTCCATCCAAACCTAGTAAAGCTGGATAGGTCGATTTCTCAGCCGCCAAATCCTTCTGCGGTGTCTTACCAATCTGCTCAAAACTGGCTGTCACATCTAAAATATCATCCCGCACCTGAAAAGCCAAGCCCAAGAGTTCTCCCACTTGACGTAGCTTCCCTAGGACGGATTGACCAGTCTGAGCAATGATCCCCGCCGCTACAAAAGGATAGGCCAAGAGCTTACCTGTCTTATTGGCATGGATGGTCTGGAGCTGGTCCATGGTCAACTTGCGGCCTTCTCCCTGCATATCCAAAACCTGCCCAGCTACCATACCAAAGGATCCAGCCGCCAAAGACAGCTCTGCTATCAGCTCCACCTTGACCTGACTAGGTAGCTCTGCCATTGCCACCAAACCATAAGGATCCAAAAAGAGGGAATCCCCCGCCAAAATGGCCATATCCTCCCCGAATTTCTTGTGGCTGGTCAGACGCCCACGGCGGTAGTCATCATTATCCATAGCTGGCAAATCATCATGGATCAGGCTGCCAGTGTGAATCATCTCCAGAGCTGCTGCCACCTGAAAATGGGCGGGAGTTAATTCCAGACCAAAGCACTCCAGCAACTCCAAAAGCAAGAGAGGACGAATCCGCTTACCACCAGCCTCGATAGAATAGAGAATGATCTCAGTCAAATCTGATGACACTTCCTTGTTTTGATAAAAATCTTGAATCGTCAGGCCAATTTGCCTGATTTTATTCTCTCTTGTCATTCCATATCCGTTTCCGTGCCATCAGCCTGCATGACCTTGACCAAGGTCTTTTCTGCCTGATCTAGCGTCTTTTGCAAGTCTTTAGACAACTGCATGCCCTTCTGGAATTCAGCGATGGCCTCTTCCAAGGCCACATCCCCATTTTCCAGCTTCTGGACAATAGCCTCCAAATCAGCTAAATTTTCTTCAAATTTCTTGTCTTTTGACATCTTTTACCTCAACTTGGACCTGACCATCCCGCATGAGAATGGTCAGCTGATCCTTCTCCTTGATATCCTGACTGGACTCGATTACTGTTTCATTTTTTTGGATAATAGCGTAGCCCCGCGCCACGATTCGACTGGTGTCCAGCATGAGTAGCGCATCTGATAGGCGCTTGGCTTCAGCCACCTTATGGTCATAGATCACTGCCATATTGCTACGCAACAAGCGTTCTTGCTGGTGAAGCTGCTCCTGATAGCGCTGCACCTGCCGCAGAGGTGACAAAGACTCCAAGCGATGCTGGAGAATCTTGACCTGCTGGACTTCTTCACTATAATATTCGCAAATTTTTTGCTTTAAACGCAGATTAAGCTGGTCTAGCTTTTGCAGATAACCATCATAAAGTCGCTCTGGCTGCCGAAAAATAACAGAGGAAGCCAATTTATGCAAGCGTTCTCGCTGGTAGGAAAGACGGTTGGAGGCTGCATTGGACAGACGATTTTGCTGCTGGCTTAAATGCCCCAGAAGATCCAGCTTGGTGACTGGTGTCGCCAATTCAGCTGCTGCTGTGGGAGTTGCTGCTCGTCGGTCTGCCACAAAGTCAGCCAGAGTCGTGTCCGTTTCATGCCCCACACTGGAAATAATCGGAATCTGAGACTCAAATATGGCTCGCACGACGATTTCCTCATTAAAAGCCCAAAGATCCTCGATGGACCCGCCACCTCGGCCAATAATCAAAACATCCAAATCTTCTCGCTCATTGGCTCGACGGATATTAGCCGCCACCTCAGCGGCAGCTCCCTCTCCCTGAACCTTGGTCGGATAAAGCAGGATGTCCACGCCTGGGAAACGGCGACTGACTGTCGTGATGATATCTCGGATGACAGCCCCGCTAGGACTGGTCACCACCCCAATTTTCTTAGGAAATTGAGGTAAGGGCTGTTTAAACTTATCTTGGAAAAGACCTTCTTCTCCCAGTTTTTTCTTGAGCTGCTCGAACTGAACAGCCAAGGCGCCAATGCCGTCTGGCTCAGCCTTTTCAATGACAATCGAATAAGACCCACTTGGCTCATAGAGCTGCACACGGCCGATGACATTGACCTTCATGCCCTCTTCTAGTTCAAAACCAAGCTTTTTATAAACACCTGACCAAATAGTCGCCTGAATAACTGCCTTCTCATCCTTGATGGAAAAATACTGGTGATTGGGGCGCTTGCGAAAATTAGAGACCTGACCTGTCAGATAAACCCGTTCCAAATAAGGATCACGGTCAAACTTCATCTTCAGATAACGGGTCAAAGTCGAAACCGATAAATAATCCGGCATGTCGCTCCCTTTCTATTTTCTAGTATTTGCGTAACTTTTATTATACCAAAAAATGGTGGAAGTCAGTGATTCCAAGTTCCTGATTTTCATCATAAAATCACTATCACTTGGAACTTTCTTTGATAATTTGATACATTTCGATGTGCAACTGCTGCGCAATGAATTCTAAGGTTAGTAAACTAGGAATCGAATCGCCTGCCTCGATCCGAGCAAGCTGTCTGACTGTCAAACGAGTCTCATCTTCACACAGCAATTCCCTTGTCATTTTACGTTGTTCCCGCAGTTCTCGAATTTTTTTCCCAATTGCTACTTTTAGCTCTGACATGCCACTTTCCTCATTTATCCTTTTCTACTAGATTTTATACTTTTAACTCTCATACTTTATTTTTATTATAGCACAAAAAAGTTTTCTATCGTATTAACTTTTGTCTATAAATTAAAAAAGTAATCATGTGAGAAAGTTGATGAATCTTAGACTTTTCCTAACTAAGACAAGATTTCCTAATCCACAAAAAGAGACTCGGATTTTTCCAGGCCTCCCAAGATTTATTGACTAAAATTTTTCATCCAAGTCGAAATTTGTTGACTCAGTTCTGTCGGTAATACCACATAAACCTCTTTGGCTAATTCATCCGCTATGGCTGAATGCAAGTAGGTCGCAGCTGTTACTCTTTCAAGAAGTGAAGCCTGCTGAAATTGACCTGCAAAGCCAGCAATCATCCCTGCCAAGGTATCTCCCATACCGCCAGTGGCTTGATAGGGACCACCAACCTGCAGCTGATAAATATCCTTTTCCCCACTCTGAAAAACTCGTGTTCCATTCCTTTTCTGTACAACTAGAGTTCCCTTAGGAAATTGGTCAACAGCCTTTTGGCTAGATTTTTCGTCCTGCGACTCGATGGGCAAGCCAGACAAACTTTCCCATTCTTTCTGGTGAGGGGTAAAAATTGTCTGGGACTTTGGAAAAGGCAGAGCTTGCTTGGCAAAAAGCGAGATAGCGCCCCCATCCATAATCAAGATTTGTTGCTTGTTTACAAGCTGTAAAACCAGCTGTAGCACCGATTTCTCTAAAGAATTTTCAGCCAAACCCGGTCCGATTAAAATAACAGTAGCCTTGCGGATCTGCTCCATTAATCGCTCTCGCTCCTGCAAATCAAAGGCCATAGCCTCTGGCAGATGGGCATGGAGGGCAGGAATATTTTCCCGTTCAGTTGCAACAGTCACCAAACCAGCTCCGCTCCTTACTGCGGCCAAGGCAGCCATGATAATAGCTCCACCATAGGGATAGGTCCCGCCAATCAAGAGCAGGCGACCATAGTCGCCTTTATGGCTGTCTGGCAATCGATTTATAACAACCTTTTTCAAAAGCCTGTCACTGACTAGTTTCATCTTTGATCCTCTATAATTATTTAAATGTTTTCAAAAACCAATATTACCCGCTCTAGCACATCAAGCAAAGAAATTCGACTGCCATTTTCTATCCCTGATAAGCATATCTTTATTGAATTCTAGTTGCGTAAGAGAATTGTGTAGAGACGAACAGAAAACAGCTTCTTTCTTCACTTCACAATCAAAAGCTAAGATTACTCTCCATCTCGCCAGTTACCACCAATAAGCAAATCCTATACTTTGACAAATTATTTCCGAAATTTCCAATCTTTATTTAGACCCGAACAATTTTTCTTCACCCATATTTTACCATATTTTCGCTCGATGCTTAAAATGAAGAAATAGATTCAGAGAAGTGGCCGTTTGGAACTGTTACATCGCTTACTAGCACAGCACTTAAAAAATGGAAACTTCCACCAAAGAAAACTATACCACGAAACTCTAGCCTCATCTAAAAAGGGCCCAGCGAATTTTAAAAAACGTACAGTTTCCAATGCAACTCTTTGGTTGTAACCAAAAACGGCTATCGGCTTATCCAAACAAATAAATTTATCTTGAAAACAAAAAAGGTCCATTGGACCTTAATAAGCGAAAACTCGCTGCCGCGAGTTCCCATCTGCAACCTGAAACAATCTCCCAGATCTTGACGAAAACTCTATTTTCTTTATCTGTAACTTAAAAAGGTTCACTGGACCTTTTCAAAATGTTAAGTTACTACCGTAACTTTCTATCAACAACCTAAAAATGTCTCCCAGACATTTTTAGCCACCTAGATATGCTTTGCGGACTTCGTCAGAAGTAAGAAGTTCTTGGCCTGTTCCGGACAGAACGATTTTTCCAGTTTCAAGAACATAACCACGGTCTGCGATAGACAATGCTTTATTGGCATTTTGCTCAATCAAAAGCACAGTTGTCCCCTGCTTTTGGATATCTTGAATGATATCAAAGATTTCTTGAATGAAAATCGGCGCCAGCCCCATTGATGGCTCATCCAAGAGCAAGAGCTTAGGAGTAGACATGAGCGCTCGACCCATAGCCAACATCTGCTGCTCACCACCTGAAAGAGTTGCAGCATCTTGGTTTTTACGCTCTTCCAAGCGTGGGAAACGAGAGAAGACCTTTTTGAGATTTGCTTGGTTTTCTTCACGATTTTTCTTAAGAAAAGCTCCCATTTCCAGGTTTTCCAAGACAGTCAAACCTGGGAAAATATGGCGCCCTTCTGGAACCTGTGAAAGCCCCGCAGCCACAATCTTTTGAGCAGGCACTTTTTGAATTTCATTACCTAAAAATTCAATCTTCCCAGCACTTGGGCGAACCAAACCAGAGATCGTGCGGAGGATGGTCGTTTTACCAGCACCATTGGCACCGATAAGGGAAACAACCTCTCCTTCGTTGACTTCAAAGCTGACATCACGGACAGCCTGAATCATGCCATAGTGGACAGATAGATTTTCAACTTTGAGCATGGACATTAGGCTTCACCTCCTAGATAAGCTTCAATAACGCGTTTGTCATTCTTAATCTCATCTGGTGTGCCGTGGGCAATCAAGCGACCGTATTCTAGTACGTAGATGCGCTCAGTTACTTCCATAACCAGACTCATATCATGCTCAATCAGCATGATGGTAATGTTAAATTCATTTTTAATCCGACGGATCAGAGCAGTCAGCTCAGCTGTTTCCTGTGGATTCATCCCAGCAGCTGGCTCATCCAAGAAGAGAATCTTTGGCTCTGTGGCAAGCGCTCGGACAATCTCCAGACGACGCTGTTGACCATAAGCCAAATTTTTAGCCAAGGTTTCTGCTTCCTTATCCAAGTCAAAAATAGCCAGCAATTCCAGAGCTTTTGCTTTCAATTCCTCTTCATTTTTATAAAATGCTGGAAGACGGAAGAAAGAAGCCAACACATGAGGTTTATGATGATTACCGAAAGCAATCAATACATTGTCCAACACAGTCAAATCTTTAAAAAGGCGGATATTTTGGAAAGTCCGGCTGAGACCCAGAGTTGCAATTTTGTAAGGTGTTTTGCCATTCAGCAAATGGCCATCCAAAGTAACCGTTCCCTCACTCGGTTCATAAACACCTGTCAAAAGGTTGAAAAGAGTTGTTTTTCCAGCACCGTTAGGCCCGATAAGACCGACCAGTTCCCCTTCGTTCAATTCCAGAGTCACGTCACTAACAGCTGTTAGTCCTCCAAAATTTTTGGTTAATTTTTTCACATCAAGAAGTGCCATTATTCTTTGACCTCCTTATTCTTTTTAAAGAGCTTAGCCAAGCTAAATTCCCAAGTACCAAGCAAGCCGCCTGGACGGAAAATCATCACCAAGATTAGGGCAAGCGAATAAACAATCATCCGAACGCTTGAGATATCTTGTAAAAGCATATTGAGAATACCCAATACTACTGCCGCAACGATTGCTCCAGTCATTGATCCAAGACCACCAAAAACAACGATAATCAAGACATTGATTGTATTGATAAAGGAATAGTCTTTTGGTACAACAGAGCCAACAAATCCAGCCTGCAAAGAACCTGCAATAGAAGCTGTAATAGCCCCAAAAACGAAAGCAATGACTTTAATTTTTGTTGTATTGACACCGACAGACTCTGCCGCAATCTCGTCCTCGCGAACAGACAAGGTGCTACGTCCGATAGGACTGCGGAGGAAGTTAAGAGTCAAAATAGTTGTAATTACGACAAAGACATAAACCAACTGCCAAGAGGTAAAGTTAGGAATGGATAGGATACCTGCCGCACCATTAGTCAAGTCACCTCCATTGACAATCAGAATCCGGATAATTTCAGAAACACCCAGCGTCGCAATTGCCAAATAGTCTCCCTTTAAGCGCAGGGTCGGGATACCAACAAGCAGAGCTACTGCACCTGCAATCATAGCGCCAACCAACATAGCAATAAAGAAAGTAGCATAGTTTGGAGATTTAGAGCCCATAATAGCTACTGCATAGGCACCAATGGCCATAAAGCCAGCATGCCCAAGCGAGAATTGCCCAGAAAAACCAACGATAAGATTGAGGCCAACAGCCAAGATAATATTAATCCCAATCTGCTCAAAGATTTGCAGATAGAAAGGATTGAGAATACCTGTGTTAGCAAGCACTGTCATCAATAGATAGCCAAAGAGGATCAGAGCAAGCCATAACGCATTTACTTTTAAATTATTTTTCATACATTACACCTTCTCTTTCACATTTTTACCTAGAATACCAGCTGGGCGAACCAATAGAATGATAATTAAGATCGCATACACAATCGCATCACGGAAATCTGACAGTTCAACTGCTGTTGCAAAAGTTTCCAAGAGACCGATTACAAAACCACCCAAAGCTGCCCCTGGGATGATACCAATTCCTCCCAAAACTGCCGCAACGAAGGACTTGATACCTGGTGTCATTCCCATCAGTGGCTCAAGTGAGTTGTAGTAAAGAGCAATCAGTACCCCTGCTGCTCCTGCCAAGGCTGAACCCAAGGCAAAAGTAAAACTGATCGTACGATTGACATTAATCCCCATCAGCTGGGCAGCATCGCTATCCACGGAAACAGCCCGCATGGCTTTACCCATTTTCGTCTTTTGCACAATAAACTGCAAACCAACCATGAGTAAAATAGAAATTCCTAAAATCATCAGTTGAATATTGGAAATCGAAATTGGCCCAAGCGTATAACGCACTGTTTTAATCACTTGAGGGAAGGAACGAGTATTGGCACCTACAAAGAAGACCATCCCGTACTCCAAGAGGAAAGAAACCCCAATTGCTGTGATTAAAGCTGCAATCCGCGTTGAATTGCGCAAAGGACGATAGGCTAAGAACTCAATCACTACACCAAGGATCGCTGTTCCAACCATAGATAAAATAAGGGCTACAAAGAAGTTTAGGTGAAGGGTGTTAATCAGGTAATATCCCATAAAAGCACCAATCATATAAATGTCTCCATGCGCGAAATTAATCAGTTTGATAATTCCATAAACCATGGTATAACCCAAGGCCAGAAGCGCATAAACACTCCCCAAAATCAATCCATTAGCCAATTGCTGAAGAAATTGTTCGAGCATTCCACACCACTCTTTCTAATATAAAATAAGAGCAGAAACAACAATCTCAGACGAAGCCTTGTCTTGCCGTCTCTACTCAAACATCATAAGCAAGTAAGAAACAAGTCAAAGACTGGGTTTGTCCCCAGCCTCAGACCCTTTATTCAGGTTTAACTGTTTCAACAGTTTCTACTTTACCATCTTTCAAACCAATCATCAAGGCTGTCTTCACAGGATTGTGATCTTTATCGATGGTAATAGATCCAGTAACTCCTTCAAAGTCTTTTAACTTAGCAAGGTTATATTTAATATCTACAGATGTTTTTGCACCCTTAGATGCTTCTGCTGCCATATAAACTGCGTCATATGAAAGGGCTGCAAACATTGAAGGTTCTTCGTTATATTTAGCTTTGTAAGCTGCAACGAATTTCTTCGCTTTATCTGTCATGTCACCTGAAGTTGAGAAACCAGATACATAATAAACATTAGTTGCTGCTGCTGGAGTTGCTTGCTCAACGAACTTGGCATCGCTAAATCCATCAGGTCCAACGATTGTTTGGTTAATTCCCAAACCACGCGCTTGGTTCACCAACTTACCAGCTTCTGTGTAATAACCTGGCACAATCAGTGCATCAAAGTCTTTACCTTTGATTTTTGTCAAAGCAGCTTGGAAGTCTGAGTCACCAGAAGCGAAAGTTTCTGTCGCAACGATTTCACCCTTGTATTCTTTCTTGAAAGCTTCTGCCATTCCTTTTGCATAATCACTTGAATTATCATAGTAGAGAACAACTTTTTTAGCTTTCAAAGTATCAGTTACATATTTAGAAATGATTTTACCTTGGTAACCATCAGTAAAGGTTGCACGATACAAATAATCTTGTTTATTTGTCAAATCATCTTGTGTTGCACTTGGTGTTACCAAAGGAACGCCTGCTTTACCAGCATTTGCAATTGCGGCAGCTACGGCACCTGAAGTTGCAGGACCAATGATTGTATTCACTTTGTCTTGAGTTACCAAGCTTGTAGTAATAGTTGCGGCTTCTGCAGTTTCTGATTTGTTGTCTTTATCAGTTACTTCGATTTTCTTGCCGTCTACACCACCAGCTGCGTTGATTTCATCAACAGCAAGTTGAGCACCGTGTTGTTCTGCAGTACCGTAAGCTGCTACAGCTCCAGTTTCTTCAAAGTTGAAACCGAACTTAAGTGTTTTACCGATTTCTGTTCCAGTAGCAGATGAGTTGTTTGTAGAAACTTCCCCACAGGCTGCTAGAAGCGCAGCACTAGCAAAAGCTACAAGCGAAAGTGCAAATTTTTTCTTCATGAATAATCTCCTCTATTTTGTTTTTTGCTATGTTTGCAAATGATATAGTAAGAATATACCGAATTATCTGACAATTGTCAACCCAAACAAGCCATTTTTTTAAATAATAGCGTTTTCTTGGTTTCTAAATAAACTTCCAACAAAATCCGTATCCAAATTTTGGATCTCGCAAGTCTGGATTTTTTTGATATAGGACTCTTTTGACAGGCTCTCCTTCAGAGAATCTGCCTGATCTTTTGCCACATAAAGCTGCAAATAACGGTGTTTTTTAGAATGATAAATAATATCTCCAACATGAGCCAGCTTCTTTGCATCTCGATTATAGTATAGATGAATGATAAAGCCCATTCGTTCCTCTTTTTTAAACATGACAATCCTTTCTGGTCATTTGTACTCTATTGATTATATCAAAAAAAGCCCGCAAATGGGGCATTTTTTCGTAGTTATAAATGAAAACTAGCTAAGATTATTATTAGCCATGATTTCATCGATGAAACCATATTCTAAAGTTTCTTGGGCACTCATCCAGTAATCACGTTCAGCATCTGCGTGAATTTGCTCAACCGATTTACCAGAATTATCAGCAAGAATTTGTTCCAAGGTCTTACGAGTCTTGAGCAAATGCTCTGCTGCAATAGCCATATCTGTTTGTTGAGTACCGCCACCAGTACCACCCATTGGCTGGTGGATCATATACTCTGCATTTGGAAGCATGAAACGTTTGCCTTTAGCTCCGCTAGATGCAATGATGGTTCCCATGCTGGCTGCCATTCCCATGACAATTGTCTGCACATCAGACTTGATGAAGTTCATGGTATCCACAATCGCCAATCCCGCTGACACAGAGCCACCCGGAGTATTAACATAAAGATAGATGTCCTTGGTGCTGTCTTGTGCATCTAGGAAAAGCAATTGCGCAATAACAGAATTAGCCATATTGTCCTCAACAGGACCTGTCAGCATGATAATACGGTCTTTTAAAAGGCGTGAGTAAATGTCATAAGAACGCTCACCACGACTGGTTTGTTCAATAACTACAGGAATCATGAATATTTTCTCCTTCATTCGATCTATTCATTATTATATCTTTTTGGTCAAAAAAGGTCAAATATTTGCTTTTCTGTCGGATGACAGAAAGCAGCGCTGAGATTATCTTTGGTTTAGAAAGCACAAATCCACCGGTTTGGCAGAACTTTCCTTTTTGTAACTTCTAGCTATTATTTTGTACCAAAGAGGCGGTCACCAGCATCTCCGAGACCTGGAACGATGTAGCCATGTTCATTAAGATGATCATCAAGGGCAGCGGTGAAAATATCAACATCAGGATGAGCATCCTGCAAGGCTTTGACACCTTCGGGAGCAGACACTAAGCAGACAAAGGTGATGTTGCTTGCGCCACGTTTCTTCAGAGAATCCACAGCCAAGATAGCAGAACCACCTGTAGCCAACATTGGATCGACAACAAAGATTTGACGTTGATCAATGTCTTCTGGCAATTTCACCAAATATTCAACGGGCTTCAGGGTTTCTTCATCACGGTACATTCCGATGTGGCCGACTTTAGCAGCAGGAACCAAGCTCAGGAGACCATCCACCATACCGATACCAGCCCGCAAGATTGGGACAATAGCCAATTTTTTCCCTGCAATCTGCTTTTGAACTGTTTTCGTAATTGGTGTTTCAATTTCTACATCTTCAAGTGGTAAATCGCGCAAAACTTCGTATCCCATCAGCATTGCGATTTCATCTACTAATTCACGAAAAGCTTTAGTAGAGGTATCTGTACGACGCAAGATAGACAATTTATGCTGAATGAGCGGATGAGCGATAACTTCAAGTTTTCCCATGATTGGATTTCCTTCTTTCATTTTATTCTTCTTATTATATCAAAAAAGAAGAAAAAAGGCTTGCAACAAGCAAACCTTTTCATCCATTTTAGTTACTTTTTGATAGAAGAGTTTGATTTCAATTTAGGCTTTATCAAATCACCATCAGATAGACTATTACACCAAACCTTCTAAGAGGCCTCTCATAAAGTTCTCAGAATTAAACTCGCCGATATCGTCAATTTTCTCGCCAAAACCAATCAGTTTCACTGGAACATCCAATTCCTGACGAATGGCAAGAACAACACCACCGCGCGCAGTTCCGTCAATCTTAGTCAGGACAATACCTGTCACAGGCGTAATTTTTGAAAATTCCTTGGCCTGAACCAGCGCATTTTGACCCGTAGAGGCATCCAAAGCTAGAAAGGTTTCGTGCGGCGCTGCTGGATCTACCCGCTTGATAATACGACCGATTTTTTCCAGCTCTGCCATGAGATTGTCTTTATTTTGCAGGCGACCAGCCGTGTCAATCATGAGAATATCGACATTTTCAGCCTTGGCTCTTTCTAAACCGTCAAACACGACACTGGCTGGATCGCTCTTTTCTGGACCAGTCACGACAGGCACGTCTACTCGACGCCCCCACTCAGCCAACTGGGCAACGGCTCCAGCCCGAAAGGTATCTGCTGCCACCAGCATCACTTTTTTACCTTCTTGCTTGTATTTATAGGCCAATTTGCCTATTGAGGTCGTCTTCCCTACTCCATTTACACCGACGAATAGCATGACGGTCAAGTCTTTTTGCAGATTGATTTTTTCATTGAAACGGCCGTCTTTCTCATAGATATCGACCAATTTTTCAATGATGAGTTGGCGCAAGGCTTCTGGTTTCTTAGCATTTTCCAGACGAGCTTCATAGCGCAAGTCCTCAGTTAGATTGGAAGCTACCTGCACACCGACATCACTGGTAATCAGCAATTCTTCCAAGTCTTCAAAGAAATCTTCGTCTACTGAGCGGAAATTAGCAAAGAAGGCATTGAGGCGAGCACCAAAGCCAGTCCGCGTCTTTTTGAGACTGCGGTCATACTTGTCTTGGACACTCTCTTCTTGGTATTCATTAGAACTTTCAGCTGTTTCTCTGGGAGTCCCACTCTCTACTTGAGCCAGCTCTTCCGTCGCCTCTTCTTCATGCTCGGTCGAGTCTACTTGTGAGGAAGTGCTTGCTTCCTGCTCACTAGATACTTCTTGCTCTGATTCGTGGTTAATTTGCTCTCTCGCTGCAGCCAAACGCTCCTGCAATTCTTGGTAATAATCTCTGCTTTCGGTCGCCGCTTCTGATTCGCTACTACTTTCCAAAGCTTGATTTGCTGAAGTTTCAGACTGCTCTTCTGCCTCAGCCAAAACTTGCTCAGGACTTTCCTGATCTTCAGGCACTGGTTGAGATAAGTCAGCTTGCTGGCTAGTTGGGGCCAATTCCTGCTCAGAAATTGCTGAAACTGCAGGCTCTGTATTCTCTTCTGGCACAGATTCTACTACCGGAGTTTCCGCTGTTTCTTCACTAGAAGCAGCAAGGGGCTGGAAGTCTGTCTCAGATGGAACTTCAATCTCTGTAGTCTGATAACTCTCCTCTGCCTGTTCATCTAACTGGGGCTTTTCTTCAAGTTCCTCTTTTTTACGTCCAAAAAGACGGTCAAATAATCCCATTCTTTAGTTCTCCTTCAATACATATTTCCGAATTGCCCAAGCAACTGCATCTTCATCATTGGTCATCGGAGTGACAACTTCTGCGACTTCCTTGACTTCTGGCACGGCATTTTGCATGGCAACGCCCATACCAGCCCAAGCAATCATTGACAAATCATTGGCTTCGTCACCGCAAGCCATAACTTGGCTTTTATCAATTCCCAAGTGGGCAATCAGTTTCTCCAAACCAGTCGCCTTGTGGACATTTTTCGGTGACCATTCCAGCAGCATTTCCCGTGATTTGAAAATCTCATACTGATCAAAAAGTTCTGGCGAAATGTGAGGAATGGCTGCATCCAAGGGTTCCTGAGCAAAGGCTGTAACGCATTTATTGTAGGTAATCTGGCTAGAAAGATCCTCAAAGGCAATGGATTCAAAGTTCAGAGCCGGATTAAACTCCGCATAGAGCGATGCTTGGTCTGATTGAATCTGATAAACCAAGCCACCATCAATCGCATCCAGAGGCAGACCCAATTTCTCAGTCTCTTCATAAATTCTAGCTACATCATCGTAGGCAAAAACTGTTTTATCCAAAATTTCGCCTGTATTGCGCTGAACCAGACCACCATTAAAGGTAATGGTGTATTCATCTACCTGACCATCGGTGCCCAGTTCATGCAGGAAAAATTCCATAGCCTTAAGTGGACGCCCTGTGGTCAATACAACTTTGACACCCTGCTGTTGAGCCGCTTTGAGCGCTGCCAGATTCCCTTCAGAAATCTTTTTATCCGTGGTCAAAAGCGTCCCATCCAAATCTAAAGCAATCAATTTAATATCAGCCATTACAAGCCCTCCATGTAAGTCATAACAGATTGGGCCGCATGGTGGCCAATCACTTCTTTCGCAACTGCCAAAATTTCCGGCCGCGCATTTTCCGGTGCAATCGGGTGCCCCACCACCTGCATCATATGTAGGTCATTGAGGTTATCACCAAAAGCCATGACCTGATCCATCTCTAGGCCTAGCTTCTTAGCCAGCTCGACAAGAGCCACACCTTTATCCACATAGTCCAGCACAATATCAATCGACTTATAGCCTGTTGTCATCGCCTTGACACCTGCGACATTTTCATTGACCCAGGCTTCGCCGTCGGCCACTGTTTCTTCGCTGAAATTGGTCGTGAATTTGAAAATCTCGTCTGTAATCTCACTAAAATCAGCAACCTTTTGGATATTTTCATTATAATTAGCGCTGAAAGAAAGATAGGTCGGATCTACTGTATCTAGGACATAACAGCCTTTTTTCCCTGTCAGGAGCAACTCATTGATATTGACAAAGGGCGACTCCTTGAGTTTGTCAAATACCTTAAGATAAAATTCTCTTGGCATGGTTGCTTCGTATAGCTCTTTTCCTTGGAACTCTACAAGACTGCCATTTTCCGCGATAAAGATGATATCATCTCGAACTTCATGAAAGAGCTTTTCAAGAGAAAGAATTCCTCGACCGCTGGCAACAGCAAAGTAGATGCCCTTTTCTCGAAACTGAGCTAGCAGGTGCTTGAGCCGTTCCATATCAAACTGGCCCTTGTCATCTAAAAAAGTACCGTCCATATCTGTTGCTACTAATTTTATGCTCATACTATAAACTTTCTAAATCTTTTAACTTGACCGACACAATCTTGGAAACTCCTGACTCCTGCATGGTCACTCCATAGATAGAGTCTGCTGCAGACATAGTTCCCTTGCGGTGGGTCACAACGATAAACTGGCTTTCTTTGTCAAAGCGGTTGAGATAATCTCCAAAGCGCTTAACATTAGCCTCATCCAGAGCTGCCTCAACTTCATCCAAGATGACAAAAGGAATAGTCTTGACGCGGATGATAGAGAAGAGAAGGGCCAAGGCTGATAGGGCTTTTTCTCCACCGCTCATGAGATTGAGGGATTGGATTTTCTTGCCTGGAGGCTGAACTGAAATCTCTACTCCAGCTGTCAGCAGGTCGCCTTCTGTCAAGATGAGATCAGCTGAACCGCCGCCAAACATCTGGCTAAAGGTCAGCTTGAAACTTTCACGAATGGCTTCAAAGGTTGTTTGGAAACGTTCCTTGACCTCGTCATTCATCTCTTCAATGGTTTCCAAGAGAAGATTTTTGGCCGAGAGGACATCGTCCCGCTGACTATTGAGGAAATTCAGTCGGTTGCTGACTTCTTCAAACTGCTCTACTGCATCCAAATTGACCGGTCCCAAAGCACGAATAGCCTTTTCTAAGTCTTTGACTTGAGCTTCCGCAGCTGCAAGATTCTCCAAAGAACGCGCTCTTTGATCAGCCTCTTCAAAGCTGATCTGGTAATTATCTGTCAGATTGGTCAGCAGACGACGCAAGACATCTGAAAATTTCTCTTTTTCTGCCTCTGCCTTGGCCTGACGGCGAATCAAACTTTCATTTTGCTGACGTGCTTGGTCTAAATGCCCTAGAATATCCTCAGACTGCCCCTCTAAGTCATCCAGCTCAAATTTGAGTCGGATGAGGTTCTGATCCAAGTCTGTCTTTTTCTCTTGGGCAGTCTTTAGCTGTTCTTCCAAGACGGAAATATCCACCTTCTGGCTGACCGCTTCTTCTTTTTGCTCTATCAAAAGCTGCAAAGTAGCGACTTCCTTGTCCAGAGCAGCCTTCTCCTCTAGCAAACGCGACAAATCATTCTTCTCAAAGCGCTGGCTAGAAGTCAGCTCCGTGCTCTTCAATTTCAGTTCAGACAAGTTAGCCGATAGCTGATCGAAGCGATCCTGAACAGCGTTTTTATTAGACTTGACCTGCTCAATTTCTGCAGTAATGCCTGTTTTTGCAGTCTCAATAGCCGACAGCCGCTCTTCCAATTTTTTCTTTTCAGCCAGTCCTCCAGACTCAGACTGGCTAGCCAAATCTTGCTCCTGCAATTGTTCCAGCTGGCTGAGTTCTGCAACCCGCTCCGCAACCTGTTCGTAGGCCAACTTGACTCTTTGCTCCGTCAAGCGGGCTTGCTCACCCTCAGACTTGATAGCTTCCAAGGCTTGCTTGGCCTCTGATAGCTGAGACTGCAAGCTTTCGACTTGCCGCTCCTGAGCTTTCAGCTTCTGGGACTGCTGCTCCATTTCTCCAAGCAGGCTGTCCAGTTCAGGCTTGATAAAGATTGTGTTATTATTACGATTGGCTCCTCCGGCGTAAGAGCCGCCTGTGCGCAGTTCCGTTCCGTCCAGCGTTACAATTCTGACTTGGTAACGAACCTGACGAGCAGCTGCACGCGCATGCTCAATCGTATCAAAGATTGCGGTTGTTCCCAGCAGGTTTTGGAAAATATTGTCCAAACCTGGCTCATAGGTCACCAGCTCTGAAGCCAAACCTAGGAAGCCCGGGCTGGCCTCAATTCGAGATTGATTTTGCTCGGGGAGTTGACGAGTCTTAATGGTCGTCAGAGGCAGGAAAGTAGCCCGACCAGCCCGATTTTTCTTAAGAAAATCAATGGCTCTGGTCGCTGCCCCCTCGTCCTCAACGATGATATGCTGGCTGCTTGCCCCCAGCGCAATTTCCAAAGCAGTCTGGTAATGAGGATCGAAGCTCAATTTCTCGCTGACTGCCCCGACAATACCACCCAGACGATCAGCCTCCTGCAGAACGCTTTTTACACCTGCATAAAAATTGCTGTGATTTTTAAGGATAGCTTCTAAACTGGCTGCACGAGCTTTTTTATTTTTCAAATCATCCAGCAGGGCAAACATGCTGGTCTGCTCATTTTGATAAGCAGTCGCCAACTTCTCGACCTGCCCCTGCTGCTCCTGATACTGATCTAGCAAGGCTCTGAGGGCAGTCTGAGCTTCTTCTAATTCTGCCTGTCGAGCCGCTTCTTCTGCCCGACCAGCTTTTAAATCAGCCTGCAGTTTGCTAAACTCTGCCTGTTTGCTGGCAGCTTGGCTACGCTCATTCTCCAGTCGATTTTCGAGCGAGGTCAAGTCATTGGACAAGTCCGCTTCTTCTTGCATGAGCTTGACGTAACGATCCCGCAGATTTTCAATCAGCTGATCTGGGTCATCTGAAAAGTCCGCCAACTCTGCTTCCAACTGGCTCATGGCCTCTTGATTTTCAGTCAACTGGACTGCTAAATCAGCCAGATGAGCTTCCTTGGAGGAAATATCAGCCGTCAACTGCTGGCTTTTTTCTCTCAGTCCAGCCAAGCGTTCTTCATTTTCCAAACGGCTGCTAGCCGCCTGACTCGATTCCAACTTAGCTAAGTCTATCTGGCGTTCCAAATCACTGATCAAACGCGTCAACTCTAAAAGACTGGTCTGATCGTCAGACAGTTTTTGATTCACTTCCTGACGTTTAACCTTAATCTCTTGGTTTTCACGCTCCAATTCATCCCGTTTCGTATAATAGGCCGCTAGTTCCTGCTTGATACTCTCCAAATCAGCTTCTGCCGCCGTCAAATCAGTTTTATTCGCCTTAATCTGAGCCACCAAGACATCTAAATAGAGTTCCTGACGCTCATGATCCAGTTCTAAAAAGCGCTTGGCCGTCTCAGCCTGCTTTTCCAGTGGCTTGACTTGACTATCCAGCTCGTAGATAATGTCTTCCAAGCGATCAAGATTGTCTTGAGTCTGCGCCAGCTTGCTTTCCGTTTCCTTGCGGCGGGTCTTATATTTGAGCACTCCAGCCGCTTCTTCAAAAATAGCCCGACGCTCTTCTGGTTTGCTGTTAAAGATTTCCTCTACCTTCCCTTGGGAAATGATGGAGAAAGAATCCCGTCCCAGCCCTGTATCCATGAAAAGGTCATGGACATCGCGGAGACGGACCTTTTTGCCGTCAATCTTGTACTCGCTATCACCACTGCGGTAGATATGGCGCTCGACACGAATTTCCTTACCTGCTTGCTTGATAAACTGGTCCTGATTATCCAAAACCACAACGACCGATGCATAGTTGAGGGGCTTGCGGTTCTCCGTCCCTGCAAAGATGACATCGGGCATCTTACCGCCCCGCAGACTCTTAACGCTCGACTCACCCAGAGCCCAGCGCAGGCTCTCCGTAATGTTGGACTTTCCTGAGCCATTGGGACCAACAACAGCAGTCACCCCTTGGTCAAAAACCACCTTTGTCTTGTCTGCAAATGACTTGAAGCCCTGAATTTCAATTTCCTTTAAAAACATTAGTGACTTTCCTTTTCAAATGCATCCTTGGCAGCTTCCTGCTCAGCCAATTTCTTAGAACGGCCTTGTCCCTGACCTGCTTTTTGACCATTGATCAACACAGCCACAGCAAAGTTCTTAGCATGGGCTGGTCCCGTCTCATCTGTAACCTGATAGACAATCTCCACATCGCCATTAACCTGAAGGAGTTCTTGCAGCTTGGTCTTATAGTCTGTCACCTGCTCAAAGTCACCTGCTTCCACCTTGGGAATCATGACTTGATAAATAAAATCCTTGACAGTCTCCACATCCTTATCCAAAAGAAGGGCACCCAAAAAGGCCTCAAATAAGTCACCCAGAATCGTATCGCGATTGCGGCCTCCTGACTTTTCCTCACCGCGACCCAGCTTGATAAATTGGTCAAACTGACAGTCCCGTGCAAAGCCAGCCAAACTCTCCTCTCGGACAATCATAGAGCGTAGTTTTGACAAATCTCCTTCTGGTTTTTTGGGGTATTTTTTATATAAATACTCAGAAATAATCAGCTGCAGAACAGCGTCTCCTAAAAATTCCAGGCGTTCATTGTGTGAAATTTTTAAGAGGCGGTGCTCATTGGCATAGCTGGTATGAGTAAAAGCGGTCTCTAGCAGACTACTGTCTTCAAACACCAGTCCAAACTGCTCCAGCAGTGCATCTTTTAATTGTTCCATAATTTCTTTTTCATGCTAAGCCAAGGCAGAGCATGAGTCCAATCCATCCTTTCTAAAATGATGTTCTTTGTGAACTATCTACCATTATACCAAAAAACAAGTGCCAACGCACTTGTTTACTTGCCTTCTTAGCGTATTTCCCGGTCTATTCCTTATCTGGGATGACCTTGAAAAGATAATAGGTAATAAAGATTGTCAGGGCGAACAAGAAAATTTTCACCCAAATTATCGGAGCTAACGCAATAGAAATTCCCATCAAGATATAGATGGACACAATAATCTTTTTCTTGCGCTCCTTAGCAATCGAACCTGTCTCCCGAAAATCTGCAACATAGGTCTGATATAGCTTGGTGTGATAAAGCCAATTCTCAATCCGCTTGGAACTGCGCGAAAAGCAAGCAATAGACAAAAGTAAAAAAGGAGTCGTAGGAAGAAGGGGCAGAAAAATCCCCAGCACTCCTAGAGCTAAAGATAGACAGGCAATCACAAAATAAATCAAGCGCATTTGGTTTCCTCACGTACGTTTTCATGGTCATTCTTTGGCTTCCTTTCTAGTATAAAAAACAAGCTAAAAAATATAAAACTAGTTTCCCATAAAAAATAATTCTTGTCAATCCTAAAAAAGAGGCTGGGACAAAAGTCCTAGCCTCTCAATTGTCTTTGGATTGTCGAGCAAGACGCAGTGGTTGAGTGGGCTCTACTACGCTGATTTCATCAGCTTTTACAGCCCTACTCAACTGTGCGGAGGTGGGACGACGAAATCGAATTCTAACGAATTACCGATTTCTGTCCCACTCTCTTTCTGAGTGACTGATGATTAGATATTTACCAAAGGCGTTGCAGTGTCGGGAGAAGTATCAAAGACTTGGAAATCATGACCCACTGGCAAGTCAGCTTGAGCCAGTTGATTGACCATGGTCATATGAGCCAGCTCCTTGATATTATTTTCCTTGCTCAGATGCCCCAGATAGATGCGCTTGGTGCGATTGCCAAGTGTGCGAATCATGGTTTCCGCACCATCTTCATTGGATAAGTGCCCCAAGTCAGATAGGATGCGCTGTTTCAAGCTCCACGGGTAGGCACCGCTCCGGAGAATCTCAATATCATGATTGCTCTCAATCAAATAAGCATCCGCATTCTCAATGACTCCAGCCATGCGATCGCTGACATAGCCCGTATCCGTCAGCATGACAAAGCTCTTGTCATCCTTCATAAAGCGGTAAAACTGAGGAGCAGCCGCATCGTGGCTAACTCCAAAACTTTCGACATCTAAATCGCCAAAAGTCTTCATCTTCCCCATTTCAAAGATATGCTTCTGACTGGCATCTAGCTTGCCCAAGTCCTTTTCCATCGCTCGCCAGGTTGCTTCGTTGGCATAAATATCTAGATTGTATTTACGCGCCAAAACCCCTACACCATGGATGTGATCCTTGTGCTCATGGGTGACCAAAATAGCATCTAAATCTTCTGGTTTGCGATCAATTTCACTTAAAAGGCTCGTAATCTTTTTCCCTGATAAACCAGCATCGACGAGTAGGCGTTTTTGGTCTGTTTCCAGATAAAAGCAATTGCCACTCGAGCCTGATGCCAGAATACTATATTGAAATCCCTTAGTCATGTTCACTTTCTACATTCTCTTCATTTTCCCAGTCATCTACACGGACAGCATCGTTATCATATGGAAGAACAATGGTAAAGGTAGAACCCTTTCCGTACTCGCTCTTAGCCCAGATAAAGCCATGATGCTGCTTGATAATTTCTTTAGCAATAGCCAGACCCAAGCCCGTTCCTCCCTGGGCTCGACTGCGGGCCTTATCCACCCGATAGAAACGATCAAAAATCTTTGGCAGATCCTGCTTGGGAATGCCCAAACCTTCATCCGAAATTGAAAGAATCAACTGAACATCTGTTGTTCTCACAGAAACCGTAATCGTCCCACCATCAGGTGAATACTTGATGGCATTGTTCATGATATTATCAATCACCTGGGTCATCTTATCCGTATCAATCTCTACCCAAATCGGCGTAATTGAATAATCCCTGATAATCTCATATTTTTTGATCTCATCCTGATTTTTAATCTTATCAAAACGGTTGAGGATATAGGTAATAAAGGCCGTAAAATTGGTCAGCTCAACGTCCAGATGACTGGTATTATTATCAATCCGCGATAAGCTAAGTAAGTCCGTCACCATCCGCATCATTCGGTTTGTCTCGGTTAGTGAAACCTTGACAAATTCCGGTGCAACAGGCTCTGACAGAGCACCATCATCCAAGGCTTCCAGATAGGATTTTACACTGGTTAGAGGCGTCCGCAATTCATGGCTAACATTGGAAACGAAAAGCCGACGCTCCCGTTCTTCCTTGTCCTGCTCCGTTGTATCATGTAGCACTGCTACCAGCCCTGATATAAAACCTGACTCCCGTCTGATCAAGGCAAATCGAACCCGCAGGCTTACATATTCACCATTTTCATCTTGAGAATCAATGGTCAATTCTGGAACCTTGGTAATCAATTCGCGTAGATCGTACTCATCAGCAATATCCAGCAAATCTAAAATACTGGTATTAAGGACATCATCACGTTTGACGCCCAATTGCTTGGTTGCCATGTCATTGATGGTAATAATCTGCCCTCGACGATTGGTCGCAAGCACCCCATCCGTCATATAAGACAAGATACTGGATAGACGCTTGGTTTCTTGCTCCAAATTTTCATGCGTCAGGCGGATGACTTCAGAGAGATCATTGATGGAATTGGTCATGTCCGTGATTTCAGGACTGCCCTGCATATCTAAAACTTCTGAATAATCTCCTGCAATCAATCCCTTGATCTTTTGGTTTAACTGCACCAGCTTTTGAGTATCTCGTCGATTTTCCAATAGCAAAAGAGCCACGACGATGATAAAGCCGACAACAATCAGTGAAAAGACAAAGTCAGGAGAAAGTACGAATTCTTTTAGCGTTTCAATCATTATTTCTTATGTAATAACCGACACCGCGGCGAGTCAGGATATACTCCGGACGGCTTGGAGTATCTTCGATTTTTTCACGCAGACGGCGAATGGTCACATCGACTGTCCGCACATCTCCAAAGTAATCATAGCCCCAGACGGTTTCCAGCAAGTGCTCACGCGTCATGACCTGACCAACATGAGTCGCCAAATGGTGCAAGAGCTCAAATTCACGATGGGTTAATTCCAATTCTTTCCCGTGTTTTTTCACCACAAAAGCATCTGGAAGAATCTGCAAATCCCCAATAAACAGTTCCTTTTGACTGCTCTCGTCCACATGACTATCTGGGATCAGTTCAGAACGGCGCAACAAGGCCTTGACCCGAGCCAGCAATTCACGATTTGAAAAGGGCTTGGTCACATAGTCATCTGCTCCGATTTCCAGACCGATTACCTTATCGAACTCGCTATCTTTGGCCGAAAGTACAATAATCGGCACATTGCTTGTCTTGCGAATGGTCCGAGCAACATCCAGTCCGTCCACTTCTGGCAACATCAAATCCAGAATCAAAATATCCGGCTGCTCTGCTTCAAACATTTCTAGAGCTTCCTTACCATCAAAGGCTGTCAGTACTTCATAGCCTTCCTTAGCCATGTTAAACTTTATAATGTCCGAGATTGGCTTCTCGTCATCTACAACTAATATTTTTTTCATTTTTTACCTTCATATCTATACAATTTTTAAGCTTAGACATCTATTGTTTTTGTATCTGTCCTACCGCTCCATAAGCACTATTATATCAAATTTTCCTTAAAAAATACTATTTTCGTACACTATATTCCAACATTCTTATAGAAATTTCAACTCAACTCTCTTTCTACCAAAAATCTCAGTCAAGGATGAGGAATCCTCACTAAAATCCTTGATTTTTTTCACTTTTTCTGCAAAAATAGAGGCATAGAAAGAAGGTTGAACTATGACAAAAATCAATCAAATCATCACTTATCTTGAAAATGAAAAGCAGGATGTGGCTGTAATCTCCGATCCTGTAACCATCCATTACCTAACAGGCTTTTACAGCGATCCACATGAACGCCAGATGTTCCTATTCGTCTACACTGACCATGAGCCACTCCTTTTCGTACCAGCACTGGAAGTTGAGCGTGCTTCTTCTACCGTAGACTTTCAGGTTGTAGGCTATGTCGATTCTGAAAACCCTTGGGAAAAAATCAAAGCTTCTCTACCATCTCAAGCCTTCAAACAAGTAGCGGTCGAGTTTGATAATCTGATTTTAACTAAGTATCACGGCCTGCGTACTGTTTTTAATGGGGCTGAATTTGTCAATCTGACTCCTTACATTAACCGCTTGCGCCTGATTAAGTCTGCTGATGAAATCCAGAAAATGCTAGTAGCCGGCCAATATGCTGACAAGGCTGTCAATATCGGTTTTGACAATATTTCACTAGAAAATACTGAAACAGACATCATCGCTCAAATCGACTTCGCCATCAAGCGTGAAGGCTATGAAATGAGCTTTGAAACCATGGTTCTGACAGGCAATAACGCAGCCAATCCGCACGGCATTCCCGGTGCCAATAAAATCGAAAACAACGCCCTCCTCCTCTTTGACTTGGGCTGCATGGTCAATGGCTATGCCAGCGATATGACACGGACTGTCGCTGTCGGCCAGCCAGATCAGTTCAAAAAAGATATCTACTATCTGACTCTGGAAGCCCAACAAGCTGCACTTGATTTTATCAAACCAGGTGTCACAGCTCATGAAGTAGACCGCGCTGCCCGTGAAGTCATCGAAAAAGCTGGTTATGGCGAGTATTTCAACCACCGTCTCGGCCACGGTATCGGTATGGACGTCCACGAATTTCCATCCATCATGGAGGGCAACGACATGGTCATCGAGGAAGGCATGTGCTTCTCTGTCGAGCCTGGTATTTACATCCCTGGCAAGGTCGGCGTCCGCATCGAGGACTGCGGCTATGTCACTAAGAATGGTTTTGAACTCTTCACTGAGACTAGCAAGGACTTGCTGTATTTTGACTAAGAAACTAGAAAAAGCACCGATTGGTGCTTTTTTAGCTTATCAATAGTTTTATTTATCCTGTTGTCTTCTCCCCCGCCTCTAGTTTCAACAGGAAGGCTTTTTTATCAAGGCCACCGGCATAGCCGGTCAATTTGCCGTCGCTTCCGACAATCCGATGACAAGGAATCAGAAGGGAAATGGGATTGTGACCGATGGCGCCACCAACTGCTCTAGCAGAGCCAATTTTTCCATACTCAGCCCGCAATTCCCGCAAAATATCTGAATAGGTAGCCGTCTGACCGTAAGGAATCTTCTGCAGTACTGTCAGAACCTTGCTTCTGAACTCAGTTACTTGGGGTGCTAATGGAATTTCATTTATTGCAGGATTTTCTCCCTTAAAATAGTCATCCAGCCAAGCAGAGACGCGTCGGCTGATTTCTGTCTCCTCCTGCTGCGCTTGCTCCAAATCGTAGCCTGCTCCAAAATATTTCTGGCCCTCCAGCCAAAGTCCCAACAAGGCATTTGCGTCCGTCAAGATGAGAATCTGACCAATCGGTGATGCATAATAAGTCTTGTACATATTTTTTCTTTCTTTAACTTCTTGATATGCTTTATTATACCACTCTTGTCTTAACTTTTGCCACAATTCCATCTGGGTCTGTGACTTCTAGCTCTTGGGAGCTAATCCATCGGACTGGCGCTTGTAAGACCTGAGCATTTTCATAAATAGCTACTAGGTCTTCTTTCCCTTCTACTTGCGCTTCAAAATAGGCTAGTCCCAGTTGCTTCGGTTGGCGATGATTCAAGTGAGAACCTCCCCACTCATTGACGGCTAAATGATGATGATATTTTCCGGATGCCAACCAGCTAGCAGAAGGTACAGAAAATTTATCCTCCAAGTCTAGAAGTTTTTGGTAAAAATGACTGGCTGCTCTGCTATTTTTCACAGACAGATGGACATGGCCCATACGAGTGCCTTCCGCAATACTAAACGGCTGGATTCCCTGACCTTGTTCATAGATTTCTTGAGCCGCAAGCGCTTCCGTCACTCCGATAATGCGGCCATCTTCTCGAATATCCCAATCAGCCTGAGGCTTGTCCCGATAAAGCTCAATGCCATTGCCTTCTGGATCCTTCAGATAAATGGCTTCACTATAACCGTGGTCTGCCCCTCCAACCATAGGAACTTTATTTTCTGATAAATGCTTAAGAATATCCGCCAAAGCTTGACGACTTGGAAGCAAAAGTGCCAGATGATAAAGACCGTAAGCCGACTTAACAGACTGCCGGTCACTGGTCGCTAAAAGCCTCACCAACACTTGTCCATCCCTGCCCAAAGCCACCTGACCGTCCTGCTCTTCCAAAAGTTCCAGCCCTAAAACGCGCTGATAAAAGTCCTTTTGTCTGGCTAAATCGGCCACATAAAGTGCCACCTCTCCTAGATAAATCTTGCTTTCATATTCAAAAGTCATATACTTTCTCCTCTCTTTAATTTTAAATTTCAGCAGTTCGTCTGCTCCATCTTTTTTTATTTCTCCAAAACAGAAATACGTTTCTTGATGTGGTTTTCCACATCTCCATTTGCTCCGAAAGATTATTCGGATTGTAATTGTTTTTATTACATCTATTAGTATAGCAGGTTTTAATGTAATGTCAACAATTACATCTTGCAAAATTCTTAACAAAAAACAACCTGCTCACTAGGAAACAGATTGTTCTTTAATTTCTTTTTCGGTTGCTGCGACGACCTCGTCAAGGCTGGTCTGAGCCAATTCAGCTTCCATGGCTGCTTGAATAGCTGCCAAGCGATCGTCTAAGACATTGTGAATGTTCTTGCCGATAGGACAGTCTGGATTGGGCTTGTCATGAAAGCTAAAGAGCTGGCCGCTCTTGCCTAAACATTCAACCGCACTATAGACGTCCAACAGGCTAATGTCTTTCAAATCTTTGGCAATCTCTGCTCCTCCAGTCCCACGAGCAACGGTAATCATCCCGGCATTCTTGAGCTGGGACAGGGTCTTGCGAATAATAACTGGATTGACGCCGACACTGCCAGCAAGGATATCACTTGTCAGTTTTCGTTTTTTCCCCTCCAAAGCCAGAACAATCAGCATATGGGTGGCAATGGTGAAACGGCTAGAAATCTGCATTTTTTCTCCTCCCTCATCATCTTCTCTCACTATTATATATCAAAAACGGTGTAACTTCAAGAGTTACGACTGGACTTTAAGAAAGCTGCAATCTCATCTGCATAGCCTTCCTGCTCACTGATTTTCCGTAGCAGGTCGTGATTGTGGGTATGGTGGATACCATTGACCAAACTTTCTCGATAAATCTCATAATAAGGCAAGTGGAGCTCCCGAGCCAATCTCAGCTCCTGCTCCACATCATAAGCCACGCGCCGAAGGTCGACATCAGCCAGACCCGTCTCATCTATCTCTAAAATGGCATACTGGGCTCGCAAGTCCTGACGCAAAGCTGAATCAAGAAAGAATGGCTGACCAATGGAGCCGGGATTGATAATCAGCTGGCCCTTAGTCCCATAACGGAGAAACTGTTGGTGAATATGACCATAAACAGCGACAGCGCAGTCATTCCCCTCAAAAAGGCGGTCGAAATCGCTCTGCTCGCCAATATGAATCAGCTCCCGTCCCCAATTCTTATCTGGCAGATGGTGGCTGACCGCAATCTTCAATCCCTCTACTTCTGTCAAGACCTGTAGAGGAAGTTCCTGCATACGGTCAATCTCTTCGGGCTTGATTTCTTCTAGGACAAAATGGCAGAGCCGGGTCAGGTAGAGATGGCTGGGACGAGCCAAATCCAGCTTTTGATGCAAAGCATGCCAGAGACTGTCTTCCCAATTCCCCCTGACCTGGAGGCTGATGGGCAGCTGCTCCATCCTATCTAGGATATTCCTGCGACCGGTTCCTGGCAGGAGCAAATCACCCAAAAACCAATAGTCTGTCACCTGCTGGCTTCTCGCATCCGCCAGTACTGCTTCCAAGGCTGTGCTATTTCCATGCACATCGGATAATAAGGCAATTTTTCGTGTCATCGTGTGTCTTTCTCTTTCTTTACAAGGAATATTATATCAAAGTTCAAAAAAACTTCCACCCATCAAGTGAGTGAAAGCTTTGTTTTTTAATTAATCAACAGATTTGAGTGATTCCAGCATATCCACCCGTCTGAGGCGGTAGTTGACAAAGAAGCCAAGCAAGGTCAGGATAAGAGTCACCGCAGTTAGAGGAAACAGATAGACTGAGGGACTTACTTGAGGGTTTAAGCTGATAATGCTAGGCGCAACCTTCTCAATCAAAAAACGATGCAGGAAGAAACCGCCTAGAAGCCCAACTGCCATCCCAATCACTGACAGAATAATGGTCTCTCGATAGATATAGAGGGTCACTTCCTTATTATGGAATCCCAAAACCTTGATAGTGGACAGCTCGCGAATCCGCTCAGCTACATTGATATTGGTCAGATTGTAGAGAATGACGACTGCTAAAAGAATGGAAATCAGCACTAAAATCATCATCGTATTATTAAGAGAATTAGCTAAAACATTGAACTGCTTCACCATGCTAGCATTTTGCGAGACACTCTTGACAGACTTGAGGCTCATAAATTCATTGGCCTTGTCTACAATATTCTTACTAGAAGGGTTCTTGAGTCGCACTAGATAAGCGTTTTTCTCGGGCTTTTTGCCGTAAATCTTCTGGTAGTCAGTCGCCTTCATAAAGGCAAAATGGCCAAAATGATTCTCATTGACTGCTGCGAGCTTGACAGGCTTGCCACCCAGCTCTATACTGCCACCGGGGCTAACTCCAGCTATACGAGCCAATTTATCCGAAACAACTACACCGTCATTCAGGGACAGCTTCTGTCGGCTGTCAGGACTTTCTAACGAGATGAACGGTTCAAAATTTTCCTTGTCCGTAACCATTAAAGTGACTGATTCTGTCTCTTTTTTCCCTTTGTATTTCTCTGTCAAGATTTCACTATAGATCTCCTGATAATCAGCAATCGAGTCATCTGCCAGCATCTTTTTCAGCTTATCTTGTTCGGCTTGATTTTCCCCAGGATTGAAAGCAACAATCAAGTCGTATCGCAGAATCTCCTCAAACTGACGTTTTGGAATACCACCAATAGAAGATTGGAGTCCTAGGCCGGCAAAGAGCAGGGCAACAGAACCCGCCACACCAAAGATAGTCATAAACATTCGCTGCTTATAGCGAAAGATATTGCGTGCTGTGACCTTCTGAGTAAAGCTAAGACGTCGCCAGATAAAGGGCAGTCTTTCCAAGAAAATCTTGGAGCCTTTGACTGGTGGCTTGGGCAAAAGCAGATGAGCTGCTTCTTCTGTTAGCTCCCGTCTCGCCACCAAATAGGCAGGGAGAACACTGGATAGAAGGGAAAGTCCAAGGGCCAGTAAACTATAGGAAACATAAAAATATGCATGCGGGGAAGAAAGCACCATCCCTCTGGTAATAATAGAAGAAATCACCCCCGACAAGAAATAATGTCCCAGCAGAATCCCTATGAGGGTACCTAGACTCCCCGCCACCAAACCGTAAAGAGCAAACTTGCGAATGATATCTCGGCTATGATATCCTAGAGCCTTGAAGACACCTGCATTTGTTCGCTCCTCATCGACAAAGCGAGTCATGGTGGTAAAGGTCACTATAGCTGCCACCAAATAGAGCACCACTGGGAAAATATTACCAATCAACGCAATACTATTCATGGAGTTTTTATACATATGATAGCCATTCCCACCTGGCAGAGACTTGCGGTCATAGCTATGATAGGCCGGCTCTTTCAAACGACTAAGGTTTGCCTTAACGTCAGCTAGCTTGTCCTTGCTAGCTGATAAGTCTTTTTCCGCCTGAGCTAGCTCTGCTTTTTTCTGATTGAGCTGGGACTCAGCTTCCTGAATCTGCTGTTGACTCTGGCTGAGCTGTGCAGGAGAGAGGATAGAAGCGGCTTGGGCTGCTGCTAGCTGGCTTTTTTGCTGATCTAGCTGACTCTGAGCTTGCTCTAACTGTTTTTTACCTTGGGTCAGTTCGCTCTCAGCCTGAGAAATCTTATCTTGGCCCTTCTGAATGGTGCTTTTGGCATCTGCCTCTAATCGCTTAAAGCGAGCTACTCCGTTATCTTCCAGGCTCTTGTCCAAAGCTGCCTGGTGTTGCTCCAAACGCTCCTGATAGCTTGCTGAAAAAGGAGCCAGCTTTTCTAAATCATGATAGCGCAGGCGGGCAATACTGTAAACATCTGTATCAAAGGCCTTGGGGCTGACTACAGCATAGGCTGATAAAGCCCCGCTGCCACTAGTCGCATTGCCCAGATTTCTATCAGACCAGAGCTCTGCCGAGTTGATAAATCCCACGACCTTATAGGTCTTGTTTTTTAAAACTGACCGACTGCCTGCTTTTTCGGTCAGATCAATCTCCTGGCCGAGCTTGTACTTCTTAGACCAAAAGCTAGCCAGAGCAATCTCTTGCTCTTTCTTAGGTAGACGGCCTGAGACCACTTGAAAGTTTGAAATATCCTTGGTATCTGAGAATACTCGGAGGGCCTCCTCGTCCACGGTGACATCTGTCAGATAGCCAAATTCGATATCCGCTCCTTTGATATCTGCCAGCTCTTTCTGATCCTCCGCATCCAATCCATAATCCGCCATAACGGCCAAGTCCATGGTTCGCTGCTCTTTCAAGTAATCTGTTGCTGTTCTGCGCATATTGGGAGGAGCGACCTTGAGTCCCACGAGAGCTAGAGAACCCAGCATCATGAGGATTAAAATAGATAGGAAACGGCCTTTAGAGCTAGTGAAGGAGCGTAGAATATCTTTCCAATAAATCTTTCTCTTCATATCAATACTCCAATGTACTTATATCCTGTGGCTCTTCATTCACTGTAACACTCTTGACTCTCGCGTCATGCATGCGAATGACCCGATCAGCAATGGGAGCTAAGGCAGCATTGTGGGTCACGATAATCACCGTCGCTCCTTGATTGCGAGACATGTCCTGTAAGATTTGCAGCACTTGCTTGCCGGTATTGTAGTCCAGAGCTCCTGTCGGTTCGTCGCAGAGCAAAATTTTGGGATTTTTTGCCACCGCCCGAGCAATAGAGACCCGCTGCTGCTCCCCACCTGACAACTGCGCTGGAAAATTATTAAGGCGATTTTCCATACCAACCGCAGTTAGAACGGCCACTGGATCTTGAGCATCCTTGACAATCTCCGAAGCCAATTCGACATTTTCCTTAGCCGTCAGGTTGGGCACCAAATTGTAAAACTGAAAGACGAAGCCCACATCATTGCGACGATAGTCCGTCAGCTGGTGGGAATTGTAGTCAGCAATATTCTGGCTGTCTATCAGAATGTCTCCCTCATCATTGCTATCCATACCGCCGAGGATATTGAGCACCGTAGACTTACCAGCACCAGAAGCACCCAGGATAATGACCAGTTCCCCCTTTTCAATCTCAAAAGAAATATCATGATTGGCAACAATTTCTGTGTCACCTACCTGATAACGTTTAAAGCTATGTTTCATTTCAATATAAGCCATGTCGCTTCTCTCCTTTTCAAAGCTCGTTTCCTTAAATCAACAAGGTGTTGATTCTAAATCACAGATATTATATAATGAGCTTAGACAAAAAGCAATAATCAAAAATCAACAAAGTGTTGATTTAAGCAAAAAGGAAGAAAAAATGGTCCAGAAACGGAAAACTAGTACCAAGGAAGACATCAAAGAAGCCCTGATTCAGCTACTATCAGAGGAAAGGTTTGATACTATCTCCATCAGCAAGCTCTGCAAACGGGCAGGGATTAATCGCGGCACCTTCTATCTCCACTACCAAGATAAATATCAGATGATTGATAGCCTCAAAAGCGACATCATTTCTCAACTTTATAGTTATAGTCTTTTTGAAGAAGAAGGCGAGTATTCCAAACAGTTCATGATAGCCAAATTTCATATACTGAGTGCTAATGAACGTCTGATCAATGCCCTGACCAGAAGCCATTATATTGACTTTCGCGGGGCCATTCGAGAGTTCATAACCAGTATCATTCTGAGTGATAAGCAAAAAGCTGCTACCCAGCGTTTTTTGGAGGAGAACTTTCAGATCCCTCAGAAATACGCCTTGGAAATCTTCCTATCCAGTGTCGAGGGGATTATTTCTCTTTGGATAGCTGGCGGAGCTCAGGAAGAGCCTGAAGAAATTACTCAAATGATCCTAACTACCTACAATTATGATTATTGGAAATCATAACCAGCACTCCACTTTTATAGCTGAAAACTCAAAAAGGCACAGAGTAATCTGTGCCTTTTCTTAAAACGTTTCTGGTGAGCAAATAGCTTTTTGGTGATGCCCACTTAGCTAAAGGCAACAAAATCCTGTCTATTTCACCATGTCTGGGTCGTAATCATAGAATCCTGTATCAAGGAAACGATTCTTCGGATGCAATTTGTGAAGCAGCTCATCTAGCAAGAAAGCTTGGTCATGGCTAAATTCACCTTTTTCAATCAGATCTCTTGCCTGAACAAAGAGCTTAGCAATCTCAACAAAATTCTGACCAGGAGTATAGAGACCTTCCAATTTCCAATGAGTAAAGCCGTGGTCAACCAATTCTGTCAACTTGGTCATCAAGTCCAAGTCATTATTGGCAAAAATGTGAGTCCCATGCTTGTCCTCAAAGATTGAATAATGGCTCTGAGGATCGCTCGGTTCCGCAAGAAAGAGATCCCTCTCTCTTGATTTTTCATCATCGATGTGTGTAAAGTTATAATAATTTTGCAAAATCGGACGTTTAGAGTGGTGGATAACGCTCGCACCATAAACTAGGACTTCTGCTGGAATTTCAAGGATTTCCGGCATTTTAAAGAGTTCTGCCGATGGAATTTCCCGCGCCAAAACAGCTTCTGATACCCCAGCATTCTTGCCCCAAAAATTAATCTGGCGGCTGCTGGTAACCATGGTCGAAGCATCATAAATCGTTTTCAACTTATAACCATCCCGCTGCAAGACGTAGAATACACCTGCATCCCCAACGGTGATATAGTCCACTTCAATCTCCTGAAGAAAATCCAAATAAGGCTTGATCTGGTCCATCATGTCCTGATGCATCAAAGCATTAACGGCAACGGTCATTTCTTTTCCTGCCTGATGAACTATTTGTGAGATACGATTTAATTCGTCATAAGTGAAGTTATGTGGTAAACGAAGACCGTAGTTTTCCTCACCGACATAAATACGATCTACTCCTAATTCCAATAAGGCTTGAACTTGTTCTATACTTTCAGCTGTTGCTGTAATAATTATCTTTTTCATATCATTATTATACCAAAAAATTAGGAATTATGATTTCTTAATTCGATTTTATTCGTTTTGTAACTATCTTGTAATATATCTAATCATAGAAACATGATAGAATGATAAGGTACTACTAGGAGAGAGACAATGGCTGTAAGAGATTTTAAACAGTTTGAATCAGCGCCCCTGCATGATTCGACAGAACAAACTAAGGAAATATCCTATCAAGAATACCTGCCCCAAGCAGAATCAGCATCACAATTACGTGAGCTATTTTTCTTTATAAATATCGCTTTATTCTGTATTTTGACAGTCTTTTTTAGCTTTATTTTTTTGTCTGCAAAAATGAGCACTTTTCTATCTTTCTCACTTGCTATTGTCCTAAGTCTTATGATTATTCAAGGATATCGCACTGTTCGAAGAAAGAGACATTAATTATCTACGAATTAAATCAAACGAGATCCAAAGATCTCGTTTTTCTTTTCTTTACCAAGCGTAATTTGGTTCCTGACAAACACACATAGCTGCCAATAATTCTTCTGGAGTTACCTTTTTTAGCCCTCCATAGACTGGATCCTGAACGGTGTAGGACGGATCAATGTAATAAACTGCAAGGACATCACTGCCATCTGCTGATAATTCATAGCCTGTCCCCACAACATTGTGTTCACCCTTGTGACCTGGGTAGATGGAGGCATTATCAATCGTATAGTAGAGCGGATAGCCATCATCAATATTCTTGCGCAGGCGCTCTTTAAAAAGACGCATATCTTCCGAATTCGAGGCGCTACTAGTCACTGTAGCAAGATGATAGCCCGCTTGACCTGCTGGCACTTCCGCATAACCAAATAAATATTGATTTAAGACACGGATTGCATTGACATTATGGGTACCGAAGGTCTCATCAGTGCCCATCGCTCGTGCCAATTCTTCCTGACTAGCCTGAACGCCCCTGTAAGCTAGAATCATACTGACAGAGGTCGGTGCGCAAGTATTCCAAGCTCGCTGGATCTGCATGGGAACTTCCAGGCGTTTTCGGATTGGAGAAGGCGTTTCTTTACTAGAAGGCTGTGTCTCCTCCTCTCTGACCTTTTCACTGGTCTGACTAGAGCTTTCCGACTCCGCAGAAGTCGAACTCTGACTAGGGCTAGATTGATTTGCACTAGATTGACTACTGCTAGCTGTTTTCGAGCGGGCTTGACTCGTGCTCGAAGCCTTAGAAGAAGAGTCAGAACTTCTAGACTGAGGGGACTCTGAAGCTTTCTGCCGAGAACAGGCTAGTAAGCAGCAGCATAAACCAAGCAAGGCAAGTACTTTTAGATTTTTCATACCAACATCCCCTTTTATTTATATGATAACGCTTTCTTTGCCAAAAATCAAGTTGGCCGAGGAGAAACTAAATAGTAGTAATTTTTGCTTCCTATACCACTACAGCAAAGCTCCAATTCGAACAAAAAATGAGGCTTGGACTCTTTTGTCCCAGCCTCATCTCGTATATCTAGTTTGAATTTACTTATCTTCTAAATCAATGATAATTTCTTCTGAAGGGGCTTTTTCTCCTTCTTCCACCACGATATCAGAAATTTCTTCTTCAAGAATTTCCTCTTCTTTTTCAAACTTTTCTTTGATTTCTTGGAATTTATCCTGTGAATAGTCCACAACTGACTTGGTCGTATCCTTAACAGACTCCAATACTGTTTCTGCTGTGATTTCGCCATTTTCAACCTTTTCCTTGGTTTGGTTGATGGCCTTAACAGCCTGATCTGAAAAGTCCTTTACTGATTGGACAACGGCTTCGTGAGTCTTATCTGGATCTTCACGATAGTCGACGACAAAGTCTTGAACTTTTTCAGTGATTTCTTTACCTTTTTTGCTGGTTAGAAAGTACGCTGCAGCTGCACCAGACACAGCACCTAATAAAAGTGATGAAATTTTTCCCATAGTAAACCTACTTTCTTATTTTTTGAATAATTTTGTAAACAAACGAAGGGCCGTTAGACCTGCTGTTGTTTTAGCTGTCGTACTTCCTGCTGCGACTGCCTTTTTTCCTAAAACACGCGCCTGATCGTTTAAATCAGATACTGATTCGGATAGGTCTGCCACCGCATTGAAAAGCGGATCAATCGTTGCTACTTTGTGGTTGATATCATCTGTCAAAACATTGACTTTGGCAATCAAATCATTGGTTTGATGTAGGGTGACATTAACATCAGAAGTCAACACTTTGATCGTATTTTCTGTCTCATCCAGCATTTTTGCAGCCTTATCACCGAGAGTTTTGACGGTGAGGGTCATGTAGATTAGAAAGACAATCAAAGCGACAGCAACTAAAGTATAAGCAATTTCAAGCATAATATTCTCCTCTCATTCTTGATAATAGGGGGCTTGTTTTTTTCTTTGGTAAATCATAATGCCGATGCCTAGTAAAATCAGAGCTGCAGACAGCCACTGAGATACACGCACACCCAAGAACATGAGGCTATCGGTCCGCATACCCTCGATAATCATCCGGCCAAAGCCGTACCAAATCAGGTAAAAGGCTGCCAATTCTCCCTGACGGAAGAATTTAGACCGGCGTCGTAAGATTAGCAGTAGCCCAAAGCCAAGTAAATTCCAAAGGGATTCGTACAAAAAGGTTGGCTGGCGATAAGCACCATCTATGTACATATTGTTACGGATGAAGGACGGCAGATAATTAAGATTTTTGACCACCGCTCCATAGGCTTCTTGGTTAAAGAAATTGCCCCAACGGCCGATGCTCTGAGCGATCAAGACACTAGGCGCTGCAATATCCAAGAAATCAATAGGATTGATCAGCCTTCTCTGAGAAAAGAAATAGAGGACAAGGGCTCCAGTGATCAAACCACCGTAAATGGCTAAACCACCATTCCAAATCTGAAAAATCTCAATCAGAGAATGCTTGCCATAATAAGACCATTCAAAAATCACATAGTAAAGTCGCGCTCCAAGGATGGCCAAGGGAAAGGCAATCAGAATGAAGTCAAGAATATCATCTGGAATCATCTTCTTGCGTGGCGCTTCCTTCATAGCCAAGTAGACGGCTAAAATCAAGCCAGTGACAATGCAAATCGCATACCAACGAATACTAAAGGGACCGACTGAAAAAGCTACTGGATCAAGCATCTTTCACCTCATTCTGGCTAATCAGATTAGTCAGTCGTTCTTCAAAAATCTTGGTGGCATCAAAGCCCATTTCCTTAGCTCGATAGTTCATGGCTGCGGCCTCAATCACTACAGAGATATTGCGTCCTGTCTTAACTGGGATACGAATCCGAGGAATTCTGACGCCAGAAACTTCCAGTTCTTCTGCATTATTACCCAGACGGTCAAAGGTCTTATTGGTATCATAATTTTCCAGATAGACGGCAATCTGTACCTGTGAAGAATCCTTAACCGCACTAGCTCCGTAAAGGCTCATCACATCGATAATGCCGACACCGCGAATTTCCAAGAGATGGCGAAGAATCTCAGCAGGCTCTCCCCAGAGAGTCATTTCATCCTTGGCAAAGATATCAACCCGGTCATCCGCCACTAAACGATGCCCCCGCTTAACTAACTCAAGACCAGTTTCACTTTTACCAATACCACTGTCCCCTTGAATCAGCACGCCCATTCCGTAGATGTCCATCAATACGCCATGAACACTGGTTCTGACCGCCAAACGTGAGTCAAGGAAACTAGAAATTTCCCCTGATAAACGGCTGGTTGATGTGCGGCTGGTAAGAATCGCGATTTGCTTTTCTTCGGCTGCTCGCCGCATTTCTTCAGGAATCTCCAGATCACGCGCCACAATGACAACTGGCGTTTCTGGTTGAAACATTTTCAGAAGGACTTGATGACGGTTGTGGGATGTCATCTTCATCAGATAAGACCACTCCTTCATCCCAATCAGCTGAATCCGTTCTGGCGTGTAGTAGTCAAAATAGCCGGTCATTTCAAGACCCGGCCGCGAAATATCCGATGTCGAAATCTCCTTTTCTAAGAGGTCATCACTGCCGTAAACGATGCGTAAACGGACTTTTTCAATCAAATCTTTGACCTTTACAGACATTCCCTGCTCCCTTCAAATTTATCTTTCTCTATTATAGCAAATTTTTACCCTAAAAGAGTTTTTAAGATTGGAAATTAAGCAGGATTTTTCCTTAGAGTCTTGTGAAAATGTCTACCAGCCAACAAAAAGGCCAGTCAAAATAACTAGCCAATCCATCTTTGGAGAATTTTTTTCTGATTTTGAAAGCAAGGATGGCTCTCGATAAAGGCTTGTATTTCACTTAGAGGTAGCCAGAGATGGGCATCGGTTTCGCCTGCCTGATAGCGAACTTGGCTCTTGTCCCCAGATACCACCGCTTCATAGAAGTCAAAGTGGCACTGGTCTTCGACAGAGCACACCTGCTCCAACAGTCTGATACTGTCGGGAAGCAAGCCTGTTTCTTCTTTCAATTCCCGCAGAGCGGCTGTCTGACTATCCTCTCCTGCCAGCACACTACCTCCCGCTCCGAACTCATAATAGCCAGGATAGAGACTTTTATTTGCTGACCGCCGCATAAAGAGAATATCACCATCTTGGTGACGAACCAAGACATTGACACAAAGATGAAACTGCCCTTCAGGAATGTTTTCTCCTCGAACTAGGAGATGCGGGAGCTGATTTCGATTCAAGTCATAGGCATTCCAAACCTCTGTCATATTTCCTCCTTGGATAAATAAGTCATTTCAAGTAGAACTTGCAATATTTAATCTACTTCACCTTCATAAATAGCTTTCTTCTTATAGTTGTAAAAATTAAGTAAATGAGCCAGAGAGTAAACGATTGTATTTGAAACTAACATACCAAAAATAGAAAATAGGCTGTTAGGAAGAGAGCTTATAATTCTTTGGAAACCTCCAATAAAACCCCAAAATATGAGAGTCAGAACTGGCAGAAATAAGATAGACAAAAGTCCTACTAAAAGCTTTGAGCTTTGCACTGGAGATAAGACCTTAAGGAAAAAGAAGAAATTCCATAGACCAAAGGGAAAAGCTGCTGTACCAATGATTATAACAATCAAACTCTTATACCCTCCTACTAATATAGCAGCCGTAAAAACAAGGAACATATGTAGGATCAAACTAATAATTAAATAGAGGAAAAATTTCAAAATATATAATGGTAAAGAAAATTGTTTCATTTAAATCTCTTTCTAATCTTTAAAGCGACCAGTTGAACCAGCCTTTTCTATTTTTTTGGATATCTGAAGCTAGGCAAATCTCAAGTCTATGTAGCATAAACTATATAAAATAACTACGAATACCGTCCTTCAAAATAACAATCTGGGATAGGAACACTTAAAGTATCAATTTGAATGTTAGAAGCCTGATGGAAAATATCTCCTGGAACTTCTATCTTTCTTCTACATCCAGCAAAAATTCGGGCATACTCCCGAATTTTATATTTGTTATTTTACCAAAACCAGCCGTCATTGTCATTGATTGGCTCGGCATCTTTCATTTTACGAGGGCCGGTTCCATACATTTCCGCTTCCACGTCTTCCTTATAAGGCATCACGACAGCCAGCAAAATATAAATCAAAATGCCTAAGCCAAAATTGGAAACTGTAAAAATGATGAATAAAAAGCGTAACAAGCCAAGATCAAAATTGAATTTATCAGCTAGTCCCGACAAACCCCCTGAAATCACTCGGTTTCTTCTTAATTTATAAAACTTAGTTTTCATGATGATGACCTCAACTCTCATTCTTTCCTTCATTCTATCATAGCGGGAGAACAAAAAAATCAGCCCGAAGGCTGATTCTGCATCTATTCGTTTTTAGTTCGCTTACCCTCTGTTCGTTTTCTCTTGTAGGAAGGACAGTTTTCCTCTACAACGACCGCAACGGTATTTTTGAAGATTGACTCTTCGTCTGCGACGGATAAGTGCTCCGCAGCTCAGACATTCATAGATGAGAAAGGATTGCGAGTCGGACAATGATGGAGCGTAGCGCAGACCGTCAACTTGCTTAAGGAGGTCTTTAAAATCTCTATCTCCATGGCGGTAACCTTTACCCTGATAATAGAGGTGATAATGAGCTAACTCATGGCGGACAATTTTTCGGAAGGTCTCCAGGCCAAAAATTTCATAAATTTTCGGATTGAAATCTAGATGTCCGTCTTTGGGAAAGAAGCGTCCGCCAGTCGTCCGGAGACGTTTGTTCCAATAAGCTTGGTGGTGAAATTCCCAGCCAAAATCTTCTAGCGACACCTGCTTAACGTAGTTAGTTAGATTCATTTGGCGCTATCAGAGAGAGATTGACCTTCTCCCGCTCCACATCTAGCTTATCCACCCAGACAGTAACCAAATCGCCAACAGACAGGACTTGACTTGGATGCTTAATAAAGTTTTTACTGATCTTAGAAATATGGATAAGTCCGTCTTCATGGATACCGATATCCACAAAAGCTCCGAAATCGACGACATTGCGGACGACACCTTCCAGCTTTTGACCGATGCGTAGGTCCTTAATATCCAAGACATCCTGCCGTAGCACTGGCGCGTCAAAGGAATCACGCAAATCACGGCCAGGCTTGAGCAGATCTGCAATAATATCTTTGAGGGTTTCTTCTCCCAAGCCTAGCTCTGCAGCCAAACTAGCAACCTGAACAGCCTTTAATTTGGCTTGTGCTGCTTCATCCAAACTGCTGATTTCCAGACGCTTAAAGAGCTCCTCCACCGCCTTATAAGACTCTGGGTGAACGCCTGTATTGTCTAGCAAGTTATCACTTTCGGGAATACGCAGGAAGCCGGCTGCCTGTTCAAAGGCTTTTGCACCCAGACGCGGCACTTTCTTGATGGCCTCGCGAGACCGAATCAAGCCTTCTGTTTCCCGGTACTTAACAATATTTTCTGAAATCGTTTTATTAAGACCAGCTACATGGGCCAGCAGGGCAGGACTAGCGGTGTTGATATTGACCCCGACTTGGTTGACCACAGTATCCACGACAAAGTCCAGACTTTCAGACAGCTTTTTTTGGCTAACATCATGCTGGTACTGACCAACTCCGATGGACTTAGGATCAATCTTAACCAACTCTGCCAAAGGATCCTGTAGACGGCGAGCAATGGAAATAGCTGAGCGCTTTTCAACAGTCAAATCTGGAAACTCATGACGAGCCAGTTCACTAGCGGAGTAGACAGATGCTCCGCTCTCATTGACGATAACATAGCTGACATCTGGATGGGATTTCAAAACTTCTGCTACAAAGGCTTCGCTTTCTCGGCTGGCCGTTCCATTTCCTATGGCAATGATTTCCACGCCAAACTGCTCAATCAGCTCTGACAGCTCCTTCTTAGATGCTTCAATCTGAGCTGGCTTTGCTGGTGGAACGGGATAAATAACATGAGTCGTCAGCATCTTACCTGTTGCATCCACAACAGCCAGCTTAGCCCCTGTCCGGAAAGCTGGGTCAAAGCCCAGTACTACGCGACCTTTGAGAGGAGCAATCAGGAGGAGATGGCGGAGGTTATCTGAGAAGAGCTGAATCGCTCCATCCTCAGCCACCTCAGTCAGCTCGGTCCGAATACGGCGCTCCATGGCTGGAATGATTTTCTTTTTGACTGCTTGCTGGACAGCTTCGATAATATAGGCATTTTTCACCTTGAAACGTACTTCAAAGAAGCGCAGGATCTTCTCGAGATTGTGCTCAAAACCAACCTTGAGAACACCTAGCTTCTCACCACGATTAAGAGCCAAGGTACGGTAGCCTTGCATAGTCGCTACTTTTTCAGAAAAATCATAATAAATCTGGAAGACCTGCTTTTCATCCAAATCACCGTCTTTGAGACTGGATACGATAGAAGAATTGGTCTGCATCTCATGGTAGGTCCAAGCCCGTAGCTTAGTGTCTTCAGAAATCGCCTCAGTCAGAATATCCACAGCTCCAGCTAGAGCAGCTTCTGCTGTCGGAAAGGCTTCACTAGTCAGTTTCTCAGCCTCTTCCTGCAGATTAGCCGCATCCTGTAGGATGAGGCGGGCCAAAGGAAAGAGACCTGCTTCACGCGCAATAGTAGCCTTGGTACGACGCTTCTCCTTATAAGGCAGATACAGTTCTTCCACATCAGCCAGCTTTTCAGCAGCCTCAATCTCAGAGCGCAGCGCATCCGTTAGTTTGCCCTGCTCCTCAATCTTAGCTAAGACCGTTGCTTTACGCTCTGCCAAGGCAGTCATGCTCTTATCTAAGTCAATGATCGCCTTAATCTCAACCTCATCCAGATTTCCCGTCATTTCCTTACGGTAACGAGCAATAAAAGGAATCGTATTTCCTTCAGCGGTCAGATCTAGGACCTGTGATACTTGGCTTTCTTTAAGGCCCAATTTCTGGGCAATTTTTTCAATATTAGTATTTTCCATAACGCTTCTATTATATCATAATATGAAGCTGAACAATCTATAAAGACTAGTTTAATCCATCTTTTTCTTGCTGGATGAATCCGCTGCCTCAGCTCAATCATGGCTGAAAATATCATTTTTTTTCGTTTGGTAGTATAATAGAATTATTATTTTAGAAATGAGGTGCTTTTATGGCTGTTAAATTTACTAAAACAGACGATTTAGACAAGATGTTCGAGGAATTTGCCACTCTGCCCAAGCTTGAAAAAGTCGAATTTCCAGATGGCAAAAAGAAAAAAGAAGCTGAAGACAAGGCTAAAAAAGCATGAGTTTCTTTTCAAATCTTCCTTCCAGCGTCTTACAGGCTGGTGCCATCTTTCTCTCCATTATCATTGAAGCCCTGCCATTTGTTTTGATTGGAAGTATCATTTCTGGCTTTATCGAGGTGTATGTCACGCCGGACAGGGTTTATCACTTTCTGCCCAAGAACAAATGGGCTCGGATTTTCTTTGGAAGTTTAATCGGTGTTGTCTTCCCTTCTTGCGAGTGCGGAATCGTTCCTATTATAAACCGATTTCTGGAAAAGAAAGTTCCCAGTTACACGGCTGTGCCTTTTCTGGTAACGGCTCCAGTCATCAACCCTATCGTTCTCTTTGCGACCTACTCAGCCTTTGGCAATTCCTTCCGAATGGCTCTGCTTCGTGCTCTAGGTTCTATGGTCGTGGCTATTCTTTTAGGGATTTTTCTGGGCTTCTTTGCAGATAGCAATATCCAGAAAGAAAATCGCAAAGCGGTTCATGAGCATGATTTTTCTCACCTCAGCAAAGGACAAAAGCTATTTCAGGTCTTTGTACAGGCCATTGACGAATTTTTCGATACAGGCCGCTATCTGGTCTTTGGCTGTCTCTTTGCCAGCATAGTACAAGTCTATGTTCCAACCAGAATCCTGACCTCTATCAGCTCGACACCAGCTGTCGCTATTCTCCTACTCATGCTGCTGTCCTTCCTGCTCTCACTGTGCAGCGAAGCTGATGCTTTCATCGGAAGCTCCTTGATCGCTAGCTTCGGCTTAGCGCCAGTCTTAGCTTTCTTGGTCATTGGGCCTATGCTAGATGTCAAGAATCTGCTGATGATGAAAAACTACTTTAAGACACGCTTTATCTGGCAATTTATCAGCCTAGTTACCATCGTCGTCTTTCTTTACTCTTGGCTTGTGGGGGTAGTGCTATGATTCGATTTCTAATCTTAGTCGGCTACTTTGAGATTACCATGTATCTGCAGCTGACAGGCAAGCTCAACCAATATATCAATCTCCACTATTCCTATCTGGCATACTTGTCTATGATTCTGTCTTTTGTCTTGGCAGTCGTGCAGCTCATTATCTGGATGAAGAAGATGGAGGTTCACAGTCATTTAAGCACTCGCTGGGCCAAGTTAGGCAGCGTGCTTCTCCTTATCATTCCGCTTTTTGTAGGAATTTTCTTTCCAACTGTTACCTTGGATTCGACAACCGTTTCGGCTAAAGGATTTCATTTTCCACTGGCTGAGGGAACTTCTGCAGCCGTTCAGCAGGACGAAGGCACAACCAGCCAATACCTAAAGCCGGACACCAGCACCTACTTTACCAAAGGGGCTTACGAAAAAGAAATGCGGGCAGCCGTCAAGAAATATGTCAAGCAAGATACCATTCAGGTCACAACTGAGAACTACATGGAGGTCATGGAGGTCATCTATGATTATCCCGACGAGTTTGTGGGCAAGACGCTGGAGTTCACTGGCTTTGTCTACAATGACCCCAGCGACCAGAAGAGTCAATTTCTCTTTCGCTTCGGCATCATCCACTGTATTGCTGACTCGGGTGTCTATGGCCTCTTGACGACTGGAAATACCCAGTATTTCGAGAATAATACCTGGATTCATGCCAAGGGGAAACTTACCATGCACTACCATAAAAGTCTGGGACAAAGCCTTCCAACTCTAGAAGTTGAAAGCTTTGATAAGGTAGAAAAACCGGACAATCCTTACGTTTATCGAGTCTTTTAGAGCCAAGCACCTATGAAAATCCATTTTCATGGGTGTTTCTTTTATCTGCCATTCTCTACCCTTTACTCAGTTGCTCTGACCGACTTTTCTAAATTAGAAGAGACTTGATGAAGCTCGCTCTCTAATTTTTTCTCTCTTATCTTGGAAAATCATGCTACAATAATACTATCTCATTTGAAAAGGAGTTCTTTTTATGAATCAAGAAAAAGTAAGGAAACGAGATTTGCTTTCTATTCTAGCTGTAGCCTTAATCACCTTTGCTGGAATTCTTTCAGAGACTAGTATGAATGTGACCTTTCCCCACCTGAGTCAGGTCTTTGGCCTGAGCCTAGGGGTACTACAATGGATTACCACTGGCTATCTACTGGCTGCCGCTATTACCATAACTTTAGGCGCAACTCTGTCCCACAACTGGACGGAACGCCGTATCCTCTTTACCTCGCTTTCCATCTTTACCCTTGGAAATCTGCTTTCTATGATTGCCTCAGACTTTACTTTCCTTATGCTGGGGCGGATCCTTCAGGGCGGAGCGACTGGGATTGCCATTCCACTTATGTTTAATCTCATCGTGGAGCGGGTCCCTCGGCAGAAAATCGGGTTTTATATGGGGCTGAGCGGCCTAGTCATCAGCATAGCACCAGCCATCGGACCGACCTACGGAGGATTCATGATTGGCTCCTTCGACTGGCATATGATTTACAGCTTTATCATGCCAGTTCCCATTTTCTCTTTTTTACTGGCTTATGTTAACTTGAAAAATTCGGCTAGCAAAAGCAAGCGGCCCTTTGATGTGCTGGGCTTTCTCTCGCTCGCAACGGCTCTTTCCTTTTCTCTAATGACCATCTCCAGTTTAGAAGGTGGCGATAGTATCAATTGGCTCTATCTAGTTATTTTCCTCCTTTCCTTTGCCTTTTTCATCTGGCGGAGTCTGACAGTTCAACACCCCTTTCTGGACATCCGTATCTTGAAAGAACCAACAATTTTCTTTGGAATTCTACCCTTTTTAATCTTCCAATTCTCCAACCTATCCAGCAACTTTCTCATTCCCAACTTTCTCGTACTGGTCAAGAATGTCTCCACCGCTCAAGCTGGATTTTCACTGCTTCCCGGAACCATGATCGGAGCTTTTATGTCGCCTTTTCTGGGAAAATTGTACGATAGCAAAGGCCCAAAGATGTCTCTACTAGGCGGCAATTCCCTAGTCTTTCTGGTCATGATTGTCTTTAGCTTCTTTACAAGCTGGCTCAATCTGCCTCTAATCTTAGGTTTTTATATCCTCTTTACTCTAGGGCGTAATATGGCCTTCAATAATACTATGGCTTTATCCGCTTCTCAAGTCAGCAGAGAAAAGACAGCGGATGTAACTGCCCTCTTTCAACTAGCACAAACCTTTGCTGGTGCCTTGGGAACAGCAATTGCGGCCGTCCTGCTCAACCAAGCACCCGATACGACAAGCGGCGTCCACAATGTATTCAGCCTCCTGCTCCTTCTCGCAATAGGCAACTTTATTTTCTACTATTTTCTGTTTCGAGCAATTCATCAGAAGAAAGAAGCCTAAATTTCTATCCCGACTTTCCCTCGGGATATTTTCTTTGGTCAAATCCAGATTTTTCAAATACAATTTTTCTGAAAATTGTGATAAAATAGAGACAATCACATTTAGATAGGTAATAAGTATCATGTCTTCAAAAGTTATTATTACAATTTTCGGTGCCAGCGGAGACTTGGCTCAAAGAAAACTTTATCCTTCCCTCTTTCGACTTTATAAATCTGGCAATCTTTCGAAACATTTTGCCGTTATCGGAACTGCCCGCAGACCTTGGAGCAAGGAATATTTCGAGTCGGTCGTTGTCGAGTCAATCTCAGACTTAGCCGACAGTGCCGAGCAAGCTCAAGAGTTCGCCAGCCACTTTTTTTATCAAAGCCATGATGTGCAAGATACCGAGCATTATATCGAATTGCGCAAGCTACAAAATAAGCTCAACGATCAATACCAGGCAGAAAATAATAAACTCTTCTTCCTTTCTATGGCGCCACAATTTTTCGGAACCATTGCTAAGCATCTCAAGTCTGAGCAAATCGTTGATGGAAAAGGATTTGAACGCCTGATTGTCGAAAAACCTTTTGGGACAGATTTGGCAACTGCCAGCAAACTTAACGAAGATCTACTGGCAACCTTTGACGAGGAACAGATTTTCCGTATCGACCACTATCTGGGCAAGGAAATGATTCAAAAGATTTTTGCCATCCGCTTTGCTAATCTGCTGTTTGAAAATGTCTGGAACCGCCAATACATTGATAATGTACAGATTACCTTTGCTGAAAAGTTGGGAGTTGAAGAACGCGGTGGCTACTATGATCAATCCGGTGCCCTCCGTGATATGGTGCAAAACCATACCTTGCAACTCCTCTCCTTATTAGCCATGGATAAGCCAAAAAGCTTTACCAAAGACGATATCCGAGCAGAAAAGGCCAAGGTATTTGAGCGCCTCGTTCAGCCAAGCAAAGAAGATTTGAAACGTTTCTTCATTCGCGGCCAGTATAAGTCTGGCAAAATCAATGGTAGAAAATATATTTCTTACCGTAGCGAACCAAATGTCAATCCTGAGTCTACTACTGAGACCTTTGCCTCTGGTGCTTTCTTCATTGATAGCGACCGCTTCCGTGACGTTCCTTTCTTCTTCCGAACAGGGAAGCGCCTCACCAAAAAAGGCACCCATGTCAATATCGTCTTCAAGCAAATGGACTCCATCTTTGGTGAGCCTCTCAAACCAAATGTCCTAACCATCTATATCCAGCCAACTGAGGGGATTTCACTCAGCCTCAATGGCAAGGAAGTTGGAGAACTCTTTAATCTAGCTCCGATCTCATTGGATTATCGGACAGATGCCACAGCGTCAGGAGCCTCTCCAGACCCTTATGAAAAATTAATTTTTGATGTCCTCAATAACGACTCAACTAATTTCAGTCATTGGGATGAAGTAAAAGCCAGCTGGGAGCTCATCGATCGCATTGAAGAACTCTGGAGCCAAAATCAAGTGCCACTCCATGAATATCCTGTCGGATCTATGGGACCAGAAGCCTCCTTCGAGTTACTCGCCCAATTTGGAGCAAGCTGGCAATGGCAACCTGATAAAGAATAATAAAAAAGATTGGAAAGTTTTCCAATCTTTTTTATTATTCTTAAACATCTGCTAGCACTTCTATTACAGCCATTCCTTGTAACGCTTGATATAAAGGCCTTTCACAAGGGTTACGCTAACCATATAAAGCACGATGATCAAGAAAAGGAAAAGGAAATAGGTCCCATTTAGCGGGGCAGTCTTCAGAACTGACGCAAAGAGGCTGTATGGCAAGGAAGTAACAAAGAGCGCTGCCGCCATGGTCGTCACAATGACAGACAAAGCGGGACGACTTTGCACAAATGGCAGCTTAGGTGAGCGCAACATGTAGATGACCATGGTCTGGGTCCACATAGACTCAATAAACCAGCCTGTTTGGAAAAGAGTGATAAAGGTCACTGCCTGTTCAGTACCAGCTTGATAGTTGCCTCCTGTGATCATAGGAACGATAATAAAGTAGAGCACCAGATAGGTCAAAACATCAAAAACGGATGAAATCGGTCCAATCCAAGCCATAAAACGGGTAATGGAACTAGCTGACCAGATATGAGGCTTCTTAAGAAATTCACTATCTACATTATCAAATGGCAGAGCGATACAAGACAAATCATAAACTAGATTGAGGACAATCAAATGAACTGGTGCCATAGGCAGAAAAGGCAGAAAAATGCTGGCAAAAAGGAGAGAAAAGATATTCCCAAAGTTGGAACTGACCGTCATCTTGATATACTTGGTCATGTTGGCATAGACCTTGCGACCTTCTACCAGCCCTTTCTCCAGAACCATGAGATCCTTGTCCAGCAAAATGACATCTGCCGTTTCCTTGGCTATATCCACAGCTGTATCAACAGAAATACCCACATCTGCTACTTTCATAGAAGGCGCATCATTGATACCATCACCCATGTAGCCAACCTTGTGGCCATTGGCTTTGAGTTGAAGGATAATCCGTGCTTTTTGATCAGGTGAGAGCTTAGCAAAAACTGTCGTGTTCTCCACTGCCTGACTCAATTCCTCATTAGATAGAGCATCTACCTCTACACCTAGCAAGATATTGTCTACATCTAACCCAACCTTTTCACAGACTGCTTGGGTTACCTTATCATTATCGCCCGTCAAAATCTTAGTGGCAACACCGTATTCAGCCAAAGTTTCAATAGCTGGAGCTGCGGATGACTTAGGTGGATCTAGAAAGGCCAGATAGCCCGTCAAAATCATATCGGACTCATCCTTCACTTCATACTCATAATCTTCTTCTAGGTCTGACTTGTAGCTAACACCAAGTACGCGCAGCCCTTGCTCATTAAGTTGAGCCACTTCCGCAAGGATTTCCTGACGAATCTCCTCAGTCAGTTCTGTAATACGATTTTTATACTCTACATAGCTAGAGATAGCTAGCATTTCTTCCAAGGCCCCCTTGGTTACCATGCTGATGACATTTTCATCATCCTTGACGATGACGCTCATACGACGACGCTCAAAATCAAAGGGCAGCTCATCAATTTTCTTAAAGGTTTGGTCTAAGTCACGAACAATCTCATGCTTTTCGGCTTCTTTCTCCGTTCGGTTGATAATGGCCCGATCCATGAGATTTTTAAGGCCTGTTTGATAATAGGAATTGAGAAAAGCCCGACGGAGCACTGCCAAGTCCAAATCACCATGAATATCCAGCGGGTATTCCAATACAATCTCGTCTTGGGTCAGTGTGCCCGTCTTATCTGTACAGAGGATATCGATAGCTCCTAGGTCCTGAATAGCGTTCAGCTTCTTAATCACAACCTTTTCCTGAGCCATAATAATAGAACCTTTAGCCAAGCTCGCTGTGATAATCATGGGCAGCATTTCTGGAGTCAGGCCAACCCCAACGCTGAGGGCAAAGACACCTGCTTCCAACCAGTCGCCGTCTGTCAGACCGTTGATGAAGAACACAACTGGCACCATGACCAGCATCAGACGAATCAAGAGCCAGGAAATGCTATTCATCTCGCGCTCAAAAGAGGTCGGCTCATCATAGGTATTAAGCGTCTGCTCAATGGCTCCCATCATGGTCTCATCACCAACCACCAGCACCAGAGCCGTAGCTCTTCCGGAAATAACGTTGGTTCCCATAAAAGCCAGCGATTCTGTTTCTAAAAGGCTATCGAGATTTTGCCCATCCGCCTTGGTCAAACAGATCTTTTCTACTGCATCACTTTCCCCTGTCAGGCCGGACTGCTGAACAAAGAAATCACGTGAGTCCAGCAGCAAGACATCTGCGGGAATCATGTCTCCGGCACTAAGTTTGATGATATCTCCTACAACAAGCTCATCAATCGGCAGTTCCTGCTCTGCTCCTTCACGGATAACCGTAGCCGTGTTGACAATCAGCCGAGACAGATTGCTAGCAGCGCGGTCGCTCCGCAATTCCTGAACAAAACGAATGCCTCCAGAAATCAGCACCAGAACAACTATAATGATGGAAGTCGTCGGATCTTCCTCACCAGGCTTAGCTAGCCAAACATTAGTCACTAAAGACACGAGAGCAATCACCAATAAGATGACTGTAAAGGGGTTAATGATGGATTCGTAAATTTTCTTAAAAATAGAGTCTTCCTGACCCTTTGTGATGACATTTTCACCATAGATGTCACGATTTTCTTCGACCTGCTCTTCTGTCAGGCCCCGAAAGGAACTCTTGTAAAATGCCAAAGTTTCTTTTACAGGAAGTTGCAAAGCAGCAACTAATCTTTCTTTTACTGTTTTCATTGGTTTCTCCTTTATGTATGATTGATAAATTTCATACACAGGGACCAATCACTTTATGAGGACAGAACGACACAAATCAGCGATTGGCTGTGTATGTGCGGTTCCGGATGATCGTCAATTTGCATCGTACTTCTCCTTTCTTAGTTTATAAAAGCAGTTAATAATCCCAAGATGCCTGCAAGACATCAAAAGTAGCATTCATCTTCTGGGTCCATTCTTGCAAGTTGGGAAAATTGTCTCTCAAAGAAAATCCAATGACTTCTTCACGTAAATTCCACCAATCTACAAGAGCAACTACTTGGATTGTTGCAATATTTAAAGAAAGTCCCTGCTCAGTAGCCAGTTTCTCTAATAAGGCCAAACTCCGGACATTTCTCTCTTCAATTTGCTGATGTCTGTCTTTCCACCAATGCTCTTTTTCATGAAAAATTTTTTCCGCAACCATCGGCATTGTGTTTTCCAAAATTCCTTCAGCAACGGACAGTATGTTTAAAACGTGCCACTTCTCCATTCCATTAGGAAAAAGCGGAGTTTCCTGACCTAGCTCGTCTAAATATTGGGAAATTAAATCACTACCATACAACCATTCTCCATTGGAAGCTTGAAAAGCAGGAATTCTACCCAAAGGATTATCTTGATTATGCGGTGAATTTTTGTCGAAAGCCACCTGAACTTTCTGAATATCCACTTGCTCCTCTAAATGATGGTGTAAAATTATAGCATAGACTTTACGCGCAAAAGGACTGGTACTAGAATACCATAATTTCATTACTATTCCTCCTTCTTTTTCTTAAGAGGCAGGCAATCAACTATTTGTACTCTTGAAATATTTTCAGCAAAAAGAAGACCCTACCAATTTCTCAGCAGGGTTGTTTGCATGTCAGGTTATTCGCTTCATTGTTTTAAACACAGATAAAACAAGCATTCACCGTTCAAGCTTTAACTCCATAAGGCGATGAAATGAGCTTAGTCTTGACCTTTGCGATCAGGACTGTTGACCAACGAGTAGTGTCTCCACTGCTTTGCGGTAGTCATCCGTATCCTTATGGTAGCCTCACCTACCGATTGACACTATTACTATACTCCTCTTTAGAAAGATTGTCAATAAAGAGAGCTATTTTTATTTTATTTTGGTAAAACTTCCGCAATCCGTCGACAAATCTCTTTGATCATAGTCTTCGGCGCAGCTGTATTGAGACGGGCATGCCCTTTGCCTTCTTGGCCAAAATCACTTCCCCGATTCAGGACAACCTTAGCCTCTTCTCGAAGCAAGTGGAAGAGCTGATCATCTGTCAGTCCATAATCTGAAAAGTCCAGCCAAACCAGATAAGTCCCTTGAGGCTTCATGACCCGCAGACGTGGCGCTTCCTTAGCAAAATAATTGACAACAAAATCAATATTTTCTTCTAAGACAGCCTTGAGCTCAGTCAACCAAGCTTTGCCATAGCGATAGGCAGCTTCTGTCGCTAGAAAACCAAGACCCGAAATTTCATGCTGATTATTGGCCAGTTGGCGCTTTTGAAACTTTTGTCGCAAGCTAGGATTCTCAATCACAGCATAGGAATTTTTAGTTCCAGCAATATTAAAAGTTTTAGTCGCACTGGCTAGAATCAGGCTAAAGTCCTTAAAGTCAGGTGAAACAGTATTGAAAGACTGGTGTTTATGTCCAAACAGCGTCAAGTCTTGGTGAATCTCATCTGAAACCACGAGAACGTCGTACTTTTGGCAGAGACGGCCAATTTTCTCTAAAACGTCCTCTTCCCAAACTCGACCGCCAGGATTGTGCGGATTGCAAAGCACGTAAATCTTGACTTCATTGTCTACGATGTCCCGCTCCAGCTGTTCAAAGTCAATCTGAAAAAGACCGTCCTGTTCTATTAAGGAATTAGTAATCAACCGACGATTATTAAGCTTGACACTGCGGGCAAAAGGAGGGTATACAGGAGTGTTGATTAGAACGGCATCACCTTCCTTGGTAAAGGCTTGGATAGCCGTCGAAATAGCAGGGACAACTCCCTCGATAAAGACCAATGCCTCCTTGTCAAAGGTATAGCCATGCTCATCCCGCTCCCAAGATAGAACGGTATTGATCAACTCCTCACTAGCATAGGTATAGCCATAGACTAACTGATCAGCGTAATCATGCACTGTTTGCTTGATTTCAGGCAAGACTTCAAAATCCATGTCCGCAATCCAGGCTGACAGGACTTGACTGTCTTTCTCCGCCTCTTTCCATTTATAAGTATGCTGACCAATCCGATTGGGCGCTGTTTCAAAGTTATAACTTCCCATATTAGTCCTCCAAGGCTGCTTGTAAATCGTCTACCAAATCTCGACTATCTTCGATCCCAATTGACAGGCGCAGCAAATCATCAGTCAAGCCATAGGAATGACGCACTTCAGCAGGAATGTCTGCATGAGTCTGGGTTGTCGGATAGGTAATCAAACTCTCTACTCCACCTAAACTTTCTGCAAAGGTAAAGACTTTCAGGCTATTTAAGAGATGAGGAATCTTGCTTTCATCGACAACTTTAAAGGAAATCATGCCGCCCTTACCTGGATAGAGAACTTCTTTTACTGCAGGAGATGACTTCAGAAATGCAACTACTTCTTGCGCATTCTGAGTAGAGCGCTCCATGCGGAGAGCCAAGGTCTTGAGACCACGCAAAAGCAGATAGCTGTCAAATGGAGACAGGACTGCTCCAGTTGTATTGAGATTATAGAAAAGCTTGTCATAGATGGCAGTATCATTGGTCATGACAGCTCCAGCCAAGACATCATTGTGCCCGCCCAGATACTTGGTCGCAGAGTGTAGGACAAGGTCGGCTCCATCCTCCAGCGGTCTTTGGTAAATCGGACTGTAGAAGGTATTGTCCACAATGACAGCTGCTCCTCGCTCATGAGCCGCTTGGGAAATGCGGGCAATGTCAAACTCTACCATGAGAGGATTGGTCGGTGTCTCGATATAGACAATATCTATATCCTCTGTCAGATTATTGAGTAGTTCTTCTTCTGTATTGGCATAGGTAAAGGCAAAGCGTCCTTCCGCTTCGACCTGAGCAAACCAGCGGAAAGAGCCACCATAAAGATCTCGAACAGCCAAAACCTTACTGCCGACTGGAAAGGCACTAAAGGCCAGCACAATAGCCGACATACCAGAGCTAGTCGCTAGGGCATAATCTGCACTTTCGATAGCAGCTAGAGTCTCTTCCAAGCTAGCCCGCGTTGGATTCTTGGTTCGAGTATAGTCATAACCTGTGGACTGGCCAAACTCTGGATGCTGATAAGTCGTTGAAAAATGCAAGGGGGTTGTTAAGGAACCCGTTGTTGTATCTGTTTTCACTCCCGCTTGAGCCAACAAGGTATTTAATTTCCGTTCTCTCTCCATTTAACCGTTCCTCTTTTTTTAAAATATTCTACCTTTCTATTGTAACATCTTAAGAAAGTCTTGAGCTTTTTTCTTTTCAAGAGCTAGCTATAGTCTGAAACTATAGAGTAACAATCCAAAAAAAGAGTCGCTGAACAACTCTTCGTTTCTTATTTCATTCTTAATCGTTGGCGTAAACTATCTGCCTTTTGTCCGATAAAACGGTCTATGAGCCGAACTTTGAGAGACAGTACGATATAGACGAGCATTCCGACTCCTCCAACGGCAGCGACATAGATAAAGCTGTACATCCGATTAGTTGGCTGGAAGATGAAGCTTAGTAGATACTCGACAAGCAGAACCAAGATCACCATGGCAATTGTGAGAATCATACTCAACAGCAGGCGCTTCAAGAGATTCTTAGGATTCAAACCAACAACCTTGCGAATTTCTCTAAACATGAAGAAGATTGGCAGTAAAAGGCCGACAGTCGTTGAAATCAAGGGACCATAAGCATGGAAGAGATTGATCATCGGCACCTGCAGACTAAGCTTGACAAGAACTCCATAAAAGAAGTAGAGAATGGCCTTCTTATTTTGGAACAGAGCTTGAATCATCGGAGCGAGAACTGTATAGGTGCTGAGAATGATCGTCTGCAACATAGCGCAGATGAAGAGCCCCAGTGCTAGACTATCTGGCTTACCATAGAAAACGGTATAGAGCGGACTAGCCACCAGAACTGCTCCCACTGTTGACGGAAAGATAAAGAAGAGCAACATACTAAGATTATCTTGCACTAGGCGAGCAGCCGAGCGAAAGTCACCCTTGACATAATTTTCAGTCAAGAGAGGAATCCCGACACCACCGATAGAAGTTGCCACCGCAATTAAAATCATGGTGATTTTATTCGGATTAGCTGAGAAATAGGCGAATTGCACTAGGAGCTCTGATTTCGTATAATCGCTAATCTGGGTCATAATGTTGATAAAGGTCGCCTGGTCAATAATCTGGAAAAGCTGAATAGCTGAGCCTGTAATGATGAAGGGAATGGCTTCTCGTATCGTATCCCAGAGGAGAGAACGGCCACTAATTCCCGCAGATTTTTTAGGCTTTCTCAGGATAGAGCGCAGCATACCCGTTTTTGCTAGATAGAAAAGTAAGACGAGCATACTTGCCAGCATCCCGACAAAGGCGGCAAAGGTAGACTGGGTCACAGCTTCAACATAGTCACCTGAACCGATTTTCATAATGAAATAAGCCGTCAGTAGCATCCAGATAACCCGAATAACCTGCTCCGAAATCTGGCTAATCGCATACGGTTTCAGATTATTAAATCCTTGGAAAAATCCCCGAATGACACTCATAGACGGAAAAATGAGCACGGCCCAAGACAAACTCTGCATGACTGGAATCAAGTCAGCCCCGCCACCAGACATTGAGGCAAAAACCGGTGCCATCAAGTACATGATGACTGCAAAGATCAATCCCAATACCAGCATGAACTTGAGGAACTCTCGGATGAGAGCAAAGCTGTGTTCCTCCTTGTCAATGGTATTATACTTGGCAACCTGCTTGGCCACAGCCACCGGCACTCCCGCTGTGGAAACCAAAAGGAACCAAGCATAGATATTGTAGCCCATGGTAAAAAGACCATTGGCCTCTGCTCCGTGCTGGCCCATCCAGATATACCAAGGGATGATATAAACAGCCCCAAGAAGGCGGCTGATAAAATTACTAGCAGTCAGCCAGGCAGTCCCTCTTAGCATTTTCTGCTGCTGGCTTGTTGTTTCTTGGCTCATAGAAAACCTCTTCTATTTGTTCTTCTTTTATTATAAACTTTTCCTTGCCTCTTGTAAAACATAGTCTTTCGGTTTACAATAGAGATATGATAAAAATTGAAACAATACTAGATATTTTAAAAAAAGACCAAAATTTTCGTGAAATCATCGCTGATGGAGACTACTACTTCAACTATCAGGGCTTAACCTTTGACAAAATTAGCTATGATAGTCGCAAGGCAGATAATAGAACCCTCTTTTTTGTCAAGGGCGAGCATTTCAAGCGGGAATTTTTAGAGAAGGCTGTAGCAGCTGGACTAGAGTTTTACCTGAGTGAGACTGACCTCGAAGTCGGCATTCCAGTGCTTCTGGTCAATGATATTAAACAAGCCATGAGCCTCATTGCTATGGAATTTTACGGTCACCCAGAGCAAAAACTTAAACTATTGGCCTTCACTGGTACCAAGGGCAAGACCACATCGGCTTATTTCGCTTTTAATATTTTAAAACAAAGCCACAAACCAGCCTTGCTTTCTACTATGAATACCACTCTGGACGGCAAAACTTTCTTTAAATCAACCCTGACCACTCCTGAAAGCTTAGACCTCTTTGAGATGATGGCTCAAGCTGTAGCCAATGGTCGAACCCATCTCATCATGGAAGTCTCCAGCCAAGCCTATCTTAAAAAGAGAGTCTACGGCCTAACTTTTGATGTGGGGGTCTTCCTCAATATCAGCCCTGACCATATCGGCCCGATTGAGCATCCAACTTTTGAAGACTACTTCTACCACAAACGACTCCTGATGGACAATAGCCGAGCTGTTGTCGTCAATAGTGGCATGGATCACTTTCAAGTTGTGGCTGAGCAAGTGGCCAACTATGACCACGACTTCTATGGAGCAGACTCCGCCAATAGCATCCAGCAATCGCAAGCCTTCTCTTTTGAAGCGCAAGGGAAGTTGGCTGGTTCCTACGATATCCAGCTGATTGGTCGCTTCAATCAAGAAAATGCCATTGCTGCTGGTCTAGCCTGCCTACGACTCGGAGCTTCTATGGAAGATATTCAAGCTGGTATTGCTCAGACACGAGTTCCGGGACGCATGGAGGTCTTGACCCAGTCAAACGGTGCCAAGGTTTTCGTGGACTATGCCCACAATGGCGACAGTTTGGCTAAGTTGCTGTCCGTCGTACAAGAGCATCAAAAAGGACAGACGGTACTTGTGCTAGGAGCCACTGGCAATAAGGGAGAAAGTCGACGCAAGGACTTTGGTCTCCTACTCAACCAACACCCTGAAATAAAAGTCATTTTAACAGCAGATGATCCAAATCGTGAAGATCCGATTGCTATCGCAAAAGAAATTGCTAGCTACATCTCCTTTGAAGTGGATATGATTGCTGACCGCGAAGAAGCTATCAAAAAAGCCCTCAGCCTAACCAATGCTAAAGGCGATGCAGTCATCCTTGCTGGTAAGGGAGCAGATGCCTACCAAATCATCAATGACCAAAAGGTTCCTTATCCCGGTGATTATGCACTGGCAGAAAAATACATATAAAAAGGGCTTTCGAGCCCTTTTTATTATCCATTCCACATCACTAAGACATAGAGCAAGCTGCTGCCTACCATATCCGCAAAGGCATGAGCCAAAAAGAAAGGCAGCAAGTTTTTAACCTTGTATTTATAAAAGAAATAATAGAACAGACCGAAGACCACGCCAATCAGAAAAGCAGAAACTAGCCCTTGATAGGTATGGACAGAAAAGCGAACCAGCGTTGAAAAGCCTAAAACCCACCATTTGCTCTCTTCTTTCACCGATGTGAGCAAGCCTAAGAAAAAGAATTCCTCATAAACACCATTGAAGAGAGAATAAAGAATAACGACAGGTCCCAGCGCAGCTAGTTTGCGACAAACTTCGACAAAGGTCCAGTCGATATGCTGCAAGATTTCTAAGTCAAAATAATTATAGGAACCGACTAAAGCTGCTATCACATCAGAAGTCAGACCAACAACCGCAAAAATCAAGGGCGCCCAAAGAATAGACCAAGACAAGCGTAGTTTCAGCTGTTTGAAATCATAATGACGAATTCCCAAATAGAGCAGAGCCAACACCAGCAGGAAAACTTGCAATTTCAAATTGCTCAGCAAGGCAAAATTTTCATCCTCTGGCCTAGGCACGATGGCTTGCCCCACAGAGCTGGACATCGTAAGCCAATTTATTGTTGAGGAATAAATAAATTGGCCAAACATAATAATTGCTAAAATCAGCATATCGAACCACCTAAGGTTCTCCAGTGGTTGCTCGGGATAGATTTTTTTTAACATTGTCATTCTAATTCCTTTCCCAAATTCTATATACTACTATAGCACAGAATATGGCAAAATGACAGGTGGGTCTGTCTAATTTTTCCCTCATTCTAAAAACTATCAGTCCAATTGGAACACTAGGCGTTCCTTGTCAAAGCTCGCCTTCAACTCATACTTGCCAGCCTCATTCTGACGAATGTAACCTAGAATCACCAGACTATCGACAAAAATATCTCGGCGCTTCTGCAGGAGCTCATCCTTACGGACATACTTGAGGAGGAAAGTCGTCATATACTTGAGGGCATACTCTGGATTCACATCTCCCAAGATAGCGTAAAGGGGCTTCTGCTCCTCAGACAGCGGATACTGTCGCTGCATTTTATAAAAATAATTGGACAAGGTCAGTTTATCTCTCTGAAAATCGGTCTTTTCCAGCAGAATAGCCGCATTAGTCTGATTAGCAAGCTGAGTCTCAAAGCTCAAATTCAACAATTCCAGATAGATCGGACTATCATCTCGAATAAAGATTTCCTGATTCAAAGATAGATTTTCAAGATTCTCCAAAAGCGGAACCTGCTGATAATAGCGCTTATTTTCCCGCCGAATATAGCCCGCCTTGATGCATTCCTCCATGAAGCGATCTAGATTGGGAAAGCCCGCAAACTCACGTTTGATTTCTCTCAAAATCACATCATTATGCTGATCCAGATAATTGATTAGTTTTTCAAATAAGGGCTGTCGTGTCAGCCGAGTCGGATTGATAATTTTAATCATGGAGCTCTCCTTTAAAAATGAGCTTGGCTGATTGAGCCAACTGACTGGGATTGGTTCCAGGCTGCCCTACGGGTACTGCTAAGCCCAAGTCCTCATAATAAGCCTGCCAAAACGCAGAAACCACATTTTCATCATCAGCAAACTGCATGGGAATGGTCTCAAAAATTGGCAAAATCTGAGCAATATATTCCGAGCAGTAAAATCCCTCGCTCTCAGCATAAAAACTAACATTATAAGGCTTTCCAAGATGGGACTTAGCTTCTTTAAAGACGCTGGCCGCATCTATCTCAGGATAAGCAAAGACATGATACATGTCCCCTTCCTCCAAAAGCTGGCTCAAGGGCTGATGGGCCACTCCCTTTTCCTGAGTTGCATGGTAAATCTCACCATCAAAAAAGATACCCACATGGCTATAGGAGCCCGTTGCTGTCCGAATCGCTGCTGCCATCTCGGATTTCCCAACTGTAAACAATAGATCACCATTTTGTAAATCTTGAATCTTCATTTCTCTCGTCTATCAAAAAAGGAGTCGAAACTCCTTTACATGTGCGGAAAACCAGTGTTTCCTATTTTGAGTTGCCACTCAGGAAATTAAGCGTTAAAGCTTTCAGTCAACTGAGGCACCACTTGTTTCTTACGCGAAACGGCACCAGCCAAGAAGGCATGGTTATTTTCAAGTTTGAAGTTAAAGGCTGCTTCGACCTTGTCCATGTTTGCGCCAATTGCAAGGATTTCTGAGTTTGAGTTTACGATGTCTGTAATCATCAAAACAAAGTCAGAATAACCATTTGCTGCAATAGCCGCTTGCATTGCTGCCTCGATTTCTGCTTGGCGTTCTAAAACTTCAGCAATATCTACAGTGTTGACTTGTGCTACACGGACATTGTTTCCGTTCAATTCAAAAGTCTTAGCATCAATGTCAATCAATTCTTCTGCAGACTTGCTTGCCAAGTTTGTACCAGCCTTCAGCATAGCGAGACCGTATTCTTCCAAGTTCACACCTGCTAACTCAGCCAACTCAGGAGCAATATCCTTATCACTTGGGTGTGTCGTTGGAGATTTCAAGAGAAGTGTATCTGAAATCAAACCAGATAACATCAAACCAGCAAGCTCTTTAGGAACTGCCACACCGTGTTCTTTAAACATACGATAGACGATAGAAGACGCTGACCCAACAGGTTCCAAACGCATGTAAAGTGGGCTTGCAGTTTCAAAGTTAGCTACACGGTGGTGGTCCACTACGCCATAAACTTCCACTTCAGCAATATCTGAAACAGATTGTTGGAATTCGTTGTGGTCAGTCAAGATAACTTGCTCTGCACCTTCCGCTTTAGCAGATGTGATCACGCGGGGTGCTTCTACACCAAAATAGTTCAATACAAAAGCTGTTTCTTCATTTGGAGTCCCAAGAGCTACTGCTTCTGTATCCAAACCGTAAGCTGTCTTTGCAAGATAAGCAAAGGCTACAGATGACCCGATGGCATCTGAGTCTGGATTTTGGTGACCAAATACTAGAATCTTAGACATGATAATACCTCTTTGTTTTTAATAATATTTATTCCACTTATTTTACCACAATTATAGGTATTTCACAAAAGGAGAAGGATATTTTCTTGAGAAAAATTGTAGCTTTGCGATAGAGGGCTGAGCTGAACCTTCAAAATAATCATCCAACCTTAACCGTCGATATAAGTATCATCTCTTATGAAAGTCCCCCAGAAGAAATGCTTGCCTTATCATTTTTAATTCCTGTGAAAGGATTTTTTCCTAAAAAACAGCCCTATCATAAGATAGGACTGAAAACTTTATCAATTTAGCGATAGAGGCGATCGTCACTACTATTTAAGTGACTGTCTCTTCTCCCGTTTAGCCAATAGAGGCAAGATGACGCCTAAACTAATCAAGACAATCGGTGTCAAGATATTTGTCATCAGAGAGAAGCGCCAACCAGCTGGATCAACTGCATAATCTACTTTGGGAACCATACCTAAAATACAAGCAAAAGCTGTGAAAAGGAAGCACCAAGCTCCGATGATAAAGCCAAATTTTGGATTTTTAGTAAGTTTATATTCCGCATCCTTGTATTTCTTCCAAGCTTTATTGAGCAACATATAAGCCACGAATACCCAAAGATAACGCATTGGCATAACAATAGAGTTAAGATTGGTCATCCATTTAACCAGACCGTCAATTTCCTTGATTCCAAAGATTGGTAGGACAATCAGGAAGCTTACCAAAATCCCTGTCAGGATATAACCGTTAATCAGTACACCTTTTGATGTCCGCTTGCGTAGCCAGCTTGGAACAAATTCCTCATCGGCATTATTGAGCAAGATTTGTAGAGGCGCGTCAATTGAGAAGGCCAAGGCCGCAATCTGTCCGACCATATTAGTCAGGGCATAGATGACTACCAGTACATTACCTACACCCCAGTAATTACCCAGCATTTGGAAGGCTTGATAAGCACCGTTGCGCATCAAATCTTCAGGAATATTGCTACCGTCAAAGAGCATACCCATGGCTAGAGAGCCTAGAATAGCAGATGCACCAACCATGATAGCCATGATAATCATGCCCTTTGGAAATTCCTTGGCTGGATTGCGAGTTTGGTTAACGTAAGGCGAAATTTTCTCAGCCCCACCGACTGCAAAGACTAAGAGCGAGATAGTCGTAAAGTATGAAAAATCAAAATTAGGAATGTAAGTACTAAGCTTGTCCATATTAGCCGTTGCGAACTGCATATCCGGCTTGATAAAAGGCGCACCGACCGCTAAGAGAACAAAGAGGAAGGACATAATCAGCATCGCACTTCCAGCCAAGCCCCCAATCACTTTAAGTGTAGACAGCCCCTTGGTGGATAAGTAGAGAAAGGCACCGAAAATCAGCAAACTAAGAATAACAATCCAGTGAATATCAAGACTGCTCAAAAAATCGCCATTTCCTTGGATAGCCCATCCTAAAGGAATCAGAACTCCCTGTGGCTTTTGAGCCAAGTAGGGAATATGCACCACCCAGTAAGTCCAAGCCGCAAAATAAGCCAAGCGCTTGGTAGAGGTTTTCTCCACCCAGTCACTGACACCGCCTCCGCTCTCCTTAAAAGTCGAGCCTAGCTGCCCCACGATGAGGGCATAGGGAATAAAGTAAATAGCCAGGATAAGAATCCAAGAAACAACGACTGAAATCCCTTGTTGAGAGTAGTTGTTGACCACATTTCCCAGACCCCAAACCATATTAAAGGCAATCAGGGACACCATCAGCCAAGTCAGCTGGTTCTGATCTTTTTTCATCATTCATCTCCTTTGAATATAAAATAAATTGCTCCATAAAATTATACCATGTTTTTACATTTTTTGTAACCGTCTTCAGTATATTTTGTCCAAAAAAAGAGCTACCCATAGGTAGCTCAAGTTCAATTCTTAAAGTGAGTTCACGTCAACCTTGATACCAACACCTTGAGTAGTTGTGATTGTCAAGTTTGTTACGTAAGTTCCCTTAGCTGTAGCTGGTTTTGCTTTTTGGATTGTTTCGTTGAAAGCTTTGAAGTTTTCAACCAATTTTTCAGCTTCAAATGATACTTTACCGATGATTGCTTGAACGTTACCAGCACGGTCAGCACGGTAAGTGATCTTACCACCTTTAGACTCTTCAACTGCTTTAGCAACATCCATTGTTACAGTACCAGTTTTAGGGTTTGGCATCAAGTTACGTGGTCCAAGGACACGTCCAAGACGTCCAACAAGAGCCATCATGTCAGGTGTAGCGATAACTACATCGAAGTCCAACCAACCGTCGTTGATTTTCGCAACAAGGTCATCTTCACCAACAAAGTCTGCACCAGCAGCTTTTGCCTCTTCAGCTTTTGCACCACGTGCAAAAACAAGAACGCGTGAAGTTTTACCAGTACCGTTTGGCAATACCATTGCGCCACGGATTTGTTGGTCAGCTTTTTTAACGTCGATGTTCAAGTTGTAAGCAACTTCTACAGTTGCGTCAAATTTTGCAAAGTTAGTTTCTTTTGCAAGTGCTACAGCTTCTTCTACACTGTATGCTTTTGTGCTGTCGATTTTCTCAAGAGCAGCACGAAGTTGTTTGCTTTTTTTAGCCATTTTCTATTCTCCTTGTAAGTGGTTCAATCGATTTTCATCTCCCACGTCACTCCTCGAAATGATGAAGTCTTGCGGGTTATATTGGGGGTGTTATTGATTAGTCAACAACAGTGAATCCCATAGAACGAGCAGTACCTTCGATCATACGCATTGCAGACTCAATGTTTGCTGCGTTCAAATCTGGCATCTTAGTTTCTGCAATTTCTTGTACTTGTGCACGAGTAACTGTAGCAACTTTCGTTTTGTTAGGTGTACCTGATCCTTTTTCAACACCTGCAGCTTTTTTCAAAAGAACAGCAGCTGGTGGTGTCTTAGTCACGAAAGTAAATGATTTGTCTTCGTATACTGAGATAACAACTGGAATGATCATACCAGCTTGGTCAGCTGTACGAGCGTTGAACTCTTTTGTGAATCCCATGATGTTGATACCAGCTTGACCAAGAGCAGGTCCAACCGGTGGAGCTGGAGTAGCTTTACCAGCAGGGATTTGCAATTTTACAAGTTTTTCGACTTTTTTAGCCATTTTTAAATCCTCCTTTGTGGTTTTGGCGGTAATTAGAGATTTTTACCTCCCACAAGTATGCTTTTTGCATACTTTTCTATTATACACTAATCTTTTCAAAATGCAAGAAAAATTCTTATATTTTCTCATTTTTATGGTAAAATGGTTACATGGTATTATTAAAAATTGCTTCTGTATTATTTATCTTTTTAACACTCATCTTATCGATTATCGCGGTGAAGGTCTTCAGGCTAAGAAAATTTGGCTTGAATTTTGCAGATTTGGCTTTCCCTTTTTTTGCTATAGAGTTGTATATCATTTCAGACAAGGCCTTCTACCACAGTCTTTTACCCCACCTATTATTAGTATTGTCTGGCCTAGCTATCGCCATCACAACTTATTTTCTTAGGAAAAAACGGAGTTTCTACTATCCCAAGTTCTTTAAATTTTTCTGGCGGGCTGGTTTTATCTTGATCTTCTTTATGTACCTAGCCATGGTCATCGCTCTCTTTTTATAAATGTAAAACACAACCCATCGGGCAAAGCCGATGGGTTTTCATATGCAAATCTTATGAGTCATTCTTCTGTTGAGAAACAAAGCCCTCCGATTCTCCTAGTTTTATTCATGAATCTCTAGAGGTAGGCCATCCGGATCAAAGAAGAAAGCCATCTTACGGCCGTCAAAGTCGTCATAGCGCAGCTCGGTATGGGGAATCTCCAATCGGTCAAACTCCACTAGCATTTCTTCGACATTTGTCACTCGGAAAGCCAGATGCCGCAACCCAGTATGCTCTGGTGCAGGAAGGGCTGGCCGCTTGGGAGCTTCTTCCTTGATGAAAATTTCCAGCGTCAGATTTCCTTTGCGGACATTAAAGAGAATGTCCTGCTTGTCGGGTCGATGGTGCTCATCCAGCATGTCAAAGCCCAGCTTTTCCACATAAAAATCCTTAGTCTTGTCATAATCATGGCCAATAATCGCAATATGGTGAATGCTATCTAGTTTCATAACTTTTTCCTTTCATTCTTCAGTAGAGAAAATCTGCCGGCTAACTGCTGGCAGATTTGCTTTTACAGGATATTATTCTTGTTAACCAACTGCTCGGGAAAATGTTTAACTTGTCTGCAACACTTTTCTCGGCTTCGTTCCTTCGGCTGGTCCGATAACGCCTGCTGCTTCCAATTCTTCCATGAGACGAGTGGCCCGATTAAAGCCGACCGAGAGTCGCCGCTGGATCATCGAAGCGCTAGCTTTCTGTGTCTCAATGACCAAGGCCTTGGCTTCCTCAAAGAGAGGATCGCCTTCATCATCGCCCCCGCCAGTATCCAAATCACTTTCAGATACTTCGCCTGGATCAAAACTATCGTCATAATCAGCTTCTGCTTGATTCTTGACAAAAGCTACGATGCGCTCCACGTCCTCATCTGAGATGAAGGAGCCCTGCAAACGGACTGGGTGGTTTTCATCAATCGGCTTAAAGAGCATATCACCACGCCCCAATAGCTTTTCCGCTCCATTTTCATCTAGAATAGTCCGGCTGTCTGTCCCGCTGGACACAGCAAAGGCAATCCGAGAGGGTACATTGGCCTTAATCAGACCCGAGATAACATCTACAGATGGCCGCTGGGTAGCCAGAATCATGTGAATCCCAGCCGCACGCGCTTTTTGTCCCAGACGTATAATAGCGTCTTCCACTTCCTTGCTGGCCACCATCATGAGGTCAGCCAGCTCGTCCACGATGACGACGATTAAAGGCAGGGGCACCTGCTTGTACTCAGATTGAGCATTGTACTCGGCTACCTTGGCATTATAGCCAGCAATGTTACGAGCACCGACCTTGGAAAAGAGTTCATAGCGATTTTCCATTTCGTCTACAACCTTCTGCAGGGCGCGGCTGGCCTTGCGAGGATTTGTTACGACTGGGATAAGCAAGTGGGGAATGTCATTATAAACAGACAGCTCCACCATCTTAGGATCCACCATCATAAACTTGACTTCATCCGGTCTGGCTTTCATGAGAATGCTGGCGATAATGCCGTTGACGGCCACAGATTTACCAGAACCAGTAGAGCCCGCCACCAAGAGGTGAGGCATCTTAGCCAAGTCAAAAGAACGGACAGAGCCGTTGACAGCCTTCCCAAGTGGGATTTCTAGGAGCTTGCTGGCATCCGTTTTCGACTGTTCCCAGAGTTCTCGGAAAGTCACGGTCGCAATTTCAGAGTTAGGTACCTCAATCCCGACCAGGGATTTTCCAGGAATCGGCGCCTCAATCCGAACATCCTTAGCAGCTAAGGCTAAAGCCAGGTCATCAGCCAGATTGGAAATCCGATTGACCCGAACGCCGACAGCTGGCTTGACCTCGTACTTGGTAACAGAAGGTCCAATTTCAGCCCGCTCGACAGTAACCTTAATTCCAAAGCTAGCAAAGGTTTCTTCCAAAATCTTGATATTCTCTCGGACAATCCTCTTTTCCTTGGACTGATTTTTGGGCTTGTCAGGCGCAAAGAGATTGATGGTCGGTAATTTATAGTCTAGACTTTCTTTGGTCGTAAAATCTACCTCTACGTCCGCCTCTGCTTCTTCTATTTCCTCTTCTCGGCCAAAGTCCAGGGGCTCATGGGGATCATACTCCCCCTCTTCAGCATAGTCCGCCTCATCAAAGTCCATAGGCGAGTAAGACAAATCCTCATCATCTAAAATCTCTCCCGTTTGAGGATCCACTTCAGTTTCTGCCTGCTCTACCTCAATGGCTTGCATAGCTGCCTGTGCGGCTTTCTCCTCCCGCTCAAGGAAACGAAGCTGACGTTTTTCCTCCTCTTTTTCTCTCCAGTTTTGGAAAGTCACGCTAAATTTCTCAGCAAGATCATAAAGCGACCATGGACTCATGAGCAGGGCCCCCAGCAAAATCAGGAGCAGGCCAATGAAATAGGAGCCGATATTTGAAAAAAGAAAAGAAATCGGAGCATAAAGAGCCGCCCCAATCAGCCCACCACCAGCAAATGAGGACACTTTAAAGGCCAACAAATCTGTCAAGACTCGCGTAAGCGTTGTGGATAAAACCTGCCCTTTCAAATGCAAAACATGAACAAAATAGGCTTGAAAAATTAAGCTGAGTCCTAAGAAAAAGCTGATAAAGCCCGAAATCTTCCCCTCATGTTTGTGCAGCCACTTAAAGAAAAAGAGATAAAACAAGGCAGCTAGAATCGCCACATAAGCCAGACTCCCTACCAGAACCCGAATTAAGTTATAAATGGTGACTCCAAAAGCCCCCAGCTTCAAAGCAGCAAACAATAAAGCGATAGCCAAAACAAAGGTGACTATCATCCGTCGAATCGCTTTTTGTCTTTCTAATTCCGCTTTTGTCGGCCGTCTCGTAGTTCGACTGTTTTTTGTATTTTTCTTATTTGCCATAAATTTCATTATACCATATTTTAAGATCTTCTAAACAGAAAACTAGCTGCCTTTTGCAACTAGTTTCTGCCTTATTCTTCTGGCAAAATCACCCAGAAAATGAGGTAGGGAAGAAGTCCAATCCCATAAGCAAAAAAGGAAACTCCCCAGATAACACGGATAATGACCGGATCTATATTAAAATACCGAGCTAGCCCGGAGCAAACTCCTGCAATGATTTTATCATCAGCACTTTTTGTTAAACGTCTTGCCATAATCAAACTCCCTTCAACTACATTACAAGTTTTTGTTAGATTAAACGAACGATTCTTATCTTATTCTACCATAATTTTCCCTAAAATAATTTTCGAAGGTTCATCATCGTCCTCAAAATTTCCGATCCTTTCTTCACTCGAGAAAAGTTTCTGGACATACCCTAGTATAAAACTCGAGAACGAACCAACCAAGAGAATGTTAAGGGAAACAGCCATTACAAAATTTGCTCCCCAAGCTCNCAAATAACGTTCCATTTACAAGGATGCGCCCTAATATTTTGTCAGCGCTTATGATGATCTTTCAAAAAACGAAAGACCAGTTCTTTTACCAAGGGGCCTACTAAAAGAACATCTATTAGAAAGACCGTTATAAAACCAGATGAACAAGATAGCTTCCTTAAAATTTATAGGCACAAGTGCTCCATTTCTGAAGTATAACATTCATTCTAGCATATATATTTTTATAGAAAGCGGAAATTTCAAGAAAGTGTTTCTATAGCTCAGATTGGTAATCTTTATCTATTTTTGCTAGACTATTTAGAAGAAAACAGCAGAAAGGAGAAGAGTATGCGAGCAGGTGTGATTGTCTACAATCCTTTCTTAGACAAGATTTTGCTGATTCACCGCTGGAAGAATGGACAAGAGTATTTGGTAATTCCCGGTGGGACTATCAAACTTGGAGAAGGACCTTTAGAAACCGCCTTACGGGAAATGAAAGAAGAAGTCAATCTTAACTTTTCTGCTGACCAGCTGCACACAGCTTTTTCCTTTAACAATCAGGGAGAAGAGGAGTATTATTTTTACACCAGTCTAAGTACGGATGAGACTCCACTCATGCAGGGCGAGGAGCTCGAGCGCAGTGGTCCCCAAAACATTTACCAGCCCGAATGGGTCAGCTTGCAAGAACTTTACAACCACAATTTGCGTCCAGAAAGCCTCAAATCCCTGCTCTTGGAATTTCTGACGCAGGAAAGTTTGAAAAACTAAAGCACTTATAGTAAAATAGCAATAGTTCATAAACTTATGCATAGAAAGGTTATTTATGAAAAAAATCATTCTTTTTAGTCTTTTATCTGCACTTGCTCTGACAGGCTGCTCCACTAAAGAAGATTCTACTACCAAGTCCTCCAGCGCTCCTAAGCAGTCTTCTGCTACCGATACCAGCTCTGAGGCAGCTGAAGTTCAAAAACTCCGTGAACAATACAAGGATGCCATGACCAATGAAAATGCCAACTTCCCACAACTATCTACAGAAGTTGCCGAAGATGAGGCTGAAGTCAAGATTATCACAACACAAGGAGACATTCGCCTCAAGCTGTTTCCTAAATACGCTCCTTTAGCTGTCGAAAATTTTCTGACACATGCAAAGGAAGGCTATTATAACGGGGTGATTTTCCACCGCGTTATCAATGACTTCATGATTCAGACCGGCGATCCTAAAGGAGATGGCACAGGTGGCGAATCCATTTGGAAAGGCAAGAATGAGTCTATTGACTCAGGAAATGGCTTCAAGAATGAATATTCTCCTTACCTCTACAACTTGCGCGGCGCACTAGCCATGGCCAATGCTGGAAAAGACACCAACGGCAGTCAATTTTTCATCAACCAAAGCAAGAAAGACTTATCCAAACAATTACCGACCGATACTTTCCCTGCTAAAATCATTGAAGCTTACAAAAACGGCGGAAATCCAAGCCTTGACGGCGGTTATACCGTCTTTGGTCAAGTCATTGAAGGCATGGACGTAGTAGATAAAATTGCTGCCACAGAAACTGGCGATAAAGATAAACCCAAAACAGATATTAAAATCGAAAAGATTGAAATTATAAAAGAATAGGAAAAAGTCAACTCGAGCTCTGCTCATCTTATGAGTTAGGTCTTAGTGTCAACAAAACAAAAAACCAGTCCCCAAAAAACGAGGACTGGTTTTACTATGCATTTTTCTAATCATCCAGCAGCTCAACTCCACTTTTAAAGTGAGATATGTAGCTTCTAACTTTTGAGAATAAGGTAGATGCTGAGTCTGCAATTAGATTTTACTGGACATAATTACCACCTGTAAAATGATAATACTCTTCCAGTGTGAGACCAGATTCGGAAATTTCCTTGGCCTCTTTTCCTACATAGCGTAGATGCCAACTTTCAGGCACATAGCCAGTAGACCCCTCCTTGCCAACAGGATAGCGTACTACAAAACCATATTTATAGGCATTGTCCAAGAGCCACTGACTAGCTCCAGCTTCTTCAACCAGATTGCCGCTACTATCAATCAGATCAAATGCTAAACCAGTTTGGTGCTCGCTATAGCCTGGTCTTGCCGAATAGCGATCAGCCGCAGCTAGTCCATCTCGATTCACATAACTTTGATAAAGGCCGACCTGAGTTTGATAACTACGAAAGCCACTATATTGGTTGCTGATAGGATAACCTTTGGACTGCATATCTGCGATTAACTTAAGTAGTTCTGCTTTAGCAGTCGGATTCTCACCTGGATTGTAGTCAGCTGATAATGGATAGTGTTTATTGGCGATGACTATTTCGTCATATTTACCTTGAACGCTATAGTAGCTTCCGTTGTAAGAAACATTTTTATCAACAGTTACGTCCTGTTTCTGCTCCTTCTTAGACTCCGTACCATCCGATTCACTCCTTGTATCTTGGCTAGATGACCGATCTTTTTCAGCCTCTTTTTTTTCAACAGATACATTTGAGCTACTTGCCTGCTTGTTTGTATTACTTACAGTCTTGTCTTTGGCTGCTGAGCAAGCACTTAAAAGCAAGACTGCCATTGCTAGAAAAATAAGTTTATTATATTTCATTGTATTCCACTAACTTTCTGAAACTTCAATATTGTAGATTGCAAAGGAATTTCCGGTCGGCTTCAAATAGTAAGTTTTATTTTTTCTATTGACACTATTTGGAGTACTATCAATATAGTGAACTGTATAGTCTTCATAAGTCGTCACAATATAGGAGCCGTTCTCCTCTCTCACTTCACGGATATCCAAAGCTCCTGGATCGTAATAATCAATTTTCGCCTTCTTGACACCACCACCTGTAGTCCACTCAACCATCTCTTTGTATGCTGGACTAGAAGTGTCATAATATTGAGCATAATAATTAGAACGATTAGAGACCGATCTGAAAACAGCCGTGCGATATTCACTAAGGAAATTGGTGATTTTTGCCTTGTTAGCTTCTACCTTTTTAGCTTCTTCGTCCTTTTCTTTGATCTTATCTGTCACTTCTTTAGGTAAAGATAAAGCAACATCAAGCGTGTCTCCTTTGACAACAATGCTCTCCTTGTTGGTTACAAAAGTGTTACCAGCAACAATAAACTTAGCATAAACTTCCAGTTCTTGATGCGGTACAACTTGAATATCTGTTTCCAAGCTACTACCAATTTCCTTGCCATTTACAACAATTTTAAGGTCTGTTGCATTTGAAGCTTCTGCTGGCATAGTAACTTTCAATCGTTTCTTTTCAGACTTAAGATCCAATTTAATTTCATTATTCTTAGCAGTGGCTAAATCAAGCTGAATCTTACTCTCAATCTCTCCAACTTCCGTCTTACCTTTCAGGGTAAATTCCTGCTTGATAAAATGATATTTGCCAATATTCGTTTCAGCATTCTTATTTAACAGAATGCTTTTTTTATCGCCAGCTTTGATGCTCGCATTTTCTAAGTTCGTGTTAACCTTCACCTCTACTGGATAGGCCACTATTTGATATTCCTGAAAAATCCCAAATTTCTTGCTTTTTTCAGTTACACCTAAAAGTTTATTCTGATTGTCATCAATATAGGCTGATTTTCCCTTTGACTTAGCAATGTTGTCCAACTCGGTCTCAATATTGATTTCTTGACTCTCTAAGTGCTCGACCAAAGCCCTCGCGTCTGCACGTGTCCACTTATCTGAGTTAGAAGAAAGTAGGTTTGCGATTCCATCATAATCCTTTTTAGTAACCGCTTTTGCAAAATCATCCGTAACAACTTTCACACCTGTCACCGAGCTCAAATAAAGAAAGGCTGCCACTAAAACAGAAAGTAGAATAAGAGGAAAAGCAATCAGCATGACTTTCTTCTTCGACATTCTTTTTTCTGCTTTTTTTATTGCTTTCTGTGGTAATTCCGATTCCAGTAATTCAGAGCGAATAGGTAGATTAAGAAAACCTTGATTTCGTGCTTCTAAAAATTCCTCTTTAGTCGGCTTTCTACCAATATTCGTCTCGAAAGCTTGCAGCCAATTCTCCCGTTGCTCTTGGTATTGATCCGATTCTGAAATCTCTTGCTTTTCTTCTTTAGGATAAGCCTCAACAGATTCTTCTTTGAGAAACTCTACAGCTGGCTCCTCTTGCCCCAAATTTTGTTCATGAGTCACCGAGCTTTGCTTCTCTTCAGCTGGCCCATCGTTACTTTGTCCTGCTGGAGCCGCAATAGAAATAATCTTTCTGGGATCAAAGTCAAAACGTTTTCCTTCTAAAAACTCATCTGCGCTTGGCTTTCTACCAATGACTTGCTCAAAAAGCTCAACCCATTTTTCTTTCGTTGCCATAAATCACCTCCCAGAACTTTACATCATCATAAGACTCATCAGTAATGAGAAAGCGATGAAAGTAAAGATAAATGTAATCACACCATTGACAATAATTGCCAGTAAATATTTATAAAAAGGATCCATTGACGTGCTAGATTTTGAATAAATCAAAGCAAAGGTTGCACCGACCCCAATTAACACTAAGCCAATCCATGCTAGGAAGAGGGAAACAGACATAATCCCAAGTAAGCTAAATAAAGCAGAAAGAGCCACAAAAGGTAAGATAATCGCATAGAGTCTGCCATACCAGTCAAATGCCTTATTAAAGCTAAAGCTTCCATCCTTATAGACCATGCGTTTTACAGCAAAGCCTCCTAAAATAATGGAGAAAAGAACGAGAGCAGCCGCTATCAGTGAGACTAAGAAAAGTCTAAAGTCAAAAGTCGGACCACTATAAAAGCCAAAACTCACCGAAGAAATAATATTATAAAAGTTATAATTCACCACGATAGCTGCAAAGAAAACAGTCAATCCTAGAGAAAGATAGCCATTTAATTTGCTACTTTCAACTTCTGAAGTTGGCGACTTCCAAGCAGAAACAAGCCAGGCCCAGAAACCTTTCATTGTTTTAGAAAATTCACTTGGTTGCGCCGGCTGTTGCTGACTATAGTAGGCCTGTGGACCTTGCTGGAAATTCTGCGTATTGAACTGGCCTTGCGGATTATTTTGATAAGCTTGCTGATTAAAGCCTTGCGAACCAGAAGATTGAGGCTGACTAACAAACTGGTTAGGTTGCCCACCATTTGGCTGTTGATAAGGATAGTCCTGCTGAGCAAACGATTGTGTTTGATTAGCAAAATGATTTTGGTTAGGCTGTTGCTGAGGAAGCTCTTGATATTGCTGCCCAGTTGGCTGAGAGAACGATCCTTGCCCATTCTGTTCCTGAAAACTATTTTGCGGCTGAGCATAATATTCACCGTTTGAAGCTCCTCCTTGTGCTGGAACAGAGTCTGATATGATTGAGCCAGTTTCACTTCCAACTTGATTCGTACTTGTCAGCTCAGGTTCCACAAATTCACCAGCCAGCAAAGCTTGAGCAATTTCTGCATCCGTTGCTGAACGACCATTCACAGCTTCAAAATATTCGAGCCAATCTTGCTTTAACATATAAAAATCTCCCATCAATAAATGATTATCCACATATTAGTATACAAAAAATCAGGTGAAAATTCAATCAAAGCAATAGGCACGCATAAATAGCAAAAAATATGAAGTAAGCCAAATACTTTAATCAAAAAGTAAAAAGACCACATCCTATATGGATACTGTCTAATTTACGAAAACTTATAAATTATAGAGACATTATGGAAAAGCAAAAAACCAGAATCCATAAAATATAAAAAACAACAGCATACAGCCGTTGTCTTCTATGAATTAGCATATCGGGAAGACAGGATTCGAACCTGCGACACCTTGGTCCCAAACCAAGTACTCTACCAAGCTGAGCTACTTCCCGATCATAAGTAAAAACGGAGTCATATGACCTCGTCTCCCTTCATGCACCCTAGAGGAGTCGAACCTCTAACCGCCTGATTCGTAGTCAGGTACTCTATCCAGTTGAGCTAAGGGTGCCCTGTCGCATATCCGCTATGCCGAGGACCGGAATCGAACCGGTACGATCGTTACCAATCGCAGGATTTTAAGTCCTGTGCGTCTGCCAGTTCCGCCACCCCGGCCTCAAAGCGAACGACGGGATTCGAACCCGCGACCCCCACCTTGGCAAGGTGGTGTTCTACCACTGAACTAGAACTA
>NZ_RJPR01000002.1 GCF_003943465.1 Streptococcus cristatus | reverse complement strand
TGCGTCAATTAGTGCGAGCCAAAGCGCCTCAGTGTCTGTATCTGCAAGTCAAAGTACTTCAGCATCAGTGAGCGCAAGCATCAGTGCTTCAGCATCAGCATCTAACAACCAGAACTCAGCGTCTATCTCAGTAAGCGCGAGCCANTCTGCGTCAATTAGTGCAAGCCAAAGTGCTTCAGCTTCAGTATCTGCAAGTCAAAGTACTTCAGCATCAGTGAGCGCAAGCATCAGTGCTTCAGCATCAGCATCTAACAACCANAACTCAGCGTCTATCTCAGCAAGCGCGAGCCAGTCTGCGTCAATTAGTGCGAGCCAAAGCGCCTCAGTGTCTGTATCTGCAAGTCAAAGTACTTCAGCATCAGTGAGCGCAAGCATCAGTGCTTCAGCATCAGCATCTAACAACCAGAACTCAGCGTCTATCTCAGTAAGCGCGAGCCAGTCTGCGTCAATTAGTGCAAGCCAAAGTGCTTCAGCTTCAGCATCTAACAACCAGAACTCAGCTTCTATCTCAGCAAGCGCGAGCCAGTCTGCGTCAATTAGTGCGAGCCAAAGCGCATCAGCATCAGTAAGTGCAAGTCACTCAGCATCTGTATCAGCTAGCCAATCAGCTTCAGTATCTGCAAGTCAAAGTACTTCAGCATCAGTGAGCGCAAGCATCAGTGCTTCAGCTTCAGCATCTAACAACCAGAACTCAGCGTCTATCTCAGTAAGCGCGAGCCAGTCTGCGTCAATTAGTGCAAGCCAAAGTGCTTCAGCTTCAGCATCTAACAACCAGAACTCAGCTTCTATCTCAGCAAGCGCGAGCCAGTCTGCGTCAATTAGTGCGAGCCAAATCGCATCAGCATCAGTAAGTGCAAGTCACTCAGCATCTGTATCAGCTAGCCAANNNGCNTCAGCTTCAGTATCTGCAAGTCAAAGTACTTCAGCATCAGTGAGCGCAAGCATCAGTGCTTCAGCTTCAGCATCTAACAACCAGAACTCAGCTTCTATCTCAGCAAGCGCGAGCCAGTCTGCGTCAATTAGTGCAAGCCAAAGTGCCTCAGCTTCAGCCTCTAACAACCAGAACTCAGCGTCTATCTCAGTAAGCGCGAGCCACTCAGCGTCAATTAGTGCGAGCCAAATCGCCTCAGCATCAGTAAGTGCAAGTCACTCAGCATCTGTATCAGCTAGCCAATCAGCTTCAGTATCTGCAAGTCAAAGTACTTCAGCATCAGTAAGCGCAAGCCAAAGTGCCTCAGCTTCAGCATCTAACAACCAGAACTCAGCGTCTATCTCAGCAAGCGCGAGCCAGTCTGCGTCAATTAGTGCGAGCCAAAGTGCTTCAGCTTCAGCATCTAACAACCAGAACTCAGCGTCTATCTCAGTAAGCGCGAGCCACTCAGCGTCAATTAGTGCGAGCCAAAGCACTTCAGCATCTATCTCAGCAAGCATCAGTGCTAGCCAATCAGCATCAAGCTCAGCAAGTGCAAGCGTAAGTGCATCAGTAAGCGCAAGTCAATCGGCTTCAGCATCAGCAAGCCAAAGCACATCAGCTTCTGTATCTGCAAGTCAATCAACTAGCGCATCAGTATCTGCAAGTCAAAGTACTTCAGCATCAGTGAGCGCAAGCATCAGTGCTTCAGCNTCAGCATCTAACAACCAGAACTCAGCGTCTATCTCAGTAAGCGCGAGCCACTCTGCGTCAATTAGTGCGAGCCAAAGCACTTCAGCATCAGTAAGTGCAAGTCACTCAGCCTCTGTATCAGCTAGCCAATCAGCTTCAGCTTCAGTATCTGCAAGTCAAAGTACTTCAGCATCAGTGAGCGCAAGCATCAGTGCTTCAGCTTCAGCATCTAACAACCAGAACTCAGCNTCTATCTCAGNAAGCGCGAGCCACTCTGCGTCAATTAGTGCGAGCCAAAGTGCTTCAGCATCAGTAAGTGCTAGTCAATCAGCATCTGTATCAGCTAGCCAATCAGCTTCAGCTTCAGTATCTGCAAGTCAAAGTACTTCAGCATCAGTAAGCGCAAGCCAAAGCACTTCAGCATCTATCTCAGCAAGCATCAGTGCAAGCCAATCAGCTTCAGTATCTGCAAGTCAAAGTACTTCAGCATCAGTAAGCGCAAGCCGATCAGCAAGCACAAGCATGAGCAACAGTGTGTCAGCTTCAATTAGTGCATCTGAATCAGCAAGCACAAGCATGAGCACCAGCGTGTCAGCTTCAATTAGTGCGTCTGAATCAGCAAGCATGAGCACCAGCGTGTCAGCTTCAATTAGTGCGTCTGAATCAGCAAGCATGAGCACCAGCGTGTCAGCTTCAATTAGTGCATCTGAATCAGCAAGCATGAGCACCAGCGTGTCAGCTTCAATTAGTGCGTCTGAATCAGCAAGCATGAGCAACAGCGTGTCAGCTTCAATTAGTGCGTCTGAATCAGCAAGCATGAGCAACAGCGTGTCAGCTTCAATTAGTGCGTCTGAATCAGCAAGCATGAGCACCAGCGTGTCTGCTTCAATCAGTGCATCTGAATCAGCAAGCATGAGCACCAGCGTGTCAGCTTCAATTAGTGCGTCTGAATCAGCAAGCATGAGCACCAGCGTGTCAGCTTCAATTAGTGCGTCTGAATCAGCAAGCATGAGCACCAGCGTGTCTGCTTCAATCAGTGCATCTGAATCAGCAAGCACAAGCATGAGCACCAGCGTGTCTGCCTCAATCAGTGCAAGCCAATCAGCAAGCACAAGCATGAGCACCAGCGTGTCAGCTTNAATTAGTGCATCTGAATCAGCAAGCACAAGCATGAGTAACAGCGTGTCTGCCTCAATCAGTGCAAGCCAATCAGCAAGCACAAGCATGAGCAACAGCGTGTCCGCTTCAATTAGTGCATCTGAATCAGTAAGCACAAGCATGAGCAACAGCGTGTCAGCTTCAATTAGTGCATCTGAATCAGCAAGCACAAGCTTGAGTAACAGCGTGTCCGCATCAATCAGTGCGTCTGAATCAGCAAGCACAAGCATGAGCAATAGCGTGTCTGCCTCAATCAGTGCTTCAGTATCAGCAAGTACAAGCATGAGTAATAGCGTGTCTGCCTCAATCAGTGCATCTGAATCAGCAAGCACAAGCTTGAGTAACAGCGTGTCCGCATCAATCAGTGCNTCTGAATCAGCAAGCACAAGCNTGAGTAACAGCGTGTCCGCATCAATCAGTGCATCTGAATCAGCAAGCACAAGCATGAGCAANAGCGTGTCTGCCTCAATCAGTGCATCTGAATCAGCCAGCACAAGCATGAGCAACAGCGTGTCTGCCTCAATCAGTGCAAGTCAATCAGCCAGCACAAGCATGAGCAACAGCGTGTCTGCTTCAATTAGTGCATCTGAATCAGCCAGCACAAGCATGAGTAACAGCGTGTCAGCCTCAATCAGTGCAAGCCAATCAGCTAGCGCGTCAGTATCTGCAAGTCAAAGTACTTCAGCATCTGTATCAGCTAGCCAATCAGCCAGCACAAGCATGAGCAACAGCGTGTCAGCCTCAATCAGTGCAAGTCAATCAGCCAGCACAAGCATGAGCACCAGCGTGTCTGCTTCAATCAGTGCAAGTCAATCAGCAAGCACAAGCATGAGCAATAGCGTGTCTGCCTCAATCAGTGCTTCAGTATCAGCCAGCACAAGCTTGAGTAACAGCGTGTCCGCTTCAATTAGTGCATCTGAATCAGCAAGCACAAGCATGAGCACCAGCGTATCAGCTTCAATTAGTGCATCTGAATCAGNAAGCACAAGCATGAGCACCAGCGTGTCTGCTTCAATCAGTGCTTCAGTATCAGCAAGCACAAGCATGAGCACCAGCGTGTCTGCTTCAATCAGTGCTTCAGTATCAGCAAGCACAAGCATGAGCACCAGCGTGTCAGCGTCAATCAGTGCATCTGAATCAGCAAGCACAAGCTTGAGTAACAGCGTGTCAGCCTCAATCAGTGCAAGCAACAACTCAGGTAGTGGTTCAGGTTCAACAAGTACAAGCAATGGCTCAGGCGATGCCTCAACTTCAGCAAGCATGAGCAACAGCGTAAGTGCTTCAATCAGCACAAGTGAATCAGTTTCAACAAGCACAAGCATGAGCAACAGCGCAAGTACCTCAGCTAGCTTGTCTGACAGTGCTTCAATCTCGAGTGCTACAAATCACTCTCAAGCACCTAAGCCACAGCCTGCACAACCAGGACAAGTCAAAGTTACTCCAAACGCTAAGGCTTTACCAAATACAGGAACTGCAAGTAACCAATTTGCTGGTCTTGGATTAGGAGTAGCTGCCTTGGTAACTGCCTCTCTTCTTGGTAAGAAGAAGAGATCAGCAGCTTCTGAAATGGATTTAGAAGACTAAGTTCCAAAAATCGGCTACAATGAAATTTTGTTGATATCATTTTAGCGATGAAAATAAGAACCCCGGATGGCTCAAGGCTATCTGGGGTTTTTGGGCTCTTTTCTACCATTTGTCAAGTCTATCAAGGCTTTAAGTAAAAAAAGAGATAAGACAGTAGCTATTCTGAGGTTACTGTCTTATTTTTAACACTTTTTGATCCATAAAAGGGCATGCTAAAAAACACCTCATCTGGTATTTTTTGAAACAAGGTGTTACCATAATACGGCATAGACAACCTTATCGATTTTGGGTCAAAGAATAATCGTAAAGTTTGTTATGCGTAATGAGGTAATACATTGTTCGAATGAGACGATGTATAGAGGCAATCGTATGTGGCTTAGTTGAAGCTATTGTCGATTGTCTTTTTCGTTTCTCATAAAAGTCAGCGATATGGCAGGGATTGGTATGACTAGCTGAAGCGATGTTGTGAATGCACTTGAACAAGATTTTTCTGGCATAGGGATTACCTCGTTTAGTGATGTATTCCTTAGCTAGAAAGTTCCCAGATTCATAGTGTCTCAGGTCAATGCCAATAAAAGCGTTGATTCGATTGGTAGACTGAAAGCAACGAATCTCTCCCAATTCGCCAATGATAGATGTCGCTGTGGTTTCTGCGATGGCAGGAATTGACCGTAAGATGTCATACTCTGGTAAAGGCTGAGCTAGAGCTACCATGTCGTTTAAGACAACTTGTCTGCGTTCAGAAAGACGAAGCAATTCTTGAGCATAGTAGCGAACCTCTTCAAGTATTGGAGAGGTTTTCTTGACCGCACAAAAAGATTGTTTAGCGAGTGAGGTAGCTGAGCCTTACCTTGATGAGCATATTGCCCAGCGCTGGTCTGATCTGGTTCGATCGGCTCAGACCAACTAAGAAGGATTCAGAAAGAAAGGCATAACCACTATGATTTGTTTGTTTGACCGCTATGATCAAGCAAGTTTTGATTTGTTACGTTCATTAAAAGCAACAGGACTTGATTGTCCTGTTGTTGTACAAGACGATGGCTATCTTTCACCAGATGTCGAGTCTCCTTACAGTTATTTTACAGGAGATTTGGACACACCGGAAGAAAAAGTCTATTTCCACAATATTGGTTATATTTATGATTACCAGCGTCTTAATAATATGAATCCAGAAGCCTTGATTTTGACCAATAGTGATCAGCTTGAGCAAATAGAGCAGCTCTTGACTCAGCTACCAAATGTACATTTCCATATTGGAGCCATCACAGAAATGTCTGGCCATTTGATGGGGCTCAATCGTTATCCGAATGTTTCGCTTTATCCAAATATTCGTCCGGCCAAGGTTGCAGAGCTTTTTGAGAGATGTGACTTGTATCTAGATATCAATATCAGCGATGAAATCCTCAATGCATGTCGCACAGCTTTTGAGAACAACATGCTGATTCTCAGCTTCAAAAATACTTGCCATAGCCGTCGATTTATTGCAGATGATCACATTTATTCGCCAGAAAATGTTTCAGGCATGGTGGATAAGATTCAAAGTGTCCTTGCCCACTCATCAGAGATGGAAGCAGCACTTGCTAGACAGAAACAGGCTGCTAATCAGGCTAGTTTGGAGCAATATAAGGCCATTCTTTAACCAGATACATGAGAACTTGCTTTCGATGAGGGCAAGTTCCTTTATGCAGATTTAGTAAGGGAGGACAATCATGCCAGAGAAGCAAAAGGGAATTCTGCAGGAACATATCAACGAGCAGCTAGATAATCGTAGAAGACCGTTGAAAAGAGAGAAGCAAGAGTTTAGTATGATTGCAGTGTTAGGTGGCATTCTTTTTCTTATCACTCTCTTGGTCACAATCATCATGCAGTTGGGACAATTCTTTTAATCCCTGATATTCTAGTCAGAATGATGAAAAACAGCAGACTTTCCTGCTGTTTTTTGTTACAATTTATACATGACTAAGAATCAAGAAAAAGGAAGGGAGTGCCACTGTGTTAGCAATTGAAAAAATTAGGAAAATCACTCCCGAAAACCTTCCGCCTTTAACGATTTTGACGGGAGACGACTTGGGGCAATTTGAGCTGTTAAAAGACGAGTTTTTGAAGCAGATTCACTACGATCCAGCGGATTTGAATGTCACGTTGTTTGATATGAAAGAAACGTCTTATGCAGATGTGGAGTTAGATTTAGTCAGTCTGCCTTTTTTTGCAGATGAAAAGATTATTATTTTAGATCATTTTGCGGATCTAACGACAGCAAAAAAGCGCTATTTATCGGATGAAGAGCTCAAATCCTTTGAGCAGTATTTGGAAGATCCTAGTAGCACGACCAAGTTGGTCATTTTTGCGGAAGGTAAGCTGGACAGCAAACTCAGACTAGTCAAAATGCTCAAGCGCGACGGACAGATCTTTGAAGCAGCTGAGATTAAGGAAGCAGACTTACGTCAGTATTTTACAAAACAAGCCCAGCTTGAAGGTCTGGACTTCGCTCCGAAGGCTTTTGACCACTTGCTGATCAAATCAGGATTTCATTTCAGCGAAATCAGTAAAAACTTGGCTTTTCTGAAGTCTTATAAAGAGTCGGGGAAGGTCAGTCTGGAAGACATCGCTGAGGCCATTCCCAAAACCTTGCAGGACAACATTTTTGATTTGACCCAACTGATTTTACAGAAACAAATTGATGCGGCGCGGAGTTTGGTGCGAGATTTGACTCTGCAGGGTGAAGATGAAATCAAGCTGATTGCCATCATGTTAGGCCAGTTTCGAATGTTTACTCAGGTTAAGATTTTGGCGGATAATGGCCGATCTGAAAGTCAAATCGTGGCGGAGTTATCAGACTATCTAGGCCGCAAGATGAATCCCTTCCAAGTCAAGTTTGCACTCAAGGATGCGCGTGGGCTTAGCCTCAACTTTCTGAAAAGAACCCTGACCTGCTTGATTGAAACGGACTACCAGATCAAGTCTGGCCTTTATGACAAGGACTACCTTTTCGACCTCGCCTTGCTGAAAATCGCAACAGGAAACTTCTAAAAGCTTAGCAAAATTTATAAGCAAAATAGTTGAAAAATGTGCGTTTTTACGTTATGATTTGTATAATAATAAAGAAAATGAGGACAAGTAAATGGCAATTATTTTACCAGATCTACCTTATGCATACGACGCTTTGGAACCTTACATCGATGAGGAAACAATGCACCTTCACCATGACAAGCACCATCAAACTTACGTGAATAACGTAAATGCGGCGCTTGAAAAACATCCTGAAATTGGTGAAGACTTAGAAAAACTGTTGGCAGATGTTGAGTCTATTCCGGCTGATATTCGCCAAGCAGTGATCAACAACGGTGGTGGACACTTGAACCATGCTCTTTTCTGGGAATTGATGACTCCTGAAAAGACAGCTCCTTCAGCAGAACTTGCAGCAGCGATCGATGAGACATTTGGTTCATTTGAAGAATTCCAAGCAGCCTTCACTGCAGCAGCAACAACTCGTTTCGGCTCAGGTTGGGCATGGTTGGTTGTCAACAAAGAAGGGAAACTTGAAGTAACTTCAACAGCAAACCAAGATACACCAATCTCAGAAGGTAAGACACCGATCCTCGGCTTGGACGTTTGGGAACATGCTTACTACGTGAAATATCGCAACGTGCGTCCTGACTATATCAAGGCTTTCTTCTCAGTGATCAACTGGAATAAAGTGGATGAGCTCTACGCAGCAGCTAAATAATAGAATTATAAAACGGATCGTAATGATTCGTTTTTAAATGCCCTTAAATTGACCTTTCTACTTGTTATTTTAATGAGAATCTTTTATAATACTAAAATATTAGGAGAAATGCTTTGATTAAAAATGACATAAAGAAACTGGCTTGCTGGTTCGGTGGTGTTTTCTTATTTATTTGTTTTTTGGGTCTTTTGGTGGAGCCACAGCGAGCTGATAAAAAGATAGCAGAAGCAGGTCAATCAATCGCTTCTTCACAGGCTACAGAAGGAGAGGAAACGAAGTCTGAGGCGACTGCGCGTGCTAGCAAGACAATGGAAGAGAAGCAAGAGGTGATAGAGCAGGATTTTCCGACCATGGAAGCCTTGGGCTTATCTTACGATTATGCGAATATGACCTTGTCACAAGTTGTTCAGGCTTACATGGATGACATGGGAATTGACTCTTCGCAGCTTGCTTTTTCTTATAAAGATTTGATGAGTGGGCAAACTTATGCCATGAATGATACCCAGCCTATGACAGCAGGCTCTACTTATAAACTCCCCCTTAATATGTTGGTTGTTGATGAGGTAGCAGCAGGAAAATTATCGCTGGAAGAGCGGTTTGATATTACCAATACCAGCTATGAATACAAGGGGGAGCACGATAACTATGTAGCGGCCTTCAATGGCGCCATGTCTATTCCTGATATGCAGGAGTATTCCTTGGTCTACTCTGAAAATACGCCCGCTTATGCGCTAGCAGAGCGACTAGGCGGTATGGATAAGGCCTACAGCATGTTTGGAAGGTATGGCCGATCAAAAGCTAAAGTCAAGACGATCAGCAGAGAAAACAAAACAACAACGGATTATTATATTCAAGTTCTAGAGTATCTGTGGAATAACCAAGAAAAATACAAGGATATTCTTTATTTTATCGGTGTTTCCTTTCCTGGTGAATATTACAAACGTTATTTATACGATTTGACAATTTACCAAAAGCCTGGGTATGTTAGAGAGGCACTCAATGTTGATGCTATTGTCATGGAGGAGAAGCCCTATATTGTGGCACTTTATACAGCCTATCTAGGTGGTAGCACAGAAGCCAGTGAGGAGATCAGCGGAGTTGGTATTGATCAGGTCGGTCAAATTGCCTATATCATCAATGAGTGGCACCGAGTCAACATGAATTAAGACAAGTTATTTATTTAATAATTGATTTGAGTAAAAATGAGAGGTGGTTGCAATGAAGAAGCGAATTCTTATGAGTGTTTTAGGTGTGTTGTTGTCTGGTTTCTTGATTTTTGGTGTGGTTAGCTATTGTAATCATCAAACAGAGCTAAAGCGAAATCATGAATATGAGACAAGCCTGGCGAAAGCGCTGAAAAATAGCTATAAAGATATTAAAGAGATTCAATTTAGTGATCCAAGTTATTCTGATAAGCCTGGTGGATGGTATGTGAAAGTTCAGCTGACCTTTAGAGATGGAGTAAGGTTGATGTATAGAACAGGACACCATCTTGGTGATACTGTTAATCATGATTCAATTTTTTCTGGTCCAACTTTAGATGAAGAGAGTGATAAATTAAAATCAAGAGTTGGTTATACAGAGAATCAAATTAAGGTAATGTATTCAATGAAAACAGAGGTAATTTTAAAATGACATATGAATATACTGATAAGGAATTAAATCTTTTTAATCAGGAAGAAACTGTTTATAGTGTTGATCCGAAATTAGCCAGAAATAAAGGGCGTGATGTTATAACAGATAAACCAAGTGAAATGCTCCAAGGTGGAGAATCAAATCGAATAACTATAGGAAATCAATATTTCCGTGTTGTCTCTGTCAAAAATGACCGTGCAACTGGCTTTCAGGGTATGGCTGTTGCGCCGATTGTCAATGGTCAGGTAGATACAAACAGTGTAGCAGTGGTAGCTCCAGGTACGACGCCAACGGATGTGAATGATTTTATTTTTGTTTTAAGGGAAAAGTAAATATGGCAAAATAAATATATAATTTATTTTTTGCTTAAAGTGAAAATGAGAGGTGGCTACGATGAAGAAGCGAATTCTTATGAGTGCTTTAGGTGTGTTGCTGTCTGGTTTCTTGATTTTTGGCGCGATTAGCTATTTTAATCATCAAACAGTACTAAAGCGCAATCGTGAATATGAGACGAGTTTAGCGAAAGCATTAAAAAATAGCTATAAAGATATTAAAGAGATTCAATTTAGTGATCCAAGTTATTCTGATAAGCCTGGTGGATGGTATGTTCGTGTGAAATTAAATTTTAATGACGGAGAAGAGGTTGAATATAGCACAATCCATGCTTTGCATTTGAAAACAAATTATGGTGGTTCAATTGGTGGTAAAGAAGCCGAGAAAAAGTGGAACTATTTAGATTCTCAAAAAGGGATTACTAGTTATAAAATTTTAATTGTGTTCTCAGATGGTTCTAAAGGGGAAATAAAATGACATATACTTATACAGATGAACAATTAAATGGACTGAATCAAGAAGAGGCTGTTTATAGTGTTGATCCAAATTTAGCACAAAGTAAAGAGCATGATATTATAACTGATAAATCCGATGATCAGATAAAAGCAGGAGAAACAAACATATATAGAACGTCTGATGGTCAAAGATTTAAGATTCTTTCTGTCAAAAATGACCCTGCAACTGGTTTTCAGGGTATGGCAGTTGCTCCGATTGTTAATGGCCGGGTAGATACGAATAGTGTGGCTGTAGTTGCAGGTACGATGCCAACGGATGTGAATGATTTAATTTTTATTTTAAGGAAAAAGTAAGTATGGTAAAATGAATGTAGAATTTATTTTTTGTTTAAAGTAAAAATGAAAGGTAGCTGTGATGAAGAAGCGAATTCTTATGAGTGTTTTAGGCGTGTTGTTGACTGGTTTCTTGATTTTTGGTGCGGTTAGCTATTTTAATTATCAAACAGAACTAAAACGCAATCGTGAATATGAGACGAGTTTAGCGAAAGCATTAAAAAATAGCTATAAAGATATTAAAGAGATTCAGTTTAGTGATCCAAGTTATTCTGAAAAGCCTGGTGGATGGTATGTTCATGTTCAGTTGACCTTTGCTGATGGAACAAAATTAAAATATGGGGCGGCTCATCATTTAGATGATGTTAGTAATCATGATGCTTCATTTGGGGGACCTACTTACAATGAAAATATGGCCAATTTGCGATCTAGAGTTGGTCATACAGAAGGTGAAATTAAAGTAATCTATTCAGTAAAAGAGGAGATGATTTTGAAATGATATATAATTATTCTGATAAAGAATTAAATGAATTTAATCAAGAAAAAAATGTTTATAGCGTTGATCCGAATTTAGCTAAGACCAATGGGCATGAAATTATAACTTCTAAGAAGGATAATGAGTTGGCTGATGATGAGAAAAATACAATAGCTATAGGAAATCAAGATTTCCGTGTTGTCTCCGTCAAAAATGACCCTGCAACTGGTTTTCAGGGTATGGCCGTTGCGCCGATTGTTAATGGCCGGGTAGATACGAATAGTGTGGCTGTAGTTGCAGGTACGATGCCAACGGATGTGAATGATTTAATTTTTATTTTAAGGAAAAAGTAAGTATGGTAAAATGAATGTAGAATTTATTTTTTGTTTAAAGTAAAAATGAAAGGTAGCTGTGATGAAGAAGCGAATTCTTATGAGTGCTTTAGGTGTGTTGCTGTCTGGTTTCTTGATTTTTGGCGCGATTAGCTATTTTAATCATCAAACAGTACTAAAGCGCAATCGTGAATATGAGACGAGTTTAGCGAAAGCATTAAAAAATAGCTATAAAGATATTAAAGAGATTCAATTTAGTGATCCAAGTTATTCTGATAAGCCTGGTGGATGGTATGTTCATGTTCAATTGACTTTTTCTGATGGAACAAGATTACAGTATGAAACGATACATTCTTTGAATGAAACAATGAATCATAATGCAATATTTGGAGGGAAAAACCATATGAAGTATTATGAAAAATTGTCTTCAAAAGAAGGATCTACTGATTCGCAAGTTATAATTATCTATTCTACTAAAGATAAGGAGATACTTAAATGACATATGATTACACTGATAAGGAGTTAAATGTTTTAAATCAGGAAGGGTATGTTTATAGTGTTAATCCTGATGTGGCTTTAAAAAGTAAGATCAAGCATAAAATTATTACTGATAAAAAAGATGAGGAATTATCTTCAGAAGAAACTAATACTGTTAGAGTTGGAAGGAGAGATTTCCGTGTTGTCTCTGTCAAAAATGACCCTGCAACTGGTTTTCAGGGTATGGCCGTTGCGCCGATTGTTAATGGTCAGGTAGATACGAATAGTGTGGCTGTAGTTGCTGCGGGAACCACTCCTACTGATTTTAATGATTTGAGGGGGGCGATTACCAGTATCAATCCTGAGTTGAGCTCACCACAATTAGCGGTTGCAGATGAATTTCTTCAGGAAGTTAGAAAGAACTATCATGTAACACAACTGACGGGCTATTCACAAGGTGCTTATATGATTAAGCTAGGCGCAAAATATCATATTCCAACAACTGTCTTTAATGGCTGGTTTAGTTATGATACCTTGAGTAAAGATGAAGAAAAATTTCTTAAGAGAAATACTCATCTGTTTAAAAATTATCGTCATGTTGAAGATGATGTCGTTCAATACCGAGACGGGAACTTGGCAGGTGTGAAGGGTGGAGATGGCTTTGGAACCATCTATTGGGTTTATGGTTCTAGCCATAAGATTTTTGATTGGCAGTTTAATGAGCAGGGAGAGGTTATTGATGAGCATGGCAGGGTGGTTATCACTGCCATGCGTTTCAATTACTTGGAGACGGCTAAAAACAGTCTGCAGTCTTTGGACACGGAATTGGCTTCATTGGTCGGATTGCGAGATCGTCTAAAAGCAGATGGTCTTTCGAGAGGGGAAAAAATCTACTTAGACAGTGAGCAGGCCTTAGTTACTGCTTCGGCCATTGAAAATATTGCAACAAAAGGATTGGACTTGCTGATTAGTCTGTATGATGATGCCATTCAAGAAGCCGAAGATCTCTGGAATCTAATTGTCCGCCAGGCCTATACTGCGGGTCCCAAATTGAGTGAATCTGAAATTTACTCTGCTCTGTCAGATGTTGGTGTGACAAGAGAAAGCATTAGCGTGTCGGATTTTCAGCGTTACCGCGAAAAGAAGGCGTTAGCCTATGAGCTTAAGCGAGAATTTGAAGGCATTGCTCAGAAAATGCGTTCTGGTATTCAAAAACAGTTGGATCAGGATCAAGAATTGGCAAGGAATTTTAAACAATGGGATTTGATGAGATAATGGGCAACTTGCGGAATCAACGTGCAAAGATCGAAGAAGATTTCAAGGAATATAAGCAGGATTATGATAGACGAGAAGAAGATTTAGAAAGAGCGGATTATCTTTATCGTAATATGTTTGAAGAAAACATGAATCAGCTTCGCCTTGCTTTGAATGTTTTTGAACCAGATTCTATTTTATTAGGGCAGGTTTGTCAGGAATATCAGGAAAGTAGTGAGCAGGTTCAATGGTTTATCAATCAAAAGCGATCAGATTTAATGGAAGAATTTTCAGAACATAAGCGTCAATATCAACGAAATTTGGACAATAATGAAGAACAAATGCACCATTTGCAAAGGAGAAATCAATGATTGTTACAACAGATTTATTAGATCATTCAACGAGAGGATACGATGATTCTTTTCTTCAATATGAAAAAATGCTACAAAAGTGGAATGTTGGGTTCATAGGGCAGGCTGGTATTGTAAGACAAACTCAGAATCGCCAATTACTCCAGCAAAAGATAAAATCTTTCTCTGAAGAAGTTCGTTCAGATATAGCTTTGGTACTTTCTGATATGGATTCCAATATGCAAGGAAAGTGGTCGCAGGCAGTTAAAGATAAGGTTACTAGAACAACCAAGAAATTGGAGTGTTTTAGAGATTAAAGCTGACGGGATGGAAAGCCAGTCTGATCTTTTTCTAATCAGAATTTTTATATTACCATTTCAGTTGTNAGGATATATTCTTTTATTTCAACTTCCTTTCTGATAAAAATTCACGATAAACAAATGAATTTTCATCGACCTTTCATAATTTCAAAAGCTTCCCGACAGGATAGACTTTAAGAAAGAAAAAGGTATAATTTTAGTAAAACTTTTAATAGTTGAGGAGACGATTTCATGCTTCAAACGCATATTTTGATTGCTATGGTGCTGATTTTAGCCGCTGTAGTCATTCCAGTAATTTATTTTAAAAAAACCAAGCAAATTTCCCTGCTTGTTTTCCTCTTGGGAGGGGTTGGATTTTATCTGTCTAGTCAGATTTTCGAAAATCTCCTACATCGATTGGTTCTTCAGCCTCAGGCTGATGGAACGATTGCTCTAATGAAAAATGCTCCCTTGCTTTATGTTTTGTATGGCATTGCAACGGCAGCTATCTTTGAGGAGATGGCGCGCTATGTGATTTTTCGATATCTACAAAAGAAGCGTCCACTGACTATCGGTGATAGTCTGGCCTATGGTTTAGGACACGGCGGGATCGAAGCTCTTTTCATCGGTATTTCAGGTCTCTTGAGTCTGTTTGTCCTCGCTCATCTAGTCAGCCAAGGGGACAGCCCTTTGCTAGCGCAATTACCCCAAGCGACGATTTCTTATGTACAAAAACTACAGACAGGTCAAATTTACTTACTGGCTTTCGAGCGTATTTTAGCACTTGCAATCCAAGTATTCTTGACTTTCTGGGTTTGGACGGCTGTAAAAGATAAGAGGCTAGGCTATTTTCTTGCAGCTCTGGGCTTTCATGCTTTGATTGATTTGGCTCCTGCTCTGGTTCAAGTTGGTTGGTTGAATCAGCCAATTCTGGTTGAAGTGATTATTTTGGTAGAATTTCTTGCTCTGGTATTTTTGACTAAGAAGTTTCTATCGATATCAATTTTTAATACCAAGAGTAAAAATGCTTAATGAGGCTCAAGTAAAGAAGGTAAGAGTTTAAACGAGATTAGATAGTAAGAAGAGGTTAGGACAAAAGCTTCCTAGCCTCTCTTTTTGTTAGAAAAGGATTCTTAATGTACTTAGCAGGAGTATTTAAAAAGTTCTGAGAGAATAATGTTTAAAATGAATTGTAGAAGCAAGCGAGTAAAGCTAAATTGTTGAGAATTTACTTCGGCCTTATTGCCTTTTTACTAAAATGAAGCTAGGTTAATATATTTCTGTTTTTGGAAGCGGATTTATGCTATAATACTAATAGCAAGTAAGAAGGGTTATTATGATCAATAAGGAACATTATCAGATTATTAGGCAGCATCCAGCATTTGCACATTTTCCTGTGGAAATTTTTGATAAAATTGCTATTGAGATTCAATTCCGCAAGATTCCCAAGGGACAGATTATCTTCTTTTCAGGGGACCGTAGAGATCGCCTTTTCCTCCTGCATCGAGGCTATGTTCGTATCGAGCAGTACGATTCAACTGATACTTTTTCATATATGGACTATGTTAAAATGAATAGTGTGTTTCCATATGGAGGTATGTTTTTCGATGAGCGTTATCATTATACGGCTAGCGCGGTCACTAATGTCGAGTATTTCAGCATTCCTATGGACTTATTTGAAGACTATTCAAAAAAGAATGTTGATCAGCTGTTGTTTATCACCAAGCGTTTATCGCAGATTTTAGAATTTCAGGAATTGCGCTTACGGAATGTCGTCTCAGCCAGTGCGACGGACCGTGTAACCCAGTCTTTATCTATTTTGTGCATGGATCTGTGCAAAGAGCAGGATACACTTCCATTTCCAATGAGTATGAAAGAGTTGGCCAAGTTAGGAGCCACTACACGTGAAACAGTTAATCAGGTTCTAAAAAAACTAAGAGAAGAAGAAGTGATTGACTACGAACATAAAAAATTGACATTTAAGAATAAGGATTACTTTATGAGATATTTTGAAGGAAGCTAATCAATCATTTGATTGGCTTTTTTCAAACATTTTTACACATTTAAAAGCTTTTTCTGATCATATTCTAATATTAATTGAACATATATTTTTTACAAAAAAATATATATTCCTAAAAATAATAGAACAACCAAAATATGCAAAGAAAACGCTTTAAAATAAATAAATATCATAATGTTTTATAAAAAACGCAAAGGATTTGGCATTTGTAATGTAAGATTTTAGGTGTAAGCCTTTCCAATCCATGATAGAATAATAGCATAAAAGGGATTGGGAAACCAAACCTCAACGAAAAGGAGGACAATAGATGTCTACACATCCAATTCATGTTTTCTCAGAAATTGGAAAACTGAAAAAAGTTATGTTGCACCGTCCGGGCAAAGAGCTGGAAAACTTGCTACCGGACTACCTAGAACGTCTTCTTTTTGATGACATTCCTTTCTTGGAAGATGCTCAAAAAGAACACGATGCATTCGCTCAAGCTNTTCGTGATGAAGGAATTGAAGTTCTTTATCTCGAAAAATTGGCTGCTGAATCCTTGATTTCTCCAGAAATTCGTGAACAGTTCATCGAAGAATATTTGGAAGAAGCAAATATTCGTGGACGCGAAACGAAGAAAGCTATTCGTGAATTGCTGCATGGTATCAAGGACAACCAAGAATTGGTTGAAAAAACAATGGCAGGGGTTCAAAAAGCTGAATTGCCANAAATCCCTGATGAAGCGAAAGGTCTGACTGACTTGGTAGAATCAGATTATCCATTTGCGATTGATCCAATGCCAAACCTTTACTTCACACGCGACCCATTTGCTACAATTGGTAATGCTGTATCGCTCAACCACATGTTTGCAGATACTCGTAACCGTGAAACACTTTACGGTAAATACATCTTCAAATATCACCCAGAATACGCTGGAAAAGTGGAATTGGTTTACAACCGTGAAGAAGATACTCGTATCGAAGGTGGAGATGAGTTAGTTCTTTCTAAAGATGTATTGGCAGTTGGTATTTCTCAACGTACAGACGCAGCATCTATCGAAAAACTTTTGGTGAACATCTTCAAGAAGAATGTTGGCTTCAAGAAAGTATTGGCCTTTGAATTTGCTAACAACCGTAAATTCATGCACTTAGATACTGTCTTCACTATGGTTGACTATGACAAGTTCACCATTCACCCAGAAATCGAAGGCGACCTTCGCGTTTACTCCGTTACTTATGAAAACGAAAAACTGAAGATCGTTGAAGAAAAAGGTGACTTGGCTGAACTCCTTGCGCAAAACCTTGGCGTAGAAAAAGTTCATTTGATTCGTTGCGGTGGCGGCAATATCGTAGCAGCTGGACGTGAACAATGGAATGACGGTTCTAACACCTTGACTATCGCTCCTGGTGTGGTAGTGGTTTATGACCGCAATACTGTAACCAACAAGATTTTGGAAGAATACGGGCTTCGCTTGATCAAGATTCGCGGAAGTGAATTGGTTCGGGGCCGTGGTGGACCTCGTTGTATGTCTATGCCATTTGAACGTGAAGAAGTTTAATTCGTGTTCGACAATTTATCAATAGAAAATTTAATAACTAGAAAGAGGAAATAACAGAATGACACATTCAGTATTCCAAGGACGTAGCTTCCTTGCAGAAAAAGACTTTACTCGTGCAGAATTAGAATACCTAATCGGACTTTCAGCTCACTTGAAAGACTTGAAGAAACGCAATATTCAGCACCATTATCTTGCTGGTAAGAATATCGCCCTCTTGTTTGAAAAAACATCTACTCGTACGCGTGCAGCCTTTACTACAGCAGCTATTGACCTTGGTGCACATCCAGAATACCTTGGTGCTAATGATATTCAGCTTGGTAAGAAAGAATCTACAGAAGATACTGCTAAAGTATTGGGACGTATGTTTGACGGGATTGAATTCCGCGGCTTCAGCCAACGCATGGTAGAAGAATTGGCAGAATTCTCAGGTGTTCCAGTATGGAATGGTTTGACTGACGAATGGCACCCAACTCAAATGCTTGCTGACTATTTGACAGTCCAAGAAAACTTTGGTCGTTTGGAAGGCTTGACATTGGTTTACTGTGGTGATGGACGTAACAACGTTGCCAACAGCTTGCTGGTAACAGGAGCTATCCTTGGCGTTAACGTTCACATCTTCTCACCAAAAGAACTCTTCCCCGAAAAAGAAATTGTTGAATTGGCAGAAGGCTTTGCGAAAGAAAGCGGCGCACACATCCTCATCACTGAAGATGCAGACGAAGCTGTTAAAGGTGCAGACGTACTTTACACAGACGTTTGGGTATCTATGGGTGAAGAAGACAAATTCGCAGAACGCGTTGCACTTTTGAAACCTTACCAAGTTAACATGGAATTGGTGAAGAAAGCTGACAATGAAGATTTGATCTTCTTGCACTGCTTGCCAGCATTCCACGATACAAATACTGTTTACGGTAAAGATGTCGCTGAAAAATTTGGCGTAGAAGAAATGGAAGTAACAGACGAAGTCTTCCGCAGCAAATATGCTCGCCACTTTGATCAAGCAGAAAACCGTATGCACACAATCAAAGCTGTTATGGCTGCTACACTCGGCAACCTTTACATTCCAAAAGTATAATTTATAAACCGTAATACCAACAGCTATGAGGGCTGCGACTAATAGCTTTAGTCCAGTCCTCTTTTATATGATGGAAATCTGTTATTTCTTATAAAAATTTGAAAAAATATTAAACCGAAATCTAAAGGCATTCAATTGAATGTGATAAAGGAGAATTTATGGCAAATCGTAAAATTGTAGTAGCTTTGGGAGGAAATGCGATTCTTTCTTCTGATCCATCAGCAAAAGCTCAACAGGAAGCTTTGGTGGAAACAGCTAAGCACCTTGTAAAACTGATTAAAAATGGGGATGATTTGATTATCACTCACGGTAATGGTCCTCAAGTTGGAAATCTTTTGCTCCAACACTTGGCGGCTGATTCTGAAAAGAACCCTGCTTTCCCACTCGATTCACTTGTTGCTATGACAGAAGGTAGCATCGGTTTCTGGCTGCAAAATGCCTTGCAAAATGCTCTTTTGGATGAAGGCATCGAGAAAGATGTTGCTTCAGTTGTGACACAAGTTGTTGTCGATAAAAATGACCCAGCTTTTGTTAACTTGAGCAAACCAATTGGTCCTTTTTATTCAGAAGAAGAAGCAAAAGCAGAAGCTGAAAAGAGCGGAGCGACTTTCAAAGAGGATGCTGGCCGTGGTTGGCGCAAGGTTGTTGCTTCACCAAAACCTGTTGATATCAAGGAAATCGAAACAATTCGTACCCTCTTGAATGCTGGTCAAGTGGTCGTTGCTGCTGGTGGTGGCGGAATTCCAGTCATCAAGGAAGACAACGGTCATTTGGCTGGTGTTGAAGCTGTTATTGATAAAGACTTTGCTTCTCAACGCTTGGCAGAATTAGTCGAAGCTGACCTTTTCATCGTCTTGACTGGTGTAGATTATGTCTTTGTAAACTACAACAAACCAGACCAAGCAAAATTGGAACATGTGAATGTTGCTCAGCTGGAAGAATATATCAAACAAGACCAATTTGCCCCAGGCAGCATGCTTCCAAAAGTAGAAGCAGCTATCGCTTTTGTCAACGGTCGTCCAGAAGGAAAAGCAGTTATTACTTCCCTTGAAAATCTTGGCGCTTTGATCGAATCTGAAAGCGGAACAATTATTGAAAAAGAATAAGCTATTTTACTAGTAAAATATATGGTATTTCTAACGTCTTTATATCAAGTTAGGAATATTTCTTGAAAATAAGTGCGATATTTTCAAAAAATACTAGTTTTTTAGACCTTAATGTGGTAAAATAAATATAAATAGAAAGCGTTTTTCTTAAATATTTATTTAAGAAAGTGGTTGGTTTTTTGCACTTTGTTAGACATTAGGAGGAAAAACAAATGAGTGAAAAAGCTAAAAAAGGGTTTAAGATGCCTTCATCTTATACCGTCTTGTTGATAATCATTGCTATTATGGCAGTGTTGACTTGGATCATCCCTGCAGGTGCCTTTGTGGATGGTGTTTACAAAGCTCAACCTCAAAATCCGCAAGGGATTTGGGATGTTCTCATGGCACCGATTCGGGCTATGCTAGGTACTCATCCAGAGGAAGGTTCGCTGATTAAAGAAACAAGTGCAGCGATTGATGTAGCCTTCTTCATCCTCATGGTTGGTGGTTTTCTTGGTGTTGTCAATGAAACTGGTATGCTAGACACTGGTATTGCTTCTATTGTGAAGAAGTACAAGGGCCGCGAAAAAATGTTGATTTTGGTTCTCATGCCTTTGTTCGCCCTCGGTGGTACAACTTATGGTATGGGTGAAGAAACTATGGCCTTCTATCCTCTTCTTGTGCCAGTTATGATGGCTGTTGGATTTGATAGCTTGACTGGGGTTGCCATTATCTTGCTCGGTTCACAAATTGGATGTTTGGCATCTACCTTGAACCCATTTGCGACAGGTATTGCTTCATCAACTGCAGGTGTAGGTCTTGGTGAAGGGATTATCCTTCGTTTGATTTTCTGGTTTGCTTTAACTGGTCTTAGCACTTGGTTCGTTTACAAGTATGCTGATAAGATCCAAAAAGATCCAACTAAGTCTCTTACTTATGCAACACGTGATGAAGATATGAAATTCTTCAATGTTGGTGAAGACGAAGAAAACGTTAATTCAACTCTTACTAAGAAACAAAAACATGTCTTCGTACTCTTTGTTCTTACTTTCGTCTTGATGGTCTTGAGTTTCATTCCATGGAGTGACTTAGGTATTACTCTCTTTGGAGACTTAAATACTTGGTTGACTGGTCTTCCAGTTATCGGTAAGATTGTTGGCTCATCTACAGCTGCTTTGGGTACTTGGTACTTCCCAGAAGGCGCAATGCTCTTCGCCTTTATGGGTATCCTTATCGGTGTTGTTTATGGTCTTAAAGAAGACAAGATTATCTCTGCCTTCATGAATGGTGCTGCTGATTTGCTCAGTGTAGCCTTGATCGTAGCGATTGCCCGTGGTATCCAAGTTATCATGAACGATGGTATGATTACTGATACTATCCTCAACTGGGGTAAAGAAGGCCTGAGCGGTCTGTCTTCACAAGTCTTTATCGTTTTGACTTATATCTTCTATCTGCCTATGTCATTCTTGATCCCATCTTCATCTGGTCTTGCCAGCGCGACTATGGGTATCATGGCTCCGCTCGGAGAATTTGTCAATGTACGTCCTAGCTTGATCATCACTGCTTACCAATCTGCTTCAGGTGTCTTGAACTTGATTGCACCAACATCTGGTATTGTGATGGGAGCTCTTGCACTTGGACGTATCAACATTGGTACTTGGTGGAAATTCATGGGCAAACTTGTAGTTGCTATCATTGTAGTGACCATTGCTCTCCTTCTCCTTGGAACGTTCATTCCATTCCTATAAAGAGTGAGTGAGGTGATTCCATGAAAACATATATAACAAATCAAGTTAAAGATGAGTTTCTTACATCATTAAAGACTTTGATTTCCTACCCTTCGGTACTTAACGAGGGAGAAAATGGAACACCTTTTGGACAAGCAATTCAAGATGTCCTAGAAAAAACTTTAGGGATTTGTCGAAGTTTAGGTTTCACTACCTATCTTGACCCTAAAGGTTATTACGGATATGCAGAAATCGGTCAGGGAGCAGAGCTCCTGGCCGTTCTCTGTCATTTGGATGTTGTTCCATCAGGTGATGAAGCGGATTGGCGGACACCGCCATTCGAGGCAACTATCAAAGACGGCTGGATCTTCGGACGTGGTGTCCAAGATGATAAGGGACCATCTATGGCTGCTCTTTATGCAGTCAAGGCTCTGTTAGATAGCGGAGTAAAATTTAAAAAGCGGGTTCGTTTTATCTTTGGTACGGACGAAGAGACACTTTGGCGCTGTATGGGGCGGTACAATGAACTCGAAGAAACAGCGACGCTTGGCTTTGCACCAGATTCTTCTTTCCCTCTGACCTATGCTGAGAAAGGCCTCTTACAGGTCAAGCTGCATGGTCCTGGTTCTGATCAGCTGGACTTAGAAGCAGGAGAGGCCTTTAATGTTGTGCCTGGCAAGGCCAGCTATCAAGGAGAACTTTTGGAGCCGGTCGTGGCAGGTTTGCAGGCAGCTGCTTTTGAATACGAGCAAAATGACCAACAAGTCACTGTTCTCGGTCTACCTAAGCATGCCAAGGATGTAGCTGAAGGTATCAATGCTATTGTTCGGCTAGCGACAGTTTTGCAGCCTTTACAAGCTCATCCTGCTCTGGCCTTTATTGCAGAAGCGGTGGGAGAAGATGCGACTGGTAGCCGTTTATTTGGCGACATTTCAGATGAACCCTCTGGTAGACTCTCCTTTAATATTGCAGGTCTGACGCTGAACTCAGAAAAGTCTGAAATCCGTATTGATATTCGGATTCCTGTCTTAGCGGATAAAGATCAGCTAGTAGCACAACTAGCGGAGATTGCTGGGCGCTACCAGCTGGACTATGAAGAGTTTGACTATCTGGCTCCGCTTTATGTGCCTAAAGATAGTGAACTAGTCAGTACCTTAATGGCTATCTACCAAGAAAAGACTGGCGATACTAGTCCAGCTATGTCCTCTGGTGGGGCAACCTTTGCTCGGACGATGCCAAATTGTGTGGCCTTTGGCGCTCTTTTCCCAGGAGTAGAGCAGACGGAACATCAGGCCAATGAAAGAGCGTCTTTGGAAGATCTCTATCGTGCGATGGATATCTATGCTGAGACTATTTTCCGCTTGGCAGGAGAGTAAAATTGCTAGGATAGATATCAGTGTTGCGGATTTTTACCAGTAAAAACTGTGAATAAACACGAAAAAGAGTTGGATTTTCCAACTCTTTTTTTGTCATTTACTAAAGAAAAATGGGGGTGCAAATTCTTTGAGTTTATCAAAGCATTCGATAGCAGCTTGATTATCTTCGCAGATGATCAGGCAGACATCATCTCCACAGACGGTAGCAACAATCTGGGGTAATTCCAGAGCGTCTAAAATGGCACCAAAAGATTGGGCTAGTCCGGGCAAGGTTTTCATGACGACTTGATGCTGAACGGGGCGGAGCATGACGAGGGCATCTTCCATATAGAAGCGCAGCCTTTTCTCCCAACGAGAAGGGGCGATACTGTTAATGACATAGTAGGATTTGTCGTTTTCGGTCACCTTGACTAGATTGAGAGTTTTCATGTCACGAGAGAGAGTAGACTGGGTGACAATGACGCCATTTGCTTCCAGTAGTTCTTGAAGTTCCTGCTGGGTATGGACTCTTTTTTCCATGATGAGGGAGCGAATGAGGCGATGCCTACTTTCGATTTTATTCATAGATTCACCTGTATTATTTGATAAACATAGCGTCGCCAAAGCTAAAGAAGCGGTAGCGCTCAGTGATAGCATGCTCATAGGCTTGCAGTGTCAGTTTGCGTCCAGCAAAAGCTGATACCAGCATGACAAGGGTTGATTTCGGCAAGTGGAAGTTGGTTGAAAAAGCATCAACAATCTTCCATTGATAGCCTGGTTTAATAAAGATATTGGTCCAGCCGGAGTCTGCTTGGATTTGACCCTCGAATTTGCTGCCGATTGTTTCCAATGTTCGGATAGAAGTGGTGCCGACAGCAACGATGCGGTGGCCGCTTGCCTTGACTTGGCGCAGGGTCTCAGCTGCTTCCTCAGACAAACTATAAAATTCGGAATGCATCTCATGCTCTTCCAAGTTGTCAACTGATACAGGTCGGAAGGTTCCAAGCCCCACATGCAGGGTCAGGTAGACGAGCTTAACGCCTTTTGCCGCAATTTTATCCAGCAATTCCTCTGTGAAATGGAGGCCAGCGGTTGGAGCGGCAGCGGAGCCGTTTTCTTTGGCATAGACTGTCTGGTAGCGTTCACGATCCTCTAGCTTCTCATGGATATAAGGCGGCAGGGGCATTTCACCCAAACTTTCTAGGACCTCTAGGAAAATGCCTTGATAGTCAAAGCGAACAATTCGTCCACCGTGCTCCAGCTCTTCTGTAACGGTGGCAGTCAAACGACCATCGCCGAAAGAAACACGCGTTCCGACTCTGAGTCGTTTGGCTGGCTTAGCTAGGACTTCCCAAGAGTCTCCTTGGGTATTTTTCAAGAGCAGGAGTTCTACATGACCGCCGGTTTCAGGTTTGGTCCCATAAAGGCGAGCTGGCAGGACACGGGTATTATTCATAACCAAGGCATCACCTGGCTCAAGTTGGTCAATAATATTGTCAAAATGTTGGTCAATAAACTGGCCAGTTTCCCGATCTACAATGAGTAGGCGAGAAGAGTCTCGCTTCTCCAGAGGGGTCTGAGCAATCAGTTCTTCCGGCAAGTGAAAATCAAAATCAGCAGTATTCATTCTATCTCCTTAAATAGTTCTCATGATCCAAATATAGTAGGCGGCAAGTAAAAAGGGAATACTGATAAAGAAAATTCCTAAGCATAAAAAAATTAGTTGCCAACCGAGATATTTTTTCAAGAAAAGCCCAGCGGTAAAAAGAGCAATTCCCAGTAAAAAGATTATAATCATTGGTAATAGCATGCTTTTATTATACCATGATTTGACGCTAAGTCTCTCAGTAAAATTTGAAAAAATTAAGTAGAATCTACTTGACAAAAATTGGTCTATACCATATAATAAAATAAGGAATCAATCAAGAAAAATAGGAGAACAGAATGAAAGTTATTCGTGTTGAGAATCAAGTAGAAGGCGCAAAAGTAGCTTTAGAAATCTTGAAAGAAAAGTTGGCTCAGGGGGCCAAAACATTGGGGTTAGCAACAGGAAGTAGCCCGATTGAGTTTTACAAGCAAATTATTGCCAGTGACCTAGATTTGTCAGAGCTGACCAGTGTAAACTTGGATGAGTATGTGGGACTTTCAGAAGATAATCCCCAATCTTACCGTTACTTTATGAATGAGCAGCTATTTAATAAAAAGCCTTTCAAAGAAAGCTTTTTGCCAAACGGTGCAGCAGAAGATGTGGAAGCAGAAGTGAAACGCTACAATCAAGTCTTGGCTGATCATCCAGTAGATTTGCAAATTTTGGGAATTGGAACCAATGGTCATATTGGCTTTAATGAACCAGGAACTAGTTTTGATAGCACTGTCCATATTGTCGATTTGGAGCAGTCAACTATCCAAGCAAACGCTCGCTTCTTTGATAAGATAGAGGACGTACCGACTCAAGCCATCTCAATGGGAATTCGGAATATCTTAGATGCAAAATCAATCATCCTCTTTGCCTATGGCGCTTCTAAAGCTCAAGCCATTGCAGGAACAGTCCGAGGAGAGGTAACAGAAACGGTGCCAGCTAGCGCCCTTCAAGGCCATGAAGATGTCGTGATTATTGCAGACAAAGAAGCTCTAAGTTTATTAGAAGCCTAACAATCTATTTCCTATCTAATTTTTAGATAGGATTTTTTATATTTATCAAAAACTTGATTAAAAATATGATATACTAGTTAGGAATGAATTTTTTTGGAGGATAAATGTGAAGAAGAAGTTTTTGGTGTTTGGATTGATTTTGTCTGCCTTTCTATCACCGCTTTCTGCTGCGGCAGATGAATTGGTAGATATGGCACGAAAAATGTATCCCAATGAAAATGTACAAGCAATCAATCGCCCTAAGTCATCTTTGATGATTGACGGAAATACGGGCGATATACTGTGGCAGGATAACATTGATGAGGTTCGCGATCCAGCTAGCATGAGTAAGATCATGACCTTGTACTTGGTTTTTGAAGCCATTAAAGAGGGAAAACTCAGTTTAGATACGGTGATTAAGGCGACACCGCAAGATCAGGCGGTTGCGGAAATTTATGAAATTTCCAATAATAAAATCGTGGCTGGAGTCAATTATACTGTTTCTGAGCTGATTACCATGACAGTTGTACCCTCTTCTAACGCAACAACAGTGATGCTGGCAAATTACCTATCAGATAACGATCCCGATGCTTTCTTGGATAAGATGAACGCGAAAGCACAGGAACTAGGCATGACCAACACCAAATGGTTTAATGCCAGTGGTGCAGCAGCAGTTTCTTTCAAGGGCTATTACACACCTCAGAGATATAATAACTACGTTAGCAACCAAACAACGGCACGTGATTTAGGAATTTTAGTTTATAATTTTGTAAAGAACTATCCAGATATTTTAAATTATACCAATCAGGCTAAGGTGACTGTCAAGGCTGGCACGCCTTATGAAGAAACATTTGAGACTTATAATTACTCTCTGCCAGGTGCTCGCTATGCTCTAGAGGGAGTAGATGGTCTGAAGACAGGATCAAGTCCGAACGGTGCCTTCAACTACATTGCAACTGTCAAGCGTGGAAATCAGCGCGTGATTGGAGTCATCATGGGTGTTGGTGACTGGTCTGACCAAGATGGTGAATATTACCGCCATCCATTTGGAAATGCCTTGATTGAAAAATCTTATGCTGACTATGAGTACAAGAAACTGTTCTCTAAAGGGAAGCAGGAGATTGATGGAAAAACTTACAATCTGCCAGAAGATTTTTATGCGACAATCAAAAAAGATGTGAAGGCAAAGCCTGTAGTTGAGAATGGTGTCTTGAAGGCCGGAAATGATCTATACACGCTCTCTCCAAAGATCTCTGATGAGATGAAAGTGGAGGAAGTAGATGCTTCTGTCACCCAGTCTGCCAAAGAAGAAGTCACTAAGAAAGAAAATAATAAAACTTGGTATAGTGACTTGCTGAGCAACCGCTGGTTAATTGCCTTGCCAATTGTCATTATTGTCCTGATTTTCTATATTGAGAATCGGAAATCGAGAAAAGCTAAAGCAAGAGCTAGAAAGCAAAGATTTAAATAAAGGCTTGTGCTTATTTTGCAAGCTGAGATAGAGGCTGGGACAAAAGTCCTAGCCTCTCAATTGTCTTTGGATTGTCGAGCAAGACGCAGTGGTTGAGTGGGCTCTACTACGCTGATTTCATCAGCTTTTACAGCCCTACTCAACTGTGCGGAGGTGGGACGACGAAATCGAATTCTAACGAATTACCGATTTCTGTCCCACTCTCTATTCTATTTTTGGAGAGGTTTTGATGATGGGGAAAAAGTTTTCTAATAGCTATTTGGCTTATTTTTTGATGTATAATTTTTATTTTCTGTCCAATTCATTGTTTTCGACCTTGATATCCGTTTATATGCTGGATAAGGGCTACACGGCTGGTCAAGTATCTATCGTCGTATCAGCTTCTTTCTTTTCTTCCATGCTGGCTCAGCCGATCATGGGGCTGTTAACGGATACGCTTGGCATCAAGAGAGTTTCGCTTATCAGTTTTTTTCTGATTATCCTGGGAGACATTTTTTTCATGGAGGCTGATAATCTATGGCTCTTGGCCATCTGGTACAGTTTTGTCTTGATGCTCATCAATGGGGTGGGCACTGTGATGGATGTACTAGCAACCCAAAGTCCTTATAAATATGGGAAAATTCGAATTTGGGGAACAATCGGTTATGCCGTCGGTTCACAGCTGGCAGGTTTGATTTATAAGAATATTTCTCCCCAGGCGATCTATCTGGTCTTTATCGGGACTATGTTGCTGAGTATTTTAGGAGTTCTTGGCATGAATCCCAAGCGAGATAGATTAACTAAAAAGACTGAAAAACGAGGCCATTCGCTTTTTTCAGCCATTCTTAAAAACAGAACCTATCTTTTTTATCTTTTCCTTGTTGCCCTTTACTCTGGTGTTGGCAATACAGGGCATACCTATATTCCTTCCATGCTAGAATCCAGTGGCTTAAGTGTTGATTGGGCAACGACTGTTGTCGCAGTTTCTGTACTCTGTGAGGCACCCTTGATCTTTTATTCCTATCTTTTCATGGATAAGATAGCTGTCAAAAAGTTGCTCTATATCTGCTTAGGTATGATGCTTCTTCAGTATGCGGTTTATGCTTTAAACTTTGGCTTAGGCTCGAAAATCGTAGTCACTCTGCTTTCCAAGCATGCTTCTGGCATGGTACTGACTATGCTTAGTCTGCGCATCGTGGCAAATTTAGTAGATGAAAAATATTTGGTGACCGCTTTTGCGTTACTACAGACAGGGAGAAATCTAGGAACAATTTTCATCCAGAATATGTCAGGGTCTATCTTAGATCGTTTTGGCTATGGTAGTATGAATTTCATGTTGGCAGTAATTATAGGTCTAGTGCTCTTGCTTGCTCTCTTCTTGAAAGTTCCTGAAAAAAAGAATCAGAATTTATTTGGATAAGAAAAAAACGAGTCTGGAATTTTTTCAGCTCTTTTTTGTTTAGGGAGATTACATAAGTAAGAGAATAAATAATACTTCGTTCCATTTCACAAGCCCTCTCTTTGGTGTTTTAATTACGAATAAAGATATAAAAGACATTATATTGAAAGGGAAATACTCATGTTGCTTGCGAAAAATAAAGAGGGGATTTTGCTGAATGCGATGGAAAAGCAGCCGTCCCTAGGCGAACAACTCTTTTGTCCTGCCTGTTCGGGAGCGGTCCGCTTCAAAAAAGGAAGGGTCATGCGACCGCATTTTGCTCATATTTCTCTTGAAAATTGCTCATTCTATGCAGAAAATGAAAGTGCGGAGCATTTGAACTTGAAAGCTGGCCTTTATAGCTGGGGAAAGCAAAGCCAAGAGATTCAGGTGGAGGCCTTTTTACCTAAGATAAGGCAGATTGCTGACCTTTTGATAGATGGTCGCATAGCGCTGGAGGTCCAGTGTAGTCCACTCAGTCAGGAAAGACTTGAGGAAAGGACGCTGTCCTATCGCCAGCATGGCTATCAAGTTCTCTGGCTCTTAGGCAAGAAATTATGGTTAAAACAGTCACTGACGAAACTGCAAAAGGACTTTCTTTATTTTAGTCAAAATATGGGCTTTCATCTTTGGGAATTGGATGAGAAACAGCAGGAACTTCGACTTAAATATCTCATTCACGAGGACTTGCATGGGCGAGCTCAGTACAAGATCAAATCCTTTCCTTTTGGTCAAGGCTGCCTTTTATCCGTCTTGCGCAAGCCTTTTCAGAAGCAGGGGCTAGAGAGCTATCTGGCTAAGCAAGATCCAGAGATTTGTCGCTATGTTCGTCAGCAGCTTTATTATCAGCAACCTCGTTGGATGAAGCTCCAAGCCCAGCTCTATCCAAAAGGAGACAATCTTCTGACTAAGTCAACCGAGGATTTTTATCCGCAGGTTCGGCCTGTCCAAGCCACCTCCTTTTGTCAAATAACAAGAGATTTGACTCCTTATTACCAGCACTTTCATCGCTATTATCAGGCTGAAAAAAATAAGCAGCTTCAAATTATCTATCCACCGATATTTTATGCGAGGATTTCCCCCAGTTTTATGATAAAATAGAAAAGATGGAGGAAATTTCTATGGCAAAACAAAGAAATGAAATTGAAGAAAAATATACTTGGGATTTGACAACAATTTTCCCAACAGATGAAGCCTTTGAAGCAGAATTGGCGCAGGTTTCAGAAGAAGTGAAGAAGGCAGCTAGTCTGGCTGGACATTTGCTGGATTCAGCGGATAGTCTTTTGACAACGACAGAAATCCAGTTGGACTTGATGCGTCGGATTGAAAAGCTTTATTCTTATGCTCACATGAAGAATGACCAGGATACACGTGTGGCTAAGTACCAAGAGTATCAGGCTAAGGGTATGACTCTTTATAGCGAATTTGGTCAAAGTTTTGCTTTCTATGAGCCTGAATTTATGGCGATTACAGAAGAGCAGTACCAAGCTTTCTTGGCTGAGCAGCCAGGTTTGCAGCTGTATCAGCATTATTTTGATAAGCTTTTGAAAAAGAAAGCCCACATCCTGACACAGCGCGAAGAGGAGCTATTGGCCGGTGCTGGTGAAATTTTTGGCGCAGCGGGCGAAACTTTTGCTATCTTGGATAATGCGGATATCGTCTTTCCGATGGTGCATGACGAAGATGGAAATGAAGTTCAGCTCAGCCACGGCAACTATATCACCTTGGTTGAGTCTAAGAACCGAGAAGTCCGTAAGGAAGCTTACGAGGCTCTCTACAGCGTCTACGAGCAGTATCAGCATACCTATGCTAAAACTTTGCAGACCAATGTCAAGGTTCACAACTACAATGCGAAAGTCCGCAAGTTTTCATCTGCCCGTGAAGCAGCCTTGTCAGCGGACTTTATTCCAGAAAGTGTTTATGATAGCCTAGTTTCAGCTGTCAATAAGCATTTGCCTCTTTTGCAGCGTTATATCGCTTTACGAGCGAAGATTCTAGGCATTTCTGATTTGAAGATGTATGATATGTACACACCTTTGTCAGAGACAGACTACAAGTTCACTTATGAGGAAGCTTTGGCTAAGTCTGAGGAAGTTTTGGCTATTTTGGGTGAGGATTATTTGAGCCGAGTGAAGACAGCTTTTTCAGAGCGCTGGATTGATGTTCATGAAAGTAAAGGCAAGCGTTCAGGAGCATACTCAGGCGGTTCTTATGATACCAATGCCTTTATGTTGCTTAATTGGCAGGATACACTGGATAATCTATTTACCTTAGTACACGAGACAGGCCACAGTATGCACTCCAGCTATACCCGTGAGACCCAGCCTTATGTTTATGGAGACTACTCTATCTTCCTAGCTGAGATTGCTTCGACAACCAATGAAAACATCCTGACAGAGAAGCTCTTGGAAGAAGTAGAGGACGATGCAACCCGCTTTGCTATCCTCAATCACTTCTTAGATGGCTTCCGAGGTACGGTCTTCCGTCAAACCCAGTTTGCTGAGTTTGAGCATGCTATCCACAAGGCTGACCAAGAAGGTCAAGTTTTGACCAGCGAGTTTCTCAATGAACTTTACGCTGACTTGAACGAGAAATACTATGGACTGAAAAAAGAAGATAATCCACAGATTCAGTACGAATGGGCTCGGATTCCGCATTTCTACTATGATTACTATGTTTTCCAATATTCGACAGGCTTTGCAGCCGCTTCTGCCTTGGCTGAAAAGATTGTCCATGGCAGTCAGGAAGACAAGGACAAGTATCTGGACTATTTGAAAGCTGGGAACTCTGATTATCCACTCAATGTCATCAAAAAAGCGGGTGTTGATATGGAAAAAGAAGACTACCTAAATGCTGCTTTTGCTGTCTTTGAGCGTCGCCTGGACGAATTCGAAGCCTTGGTAGAAAAGTTGGGACTGGCATAAGATGGTCGAGACTTATAATCAAAACTCTAATCCTAATATGCGCCGGCCAGTAGTCAAAGAGGAAGTCGTAGACTTTATGAGACAACGACTCCAGCCAGTTTCTGGTGGACTCAAGGAGCTGGAGGATTTTGCCAGAGCTGAAAATGTACCCGTGATTCCCCATGAGACAGTGGCTTATTTCCGACTGCTACTTGAAAGTCTGCAACCAGAGAAGATTTTAGAAATCGGAACGGCTATCGGTTTTTCGGCCCTTTTGATGGCGGAACATGCACCTAAAGCCCAGATTACGACTATTGATCGCAATCCAGAGATGATTGAGTTGGCCAAGGCTAATTTTGCTAAGTATGATAGCCGTCAGCAAATCATCCTGCTGGAAGGTGATGCGGTGGATTTGCTTGAGACATTAGAGGATTCCTACGACCTTGTCTTTATGGACTCTGCCAAGTCCAAGTATGTAGTCTTTCTGCCTCAGGTCCTCAAGCGCCTCAATCCTGGTGGTCTGGTCCTCATTGATGATGTCTTCCAAGGCGGCGATGTTGCCAAGCCTTTTGAGGCAATTAAGCGTGGTCAACGAGCTATTTACCGAGGACTGCATAGTCTTTTTGACGCAACTTTGGACAGTCCAGATTTGACTGCGAGTCTGCTTCCCTTGGGAGATGGACTACTTATGATTAGAAAAAAATGATATCTTTGATTTTTTCTTAATTTCCAAAAATTTTTAGGAAAAATTAAGATATCAAGTTGTATTTGTGGTACAATAGACAAAGTGAATTTATTGAAGGAGTAGACAAAATAATGAAGAAAAAAATCCTTACAGGAGCAGTAACTCTCTTTTCTGTAGTGGCTTTAGCAGCATGTTCACAAACAGCAAAAGATAAAGATATTGTGACAATGAAGGGCGAGACAATCACAGTAAGTGAATTTTACGATCAAGTAAAAAATAATGGTGCCTCTCAACAAGTTTTGCTTCAAATGGCCATTAAGCAAGTTTTTGAAGAAAAGTATGGCAAAAAAGTAACGGATAAAGAGGTTGAAGAAGCCTTTGAAAAAATGAAATCCGCTTATGGTTCTGCCTTCCAAAATGTTCTTGCTCAAAGCGGAATGACAGAAGATGCCTACAGAGACCAGATCCGCGCAAATAAATTGGTCGAATACGCTGTTAAGAAAGCAGCTGAAAAAGAGCTGACAGATGACAACTACAAGGCTTTCTTTGAAACGTATACACCAGAAGTAACGGCTCAAATTATCAAGGTGGACAGTGAAGAAAAGGCTAAGGAAGTGCTTGAAAAAGCCAAGGCTGAGGGAGCAGACTTTGGTCAGTTGGCCAAGGAAAACTCAACCGACAAGGACACCAAAGATAAGGGTGGTGAGGTGAAATTTGACTCAACCTCTACAACAGTTGCGGATGCCGTTAAAAAAGCTACTTTTGCCTTAGAAGAAAATGGCGTTTCTGATGTGATCACTGTACGAGGTAAGCAGAACTATTCAGCAAGTTACTACATTGTTAAATTGGTGAAGAAAACTCAAAAATCTGCAAAATGGACAGATTACAAGAAACAACTAAAAGAGGGAATCCTGACTCAAAAACAAAACGATGCAAGCTTTATTCGTTCTGTTATTTCTAAAGAATTGAAGGAAGCGAATCTGAAAGTGAAGGATCCAGCTTTCCAAAATGTCTTTGCCCAATATGTAGAAGGAGATACTTCTAGCTCATCGTCTAAAGAAGAAAGCAAGTCTCAGTCTTCTAGTTCAGAAGAAAAGAAATCACAATCCTCTAGCTCGGAAGAAGCAAAATCTGAGGCTTCAAGCTCGGAAGAAAGCAAGTCAGAAGCTGCTCATACTGAAGAAAAACCAGCTCCTGCAGCAGAATAAGCTTGACGAAAAGCCAAGAAGTCAGTATAATAAAACTATTGAGAATTGATTTTCTAAATCTCAGCTCAGAGAATTGGCGGTGCTGCGAGTCATGTGAGAGGAAAATTCATGCTACTCATGTTTCAAACTAAATAGCTAATGAGAATGACAAGTTCATTGAATGAAGGTGGTACCGCGGTTTTTCGCCCTTCAGACAAGGAACTTGTCTTTTATCTTGACTCTGGAGGTAAAGCGATGAAGACCTATCTTGTCAAACAAAAATTTCGCCTAGGCGGTGAACGTTTCGATATCAAGGATGATCGAGGCAATGTAGCTTATCAGGTGGAAGGATCATTTTTTCAGATTCCCAAGACCTTTACAATCTACGATACACAGGGGCAGACTGTCAGCCAGATCACTAAAACCTTTCTTACCTTCATGCCCCAGTTTGAAATCAAACTCAGTGACGGGACGAGTTTTTACATTCGTCAGAAGTTCACTATCTTGCGTGATAAGTATCAGTTTGACAATTTAGGCCTAAGGGTCGAAGGCAATATCTGGGATCTCAACTTCCGATTACTAGATGACCGCAATCAAATCGTGGCAGAGATTACCAAGGAGCTTTTCCATCTAACCTCTACTTATCAGGTGATTGTCTATGATGAGGCTTATTCAGATTTGGTCATTTCCCTCTGCGTCGCTATTGACTATGTGGAGATGCTGGAAAGCTCTTCATCATAATATAAATATTTAGAAAAATTAAGGAGAAAACATAAATGAAACAAATGTCAAGTGCTCAAATTCGCCAAATGTGGCTGGATTTCTGGGCAAGCAAAGGCCACTCTGTAGAACCATCAGTCAGCTTGGTACCTGTAAACGACCCGACTCTTTTGTGGATTAACTCTGGCGTAGCAACCCTTAAGAAATACTTTGACGGAACCATTATCCCTGAAAACCCACGTATTACCAATGCGCAAAAAGCGATTCGTACCAACGACATCGAAAACGTAGGGAAAACTGCGCGTCACCATACCATGTTTGAAATGTTGGGGAACTTTTCTATCGGAGATTACTTCCGTGATGAAGCTATCACTTGGGCTTATGAACTCTTGACAAGCCCTGAGTGGTTTGACTTCCCAGCTGAAAAACTCTACATGACCTATTATCCAGACGATAAAGATTCTTACAACCGCTGGATCGAAGTGGGAGTGGATCCAAGTCACTTGATTCCAATCGAAGACAACTTCTGGGAAATCGGTGCTGGACCTTCTGGACCAGATACAGAGATTTTCTTTGACCGTGGAGAAGCATTTGACCCAGAAAATATAGGTCTTCGTCTCCTTGCAGAAGATATCGAAAACGACCGTTACATCGAAATCTGGAATATCGTTTTGTCACAATTTAACGCAGACCCTGCTGTTCCTCGTAGCGAGTACAAGGAATTGCCACACAAGAACATTGATACGGGCGCTGGTTTGGAGCGTTTGGTGGCGGTGATTCAAGGGGCTAAGACAAACTTTGAAACAGACCTCTTCATGCCAATCATTCGTGAAGTGGAGAAATTGTCTGGTAAGGTTTACGACCAAGATGGCGACAACATGAGCTTCAAGGTCATCGCGGACCACATCCGTTCCCTTTCATTTGCTATCGGTGATGGTGCCCTTCCAGGAAACGAAGGTCGTGGCTATGTCCTTCGTCGTCTTCTCCGTCGTGCTTCCATGCATGGTCAAAAATTGGGTATCAACGAGCCTTTCCTTTACAAACTAGTTCCAACTGTTGGAAAAATCATGGAAAGTTACTACCCAGAAGTACTTGAAAAACGTGATTTTATCGAGAAAATCGTCAAGAGCGAAGAAGAGTCATTTGCCCGTACGCTTCACTCAGGTCAACACTTTGCCCAAGGCATCGTAGCAGACTTGAAAGAAAAAGGTCAAAGCGTTATCGCTGGACAAGATGTCTTTAAACTCTACGATACTTACGGATTCCCAGTGGAGTTGACAGAAGAAATCGCTGATGAAGCTGGTATGACTGTAGACCGTGAAGGTTTCGAAGCAGCCATGAAAGAGCAGCAAGAACGTGCGCGTGCGTCAGCTGTTAAAGGTGGCTCAATGGGTATGCAAAATGAAACCCTGCAAAACATCACAGTGGAAAGTGTCTTCAACTACAATGCTAGTCAATTGCCTTCTAAGTTGGTGGCTATCGTAGCGGACAATGCAGAAGTAGAAGCTGTATCTGAAGGAACAGCCTCTCTCATCTTTGCGGAAACACCATTTTACGCGGAAATGGGTGGACAAGTAGCTGACCACGGTCAAATCTTGGACGTTGCTGGAAATGTTGTAGCTACTGTGACAGATGTTCAAAAAGCACCAAACGGACAACCGCTTCATACTGTTGAAGTCTATGCTCCGCTTGCTTTGAACCAAGAATATACCTTGGCAATCGATACCAATCGTCGTCACCGTGTCATGAAAAACCACACAGCAACTCACTTGCTCCATGCGGCTCTTCACAATATCCTTGGAAACCATGCAACTCAGGCAGGGTCCCTTAACGAAGTCGAATTCCTTCGTTTTGACTTCACACACTTCCAAGCAGTAACTCCTGAAGAATTGCGCGCCATTGAACAGCAAGTCAATGAGAAAATCTGGGAAGCAATTGCAGTAGAAACGGTTGAGACAGATATTGACACCGCTAAAGAAATGGGAGCTATGGCCCTCTTTGGTGAAAAATATGGCAAGGAAGTCCGTGTTGTGACTATCGGTGACTACTCTGTCGAGCTTTGTGGTGGTACCCACGTTGGCAACACTTCTGAGATTGGCCTCTTCAAGATTGTCAAAGAAGAAGGGATTGGCTCAGGAACTCGCCGCATCTTGGCAGTGACTGGTAAGGAAGCCTTTGAAGCCTACCGCGAACAAGAAGACGCTTTGAAAGCCGTCGCAGCAACCTTGAAAGCACCGCAACTCAAAGAAGTACCTCACAAGGTCGAAGGGCTTCAAGAGCAACTCCGTCAATTGCAAAAAGAAAATGCAGAGTTGAAAGAAAAAGCTGCAGCTGCAGCTGCAGGCGATGTCTTCAAGGATGTGAAGGAAGTCAACGGCCACCGTTACATCGCTAGCCAGGTTTCTGTATCAGATGCAGGTGCCCTTCGTACCTTTGCGGATAACTGGAAACAAAAAGACTACTCTGACGTGCTTGTCCTAGTTGCAGCTATCGGTGACAAGGTCAATGTGCTTGTTGCAAGCAAGACAAAAGATGTGCATGCAGGAAACCTTGTCAAAGAATTGGCTCCAATCGTCGATGGACGTGGTGGTGGTAAACCAGACATGGCCATGGCAGGAGGAAGCAACCAAACGAAAATCCAAGAACTCTTGGAGGCAGTAGCAGGTAAATTGTAAGAAAACAAAGATCTATCCACTTGGGTAGGTCTTTTTGCATACACAAAAAAAGCTAAATCCGAGTGGACTTAGCTTGATTCGTAATAACTCAAAAAAGAAAATTTACTATGATTCTGAATGCAAGTTATAGCTCGTAAGGAAATTTAAAAGAGAGTGGGACAGAAATCGGTAATTCGTTAGAATTCGATTTCGTCGTCCCACCTCCGCACAGTTGAGTAGGGCTGTAAAAGCTGATGAAATCAGCGTAATAGAGTCCACTCAACCACTGCGTCTTGCTCGATAATCCAAAGACAAGTGAGAGGCTAGGATTTCTGTCCCACTCTCTTGCTATCTAGTCCACTGTTTTACTTTTAATTCTAGCTCTCAGAAAGCGCAAATCATTAAAAATATAAATTAGAAAAATGATTTGACAAGAGTAAAAGCCCCAATCTAGCCTATAAATATCCCTTTGAATAGTGATGGAAAACAGGGCATAGATCATGAAGATAAAACTAGCTATGAAAACTAGGAAGGATTGTAGGCTTGCTATAAAAGGATAGCCTCTCTTTTTCAAAATGAATTTGAATAAAATAGCTAGAGCAGGCAAAATGGAAAATAAAGTAAAACAAGTTAAAAAATAGGAACCAATTAAATTTCTAAAATTACTTCCCCAAAAGATAGAATCCTCGTTTTGAAAAAGATAAATTGAAAGTGATTGATCGTTTAAAAAGGGTAGGACAAGGATGACCAGATAAAATACAATCAATAATCCAATTTGCCAAGAGAAACCTGCTTCCTTTCTCTCTTTATTGTCTGACATGTCTATCTCCTTTCTACAATTTGTCTATGCTTAACCTCAACATAATCACCGTTAGTTTCATCAATAGTCCCCAAGACATAGGCTCCATCTGGTAGGGGTGATTGTTCTAGTAACTGCTGGATTTGGTCTCTTAGATAAAAATGTTCCTTGTATTTTTCTTCTGGTAAGATAATTTGAACATAGACTGCATTATGTGACAAGGCATCATTTAAAGGCAAATCGTACAATTCTTCAAGAATAGAATGGTTATTCCTAACGGCATCTCTCATACGATCGCTATACCAGAGCTCACCTTTACCAAATCTATTTTGGTCAGATAGAGTGCTTCTTAACTTAACAGTTCCCCCTTTTAGGTGTGAAGACTGATTTAACTTTCTCGTTAAAGATTGTTCCAACTTGGCTCGCTCAGGGTTAATTTCTAAAGCTTTTTCAATAATTGGCGCATATACTCTCATAGATTCATCATAAGTCGTTCCTAACTCAAACATAGGGCTCTCCCCCTCCCGCTTGTCTACATCTATCTTGTCGTAATAAGGTATGACTAATTGTTTGAAGCGGACCGATTTTTTTACAGGAACAGAGATGGTTTTGTCCTTAATGTTTTCAGTATAGGTATAATTGACATCTATGCCCCAAATTTTGTCAGCCCAGGAAAAGCCAATTATCTTAACATCTCCAAGAAAATTACGATTGGCGTAAAAGCCTTTGAGATGAGCTTCTAGATTTCGGTAGAAAAACAAAGACGAGACCACTAGAAAGCATACAAGCACCATGAAGCTTTTTATCTTGTCCGTATCAATCTTTAAATTCTTTTTCAATGGCTTCCTCCTTAATGACTTGCTTGAACTCCTCTTCAGTACGGATTATTTCTTCTTTGCCACTCTTTGTATACTCCTTGTCAATACTCCAGTAAAAATAGTCGGCATCGGGGAAGAACATTTTTGTTAGGGTAATGCTATCGTTGAGGGGCATATTTTCTTCTAAAACTACTATATAGCCGAATTTTTTCAATATTGAAAGGAGTCGACTATCCTCTGGTTTCCTAGCGCTATCATCAGAATCACCATCCGTTAAACGTGATTGGTAATCGTTCTTTTTGTAACTAAACAAAGTGGGCGGATAATTAGTTACATTTTTGCTATCATCCCAGTATTTCTCTGAAAGAAATGATGGGCTTGAAAGTACCCGATAGAGCCCTCCATATCCGAACTGGATGGCCTCTTTAGGTCGTTTTTTTGTTGCTTTTTTACTGGTTAGGTTTACATAGATTTCATCATTATCGTTTATCCGAATTTTTGCATATTCATCTTTTCCATCGGAATACATAAGATTATCCATCTCTCCTTCTATGGAAACATAGCCCATATCTTGAACGAGTTTCAAGACATCAATTGTTTGGCCATCCCCTTGCTCCTGCCCCAGTTTATAATAACGAATTCGGAAGTATTCTTCCTTGTCCTTTTCTTTCAGTGTTCCCACATACTGCTTGGAATCCTGAAATGCTAGAAATTTCCGTCCAACAGCAAAATCATAGGAGCTCCACCCATCCTTCTCTTTAAAAGAAAGAGCAATCATAGGGAATTCTGGTTCGGTCTCGCCAATAGCTGTATAATTAGTCAAACGCTGATTCTTTCCTTTATAGACATAATTTCGTTCTTTGATCACATAAGCAGCTTCTTTTGTGAAAAAGAAAGAACAAGCACCAGCGATAAGAAAAATGACCAGTGTTGCTAAAGCATAAATCTGCCACATTTGCCAAGAGAAATTCTCTAGCTTCTTCATCCTATTCTCCTTTTAGATAGATTATGGACTATTATATCATTTTTTATAAGCTTTCTGCCAAAAGCAAAAGAAAAGTATGATAAAATGGTATTATTATAGTTTTATAAGGGAAAAAATGAATCAAACACGTCTCAAAAAACTCTTGAAAATATCGAGTTTCTTTCTATTCGCTTTTGTGACATATCATGTCTACTATCAATCTCTTGTCCCTCATCTTACAGCTAGGAACGAGGAAGATGCTAGACTGAGCCAGTCCAAATATCAAATCGCCTATGGTCAAGTAAAAGATTTTCAAAAGATTGGAAATTTTGCTTTGGCCATTGATATGTTTGGTGATGTCCAGCAGAAGGAAGGCTACATTATTGCCCAGAATTATCGCATTCCCAAAACTCAGGATCCTTCTGAAGGACAAGCATTTTATGACAAAGAAAAATCAGAGTATTTTTATCAAATTGACATTTACAAAGAGGATGAAGGGATTCAGTCACTGAGAAAGATTGATGTAAGAGATATCCTTCTCAAAGAAAAGAAGAAATATAAGATCATCAGTACGGCGAAAATAGATGCTTTTGACTCACCCACCAAGGCTCCTTATTTAGAAATAGGGCTGGAAGAAATCAATGGTGATGCGAGAACTTTCTCACTGATCATCGATTTACAGACCTTAGAAAGTCGCATTACTCGCCTTATAGGATCTTCATCTGAGGAAAAGATTACTAGCAGGACTAATAGAGAATTATCGGTTGTCAGAGCCAATCCTGTCTTTGCAGAGCGCTTGAAGAACCTGAGCTTCGTTATTGATACTGATGATACCATCACAATGCGACCATATCAGGGAGGAGAACTCATCAATCTCTACCAAGAATATCCTCATATTTTTGAAATGGCTAAAAAAGGTAGTTTTACGATCTATCCACAGTTTCAATACAAAGAAGATCTAACTCAACAAGTTTCAAATTTTGCTAATCTTTTCAATTATCCAGGTGAAGCTCCCTTTTGGTCTGCTCAACAGAAACAAGATTACGTGGCAGACCGAGCTTTGAAACAGACAAAAGATTTATCGACTCCCCTTTCATATGATTTTTTCATGGAGAGGGTAAAAGAAGAAGGCAAGCTTAATGCGGTAGAAGGAATGATTCCTATCGGTTTTGATATCAATACTGGGGAAATAGTCAGCGTTGATTTCAAAAAAGGACCTGTTTATCTCCAAAATTTTGACCTAGAAGACCATATAGATAGTTTAGGCTTTATCGACTCTAATTATTCCTATATAAGGGATGTGCGGTTTGATCAAGTCAGTATCGACACAGCCATGTCTTATAAATTAGGTAGAAAATCAGTAAGTGATTACAGTAGGTTGATTGAGGATTCTAAAATCAATAAACCGAAAGAGACCCGCTATATCACTTGGCTTCAATATAAAACAAACAACAATGTACATGAATCCGATATGAATATCGTTAAGGGAATTGTGGATCAAGGAATCTTGTACAAAATCTTCTCCATATTTAGTCTTGAAGAAGGGCAAATGACAGTGAATCAGACTGGGACTAACAGCAATCTTGCAGTAGGGAAGACCAAAATATTAGTACAAAATGGGCATCCACTTCTTGATTCATTACAGTTTGAGACAACTGATATGCCTAGCTTGAATCACGATGAAATGATCCAGTCTGGTCGGATTATATATGTCCTTATCGATGGACAGCTTCGTCAAGTAAAAGTTCCGGAGGAAAAATAGGTGCAGAAGATAGTGATAAATATAAAAAAATGCTTTCAAAATAAAATCTTTTTGAATGTTGTTGGCTATACCTTGGCTTTTACACTTGGTTTATTTTTGGCTTTTTATGTTTTTGATAGGGAAAAAATAGCCATTCAGTCTGAGCAAAGACAGGCTAAAACATCCCAAGAAAAGAAACCTACAAGAGCGAAAGATGAGGCTGTTCAGATAGAAAAACTTGCAGACAAGATCTATATGGTAAAAAATCCTAATTCTGCTATCTTGTCTGATAAGTATGTCTTACAGCAAGAAATGAATTACACTGATCAATCCTTCCACTTCGACAGCTATCAGGTCTTTAGTAAGGACAATAAACATAGCAACCATGTCAAAATTAAGCTTTTAAATCAAGTTGAAGCGTTGTATAAAGATTACGATTTAGTTCAATTGGCTCAAAAACTGCATAGTCAAGCCATACCAGGGAAAGTCATCCATCAGCTGTATCAAGATCCTCAGGATGGGCAATATTATTTTGCTTTTGAAGTCTATCTACCGGGTGGTAAGGATGAAAATGATTACTCGAACGCTCATGAGGAGAAGCCTATCTATACTCTCTATACCAATATTGAAAACGGGCAGACTTTTTATCTAAAAGATTATTTTAAGCCCCTGAGTATCCGTGACAAGTATCCTGTCTATGGTGCTAGCAATCTGGATGACAAACTAGAGAAGTACGGCTTGGTTTTGCTCAACAGTCCGCATAACTTCACCCTCATTCAAGGGGAAGGAAATTTACAGATTAAAAAGTTGCAGCTAAGCCAGCAATTTCCAAATATAGAGGAAAAACTTGCTAGTGGCTGGAGTTTAGTTGTAACTGGAGAAGATTCTTATGAAACCAGTATCAGACTTCTAGCGTCTGAAGGAGAAACCGATCTCTATACAAATGTCAAACTAGATCGTTCTTATTCATCTGATGATCAAGAGCATCTCTTACAGTCTTATCAGGATTTCCTTGAGTTATACAAGGAGAAATAAGTAAGTTCCTTTCTATCAAATAACATCGTTCCATATGATTTTTCCAATGATGCCTTTCATTGCTTTCATATGGGGCTTTTTTTATGCCTTCAGAAAGTTATTTTGGATTTACCAATTGCACAGTCTTCAGATTATCTTTCTCAAACATTTGTAAAGGATCCAAGTCTTTCTGACAAAAATATTTATTTTTTTGACAAATATACTTGTCAAAAAGAAAAGAATCTGTTACAATGTATTTAAGTTAAGAAGAAAAGATAAAAGGAGGAACTGATGGAGATACTGTTTTGGTGTCTACTTCCGATATTTTCTGGTTTGTGGCTGACGTCATCCAGTGAATTGAACAAGGTGAAAAGGAAGTTGAAACGTTTAGAGAGAAATAAAGAAAGGAGTGGAGAAATGTCACGTTTTTTTAAAGAAATGATTGGGAAAAAACCGATCATCATTGGTGAAGTTTTCGGGACAGATTGCTGGGAGGTAGTTGATGCTGATGACGATTGGGTTAAGTTGAGTAAGACCAATAAAAAAGGTCAAACAAGAATGAAATTGATGCGCATTGACGATATCAAGTCTGTTGAACTGAAAGAAGACTGAGAGGTGTTGTCATGAAGCTGAAAAATCGACTCAAAGAGCTGAGGGCTAGAGACGGGCTGAATCAAACTGACTTGGCCAAGAAAGCCGGCGTGTCGCGGCAGACGATTAGCTTGCTGGAGAGGGATGAATACACGCCCTCCGTGGTCATTGCTCTCAAAATTGCTCAGATTTTCAACGAAAGTGTCGAAAATGTCTTTCGCCTAGTGGAGGAAGAGTAGATAGTCAGGAAAAATCAGTTGCTGGAGATAGTTTATGCTAGCCATCTTGTCATGAAGACTAGCAAGCAAGCTTTCATATCATAGCGATTACTTGTCTGATCCTGATAAGTTGAGTAAGTATATTAGTGCTTTTCCGCAAGTGACGGAAAGTAAAACAAGGAGAAAAACAATGCAAGAATTTATGGAAAACTTTAAAGTTAACGAAGAACAAGCAAAAATTGCTGGTGTCTGTGCAGGTTTGGCGGATTATTTTGGGATAAAGGTAGCTTATATTCGTCTGATCTTCGCAGTTGTAGTGCTAGCATCAACTGAGTTAGGGATTTTTGTAGCCTTGGGCTATGCCTATCTGGCAGGATGGTTGCAAAGGGATTATTTGTGGAATAAAATGAGCAAAAAAGTCAGAAATCACTTTATTTTTCTGATGACAGTCCTGATTATTTTACCTTTATTTGGCCGTGAAATACTGGAAATTGCCTCTGATTTTATTAGCCAAGTCATGACTTGGTTGACTGCGCTTATTTAAGAATAGGAGAAAACAATGTCAACAAAGAAAAGAATATTGAGAAATATCGGCATCTTAATTCTTGCTGCTATATTAGGAGGAGCAGTTGTTTTTATAATGGATCATTTTGAGCATTTCTCTTGGCCGACCGTCTTAAATGTTGAACTGCTGAAGAACATTGGTCGAGCGAGTTTGTTCATTCTCTATCCCGTAACCTTTTTCTTGCTCTATCAGACGCATAAAGTTCACGGGGCTTACCAGAGAGAAGAAGATGATGACAAAAGTTATGAGCTATATCGTCAAACTTTTAAAACCCTAGAATATGCGACGATTTTATATAATATCTCGTCTGCTCTGACTCTATTCACCCTCTTTGTAGGAGTGAGCTACCTAGGTCAGCTGCTAGGGTCAGAAACGACGATTCACATTCCATTTTATGATATTGCACTGTTTCTTGCTTTGATGTTAGGTCAAATTCTTGTATTGAAAACCACTCAGAAGGTTCGTCAATATAAATTATCTGCTATGCCGACCATTGAGGAGATGAAGGACTATGCGCTGTCCTATGATGAAGGAGAGTTGCAGGCTCATTATGAGCAGAGCTTTTTGACCCTCTTCAACCTCAATCAGCGCCTCATTCCAGGCCTTTATGTCTTGCTCTTTATTCTTGGAGTTGGGACACCAATGCAGGTCGTATCTGGCATGATTGTCTTAACCATTATTTTTGTCTATATCAATGTGGACTCCTATCAAGCAGTTAAAAGATATTTCAAATAAGCTGTTTGTCGGCTAAAAAGGAGTTCATCTGAAATTAGTAAGCTTTATCTTTCCTAGTATCTATATTGGACTGATACTGTTAAATCTTCTATTCCAACTGGATACGATTTTGGCTTGGATTGCGGTATCGGTCATCTATCTTTATGTTACTGTCAGCCAGTACAAAATCGTTAAACGTTATTACAAGTAAGAAAGTGAGAAGAGGCCTTATGTCACAAGTGATTCAAGTAGAGAATATTTCTAAAAGTTTTGGAGATAAAAAAGCTTTAGAACGGATTAATTTTCATATCGATCAAGGAGAAATTTTCGGATTTTTAGGACCATCTGGGTCGGGAAAAACAACCTTAATTAATATCCTGACAGGCCAGCTTGATGCCGACAATGGTCAAAGTAAAATCCTTGGTAAAGCTTCAGATGCTATTAATGCTCAGGATTTGGTGAAAATTGGCCTAGTATCTGATACAAGTGGCTTTTATGAAAAGATGACTCTCTATAAAAACCTGCAGATATATGCGAAATTATACGATTTAAAAAATGAACGGATAGATGAAGTTTTAGAGCAGGTTGGTCTGTTAGAAAGCAAAAATATTGTAGCAGAGAAGCTTTCGACAGGTATGAAGCAGCGGATGTTTCTAGCTCGAGCTCTTTTAAATAATCCTGAGGTCTTATTCTTGGATGAACCAACGAGTGGGCTTGATCCTCGTACTTCCAAGGTGATTCATGAGCTTTTGCTTGAGCTGAAGAAAAAGGGAACAACCATTTTTCTGACGACACATGATATGCACGAGGCTAGCGCCCTTTGTGATCGACTGGCCTTGCTAAATAAGGGAGTATTAGTAGAATATGGCAAGCCGAAAGCTATTATTCAAAAATATAACACAGCCAAGAAAGTTAAAATTAGCTATGAAAATGGAGAAACCGAGCAAATTTCGTTCTCAGAATTGGCTACAAAAGACCTAAAATTAGCTATTACAGTACATTCTTGCGAACCTACATTAGAAGAAATCTTTATTCAATTAACAGGAGAAAAACTAGATGTATAAAAAAATTAAAGCTCTCACATGGCTGCGTACTCAGATTTTATTGACAAATTCTTCTTTGCTTATGTCCGTCTTGCTGCCCTTTGGCCTCCTCTTTTTGTACAATATGATTTTAAATAAGAATGGCAATGCAGGTCAAGGGCTATTGAAGATGATCCTGCCTATGACCTTTGCCATGAGTGGCGGCTATATGGTGTCTATTATGATGGCAGAGGACAAGGAGAAGCGCAATCTAAAGACCTTGATGTTGAGCGGGGTTCGTTCTACTGAATACCTCTTATCCATGTTGGTTTATCCCTTCCTATTTACAGTCTTTGCCTTGCTTTTTTTCCCATATTACTTGCATGTAGATCTCTCTGGCAAATGGCCTATCTATCTTTTGATCAATCTCTTAATTATTGTTATTATCCTTTTAATCAATCTTTTTATTGGTGGTATTTCCAAGACACAATCTCAAGCTCAGGTTTATAGTTTATTTCCGCTGTTGCTGATTAGTTTCGTACCCTTATTTGCTAGTTTTGATAAAACAATACAGCACATTCTACGTTTTACTTTTATGAATCCTTTTATCAACTTCTTTGAAACAGGAGACTATTCTTTTAAAATTGAAGATTTCTCTAATTTGGTGATTTGGCTTCTTATTTTTATCAGTGCAAGCACCTATGTCTTGAGTAAAGGTCGAAAATGATGGAGNAGATTTTATGAAACTCATTAAAAAAATTAATTTTATGGAAGAAAAGAAATATGTAATCGAGCTAAATATAGCGGGGCTATTGCTGATTTTTCCTTTCTCCATGCTTTTTGCGAAATTGACTCAGCTAATCTTCCGAGCCGATCATTATGATTTTTCGGGTCTAGATCTTGCCTATTTGTTAGTTTTTACCTTTATCCTTGTCGTCATCCATGAGTGCATCCACGGTTTCTTCTTCAAGTTTCTTGGTAAAGGGAAAGCCAAGGTCAAGTTTGGTTTTAAAAATGGGATGGCCTATGCGACTAGTCCAGGAACCTTCTACCATCGTAAGGACTTCTTGGTCATTGGTTTGGCTCCCTTTGTTTTGATTAGCCTGTTTCTGACCTTATTGGCTATGCTTGGCTTGCTCAGTTCAACTCTCTACATGCCTCTAGCTAGTATTCATGCAGCGGGCTGTGTTGGTGACTTTTACATCGCTTTGCTGCTGTTGGGCCAGACTGATGATATTCTGGTCGAGGATACTGAGGTTGGGATGAACTTTTACCAGAAAGAAGAGCCTAGTCAGGGCTAGGAATCACAAGTGTTGTATGCTTTTTTAAAAATGTCTATTAAAGAGTAACAGACTTGATAATTTAAAGACCTGAAGCAATGTTGATCTTGTCTAAATGGATTGCAGCGTGATACTAATTTCAAGTTTAAAACAAATGAAACCCGAAGGACTAGAAGCTCCTTCGGGTTTTGTATATAAGAGAAAAATGATTAGATAAGTTCGTCAATAGAAGTATAATCGAGATTCAAGCCTTCTGCAACTGGTCGGCTAGTGATGTGACCGTGATAGGTTGTGACACCTTCACGCAATCCAGCATCGTCTGCAATAGCTTGTCTGAAGCCTTTGCCAGCCAGTGCTTCAATATAAGGAAGGGTGACATTGGTCAGAGCGATAGTAGAAGTGCGGGCTACGGCACCTGGGATATTGGCTACTGCATAGTGGAGAACACCGTGTTTCTCATAGACTGGTTCATCGTGGGTTGTCACGCGGTCAGCAGTCTCGATAACACCACCTTGGTCAACGGCCACGTCAACAATGACAGAACCAGGGCGCATTTGCTTCACCATATCGTCAGTTACCAGTTTTGGTGCTTTAGCACCAGGAATGAGCACAGCTCCAATCACGACATCTGCTTCGCGGACGCTTGCCTCGATGTTAAATGGATTGGACATGAGAGTTTGAATTTGGTTGCCAAAGACTTCTTCCAGTACGGATAGACGTTTGGCACTAATATCGAGAATAGTAACTTGAGCACCTAGTCCCAGAGCGATACGGGCTGCATGAGTTCCTACAACACCGCCTCCGATAACGGTAACTTTACCTTTTGGCACTCCGGGTACACCGCCAAGGAGAACGCCAGAGCCGCCTGTTTGCTTGGTTAGGAAATGAGCTCCGATTTGAACCGCCATACGGCCAGCAACCTCACTCATAGGTACTAAGAGTGGTAGTTGTCCTTGTCCGTCACGTACAGTCTCGTAGGCAACCCCGGTAGTTTTAGCAGTTACCATAGCTTGGGCTAATTCGGGAGCAGCGGCCATGTGCAGGTAAGTGAAGAGTAGAAGGTCATCACGCAAGAATTGGTACTCAGCTTCCAGCGGTTCTTTAACCTTAACAACTAACTCAGCTGCCCAGGCTTCAGCAGCAGTGGCAACGATTTTTGCACCTTGCTTTTCATAGTCTGCATCTGCAAAGCCAGATCCAAGTCCAGCATTTGTTTCGATCAGTACCTGATGGCCTTTTCCTACAAGACTGTGTACACCAGCTGGCGTCAGAGCAACGCGATTTTCATTATTTTTAATTTCTTTTGGAATTCCGATTAACATAGAGCTTTACTCCTTTTTCTAACGCTAGGATCTCTGAATACAGGGCTACAAAGGGACCTAGGTCAATTATTGTGATGTTTTCATTTTAAAGGAAACTATCGCAAAAAGCAAGAAAAAAAGGATTGTTTTGAGCAGGAAATTATGCTATTCTGATAAGAAAAATCAGGAGGAAGAGATGGAAAATATCTATGTCAAGCTAAGTCAGCATTCTAGACTGGAAACGGAACGATTGATCTTGCGTCCAGTGACTTTGGAGGACGCTCCAGCCATGTTTGAATATGCTTCGGACGAGGAGAATGTTCGCTATACCTTTGCGACCAACAAAAATCTAGAAGAAACCCGCAATAATATTGCCTTGTTTTACCTAGCTAATCCTTTGGGGCGCTGGGGCATTGAGCTGAAGGAGACTGGCGACTTTATCGGGACGATTGACCTGCATAAGATCCGTTTGGACTTGAAAACCGCAGCTATCGGCTATGTGATCCATAAAAAATACTGGAATCAGGGCTACACGACTGAGGCCAATCGGGCAGTGCTTGAGCTGGCTTTTGAAGAAATTGGCATGAACAAATTGGTCGCCGTACATGATATTGACAATCCTGCCTCCGGCCGTGTCATGCAAAAGTCAGGCATGATCTTTTCGCACGAAGAGCCATACGCAGCCTTGGACCAGCATGAGGAGGGACGCATAGTGACGCGGCTGCATTACTATCTGACTAAGGACCAATATTTCGCAAAAAAATGAGAAAGAATATTGACAAGTGCCTATCTACATGATATAGTAGATAGGTAATGCTGATTTAGCTCAGTAGGCAGAGCGCATCCATGGTAAGGATGAGGTCGCCGGTTCGATCCCGGCAATTAGCACTAGATAAAGAGGTTGAGATTTTCTCAGCCTTTTTTGGTTTTAAATCAGGATTTCTCCTCGTTTAAATGCAAGGCTTGTGGCTCTAATAGGCGCCCAAATATGATATAATAAAAGTAATATTAGCAAGGCAGGTAAAATATGTATATCGAAATGGTGGATGAAACCGGTCAGGTTTCTCAAGAAATCATCAAGCAGACTCAGGAAATCTTGGAGTTTGCGGCTCAGAAAACGGGCAAAGAAAATAAGGAAATGGCCGTGACTTTTGTGACCAATGAGCGCAGCCATGAGCTCAACTTGGAATACCGAGACACAGATCGGCCGACGGATGTCATCAGCTTGGAATACAAGCCAGAGCTGGATATTGCCTTTGACGAGGAAGATTTAGCAGACAACCCTGAGCTGGCTGAGATGCTGGAGGATTTTGATGCTTATATTGGCGAGCTCTTCATTTCGGTGGACAAGGCGCGGGAGCAGGCAGAAGAATATGGCCACAGCTTTGAGCGGGAGATGGGCTTTTTGGCGGTGCATGGTTTTCTGCATATCAACGGCTATGATCATTATACGCCAGAAGAAGAAGCAGAAATGTTTGGCTTACAGGAAGAAATTTTGACAGCTTATGGACTTACAAGACAATAAAAATAACAAGCGCAAGTGGAAAAATCGAGATGTCATATCAAGTTTAGAGTTCGCTCTGACGGGGATTTTCACAGCTTTTAAGGAAGAAAAGAATATGCGGAGCCATGTTCTTTCAGCTGTGGCTGCCATCATTGCGGGTTTGATTTTTCGGATTTCAGCAACGGAGTGGCTGTTCTTGCTGCTAAGTATTTTTTTGGTGATCGCCTTTGAAATCATGAATTCAGCCGTTGAAAATGTTGTGGATCTGGCTAGTGATTATCACTTTTCTATGCGGGCTAAGAATGCCAAGGATATGGCAGCTGGTGCAGTTTTGGTGGTTTCTGGTTTTGCAGTTATCACAGGTTTGATTATCTTTCTGCCAAAACTGTGGGATATTATTTTTTAGAGAAGGAATAGAACAATGACTTTTAAATCAGGCTTTGTAGCCATTTTAGGCCGACCAAATGTCGGCAAATCAACATTTTTGAATCATGTCATGGGGCAAAAGATTGCCATCATGAGTGACAAGGCCCAGACTACACGCAATAAGATTATGGGTATTTACACGACGGATAAGGAGCAGATTGTCTTTATCGACACGCCGGGAATCCACAAGCCTAAGACGGCTCTAGGTGATTTCATGGTGGAAGCGGCTTATAGTACGTTGCGTGAGGTGGACACTGTTCTCTTTATGGTACCGGCTGATGAGGCGCGTGGTAAGGGCGATGATATGATTATCGAACGCTTGAAAGCGGCTAAGGTACCGGTTATTTTGGTGGTCAATAAGATTGACAAAGTCCATCCGGATCAGCTTCTAGCGCAAATTGATGATTTCCGTCAGCAGATGGATTTCAAAGAAATCGTGCCAATTTCAGCCTTGCAGGGTAACAATGTTTCTCGTCTGATTGATATCCTTAGTGAAAATCTGGAGGAAGGTTTCCAATATTTCCCAGAAGATCAGATTACCGACCATCCAGAGCGCTTCTTGGTTTCAGAAATGATTCGCGAGAAGGTTCTACACCTGACTCGTGAAGAGATTCCCCACTCAGTCGCGGTAGTTGTTGATAGTATGAAGCGAGACGAGGAGACGGACAAGGTCCATATCCGAGCGACGATCATGGTCGAGCGAGACAGCCAAAAAGGCATTATCATCGGTAAAGGTGGGTCTATGCTCAAGAAAATCGGCTCCATGGCTCGACGCGATATCGAGCTCATGCTGGGGGACAAGGTTTTCCTCGAAACCTGGGTCAAGGTCAAGAAAAACTGGCGGGACAAGAAGCTGGATTTGGCGGACTTTGGTTATAATGAGAAGGAATATTAAAAGAGCGAGAATTTTTCATTTCTGATTATTGATTGAATCGTAGATAGGAAAATTGAATGAACAAAGACTACATTTCCTATATTCGCTCCAAGGTGGGGCATGATAAGGTTATCCTGAATTTTGCTGGTGGAATTCTGGCAGACGAGGGTGGTCGAGTGCTTCTGCAGTTACGGGGTGATAAGAAAACATGGGCGATTCCTGGAGGAGCTATGGAGCTCGGGGAGACTTCTCTGCAAGCAGCCGTGCGTGAGTTTTACGAAGAGACAGGCATTTCTGTTGAAGCCAAGCGCTTGCTGAATGTTTACACTAATTTTGATGAATCTTATCCTAATGGTGACAAAGTGCAGACGGTTGTCTTTCTGTATGAGTTGCAGGCACTGGAGAATGTTGATATTTCCAATTTTCACAATGAGGAAACTTTGCGTTTAGGCTTCTTTTCTAAAGAAGAAATAGCAGAGCTGGAAAATGTATCGGATAAACACCTTCTGATGCTGGATGAGTATTTTTCGGACAGCTTTGCTATGGGGCTTTGAGATGTGAAAGAATAAGAAAGGAGCTTTATGCCTGAATTACCTGAAGTGGAAACGGTTCGGCGCGGTTTGGAGCGTCTGGTTGTTGGCAAGACGATTGGGCAGGTGCAGGTCCGCTATACCAAGATGATTGGAACGGGAGTGGATAGCTTTGTCCATGACTTGCCAGGTCAGACCATTGAAAAGATTGGGCGTCGGGGCAAGTATTTGCTCTTTTACCTGACAGGCGGGGTGCTGGTTTCCCATCTGCGAATGGAAGGCAAGTATCTTTTTTATCCTGAAGAGGTGCCTGAGCGCAAGCATGCTCATGTCTTTTTCGAGATGACGGATGGTGGAACGCTTGTTTATGAGGATGTCCGCAAGTTTGGGACCATGGAGCTATTGAGAAAGGAACAGCTAGAGGCCTATTTTGCTGACAGAAAGCTTGGTCCTGAGCCGACAGATGAGGACTTTCTTTTGGCGCCTTTTGCAGCAGCTTTGAGTCGTTCCAAGAAGCCTATCAAACCCTATTTGCTGGAGCAGACCTTGGTTGTTGGTCTGGGCAATATCTATGTAGATGAGGCCCTTTGGCGGGCGCGGATTCATCCGGCCAGGCCAGCAGATAGTCTAAAGCCTGCTGAAGTGAGGCGGCTGCGTGAGCAGATTATAGAAGTTTTGCAGCTTGGGATTGAAAAGAGAGGCTCGACCATTCGGACTTACCGCAATGCTTTGGGTGAAGATGGCACGATGCAGGATTTTCTGCAGGTCTATGGAAAGACTGGTCAGCCTTGTGCTAGATGTGGCAGTCCCATTGAGAAAATCAAGCTAGGCGGGCGCGGTACTCATCTCTGCCCTCATTGTCAAAAAGCGAGGTAGCTGTAGTGGCAAGAATTATTGGTATCACCGGCGGCATTGCTTCGGGTAAGTCAACAGTGACAGAGTTTTTGCGGCAGCAGGGCCACCAAGTCATCGATGCGGATCAAGTGGTGCATGAGCTGCAGGAGCCAGGTGGACGACTTTATCAAGCTCTTTTATCTACTTTTGGCTCAGCTATCTTACAGGAAGATGGTCGCTTGGATCGACCCAAGCTGGGAGCCATGATTTTTGGGAATCCAGACCTCTTGGCGCAGTCTAGCCAGCTTCAGAACGAGATTATCCGAGAGGAACTGGCTCACAGGCGTGACCTACTAGCAGAGACAGAAGCTGTCTTTTTCATGGATCTTCCCTTACTGTTTGAGTTACAATATGAAGACTGGTTTGACCAAATCTGGCTGGTGGATGTGACGGAGGAAACTCAGCTCAGCCGCCTTATGGCTCGAAATGCTCTCAGTCAGGAAGAGGCAGAAAAACGCATAGCAGCTCAGCTATCTCTCCAAGAAAAGCGAAAGAGGGCAGATGTGCTGATTGATAATAATGGATCGCTTGAGGGAACTCGACAGCAGATTCGCGATGCTTTGCAGAAATTAGAAAGAAGATGATTCTATCACGATACAAGTAAATTGGAAACATAATCTGAAAATCGCCTGGTTTGGGAACTTCCTGACAGGTGCCAGCATTTCTCTAGTCACTCCTTTTATGCCCCTTTTTGTGGAGCAGCTAGGAGCGCGTGGTCATGAGGTGGAGTATTATGCTGGTCTTGGCATTGCTCTTTCGGCTGTTTCGGCAGCCTTTTTATCCCCTGTCTGGGGCAGTCTGGCTGACCGCTATGGTCGTAAACCTATGATGATTCGGGCAGCTACGGCTATGGTCTTTACCATGGGTGGCATTGCCTTTGTGCCTAATATTTTTTGGCTCTTGGTCTTACGCTTTCTCAACGGTGTTTTTGCGGGCTATGTGCCCAACAGCACAGCCTTGATTGCCAGTCAGGTTCCTAAGGAAAAGACGGGTTATGCGCTGGGAACTTTGGCAACTGGTGTCGTCGCTGGCAATCTCATGGGGCCCTTAATTGGTGGAGTGATTGCTGAAGTTTTTGGTATCCGCAATGTCTTTCTACTGATTGGCTTTTTCTTTCTGATTGCGACCCTGATGACGGCTGCTTTTATCCGAGAAGATTTTAGGCCAATCACCAAGGAAGAGGAGATTGGATTTGGAGAACTAATTCGTCAGATTAGATATCCCAAGCTCTTGCTAACTCTTTTTCTGACTAGCTTTGTTATCCAGTTTGCAGCCCAGTCTATTGGTCCGATTCTTTCCCTTTATATTCGGGAGTTAGGCCAAACGGACAATTTAATTTTTGTATCTGGCCTGATTGTTTCGAGTATGGGACTGTCTAGTATGCTGAGCTCAAGTATTTTAGGTCGGATGGGGGATCGGATGGGCAATCATCGTTTGCTCGTTTTAGCTCAGTTTTATTCCATTATCATTTACCTGCTCTGTGCTCATGCAGGCTCTTCGCTCCAACTCGGTTTTTACCGCTTCTTGTTTGGTTTAGGGACTGGAGCCTTGGTGCCGGGGGTCAATGCTCTATTGAGCAAAATCACGCCTAAGTTTGGGATTTCCCGAATCTTTAGCTACAACCAGATTTTCTTTTATCTGGGTGGTGTCATTGGTCCCATGTCAGGATCGGCTATTGCAGCGACAGCAGGCTATCATTCAGTCTTTTATGCTACAGCAGGCTTAGTGGGACTGAGTCTCCTTATCAACCTTTTTTGTTTTGGAAATTTATTGAAAAAGAAGGAAATCTAGTGCGCGTTAAAATTCATTTGAAATGCTCCAGTTGCGGCAGTCAGAATTATCTGACCAGTAAGAATAGTAAGACTCATCCTGATAAGATTGAGGTATTGAAGTACTGCCCCAAGGAAAGAAAAGTAACCTTACATCTTGAATCTAAGTAGATTTTATGGTAAAATAGAAAGGATCTTAAGGAGTTTTATTTATGTATAGCCTATTATTAACGATTTTAGTCATTTTATCAGGTTTTATTGTCATTGCTATTTTCATGCAACCAACTAAAAACCAATCTAGTAACGTGTTTGATTCGAGTGCCAACGACCTTTTTGAGCGGTCAAAAGCACGGGGATTTGAAGCTGTGATGCAGCGTCTGACAGGATTTTTGATCTTTGTCTGGTTGCTGATTGCCTTGATATTGGCAGTATTATCTAGTAAATAAAATGGGCTCTGACTTTGTCTTGGCCTTTTTTTAAAGTTTAAAAGGGGCAATAACAAGAGTCCCTCATAGTATAGAAAGAAAGTATGAAAGAAGAAATTATAGAATATTTTAAAAAAAAGCAGCAGGCTAGCGTGAATGAGCTGGCGGCTGCTTTGGGGAAAGAGTCTTCCAAGGACTTTAGTGCCTTGGTCAAGATGATCTCCCAAATGGAAAGAAAGCATCAGATTCGCTTTGATGATGAGGGGCGGATTGAGCTTTATGAGAAGAAAAAGCAGGAGCGTCTGACGCTCAAGGGTGTTTTTCATGCCCACAAAAATGGCTTTGGCTTTGTCACCTTGAATGAAGAAGAGGATGATCTTTTTATCAGCCGTAATGATGTCAATCATGCCATTGATGGCGATACGGTGGAAGTAGTCATTACCAAGGTGGCAGATCGTATCAAGGGAACGTCAGCTGAAGCTAAGATTATTGATATTTTGGAGCATAGCCTGACATCAGCTGTTGGCCAGTTGGTGTTGGATGAGGAAAAGCCCAAGTATGCCGGCTATATCCGCTCGAAAAATCAGAAAATCCGCCAGCCTATTTATGTTAAAAAACCAGCCATGGTTTTAGATGGCACAGAGGTACTCAAGGTCGCTATTGACAAATACCCAACCAAGAAACATGATTTCTTTGTGGCTAGCCTCCTTGATGTAGTTGGTCATGTTAATGATCCAGGTATTGATGTACTGGAAGTGCTGGAGTCCATGGATATTGTCTCCGAGTTTCCAGAAAAGGTCTTGGAAGAGGCTGAACGCGTTCCGGATGCACCTTCAGAGAGTGATTTGGAAGGCCGTTTGGACCTACGCGAAGAGATTACCTTTACCATTGATGGAGCGGATGCCAAGGACTTGGACGATGCGGTCCATATCAAGCGCTTGAAAAATGGTAATTTTGAGCTGGGCGTCCACATCGCAGATGTATCCTACTATGTCAAAGAAGGCTCTGAGCTGGACAAGGAAGCCCTCAATCGGGCGACTTCAGTCTATGTGACAGACCGCGTGGTGCCTATGCTGCCGGAGCGCCTGTCCAACGGTATCTGCTCTCTCAATCCCAATGTGGACCGGCTGACCCAGTCAGCTATCATGGAGATTGATGCCAAGGGGCGCGTGGTCAAGCATACCATCACCCAGTCTGTCATTAAAACGACCTTCCGCATGACCTACAGCGATGTCAACGACATCATCGCAGGAGATCAGGAAAAGGCTGCGCAGTTCAAGGCCATTGTGCCTAGTATTGACAGTATGGTTCGTCTGCATGAGATTCTGGAAAGCATGCGCTTTAAACGCGGTGCGCTTAACTTTGACACCAATGAAGCTAAAATCATCGTCAACAAGGAAGGCCGGCCAGTGGATATTGTCCTGCGTCAGCGGGGAATTGCCGAGCGCATGATTGAATCCTTTATGCTAGTGGCTAATGAGACGGTGGCTGAGCATTTTGCTAAGCTAAATCTGCCCTTCATCTATCGGATTCACGAGGAACCAAAAGCGGAGAAGGTGCAGAAGTTTATCGACTACGCCTCTAGCTTTGGGATTCGGATATACGGGACGGCTAGCTCTATGAGTCAGCAGGCTCTGCAGGATATTATGGAGGCGGTCAAAGACCAGCCTTATGAGGATGTCCTGTCCATGATGCTTCTGCGCTCCATGCAGCAGGCTCGCTACTCTGAGCACAATCACGGACATTATGGTCTGGCAGCGGAGTTTTATACGCATTTCACCAGTCCGATTCGCCGCTATCCGGACCTTCTGGTTCACCGGATGGTGCGGGATTATGGCAAGTCTAAAGAAATAGCAGAGCATTTTGAGCAGGTAATTCCAGAGATTGCCAGTCAGTCTTCCAGCCGAGAGCGTCGGGCTATCGAGGCCGAGCGTGAAGTCGAAGCCATGAAGAAGGCTGAGTACATGGAAGAATTTGTTGGGGAAGAGTTTGACGGCGTGGTTTCAAGCGTGGTTAAGTTTGGTCTCTTCGTCGAACTGCCCAATACGGTCGAAGGCTTGATTCATGTCACTAACCTGCCAGAGTTTTACAGCTACAATGAGCGGACGATGACCCTGCAAGGAGAAAAGTCTGGCGTGGTCTTTAAAGTCGGTCAGCAGATTCGCATCAAGCTGGTTCGAGCGGATAAGGCTACGGGCGAGATTGACTTTGAATACCTGCCTAGTGAATTTGACCTGGTAGAAAAGACTAGCAAGAGTAGCAGAGGCAAGTCTGGCAGGAAGAGACGCCGTGAGGATGACAAGCGCAGCCATTCTTCCAAAGAAAAAGGCCACAGAGATAAGAAAGATAAGAAGTCCAAGAAAGGCAAGAGCCAGAAGGCATTTTACAAGGAACTAGTCAAGAAAGGAGCCAAGCATGGCAAAGGGAGAAGGAAAGGTCGTCGCGCAAAATAAAAAGGCCAGACACGACTACACCATCGTAGACACCATCGAGGCCGGCATGGTGCTGACCGGGACGGAAATCAAGAGTGTCCGTGCTGCCCGTATCAATCTCAAAGACGGCTTTGCCCAGATCAAGAACGGTGAGGCCTGGCTCAGCAATGTCCATATCGCTCCTTATGAAGAGGGCAATATTTGGAACCAAGAGCCTGAGCGCCGCAGAAAGCTGCTGCTGCATAAGAAGCAGATCCAAAAGCTGGAGCAGGAGACCAAGGGAACCGGAATGACGCTGGTGCCGCTCAAGGTCTATCTCAAGGACGGTTATGCCAAGCTGCTCCTGGGCTTAGCCAAAGGGAAGCACGACTATGACAAGCGCGAATCCATCAAACGCCGCGAGCAAAACCGCGACATTGCAAGACAGATGAAGAACTTTAATACAAGATGAAAGACTGGGCGACTGGTCTTTTTTAGCATTCAACTCTAATTTTTGATTTATGCTATAATGGAAAGGATGAGGAATGTAATTCGGAAGCTATCTTACAGACAGATAGAATATATAAATATGCAATGAATTCTTCAGTAAAATACTTGAGGTTAAGGAATGAAAGTTATAAAATCGAAAAAAAGTATCTTTTTCATTATTCTTCTTACGGCTTTACTTGGAGCTCTGTTCCTTCATCACCAATCGCCAATAGAAGAGGAGCGTTTCAGGGGAGAATATACGCTAGATCTTGACGATCTTAGTTTTGAGCAAATAGAAGATGAAAAGCTTGTGTATGTGACAAGTAAGACCCCGAAACAGGGATTTAATGCATTAAAAGTTGGACAAAATAATTTTTATTTGGATGATTGGCAGTTCGATTATAGTGAGGAAAATCGAGCTGATAGTCATCAGAATGAAGGAGAGTATTACTTTATTAATGTCTATGATCTAAAGACGAAGAAGTTTAAGAAAAGACTGGATATTTTTGAAATTGTTCGACATTATGATCCTTCGTTAGGGGTTGACTTATCTGGCGATATTCTAAACATTCAAGGGCAGGATTATATTTACATTAGGCTAATAAAAGAAAACAGCTCACCGAGAATTAAAGAAATCCTCTTTAATGTGGATACTGAGGAGATAATTGATTATTCAAAAGAATTTGTTGAATCTAAATTACAATTCGATGAAGTATCCATCACTTCTGGCTTGTGGGATCACCTTACTGACTCATACAATCTTGCTTCGGGCTTTCAAGGTATAGGTCCTGGTTCAGTCAAAGGAAGTAAAATACCTGATGATATAAATATCTCGAAACGATACCCTGAGATTGTAAAAAAAATGAATTCTGGTGAAGGAAAGATTTACACTCGTCGAGGCAATATTAGCCCAGAGGAATGGTATGATACACTAATGCACTGGTTTGCTCCAGTAGGGCAAGATAAGCTTTCTCTTTCTATAACTGATAAGGAAACTAGTGAAGTAACACCTATTAATTCTTATGAAGATTTTTTAAAGTGGAAAGAGTCTCATCAAAATGATTGAGCTGGGCAAAGAAGTGAATAGTAGCCACAGGGGAAGATGACTAATGACATTAAAAGACTGGGCGACCGGTCTTTTTTAGTATTCAATTCTGACTTTTGATTTATGCTATAATGGAAAGGATGAGGTTTGAGGATGACCACTTTTGGTGAATGATTGATGAAAAAGTGGATTGACTCCGAGGACTATCAAAATAAATGGCTAGATGAATTAAAAAGTGGTGGTAAGCAAATGAAACTCAATAAAAAGCTATTCATATTTATATTCTGTTTGATTCTGACTTCCGTGGCTTCACTGACTTTTTTTCTAGGTGGGAAGAAGAAAGAATATGCTAAGAGTGAATATTGTGTTGAAGGAATACAGCTATTTAATAAAGATAAATATGTTTTGGTTGGCAGTAAAGAAAATGATTCTTTTCGCTATAGTCAAAATTATATAACGGATTTTAAATACAACAGTTTGGATGAATATGACAGTGTAAGTTCATCTAAAGTAAATAAAGAGGAATATTTCAAAATCAAGATTTATGATTTACACGATTCCACCAAAATAACTAGCAAAGAAGTCGATATCTATAGTTTGTTAGGACGAGAGAATACATATAGGCTCAAGCAGATTCAGGAGCAGTTCTCAAAGGATGGAAAAGAGTATTTATCTTTTAGCATGTATTCGAACGAAGGCGGTAAGATAGAAAAAACTATATACGTAATTCTGTCGTTGGATACGGGAAAAATCGAAAAGAAGATGTCAGAAAATGAGTTCAATGAATTTTTAAGTAAAGAGGATATCACAATTTTTCCTGTGGAGGCTTCTTCGCCTATGNCTACCAATTGGAAAAAAGGAGGTATAGAGAGTCAGATTAGTTCTTCAACATCAAATTATCACTTAGGATATGGACCAGGTTACTTAGTAGCTTCTTATGATAAAGGTAATTTAGAACTTTCAGGTACTAATTTTGCAAAACTTTATCCAGAAATTGGGACAAATATAAAAGAAGGCAATAAAATTTATTTCCGTCCTAATCAGTATAATGAAGAAGAATGGTTTAATGATTTAATTCATTGGTTTGCGCCCGAAGGTCAGGATGTAATGGAACTTTATGCCACAGATGAAACAACTGGAGAGAAAACACAGATTCGATCTTTTAGTGATTTCAAGCAATGGATCGAAAACCATCCACAAAAAGAAAACTAGAGTCTACAGGAAAACGATAAAACTACTGACAAATAACTCTTGCGACAAGCGCGAGTCCATCAAACGCCGCGAGCAAAACCGCGACATCGCAAGACAGATGAAGAACTTCAATACAAGATGAAAGATCTTTATTGTATAAGATGCAGAGATATACTTTATAAAATAAAACTTAATGTATGATATGAGCAAGAATTGACTACTGAATCATTTCTTGCTTTTTTGTTAGTGACACCTTGAATACCCTAGCGCTTGTCAAGTCTGGCTTTTTCGAGTATGATAAAGACAGTTAAAATTTTGAAATTTGGCTTTCAGAGAAAGGATTTTTTATGACAGAAAAATTGCTAGCTTATAAACGTATGCCAGTGTGGACGGCTGAGACCATGCCCGAACTGGTCAAGAACAAGCACAATACCAAAGAGGGAACTTGGGGCAAAATCACTGTTCTCAAGGGATGCCTTAAGTTTGTTGAAATGTCAGAGGAAGGTGAGGAGCTGGCTGAGCACATCTTTGAAGCTGGTCAGGACAATCCTTTTGCCCAGCCCCAAGCTTGGCATCGGGTTGAAGCTTTGACAGATGATTTGGAGTGGTATTTGGAGTTTTACTGTCGGCCTGAGGATTACTTCCCCAAGAAATACGGCAGCAATCCAGTGCACTCAGAGGTTTTGGAAGCCATGCAGACGGTCCGACCAGGACGGGCCTTAGATCTAGGCTGTGGTCAAGGTCGCAATGCTCTCTTTCTAGCTAAGCAGGGCTTTGAAGTAACAGCCGTAGATCAGAATGAGCTAGCCTTGGAGATCCTACGGAGCATTGTCGAGCAGGAAGATTTGGATCTGCCAGTGGGGACTTACGATATCAACTCAGCTAGTTTGACCCAGACTTATGATTTGATCGTCTCTACCGTTGTTCTGATGTTCTTGCAGGCGGAGCGGATTCCAGATATTATCCGCAATATGCAAGAGCATACAGCGCTTGGTGGCTACAATCTCATCGTCTGTGCTATAGATACAGAGGATTTCCCTTGCTCTGTTCCCTTTCCTTTTACTTTTAAGGAAGGGGAGCTTGCCGAGTATTATAAAGACTGGGAGCTGGTCAAGTACAATGAAAATCCTGGCCACCTCCATCGCCGTGATGAAAACGGCAATCGAATTCAGCTCCGCTTTGCGACGATGTTAGCTAAAAAAGTGAGATAAATCCTTTAAAGCTCAGGTCGCCTCTGATACAATCTCTAGTGAATTGCTTATAAAGATTTTATAGCAGGATGTTTTCTGATAAGACAAAAAATAATAGCCTTTCCTCTAAATAAGATGGGGCTATTTTTTTGTTTATCAGCTCTGATTTGAGAAAAAAGTAGAGGAAATATAGATTAGATAAAAAATATACACAATTTTATGTAAACGCTTGCAAAAAAATTAGAAAGAGAGTATACTAAAATAGGAATGTTAAGGTATTACGGTTTATGTTGTTTAGACTGGGAGTTGATTCCAGCCCCGCAGATAGTCAAAAGGAGATAGACTATGAAGAAAATACTGCTCAGACTAATGTTCCTTGCAATGTTAGTTGCTCTTTTGCCTGTTCATGTGGCACAAGCGTGTTCTGCTTTTATTGTCGGTAAAGACCTGACAGCAGATGGCTCTACTCTATTTGGTCGGACAGAGGACTATCCATACGCCCCTGACGGTGGTCGGCACAATCAAAACTATGTAGTTGTGCCAGCTAAGACCTATAAAGATGGCGATAAGATAGAAGATGAGTCAAATGGCTTTACCTATCCGCATTTGGCGAATGAAATGAAATACACAGCTGTCTACGACTCTGATCGTGACAACGGAAGTAACGGAAACTTCGCTGCGCATGGCTTTAATGAACTTGGTGTAGCTATGACAGCGACCGTTTCAGCAACACCAAATGACAAAGTGTTAAAAGAAGACCCACTTGTAAAAGATGGTCTTCCAGAAGCATCATTAGTTGACCTGGCTTTGCCTCGTGCAAAAACAGCACGTGAAGTTATTGAGACAGTTGCGAAAGTTCTAGATGAAAAAGGGTCAGCAGAAGGAAATATCATCGTTGCAGCAGATAAGAATGAGCTGTGGTACATGGAAATCCTGTCTGGTCACCAATACGTAGCTATCAAGTTCCCAACGAATAAGTATGCTGTCTTTGCGAACACTTACTATCTTGGTCACGTTGACTTGAACGATAAGGAAAATGTCATTGCTTCTAAAGATGTGGAAGAAGTAGCTAAAAAAGCAGACAACTATAAGACCGACAAAGATGGCAACTTTATGATTGCTAAATCTTATGGACCTGATAAATATATGGAACGTAACCGTTCTCGGACCTACGCAGGTATCAAGTGGATGGATCCACAAGCAAAAGTAAATTATGACGATGAAGCTTTTGATCTCTTGCGCGAACCAACTGATCCAAATAAGAAATACACAGTTCATGATGTGATCGCTGAACAAAGAAATCGTTTTGAACACTTGCCAGAATATAAAGCAGATGACTTAGTTGAAGTCGGTAAGAAGATCGATGGCAATGTTTACAAATATGCGCTAGGTAACGAAAACGTAATCGACGCCCACGTTTATCAAATCAAACCAAACCTACCAAATGCCTTTGGTGGTGTTATGTGGCTGGGTCTGGCACAAAGTCGCAACACACCATATGTACCATTCTATGGTAATGTAGAAGATACTTACGAAGCTTTCAAGAACCGTTCTACTAAATATGACGGAAAATCTTGGTATTGGACTGTTTGGCATATTGACCAAATGGTTATGAAATATCCAGAAATCTTTGGTAACAGTATCCAAGAAAAATGGAAAGCAAAAGAAGCTGAATGGGATAAAGAACAAACCGAACGCGACGCCAAATATGCAAACTACACAGATGAACAAGCCAAAGCCGCTGGACCAGAAGTGACGAAGGAAGCCTTAGAACGCTCAGAAAAAATCTTTAAGGAAATCAAAGCAGTCGAAGCAGAGATGGAAGAAAAGATTAAGAAGGAAAAAGGTAAAGATGCAGATCTTGTCTATACAGGCTATAACAAAGCGAACCTCCTAGCAGAAGCAGAAAAAGGAAAATCAGCGGATAAAGCTAGCGATACGAAGAAAGATAGCTCAAGTCAAACTACTTGGATTGTCATCGGCGTATTGGTTGTGCTAATTGCTGGCTTCTTCGGATACAAACAATTTAATAAGAAGAAGGAGGAAGAATAAATTTTGAAAGAAAAGCTAGAAGTTTAAGACTTCTGGCTTTTTTCCTCTTTCTAAGACAATAAACCTATATCCTAGAATACTTAGTAAGGGGATGAGGATAGAAGATTAGAATTGTCAAAAAACTAGGCTTCATCTTGCTTTTAGCGGTAAATTGCTATAAAATAGATAGGGTTAAACATCAATACTTTTATATTGCAAATAGGAGAAAAGATGACAAAAAAATTAAAACGTCCAGAGGTGCTTTCACCAGCTGGTACGTTAGAAAAGTTAAAAGTAGCTGTTCGCTATGGGGCAGATGCTGTTTTTATTGGTGGCCAAGCCTATGGTTTGCGCAGCCGTGCGGGAAACTTCACTTTTGAGCAAATGGAAGAAGGTGTCCAATTTGCGGCTGAGCATGATGCCAAGGTCTATGTAGCGGCCAATATGGTCATGCACGAAGGAAATGAAGCAGGTGCTGGAGAATGGTTCCGTCGTTTGCGAGACATCGGGATTGCGGCCGTTATTGTTTCTGACCCAGCCTTGATTGCGATTGCAGCTTCTGAAGCACCTGGTTTGGAGATTCACTTGTCAACTCAGGCTAGTGCTACCAACTATGAAACGCTAGAGTTTTGGAAAAATCTTGGTTTGACCCGGGTTGTTTTGGCACGTGAGGTTTCCATGGCCGAGCTAGCTGAGATTCGCAAGCGTACCGATGTAGAAATCGAAGCCTTCGTTCATGGAGCGATGTGTATTTCTTACTCTGGCCGTTGTACCCTTTCCAATCATATGAGCATGCGCGACGCAAATCGTGGCGGTTGCTCGCAATCTTGTCGTTGGAAATACGATTTGTATGACATGCCTTTCGGACAAGAACGCAAGAGTTTGAAGGGGGAAATTCCAGAAGAATTTTCTATGTCAGCTGTTGATATGTCCATGATTGACCGGATTCCTGATATGATTGAAAATGGTGTCGATAGCTTGAAAATCGAAGGTCGGATGAAGTCTATTCACTACGTTTCTACGGTGACCAATTGCTACAAAGCAGCTGTGGACGCCTATTTGGAAAGCCCAGAAAAGTTTGAAGCTATTAAGCAAGATCTAGTAGATGAAATGTGGAAAGTAGCCCAACGTGAGCTGGCAACTGGTTTCTACTATCATACGCCAACTGAGAATGAGCAGCTTTTCGGAGCTCGTCGTAAGATTCCAGAATACAAATTTGTAGCAGAAGTAGTTGCTTATGATGAGGCTACACAAACTGCGACCATTCGCCAACGGAATGTTATCCATGAAGGCGATCAGGTGGAATTCTATGGACCTGGTTTCCGCCATTTTGAAACCTATATTACTGACCTCCATGATGAAAAAGGGAATAAGATTGACCGTGCGCCAAACCCAATGGAATTACTGACGATTACAGTTCCGCAACCAGTCCAACCTGGTGACATGGTCCGTGCCCGCAAGGAAGGTTTAATCAATTTGTATAAAGAAGATGGCACTAGTGTGACTGTTCGGGCTTAATCAGGCGCGAAAGCTGGAGCAATGTGCTCATCAAGTAGGCCTTGCCTACTGGTGGATACGAATTGATAACGGAAGTCCTTGTTCTAAAAATTCTGCTATTGCTTTTAAAAAATAAAACTCTTCAAATCGCTTTTGATTTGAAGAGTTATTTTTTGGATTTGCGACTTTCGGGCCGAATATCTTTCTTTTGAGCTTCACGGATATTATTAGGGACCAGACTGATACGCTGGATATCAGGCACACGGATGATGGTTGTCATACTTTTTTTGAAATTCTTGACAATCAACTGTTGGCGGTCACGGTCATATTTGACAATATCGCCAGTAAAATTCTTATCCAGAAAAATAACATGGACACCAGAATTTTTCCGTAGAGCCAAGTCAATGGTCTGCAGGATGTGACTCTTGTCGTCCTCTTCCTTATCTGTCTTTTTGTAGTTGATAAACTCATTAGTCTTTTGTAAAATCATTTCGAGATATTTTTTCATAGCTAAAATCTCCATAACTTGTTACAATATATTATATAATAAATTAATAAAAAAAGTAAAATCTTTTACGAATAATGAGTTAGAAAGTAGAAAAGAGGTAAAGTATGGCAGATTTTAAATTTGAAATCGAGGAAAAATTGCTCGTTTTATCGGAAAATGAAAAAGGCTGGACCAAAGAACTCAACCGCGTAAGTTTTAACGGTGCGCCAGCCAAGTACGATATTCGAACTTGGAGTCCAGACCACAGCAAGATGGGCAAGGGAATCACCCTTTCTAATGAAGAATTTCAAGTTCTTTTGGATGCATTTAAAAACGGATAGAGAAAACTCTATCCGTTTTTTCTATTTATCTGAAAAATAGGGATGGAATTTCAGACTCTTAAAAATAGGAATGCTGATGAGAGTGATTGCGACAATTTTTAAAAGATCAGGAAGAATGAAAGGTGTGACTCCAACGGCAATGGCTTTAGAAAATTCCATATTAGCCAGAAAATGAAGTCCGATTACGCCACCGACAAAAACCAATGCATCTCCGAGCAGATTAGCCAAAAAGATCGTGTAAAACTTGCTATCCTTATTTGTCAAACTAGAAGTGACCGATGCAAAGAGCAGATAGGCCCAAAGATAGCCCGCACTTGGCCCAAATAGAGCCTGAAATCCACCGCTTCCTCCAGCAAATACCGGCAGACCAATAGCTCCTAGCAGCAGATAAAGCAGAACAGACAAGACAGCTTCGCGGGTTTTAAAAATGGTTGCAATCAAACCCACGGCAAAGGTCTGTAGCGTAATGGGAATGGTCCCAATAGAGAAACTAAGCTGGGAGAGTACAGCCAGAAAAGCAGCGCCGATAGCTGGGAGGGCAAGAAGAAAAGCTTTGTTTTTGTTCATAANAGTAAACCTCTTTTTAAAATTATGGTAACTATTTTAAATCAAAATAAAAAAAAGTCAAGTCTTTTCATATCAGACTAGACAGTTGTTTGTTTATTTTCGCTTTTTGCGACTCCGAATGAGGAGGAAGATAAAGGCGATTAAGCCAAAAATATTAAAGAAAATGATTCCTAGAGCTGCTAGTAATTTTTTAGTTTTGCTCATTTCCAATCCCCTTTCTCTTAGTATTTCTTACTATCATATCAAAAATACGGTTTCTTGAATAGCAGAAAGGGTAAAAGATGGTTGGGAAGTTATAAATATTTCAAGAAAATAAGACTATCTTCAAAAATTACAATTTAGAAGCTTGTCCAGAAGAAGTGAGCCAACTAAATAAAAAAGAGGAAGATCCTTTAAATAAATCTTCCTCAATTTTAGAAATAATTTAGAATTTCTTGAATGATAATTGAATCTTATGCTTTAAAATAAAGTAAGAAGTCAAAGAATAAATCCAGATAGTGTGACTAGGTCTATTCAAATGGTATAAGACTTCTTTCTTACAAAAATGTAAGATAAAAATCGAAAATGAAAGGATAAGTTATGGTTGCCCATTATTCTTTATTTTATGATAATAATGAGCTTTAGAAAGACGAAAGAAGAAACTTTTAGCGCATGGTGACAAATTCTTCGGAGCCAGTTGGGTGGATGGCTACGGTGGCGTCGAAATCAGCTTTGGTAGCTCCCATCTTAATAGCAACAGCGAAGCCTTGAATCATCTCATCTACGCCATAGCCAATGCCATGGAGGCCGACAACCTTTTCATCGTGACCCGCAGTGATAAGCTTGAAGCGAGCCTGTTGGCGGTGCTGGGTGACAGCTGAGTACATGGATGTGAAGCTAGAGGTGTAGACATGAATTTGCTCAGCACCATAATCTCGAATAGCTTCTTCCTCCGTCAGCCCTACTGTGCCAATAGCGGGGTGGGAGAAGACGACAGTCGGAATAGTGGAGTAATCCATCTTGGCATCTGTCTTGCCGTTAAAGAGGCGTTCAGACAGGGTGCGTCCAGCCTTAATTGCTACTGGTGTCAGCTCTTTTTCGCCCGTCACATCGCCCAAGGCATAGATGCCAGGTACGACAGTATTTTGGTATTCATCCACAGCGATGAAGCCTCGGTCATTTAGGGTAACCCCTGCAGCATCAAGATTGAGACCTTGGACATTTGGCTTGCGGCCAATGGCCCAGATGATCCGCTCAGCAATATGGCTACTACCGTCTTGGAAGTAGAGTTGTAGCTGACCATCAGGAAGTTTTTCCACTCGTTCGGGTATCTTGTGAGCATGAAGACTAGGACCAGATTTTTCCATTTCAGATACCAATTCGTCAATCAGATAGCTATCGAAATTGCGGAGAGGACGGTCGCGGCGGACAAAGAGATCCGTCTTGACACCTAGAGTATGGAGGACACCAGCAAGCTCCACTGCGATATAGCCTGCTCCGACGACAGCAACAGACTTGGGAAGCTCTTCCCAAGCAAAGACATCATCAGAAGTCTCGCCGTATTCGGCACCGGGAATCTGAGGAATGGCTGCATGAGCACCTGTTGCAATTACGATGTGTTTGGCGCGAATCAATTCTCCATTGACTTCGACTGTATGCTTGTCAACGAAATGAGCGCGACCTTCGATCAGTTCAACGCCGTTGCGTTTGAAGCTGCCATCATAGGATGAGCGAGCGCGGTCAATGTAGGCTTCCCGATTCTTTCGTAAGGTAGCAAAGTCAAAGCGCTGATTTTCTGAAGTAAAGCCATAGTCTGGTCCGTAGTGTTGGATAGCCTCGGCAATCTGAGCACCGTACCACATGATTTTTTTAGGGACACAACCGACATTGACACAGGTTCCCCCTAATTTCTTTTCTTCAATGACAGCTGCTTTAGCGCCATGCTCACCAGCGCGATTCATGGTAGCAATACCCCCGCTACCACCGCCAATTGCAATAATATCGAATTCTTTCATAGTTAGATAGAAGCTCCTTTAATCAATATGAAGTAATTGTACCTTTTTTAGAAAATGAATGCAAAAATCTGCTATGATCTAGAGATTTTACAGCGTTTATAGAGGAAAAATGGCCTTTTAGGGATTTTATCCCTTTTCCTATCACAATATGTTAGGCTTATGATATAATGTAGTATAAAAGAAAAATGGTTTTCATCAAGAGGAGGAAAAAAGATGAAAAAGCTGAAAAAATGGCAGCTATTTAGTATTATCGGAGTTGCTGTTGTAGTTGTATTGGGAGCAATTTCTGCAATAGTCCTGAGCAATCTTAGTTCTACAACAGAACCTAAGGAAGTTGCACCAATTGTGCAGCAGGCAAAAGAAGGTAGCATAGCCTCATCTGTCCTGTTGACGGGGACCGTAACGGCTAACTCAGAGCAATATGTTTATTATGATGCTACCAAGGGCGACTTGGAGTCCGTCCTAGTCAATGTTGGCGACCAAGTAGCTGTAGGACAAGCACTTGTTCAATATAAGAGTGCAGAAGCTCAAGCAAATTATGATGCAGCAGTTCGTGCTGTCAATAAGGCTGACCGTCAGATTAATGACTTACAGACTAATGGGGCGACAGTAGAAAAAACTGGCGATGAAGAGACGGATAGTAAGTCCCTTGCTTCTGCTCAACGTACCGTCGATTCTCAACTGGCTGATTTGCGTGATGCACGTTCAGACGCTGTGGACAATATGAACAAGGCGCAAGCTTTGTTGAATGCAGCGACTGTTACAAGCACTGTTGAGGGAACAGTAGTAGAAGTAAATCGCGATGTATCCAAATCCACAACAGGAACTAACCAAACCTTGGTGCACATTGTCAGCAACGGCAGTCTTCAAATCAAGGGAGAACTCTCTGAGTACAATCTGGCTAATTTGTCAGTTGGACAAGAAGTAAGCATTACTTCTAAAGTATATCCTGACAAAAAATGGACAGGTAAAATTAGCTATATTTCCAACTATCCTAAGGATGGGCAGCAAGCTTCATCAACCAATACAGGTGGCGCGGCTTCCTCTGCAAAATATCCATTTACAGTCGATATTACAAGTGAAATTGGTGATTTGAAGCAAGGTTTCTCTGTCAGCGTTGAAGTGAAAAACAATACAAAAGGGATTCTTGTACCAGCAAGCAGTATCATTTCAGACGGAGACAAGAACTACGTTTGGACTGTCGAAAAAGGTAAAGCAAAGAAAGTGGAAGTAACCTTAGGGAATGCTGATGCTGAAAATCAAGAAATCTCATCTGGTTTGACAAAAGACAGTAAAGTTATCACCAATCCAACAGATAGCTTGAAAGATGGTCAAGAGGTGAAAGCGGATGAAAAAACTCATTGATCTACGAAATATTAATAAAACCTATCGGAATGGTGATCAAGAACTTAAAGTCTTAAAAAATATCAATTTGACAGTTGAAGAGGGCGAGTTTGTGGCTATCATGGGGCCGTCTGGTTCCGGGAAGTCCACCCTGATGAATATTATCGGGATGTTGGATCGCCCGTCTACTGGCGAGTATTTTTTAGAAAATGAAGATGTTGCAAACTTGGGTGATAAGAAGTTAGCCAAGGTTCGAAATAATCAAATCGGCTTCGTTTTTCAGCAATTTTTCCTCTTATCTAAATTAAATGCCCTTCAAAATGTAGAACTCCCGTTGATTTATGCGGGGGTGTCACAAGGAAGTCGAAAAAATCTAGCTAAGCAGTATTTAGAAAAAGTAGATTTGGGTACTCGTATGACTCACTTGCCGTCAGAGTTGTCTGGGGGACAGAAGCAACGTGTTGCCATTGCGCGTGCCTTGGTAAACAATCCTTCGATTATTCTTGCCGACGAGCCGACAGGAGCCCTCGATACCAAAACTGGCGAGCAAATTATGGAACTCTTGACGGAGTTGAACGCTGAAGGAAAAACAATTATCATGGTTACTCACGAACCTGAAATTGCTGCCTATGCTAAGCGCCAGATTGTCATTCGTGATGGACTTATCTCTTCAGATAGCGCTGAGAAGGAGGAACGTGATTAATGCAAAATTTTAAATTTGCCATTAGTTCCATTCTTGGGCATAAGATGAGGGCTTTTCTGACCATGATTGGGATTATCATCGGGGTTGCGTCTGTTGTCGTCATCTTGGCACTGGGAAATGGAATGCAACAGGGAGTTACCAAGAGCATCACAAAAGAACAGAAGTATGTGAGCTTGCTTTATTCTCCCACTAAAAATAATTATACGATGGGAGTTAATTTGATGGAGGTCAATGGAGGTCAAGATGCAGATAGTGAGATACTAGAGGAACCACCTGTTGTCCAAGAGTCTTGGGTCAAGGAACTATTAAAAATTGACGGCGTCAAGGGCTATTATGTGACCAATGGTTCAACAGCTGACTTTTCTTATCAGAACAAGAAGTCTGATAAGGTCAACATTACGGGCGTGAATGCTACATTCTTTAAAATTAGAAAATATGAGATTTTAGCTGGACGAACTCTCTTGCCTAGTGACTATCAAAGTTTTTCTAATGTGATGATGATTGATGAAACAGTGGCAACCAGCCTGTTTGGAAGTAGTGCGGAAGCCCTGAATAAAATAGTTTCAGTCGGTGATAGTAACTATCGGGTTGTTGGTATCTATAAGGATCCCAATGCTGGTCAGAGCATGAGTATGAGCTCGGGTAGCGCCTTGATGGCGAATACACAGGTGGCATCTGAATTTCATACAGATGAAATCTCAACTGTCTATATCTATGTGCCAGAAGTGGATCGTATCAACGAAGTTGGTGTAGAAGCGGCCAAAGAATTGACAGCTCTTTCAGGAGCTCGTCAAGGAGAATATCAAATCCTAAATATGGATACCTTGCTGGAGCAGTACAATCAAATCACAGGAACTATGACCGGTGTTATCGGAGCTATTGCAGGAATTTCCCTCTTTGTTGGTGGTATCGGTGTGATGAATATTATGTTGGTATCCGTTACAGAGCGGACACGGGAAATTGGTTTACGAAAAGCTCTTGGAGCAACGCGTGGAAATATTCTCACACAGTTCTTGATTGAATCCATGGTTTTGACCCTTATCGGTGGCCTGCTTGGGCTTAGCCTTGCCTACGGGATCAATGCTCTGCTAGCTGCAGTCGTGCCTGAAAACGTATTTGGAGGCCCACCAGTTGTCTCTGTCACTGCAGCAGTTGGAAGCCTTGTCTTCTCAGCCATGGTTGGTATTGTCTTTGGTATCTTGCCAGCTAATAAAGCCTCTAAACTAGATCCGATTGAAGCGCTGAGATATGAATAATGTTAGCAAAAGTCTGGGAGACCAGACTTTTTGTCATGTGAAAAATCCCGATGGAATTCCAGCGGGATTTGTTTTTTTTAAAATTTTGTAAGTTTGAGATTACTTCATTGTTGGGAAGAGCAATACATCACGAATCGTAGTCACATCTGTGAGCAACATTACGAGCCGGTCGATACCGATTCCGAGGCCTCCAGTTGGTGGCATACCGTATTCCAAGGCTTCAACGTAATCATAGTCGATGCCAGTTGCTTCGTCATCGCCAAGTTCTTTAGCTTTTGCCTGTGCTTCAAAACGAGATAATTGATCGATTGGATCGTTCAACTCAGTGAAGGCATTAGCATATTCTTTGGTCATGATGAAGAGCTCAAAGCGGTCTGTGAAGCGTGGGTCTTCTGGGTTTTTCTTAGCCAGAGGTGACACAGCAACGGGATGACCGTAGACAAAGGTTGGCTGAATCAAGGTCTCTTCAACAAATTCTTCAAAGAAAGCATTGATGACATGGCCTACTTCAGTGAAGTGCTTTTCAAGCGGCACTTTCTTTTCCTTAGCCAAGGCAGCAGCTTCTTCAAAGCTCATATCTTGCCAGAAGTCTACGCCAGTGATTTCCTTGATGGCATCTACCATATGAACACGTTTAAATGGCTCGTTGATCTTGATCTCAGTACCTTGGTAGTTGACTGGTCCATCTCCTTTTACAGAAATGGCAGCATGTTGGATAATGCCTTCTGTCAAGTCCATGATATCTTGGAAGTCCGCATAGGCTTGGTAAACTTCGATGGATGTGAACTCAGGGTTGTGAGTGGCGTCCATACCTTCGTTACGGAAAATACGGCCAATTTCATAAACGCGTTCCATACCACCGACGATGAGACGTTTCAAGTGAAGCTCAGTTGCAATCCGCAGTACCATGTCAATGTTTTGAGCATTGTGGTGAGTAATGAATGGACGAGCAGCAGCACCGCCTGCTTCGTTGTGGAGAACAGGTGTTTCAACTTCAAGGAAGCCTTGACCATCAAGATAGCGACGAATTTCTGAGATAATTTTTGAACGAGTGACAAAGCGCTCAAAGCTTTCACGGTTGGAAATCAAGTCCAAATAACGTTTACGGTAGATAGTTTCTACGTCAGTCAAACCGTGGAATTTCTCTGGAAGGGGACGCAAAGCTTTTGAAAGGTGAGTAATATGCGTTGCTTTGATAGAGAGTTCTCCCATATCTGTGCGCATCACATCACCTTCAATTCCCAAGAAGTCACCCAAGTCAGCTTTTTTGAAAATCTCATAGTTTTCTTCACCAACTTCGTCCTTACGAACGTAAATCTGGATTTGGCCTTCACGGTCTTGGATGTGGGCGAAGCCGACTTTCCCTTTTCCACGTTTGGTCATCAAACGACCAGCAATAGTTGCTGTTTCGTTCAATTCATGTAATTCTTCTTTGGATTTGTCGTTGTATTTTTCTTTAAGTTGAGCAGAATTTGCAGTACGTTCAAAACGTTTTCCGAAAGGATCAATTCCTTGCTCAGCCAGCGCGGCCATTTTTTCACGGCGAATAATCTGCTGGTCATTTAGTTCTTCAATATGTTCAGTAGTCATTTTCTTCCTCCTAAGGCTTTCCCTTCTATTCTATCACAAAATAAAAGGAAATTCAGCAATAATTATCGATAAAAATAGAAAAACTGCGATGTTTAAAGATTCGCAGTTTCATCTGTTCGCATGTAATCTAAGTTGTTCCAAGCAAGTAACTTGAAAGAGTCAAAGTCGTCTGTTTCCAAAATGGTGACGCTAGCATTGGCCAAGCCTCCGTCCTTACGGAGCAAAGATGTTTCGTAACCGAGCAGGCGACGAATGCTGGCAGTTAGGTTGGCCCCATGTCCGACAATCAAGACATTTTGATAACCTTTCCCTTTGAGAGACTTCACGAAGGCAATTGTCCGATTGGTGGTTTGAGCGACGGATTCTGCATCAAATAGTTGGTGATCAAACTGGGATAGATCGTGGCGAAAAGCCCACATCTGCTGAGGATAAGTGGCTTCTACAGTAGCAATTTTGGCTCCTTCTAGTTTTCCAAGAGCCCACTCTCTTAGTTCAGGAGTCGAAACAATGTCGGTTTGATACTGATTTTCACTTTGGATAATTTCTGCAGAATGGTAAGCGCGAGGCAAATCGCTAGAGTAGATTTTATCGAATTGAACTTCTGATAAATGCTTGCCCAAACGCTTGAGCTCGTCAATGGATGTCGCCAGCAGTGGAGAATCTCCGCTGGCTCCTTGGAAACGCATTTCTAGATTCCATTCGGTTTTTCCATGTCGGATAAAATACAATTTCATATCAAGATCCTTTTTCCTTTTGAAGCTAAAAACTTAGTCCTCTTTCAAGTCCGCAAACTGTGCTTGAACAAAGTCAGCCAAATCCTGAGCCTTGATCTGGATGCTACGGCCGACTTCACCAGCAGAAACAATAATACTTTCGCGACTCAGAGCTGTTTGGTCGATGAAAATGGGGAAGGAGTGTTTTTGGCGAATGCCGACAGGATTATTAGCGCCATGGATGTAACCAGTCGTTTTTTCTAAATCTTTCTGCGGAATCATGCTGACTTTTTTATTGCCTGAAATTTTTGCTAATTTCTTTTCCGACAGATGTTCGGTGATAGGCAGGATGCCAATGACTGTTCCTGTTTTATCTCCGTTTAAAGCCAGTGTTTTATAAATTTGCGAGCGGTCAAATTCCTCTGTCAGGCTATCATCTAAAGCATTAATCTGCAAACCTTGGTGTTCGATTTTTGCCTTGTTTAAAATTTGCTCGACCAATGTTTTTTTGAGTTTTGTCTTTTTAGCCATTATTTATATTTCTCTTCTAGTTGGGACATCCAAATTCCTAGCCAGATGCCTAGTCCAAAGAAAAAGGCGGCAAGAACGAGTGTGAAAATGGATACGCCTGCATAACTAATGCTCTCATTGTTGCCGCTTTGAGGGAGGACAATGAGCAAGGTGCTGGACAATACAATGCCAATGATAAAATGGTAAACGCGGGAATGATAATGTTTTAAAATGTAATCCATGGCTTTTGAAAAGAGAATCAGAGCCAGAGCGCCACCGATGCCGATTGGCAGGAAGGTGCCAAATAAATCCAGACGTTTAAATCCTGTCAGCATGGGAGTATAGAGCCCTAGAATCAATAGCAGATTTGAAGGACTAAGTCCTGGGATCAGGATTCCTAAGGCGATAAGAGCACCTGCTAAAACAAAGGATAAGAAGTTAGCTGGCAGTGTTCCCACCATTCCATTTAGTGAATAGAGGAAGACGCCCGACAAAATAAAACTAAGCCAGAAGGTAACAGTATCAGCTCGATCTCTGTCGGATTCCTTGACGGATTCTTTGATCAGGCTGGGAATGGTACCGATGATTGCTCCAGCAAAGCCCCAGAGAACGATAACCTTGTAATTATCCAGCAAGAGATTGACCGGATAGGAGAAGGCTGCGATCCCTAAAACCATCCCAATAGCTACAGGAGTGAAGTAGAGAACATTCTCGACAAAATTTTCTTTGATATGGGCTAAAAAGCGAATCATTCGCTCATAAATCCCCAAAATCGCGGCTAATACACCGCCAGACACACCAGGCAGAATGAAGCCAAGCGCGATAATCATCCCTTTTAAAACTCTAGCAATCCATGAAATCATAATATCTCCCTACAAGTTTTTTCATTAGACTATTGTACCATAAAGCTACACACTTTTCTGAAAAAAGCAAGAAAAATATCTTGTACAGAGAAAAAAGATACAAGATTTCCTAACAATATCTTGCATCCTTTTTATTTTGGTGTTGAAAATAATTTCTTGTAAGTCTCTTTTTTATCCTGTACGGGAGAGAGCTGATTGAGGTCTAAGTTATGTGGGAAACCTTCCAATTTACCTTCTGAGGTGTATTGATGTAGGTCATAGGGCTGTTCAGTATTTGGAGCAGCGTTATAGTAGCCGTCATTATAGCCATAAGTTGGAATCCAAACGGCAGTAAATTTCTCAGTTGAGATACTGTGCTCTTCCATGAAATAGGTACCGATGTAGATACCAATATTTTGAGCTCCAAGACTTTCAAGCTTGGCACGAAAAGCCTCAATTCCTGCGTTCATGTCGCCCATAGTCTTTTCTTCAACATCAAGCCAGTAAAAGGTAGGTTTATATTTCGAAGATGCCTTGTAGAAGCTTTCAGCTTCTTTTTCCATTTCTTTGATATTGCCTGCTGCTATATAAGCATACACAGCCACAGGAATCCCCCGTTTTTGAAACTCTTGAATATGGGTAGCAAATGATTTGTCAAGTCCATTTAAATGAGTGGCAACATTTTCTTTTTTTGCTTGAGCTCCACTATGCACGCGAATGATAGCACCAGAAATATTTGTTGATAAGGTATCATAGTCTATTTCGCTGGGCAATTGCCAACCAGAAAGGTCAACGATAGGCTTATTAAGCAATTCTTCCTCAGGTTCGTCTGAAGGAGTTTCCTCCTTTTTTTTCTTGGTTGTCACCTGACTGACTTGAGTTTTTTTTGTTTGGGCTTGTTTAATTTGCACATCAAGATGGTGTTTGCTTATGACAATGTATAGAATAAAGCAAGCAAAAAATAGCAAGAGTGCAAGCGGTTTAATCCTTTTTCTCATACTGTTTCATTGTAACGTAAAATAAATAGAAAAGCAAAGTATTTATCCATATTCCCAGCGAAATACGAAAATGTAATCTGATTGCAATAGAAGATAAAACAATTTGAAATAATAGAATTTTTGAGGCGATAAATAAGCAAAAATCTTTTGAAGCTATCCTAATGCTTTTTTTTCGAGTCAAAAGGTGGTATAATGAAGGTTGAATTTTAGAAATTAAATGGTGAAATATGAAAATTGACAAAAAGCATTTATTGAATTACTCAATTTTGATTCCGTACATGCTGTTATCTGGCATTGGCTTGATTGTCGTTTATTCCACGACGAGCCCCATCCTCATTCAAAATGGGCTCAATAGTTTTCGAATGGTCGCCACTCAAGCAGGTTTTTGGCTCTTCAGCTTGGTGATGATTGGGATTATTTACCGAATGAAGCTGGATTTTCTGAAGAGGCCAGGAGTGATTACGTTTGTTATCATAGCTGAAATTATTCTGCTTTTACTCTCACGCTTTATCACAGGAACGATCAATGGGGCACACGGTTGGCTCAAAATCGGCCCAGTTACTGCTCAGCCGGCAGAATACCTGAAGATTATTTTGGTCTGGTATTTGGCCCTACAGTTTTCTAAGAAACAAGAGCAAATAGAAGTATATGATTATCAAGCAATCACCTTTAATCAGTTGATTCCGCGTGCCGTTACGGATTGGCGGGTTATTGTTACTTTCTTGATTGGTCTTGTGGTTATCATGCCCGACTTAGGAAATGCGACCATTTTGCTCTTAACAGTTTTGATTGTAATTTCCACCAGCGGAATTGCTTACAGATGGTTCTCGACCATGCTTGGTGCTGTTGTAGGAGGGTCGGCAGCAGTTTTAGCGAGTATTTGGTTGATAGGTGTCAAGCGTGTTGAGCAAGTTCCTGTTTTTGGATATGTTGCAAAGCGTTTTAGTGCTTTTTTCAACCCTTTCGACGATTTGTCTGGCTCAGGTCACCAGTTGGCCAATTCTTACTATGCCATGAGTAATGGTGGTTGGTTTGGCTTAGGTTTAGGAAACTCCATTGAAAAACGAGGTTATCTACCAGAGGCTCATACAGACTTTGTTTTCTCGATTGTTATTGAGGAAGTCGGATTCTTTGGAGCTACTTTAATTTTAGCCCTGCTCTTTTTCTTGATTTTACGAATTATTCTCGTAGGTACAAGAGCCAAGGATCCATTTAATTCTATGATGGCTTTGGGAATTGGCGGTATGATTCTGATGCAAACCTTTGTCAATATTGGTGGTATTTCGGGCTTGATTCCTTCAACCGGTGTAACCTTCCCATTCTTATCTCAGGGGGGAAATAGTTTATTGGTTCTATCAGTTGCCATTGCCTTTGTTTTAAATATTGATGCTAATGAGCGACGAAACGCCATGTATCAGGAACTAGAAGTAAGTCAATCCTAAAAGATCTTCTTGTATGTTAGCTCTTCAACAATAGAAAGGTGTAAATAATGTCATTTACAAAATTAGAAAATTATAGCAATAAAGAAATGATTCGAGAAGAAGTTTCTATTTTAACGGACTTGTTGGTAGATATTACCCGGGATATTCTCAGTCCTGACACTTTTGCTAAAATCTCCATGATTGAAGAACTAGCAGTTCAATCTAAATACCAAGAGCTGAAAGCAGTAGTAGAAGAATTATCCACGGATGATATGGTCTATATCTCACGCTATTTTGCTATTTTACCTCTGCTCATCAATATTTCTGAAGATGTTGACTTGGCTTATGAGATCAATCATCAAAATAATATCGATCAAGACTACCTTGGTAAGCTTTCTACGACAATTGATTTGGTTTCAACACGTGAAAATGCGCAGGAAATTTTGGAAAATCTAAATGTTGTTCCTGTTTTGACTGCTCATCCGACTCAGGTTCAGCGCAAGACCATGTTGGATTTGACCAATCATATTCACACACTGTTGCGCCAGCATCGTGATGTTAAAGCTGGTCTGGTGAACGAAAAGAAATGGTTAGCCAATCTCCGTCGCTATATCGAGCTGATGATGCAGACCGACATGATTCGGGAAAAGAAACTTAAGGTTACCAATGAAATTACTAACGTTATGGAATACTATAACAGTTCTTTTCTTCAAGCAATCACGAACCTGATGCTAGAGTATAAACGCTTAGCAGAAGAAAAAGGAATCCATTTGGAAAATCCTAAACCAATCACCATGGGAATGTGGATTGGTGGTGACCGTGATGGAAATCCATTTGTAACCGCTGAAACTCTGAAATTGTCTGCGACGGTACAGAGCGAAGTTATTCTGAATTACTACATTGACAAGGTTTATACGCTCTATCGTAACTTCTCCCTATCTACTAATCTTTCAAAAACAAGTGAAGCTGTAGCCAAGATGGCAGCTTTGTCAAGCGACAAGTCTGTTTATCGGGAAAATGAGCCTTATCGCCGTGCTTTTCATTACATTCAGTCCAAGTTGATTCAGACCTTACTTTATCTGAAAGAAGGTAATTTCTCCGGTGAAGGGCATTGTTTGGCTGATAAAGCTGAAGCAGTCCTGCATGCAAATGCTGCTACCTCGGTCAGCCATAATGGTAGAGAAATCATTCCAAATTATATCCAGTCTAAACTTAGTGGTAGTTTAGATGAATTACGAAAAGAACAACTTCCATCTTACAAAGATGCGCAAGAGTTTAAGGAAGATCTTCTAGTTATTCGTGATTCTTTGCTGGAGCACAATGGACAAGCTCTGGTGACCGGAGAACTTACTGAATTGCTACAAGCAGTTGACATTTTTGGTTTCTTCTTGGCCAGCATTGACATGCGTCAGGATTCCAGTGTCCATGAGGCTTGTGTGGCGGAGCTCTTGGCTTCTGCTAATATCGTAAAAGATTACAGCAGCTTGTCAGAGGAAGAAAAATGCCAAGTTCTCCTCAAGCAGCTTCTGGAGGATCCACGGATCCTGTCAGCCACTCATGCACCTAAATCTGAACTTCTACAAAAAGAATTGGAGATTTTCAAGACGGCTCGTCAGCTTAAGGATGCGATTGGCGAAGATGTTATCAAGCAAAATATTATTTCTCATTCGACTAGCGTATCAGATCTGCTAGAGTTGGCAATTATGCTCAAGGAAGTCGGCTTGATCGATGAAGAAGGTGCGCGTGTGCAGATTGTTCCTCTGTTTGAAACGATTGAGGACTTGGATAACTCCTGCGATACTATGGAGAAATATCTATCTCTGCCAATTGCTCAAAAATGGATCGCTTCTAAAAACAACTACCAAGAAATCATGCTGGGCTACTCAGACAGTAACAAGGACGGTGGCTATTTATCATCATGTTGGACACTTTACAAGGCTCAACAACAACTGACAGCTATCGGTGATAAGTTTGGCGTCAAGATTACCTTCTTCCATGGTCGTGGAGGAACTGTCGGTCGTGGCGGTGGCCCAACTTATGAGGCAATCACTTCACAACCATTGCGAAGTATCAATGATCGTATCCGCCTGACAGAGCAGGGTGAGGTTATCGGCAATAAATATGGTAATAAGGACGCTGCTTACTATAATCTGGAAATGCTCGTATCTGCGGCTATTAACCGCATGATAAGCTATAAGAAGAGTGATAGTAATACGACCAATGAATACGAGAGAGTGATGGATCGAGTGGTCGATCGAAGCTACCAAATCTATCGCGATCTAGTCTTTGGCGACGAACGTTTCTACGACTATTTCTTTGAGTCTAGTCCTATTAAGGCTATTTCTAGCTTTAATATCGGTTCTCGTCCAGCGGCCCGTAAAACGATCACTGAAATTGGCGGTCTGAGAGCCATTCCTTGGGTCTTCTCATGGTCTCAAAGTCGGGTTATGTTCCCTGGTTGGTATGGTGTTGGCTCTAGCTTCAAAGAGTTTATCGATGAAGATCCTGAAAAGAATCTTGCCTTCCTTCAATTTATGTATCAGAGATGGCCATTCTTCCAGTCCCTCCTATCAAATGTCGATATGGTGCTATCCAAATCCAATATGAATATTGCCTTTGAATATGCGCAACTTTGTGAAGACCAAAATGTACGCGATATTTTCAATACAATCCTAGACGAATGGCAGCTAACGAAGGATGTTATCTTAGCGATTGAAGGCCATGACGAGCTCTTAGCAGAAAATGCCTATCTCAAGGATAGTTTGAACTATCGGATGCCTTATTTCAATGTTTTGAATTATATCCAGCTTGAGCTGATCAAGCGTCAGCGCCGAGGAGAACTTTCACCAGAACAAGAACGTTTGATCCACATTACCATCAATGGAATTGCGACAGGGCTACGAAATTCTGGTTGATGCACAAGGAGCTTTAAAAGAACTTAATAGAAAATCGGCTTCTGAGCCGATTTTTTATTGAGTTTAAACCATTTTGAGTCCATAACCTATTTCCTGCGATTCGTGTAAATAAAAAATGAAAAAGTTTTCATATCTGTGCGCTAAAATACTTGAAAGTGTTTACAATTAGTGATACAATGATAAGTGTAGAAAAATGAAAACGATATTTTCAACAAAAGAAAGGAAACTATATGAACACAGACGACACAGTAACCATTTATGATGTCGCCCGTGAAGCGGGAGTTTCAATGGCGACAGTCAGCCGAGTTGTAAATGGTAACAAGAATGTAAAAGAAAATACACGAAAAAAAGTACTAGAAGTAATTGAACGTCTTGACTATCGTCCTAATGCAGTTGCCCGTGGTTTGGCCAGCAAAAAGACGACCACTGTTGGTGTTGTAATTCCTAATATCACGAATAGTTACTTCTCTACTTTAGCCAAAGGGATTGATGATATTGCTGAAATGTATAAGTACAATATCGTCCTGGCAAACAGCGATGAAGATGATGACAAGGAAGTTTCGGTTGTTAATACCCTTTTCTCTAAGCAAGTAGATGGTATTATTTTTATGGGTTACCATCTGACAGAGAAAATTCGCTCAGAGTTTTCACGTTCACGGACACCAGTGGTTCTAGCGGGCACGGTGGATGTAGAACATCAGTTACCAAGTGTCAATATTGATTATAGACAGGCAACGGTTGATGCTGTGGAACTATTGGCTAAGCGCAACAAGAAAATTGCTTTTGTCAGCGGTCCTTTGGTAGATGATATCAATGGTAAAATCCGTTTGTCTGGCTACAAAGAAGCTCTGAAGGGCAAGAAAATTTCATACAGCGAAGGCTTAGTCTTCGAGTCTAAGTATAGCTACGATGATGGTTATCATCTAGCTGAACGTCTGATTGCTTCAAAGGCAACGGCGGCTTTTGTGACCGGAGATGAGTTGGCAGCAGGTTTGCTTAATGGTTTGGCTGATCGAGGTGTTCGTATTCCTGAAGACTTTGAAATCATTACTAGCGATGATTCGCAAATTGCTCGCTTTACTCGCCCTAATCTGTCTACTATCGGACAACCTCTGTATGACATCGGTGCGATTAGTATGCGGATGCTGACGAAGATTATGCATAAAGAAGAGTTGGAAGAGCGTGAAGTCCTCCTAGCTCATACGATCAATGAACGCAAATCAACTCGTAAATAATAAAATTGATTCGGGATGGGACAGAATTAAATTTTGAAAGAATTTAGTTCTGTCTCGTTTTTTATTTTAGTTAAACACGGTCGCCGAATATAAGAGACTCTGAGTTTCTTCTTTACAGAAATTTAGGTATAATAGAAGCAGGAATGTTGAAAATCATTGCTTGTCCAATATGCTTAACTGATAGGAATGAAGAGGTCAGGAGTTAGCCAAGATTTGGCATAGATTTTCAGATAAAATGTAAAAATAAAGAAGTGGAAACGCATTTTTTCTGTCTTCTTTTTATTAGTAGGCATCATTTATCGTAGCTGTATCAAGGAGAATTTTGTGATTACACAACTAGATACCAAGACTGTTTATAGCTTTATGGATAGTTTAGTCTCTATCAAAAAATATGTTCAACGGGCCAAGGACTTGGGCTACAAAAGTCTGGGTATGATGGATGTGGACAATCTTTATGGGGCTTATCATTTTCTAGAGGAGGCAAAAGCGACAGGACTTCAGCCCTTGCTAGGTCTAGAGATGGAAATTTATAAAGATGGAAATCCTCTCAATTTGAGACTCTTGGCTTTGGATAGTCAGGGCTATCGCAATTTGATGAAGATTTCGACTTTGAAAATGATGAATCGTCAAAATTGGGAAGACTTTCAACATCTTTTTAAGGGGCTGGCTCTGATTGTGCCAATTTTTGAGGGCGTGGATCAACTAGATCTTGGTTTAGACTTTTATGTTGGGGTCTTTCCAGATACGCCTAGGCAGGAATTGACTAGGTCAGTCCTGCCCTTACATACGGTTCGTTATTTTGAGCAGGGAGACTTGGAAACCTTGCAGATGTTGAGGGCGATTCGGGGCAATATCAGCTTGCGAGAGGTCGGTCATCTGTCGAGCCATGAGTTTTTATTAGCGCCAGAATCTTTAGAGGAAGTTTTCGCTGAAAACTTTCCAGAGAGTTTGCCCAATTTGGAACAATTGATAGCTGATGTTCACTATGAAATCAACACCGAGTTGAAGCTTCCGCGCTTCAATCCTGAGCGTCCTGCTGTAGAGGAGCTGCGGGAGTTAGCTGAGGCAGGATTAGCCAAGCGAGGACTTGCAGGTGAAGTCTATCAAGCAAGGCTGGATCAGGAACTGGATGTCATTCATCAGATGGGCTTTGATGATTATTTCCTTATTGTCTGGGATTTGCTGCGCTTTGGCCGCAGTCAAGGTTATTACATGGGGATGGGACGTGGCTCTGCAGTTGGCAGTTTAGTAGCCTATGCTTTGGAAATTACAGGCATTGATCCCGTAGAAAAGAATCTGCTGTTTGAACGTTTCCTAAATCTAGAGCGCTATACCATGCCCGATATTGATATTGATATTCCCGATGTGTATCGACCGGAGTTTATCCGCTATGTCCGAGATCGTTATGGTAGCATGCATGCAGCCCAGATTGTGACCTACTCAACCTTTGGGGCTAAGCAGGCCATCCGAGATGTCTTTAAGCGCTTTGGTTTGCCAGAGTACGAGCTGACCAATATGACCAAAAAAATTGGCTTTCGAGACAACTTAACCACTGCTTATGAGCGAAATATAGCCTTTCGTCAGATTATCAATAGTAAGCTAGAATATCAGAAGGCCTTTGAAATTGCCAAGAAAATCGAAGGAAATCCGCGCCAGACCTCAATCCATGCGGCAGGTGTCGTCATGAGTGACGATGATTTGACCAATCAAATCCCCTTAAAATACGGGGAGGATATGTATCTCACCCAGTACGATGCCCACGGTGTGGAAAGTAATGGACTGCTTAAGATGGACTTTCTGGGCCTGCGCAATTTAACCTTTGTCCAGCGGATGAAAGAAGCGGCTCTAGACAAATACGGAGTTGATATTGATATTGCTCGCATTGACTTGGAGGACGAGGAAACTCTACGCCTCTTTGCAGCGGGCAATACCAAGGGTATTTTCCAGTTTGAACAAGCGGGTGCCATCAGTCTTTTGAAAAGAGTCCAACCTGTAAAGTTTGAAGAAGTAGTAGCTACCACCTCTCTCAATCGTCCTGGAGCAAGTGATTATATTGATAACTTTGTTAAGCGCAAGCATGGTCGCGAGCGCGTGGAGATGATTGATCAGAGCTTGGAGGATATCTTGGCACCAACCTATGGTATCATGCTTTACCAAGAGCAGGTCATGCAGGTCGCCCAGCGCTTTGGTGGCTTTAGTCTGGGGAAGGCCGATATTTTACGGCGAGCAATGGGCAAGAAAAATGCTGCTGAAATGCATAAAATGGAGGAAGAATTCGTTAGGGGAGCTGTCAAATTGGGGCACTCAGAGACTAAAGCCAAGGAAGTCTTTGCGGTCATGGAGAAATTTGCCGGTTATGGCTTCAACCGCAGTCATGCCTATGCTTACTCGGCTCTAGCTTTTCAGTTGGCCTATTTCAAGGCTCACTATCCAGACATCTTCTTTGATGTTATGCTAAACTACTCGAGCTCGGACTATATCACGGATGCACTTGGATTTGGCTTCGAACTGGCTCCATTGACCATCCACAACATTCCCTATAAAGATAAGTTTCAGGAGCGGAAAATCTATCTTGGCCTGAAAAATATCAAGGGCTTGCCAAGGGATTTTGCTTTCTGGATCATAGAAGAGCGTCAAAAAAATCCCTTTAGCAGTGTGGAAGATTTCATTTTACGCTTGCCTCAGAGTTATCATAAATTGCCGCTTTTAAGTCCTTTGGTGCAATTGGGGCTCTTTGATGTTTTTGAGCCCAATCGGCAGAAGATTTTACTCAATCTACCGAATCTTTTTATCTTTGCGGATGAGTTGGGGAGTTTATTTGCTGATACTAGCTATTCATGGACGGATGCCGAGGATTTTACTGCTGCAGAAAAGTTTGAGCAGGAGCAAGCCTTGATTGGAATTGGCCTTAGTGATCACCCGCTCATTAGCCTAGCCAAGAAAGCCGATCGTTCTTTTGTCTGGATTGAAGAGTTGGCGGAAAATAGTAAGGCGACCATTCTAGTTGAAGTCCAGTCTATCAAGGTTATTCGCACAAAAAATGGTGAAAACATGGCCTTTATGCAAGTGACGGATACCAAGAAAAAGTTAGATGTTACTTTATTCCCTGAAGTTTATCGCCGCTTTGCTCAACTAATCCAAGAAAAAGGCTATTACTATCTGACTGGAAAAATTCAGGAGAGGGATGGCCGACTACAGATGGTTCTAGCAGAGGTGGAGAAAGCAAGCTCAGAACGCTTTTGGATCCAATTGGCTGACTCTAGTCACGACAGGCATATTGCGGAGATCCTGCAGCGATACCCTGGGGATATTCCCGTGGTGCTACGCTATGAGAATGACAAGAAAACGGTTCCTGCATCAGGCTTTCAAGTTCAAAAATCAGACCAACTTCAAGCTGAACTAGAAAATTACAGCATGAAAACGGTTTTTCGGTAAAAAATCAGGAAAATAAGAGAATTTTTATTCTGATTGTGGTATAATCTATAAGAATGTTAAAAAGATAAAGGAGCACATTACGAAATGAAACGTATTGCTGTTTTGACCAGTGGTGGAGATGCCCCTGGTATGAATGCTGCTATTCGTGCAGTCGTTCGTAAAGCAATTTCCGAAGGAATGGAAGTTTATGGGATTTATGGCGGCTACGCTGGAATGGTTGCTGGTGATATTTATCCACTTGATGCGACTTCAGTTGGAGACATTATTTCTCGTGGAGGAACTTTCCTTCATTCAGCACGCTACCCTGAGTTTGCAAAACTTGAAGGGCAATTAAAGGGAATCGAACAACTGAAGAAACACGGTATTGAAGGTGTAGTTGTTATCGGTGGAGATGGTTCTTACCATGGTGCGATGCGCTTAACAGAGCATGGCTTCCCAGCTGTTGGTGTACCTGGAACTATTGACAATGACATTGTCGGAACAGATTTCACTATCGGTTTTGATACTGCTGTTACAACTGCAATGGATGCGATCGACAAGATCCGTGATACATCATCCAGTCACCGTCGTACTTTCGTTGTTGAAGTAATGGGACGTAACGCTGGAGATATCGCACTGTGGGCAGGTATTGCTACAGGTGCAGATGAAATTATCATTCCTGAAGAAGGCTTCAAGATTGAAGATATCGTTGCCAGCATCAAACGTGGCTATGAAAAAGGTAAGAAGCATAATATCATTGTTCTTGCTGAAGGTGTTATGTCAGCAGATGAGTTTGGTAAAAAGCTGAAAGAAGCTGGTGATACTAGCGATCTCCGTGTGACTGAACTTGGTCACATCCAACGTGGTGGTTCACCAACTGCTCGCGACCGTGTATTGGCTTCTCGTATGGGAGCGCATGCCGTTAAACTACTTAAAGAAGGTATCGGTGGTGTTGCCGTAGGTATCCGTAATGAAAAAATGGTGGAAAGCCCAATCTTGGGAACTGCTGAAGAAGGCGCACTCTTTAGCCTGACTGCAGACGGCAAAATCGTTGTCAACAATCCACATAAAGCTGATATCGGCTTAGCAGAGCTCAATCGCAGCATTAATATTTAATTGGTCAATCAGGGGTGAAATCCCCAAATAGTAGAAGGAGTTTCTTAATATCATGAACAAACGCGTAAAAATCGTTGCAACTTTAGGTCCTGCGGTAGAAATCCGTGGCGGTAAAAAATTCGGTGAAGACGGATACTGGGGTGAAAAACTGGACGTTGAAGCTTCAGCTCAAAATATTGCAAAATTAATTGAAGCAGGAGCAAACACTTTCCGTTTCAACTTCTCACACGGTGACCACCAAGAACAAGGTGAGCGTATGGCAACTGTTAAACGTGCGGAAGAAATCGCTGGTAAAAAAGTTGGTTTCCTTCTTGACACTAAAGGTCCAGAAATCCGTACAGAATTGTTCGAAGGTGACGCAAAAGAGTATTCATACAAAACTGGTGAAAAGATCCGCGTTGCAACTAAACAAGGAATCAAATCAACTCGTGAAGTGATTGCTTTGAACGTTGCTGGTGCCCTTGATATCTACGATGATGTGGAAGTTGGTCACCAAGTATTGGTTGACGATGGTAAACTTGGTCTTCGTGTTTTCGCAAAAGACGATGCAACTCGTGAATTTGAAGTAGTCGTTGAAAATGACGGTATCATTGCTAAGCAGAAAGGTGTAAACATCCCAAACACTAAAATTCCTTTTCCAGCACTTGCTGAGCGCGATAACGATGATATCCGTTTCGGTCTTGAACAAGGTATCAACTTTATTGCGATTTCATTCGTACGTACTGCAAAAGACGTCGACGAAGTTCGTGCAATCTGTGAAGAAACTGGTAACGGTCACGTTCAATTGTTTGCAAAAATCGAAAACCAACAAGGTATCGACAACTTGGATGAAATCATTGAAGCTGCTGATGGTATCATGATCGCTCGTGGTGACATGGGTATCGAAGTACCATTCGAAATGGTTCCAGTTTACCAAAAAATGATCATTACTAAAGTCAATGCAGCTGGTAAAGTTGTTATCACAGCAACAAACATGCTTGAAACAATGACTGAAAAACCACGTGCAACTCGTTCAGAAGTATCAGACGTATTTAACGCTGTTATCGATGGAACTGACGCTACAATGCTTTCAGGTGAGTCTGCAAACGGTAAATACCCACTTGAGTCAGTAACTACAATGGCTACAATCGATAAGAACGCTCAAACTCTTCTTAACGAATACGGACGTTTGAACTCAGATACTTTCGAACGTAACTCTAAGACAGAAGTTATGGCTTCAGCTGTTAAAGATGCTACAAACTCAATGAATATCAAATTGATTGTTACTTTGACTAAGACTGGTCACACTGCTCGTTTAATCTCTAAATACCGTCCAAATGCTGATATCTTGGCATTGACATTCGATGAATTGACAGAACGTGGCTTGATGTTGAACTGGGGTGTTATCCCAATGTTGACAGAAGCACCTTCATCAACTGATGATATGTTCGAAATTGCTGAACGTAAAGCAGTTGAAGCAGGTCTTGTTGAGTCTGGTGACGATATCGTTATCGTTGCAGGTGTACCACTTGGCGAAGCGGTTCGTACAAACACAATGCGTATCCGTACAGTACGTTAATTTATTTCATAGTATTCAAAAACCGATAGATCCATTCTATCGGTTTGTTTTTTGTTCTAGAGTTTTTTTTATTTTGTAATTATAAAAACTTCAAAATAAGAATATTATCATTTTGCATATCAAAAAAGAGAAGATCCTTATTATCCTCTCCAGATTTTTGACTTTTCAATCGACCACAGTTAATAAGGAGTCAAAGAACCAATAGTGTAAAGATGATAATTATGGATTATCGTTATATTATTGGTTAATAATGGATACTCTCTATATCACTTTTTCTCTTTTCTAGATTCTAATACCCAACCGATGATCCAGCAGCAGACGAGTAGGTAATTTTCAATCCAGCCCAGTAGGTTGGCTTGATTCGCCTTTTCCAGATAGCCTAGCAGATGGTTGGTGCCAAAGCCCAGCCCGCCCAGAATCAGTGCTAGCAAGGTCATACGCAGATAAAACCAATCATACTTCATGTTGGTGGCAATGACTAAAGGCAGAATAGCCAGATTCCAGAAACCTATTTCCCGCTGCCAGTAGGGAGCTAGGCAGTAGATGGACTCATTTCCCAATAGCTGGGGCTGGAAAATCTGGATCATAGCTGCGCCCAGCATAGCTATGATCAGTAAAATGAAAGTCACTCGTAAAAATTTATTCATACCTGTCTCCTTTCTTCTTTATAGATTATATTATTTTTGAAAATAATTTTCAAGTTTTCATTTTTTACAAAAGAATCTCTAATAAAATATTTTACAGCCAAGTCCTATCTTTTTAGGTGCTTTTGTGGTATACTAGATTAGTTGCAGAAATACAGTTTTTCTATTCAGTGGGAACTAGCGACCGAGTCGGCGCTTTTTTAGTGCCTAGACTTGAGAGACCATATTTATGAAGAGAAGAGCGAATACTCTCAAAAAATCGAGATTTAGCAAGAGAAAAGCACTTGGTATGTTTCGATAGTTGAGTATCAAAAGCCTTATAAGGTGGCTTCGCACCGCCTTTAGAAAGAAGAAGAACATTGAAATTTAATGAATTACATTTATCTGCTGAATTACTAGCAGAGATTGAAAAAGCTGGCTTTGTAGAAGCAAGCCCTATTCAAGAGCAGACAATTCCACTTGCTATGGCAGGTAAGGATGTTATTGGTCAGGCCCAGACAGGGACAGGAAAGACAGCGGCCTTTGGCTTCCCAACTCTGGAGAAGATTGATACAGATAATCCTGCTGTGCAGGCTTTGATTATCGCTCCAACCCGTGAATTGGCTGTTCAGAGTCAGGAAGAGCTGTTCCGTTTTGGCCGCAGCAAGGGTGTCAAGGTGCGTTCTGTCTACGGTGGCTCCAGCATCGAAAAGCAAATCAAGGCCCTCAAGTCTGGTGCTCATATCGTCGTAGGAACACCTGGTCGTCTTTTGGATTTGATCAAACGCAAGGCGCTTAAGCTGAATCAGATTGAAACCTTAATCTTGGACGAAGCGGATGAAATGCTTAACATGGGCTTTTTGGAAGATATTGAGTCTATCATTTCCCGTGTGCCAGAAGAGCGTCAGACCTTGCTCTTTTCAGCGACCATGCCGGATGCTATCAAGCGTATCGGTGTCAAGTTTATGAAGGAGCCTGAGCATGTCAAGATTGCTGCTAAAGAGTTGACGACAGAGCTGGTAGATCAGTATTATATCCGTGTCAAGGAAAATGAAAAATTTGATACCATGACCCGCCTGATGGATGTGGAGCAGCCAGAGCTGTCAATCGTCTTTGGCCGGACCAAGCGCCGGGTGGATGAGCTGACTCGTGGCCTGAAAATCCGCGGTTTCCGAGCAGAGGGTATCCATGGCGATTTGGACCAAGGCAAGCGCCTTCGCGTTCTACGCGACTTTAAAAACGGCAATCTGGATGTCTTGGTGGCGACAGATGTGGCCGCGCGTGGATTGGACATTTCTGGTGTGACCCACGTCTACAACTACGACATTCCGCAGGATCCAGAAAGCTATGTTCACCGGATTGGTCGGACTGGTCGTGCTGGTAAGTCAGGTCAGTCTATCACGTTCGTAGCGCCAAATGAAATGGGTTATCTGCAGATTATCGAAAATCTGACCAAGAAGCGTATGAAAGGCCTTAAGCCAGCGACTGCGGAAGAAGCTTTCCAAGCTAAGAAAAGAGTTGCCCTTAAGAAGATTGAACGCGATTTTGCGGACGAAAGCATCCGTTCTAACTTTGAGAAATTCAGTAAGGATGCCCGCAAGCTGGCAGCAGAATTCAGCCCAGAAGAGCTGGCTATGTATATCCTCAGCTTGACGGTGCAGGATCCAGATGCCCTTCCTGAAGTAGAAATTGCCCGTGAAAAACCATTGCCATTTAAAGCATCTGGTGGCGGTTTTGGTGGAAAAGGTAAGAGTGGTCGTGGCAACGGCCGTCGAGGCGACCAAGGCCGTGATCGCCGTGGCGGACGTGAAGATCGAGAGGGTGGCCGCCGTGACTTTAAACGTAAGTCAAACAAGAACAGTCGCGACTTCGAAAGCAGAGGAAATAAACGCCCACAACGCACTTCCAGCGAAAAGAAAACCGGCTTTGTTATCCGTAATAAAGGCGATAAATAAACAGAAAATCCGATGTCAGCTGATATCGGATTTTTCTATTGAAAATAATTTGATTATCTTTCAATATTTGTTTGAAAACAGCACAATGAAAACGCATAAACAAACAATAATCTATTTTTTTGAAAAAAAGTATACATTTTTTTGTTTATATGAAAAAATTGTAGTATAATGATATAAGCAATGGTGCATGGACATTAAAGTGATTTGAGGTGTCCAAGGAACCTAAGAATCAAAGGGGAAACTTTGATGAGACGTCTCTAGACATCAACAACAAGGAGGATTGTACATGAAGGAAAGTCGTCATAAAGTGATCTTACAAGAGCTGGACCAGACGGGAGTTGTGTCTGTAAAGAACCTGAAGGAATTGCTGAATGTAACAGATATGACCATTCGGCGAGATTTGATTGATCTTGAGAAGCAAGGACTTTTGATTCGGGTGCATGGTGGGGCTCATAAAAAGGTGAAAGATAGCTTGAATGAAGCTTCGCATTCTGAAAAAACGATGTTAAATATCGAAGAAAAGAAGCTGATTGCTAAGAAATGTGCTGATTTGATTGCTGAAGGGGACACAGTTTTTATCGGATCAGGTACTACAACGGATTTTATAGGCGATTATTTAGAGGGGAAAAATATCAGTATTGTAACCAATTCACTCCCTATTTTCGAAAAGTTGAAGGATTATCCTAATTTTGATTTGATTTTGATTGGAGGACGCTATCGGGTCAAGACCCAGACTTTTGTGGGGCAGTTTGCCAATAAACTTTTACGAGAAATCAAGGTATCAAAGGCCTTTATTGGAGTGAACGGAATTGACGGCCACAATGTGACGACTGCCAATGAAGAAGAGGGGAATGGAAATGCCATTATTCTCAACAATGCAATTGAAAAATACATTGTTGCAGATAATAGCAAATTTGATAGCTATTCTTTCTATAGTTTTTACCGTTTGGACAATATTGACGCAATTGTAACGGATGACCATATCTCTCCGAAAGTGAGAGCAAAATATAGTTCTTACACCAAGGTTCTCTGATTTGATCGCGTTGTCATGAATGTTAATTTAAGATTCTAAAAGCTGCGAATTTCGTAGCTTTTATTTCTTATTGCAGATGAATAATTGTATTTTACAGTGGACGAAAAGTTCTTGTATATCAACTTAGACTTGCTAAGGATATTTTTATGACTCATGTTATTCCTTAACAATTCAGAATGACGAAATGTTCTATCTTCATATGAACATTAAAAATTTAAGTTATTAGACAAATAAACAAAAAATAACAAAACAAACTATTGACAGCGCTATCACATAATGATATAATTAATTAAACGAACAAAAAGAAACAAAAGGAGAGATGATAAAATGGCGCTTGCCCAATTATTTGATGAAAATCTAGTGTTTTGTTTACATGCAGAAAATCAAGAAGATCTTTTTCATCAAGTAGCTGATTTGTTAGAAGAAAGAGAAGTTGTAACTTCTTCTTATCGAAACGCTTTACTTGAAAGAGAAAAGGCGTTTCCAACTGGATTGGATATGGAATTTTTAGGCAAGGAATTGCCGAATGTTGCCATACCTCATACGGATATTGCGCATAATCTGACTGAAAATGTGGTAGTCGTTAAGCTAGATCAGCCTGTAACCTTCCACAATATGATTTCTCCTACGCAAACCGTTGAAGTGTCTCTCTTGTTCTTTATTATCAACAACTCTAGCTCAAGCCAGACCAATATCTTAGCACAGTTAATGGATTTCTTCACTAGCGAAGGAAATCTAGCTGGTTTAGCTTCTTTGAACTCAAAAGAAGAGTTGTTCCAATATATTTCAAAAGTTATTAAATAAATAAATCGGAGGATTTTATTATGATTAAAATTTTAGCAGCCTGCGGAGCAGGGGTAAACTCAAGTCACCAAATCAAGAGTGCTCTTGAGGAAGAGTTGTCAAACCGCGGTTATGATGTACATTGTGATGCCGTGATGGTTAAGGATGTCAATGAAGATCTAATGCAAGGTTATGATATCTTCACGCCAATCGCTGCAACAGATCTTGGTTTTGAACCAGGAATCCCAGTTATCGAAGCTGGACCAATCTTGTTCCGTATTCCTGCAATGAGCGCTCCAGTGTTTGACAATATTGAAGCAGCAATTAAAGAGCACGGACTAAGTTAATCTATTCTTTATCTTGTTAACATTCATATAACAAAAAAAGGGAGGAATTATTATGGATGTCATTATTGACCTAGCCAATAAGATTTTTAAACCCATCTTAGATATGGGTGGTCCTATCATCATGCTGATCATCTTGACAGTATTGGCTTTACTTTTTGGAGTGAAATTCTCCAAAGCGCTTGAAGGTGGTATCAAACTTGCCATCGCTCTTACTGGTATCGGTGCCATCATCGGTATGCTTAACGGAGCTTTCTCAGCTTCACTTGCTAAATTCGTTGAAAACACTGGTATTCAGTTGAACATCACTGACGTTGGTTGGGCACCGCTTGCAACTATCACTTGGGGTTCTCCATGGACCTTGTACTTCTTGCTCATCATGCTCATTGTCAATGTTGTGATGTTAGCTATAAAGAAAACAGATACATTGGATGTGGATATCTTTGATATTTGGCACTTGTCAATCACTGGCTTGCTCATCAAATGGTATGCAGATAAGAGCCATGTAAGTCCTGCTGTGTCACTCTTGATTGCAACTTTAGCAGTTGTCTTGGTTGGTGTCTTGAAGATTATCAACTCTGACTTGATGAAACCAACTTTTGATGATTTGTTGAATGCACCAAGTTCATCACCAATGACTTCAACTCACATGAACTACATGATGAACCCTGTTATCATGGTTTTGGATAAGATTTTTGACAAGTTCTTCCCTGGGTTGGATAAATATGACTTCGATGCTGCCGCTTTGAATAAGAAAATCGGTTTCTGGGGATCTAAATTCTTCATCGGTTTCCTTCTCGGTGTAGTTATCGGTATCATGGGCACTCCGCACCCAGTAGCAGGTGTAGAAGATGGCAACACATGGCAATTGGTTATTAAAGGATGGTTGTCTCTCGGTTTGACTGCCGGTGTCTGCTTGGAGCTCTTCTCACTTATCGGATCATGGTTTATCGCAGCCGTTGAACCACTTTCACAAGGTATTACTAACGTAGCAACAAAACGTCTACAAGGACGTAAATTCAACATCGGTCTTGACTGGCCATTTATCGCTGGTCGTGCAGAAATTTGGGCCTGCGCTAACGTACTTGCCCCAATCATGCTGATTGAAGCAGTTCTGCTTTCTAATGTAGGAAACGGTATCTTGCCATTGGCTGGTATCATCGCCATGGGTGTGACACCTGCCCTTCTGGTTGTTACTCGTGGTAAATTGCTTCGTATGATTGTCTTTGGAACACTCTTGTTACCACTCTTCCTTCTTTCAGGTACCCTGATTGCACCGTTTGCAACAGAACTTGCTAAAGGCGTAGGTGCCTTCCCTGAAGGAGTTAGCCAGTCTCAATTGATCACTCACTCAACACTTGAAGGACCAATCGAAAAACTCTTGGGCTGGACTATTGGTAATACTACTACAGGTGATATTAAAGCTATCATTGGTGCTATTGTCTTCCTTGGTGCTTATATTGGAATCTTTGCTTGGTACAGAAAGCAAATGATCAAACGGAATGCAGAATATGCAGCAAAAGCGAAATAATATCCGTTAACTATTGTTAAATATTGTAAGACTAGGGAAGCTAGATTGTCCATTTCCAAATGGGAATGTTGATAATCTAGCTTTTCCTATGTGATGAATACTAAGCAGAGAGAAGTCAGAAGCCTGCCTTTTTCTCTGAAGTAGAGAGGAGATTTGGATGGTGATTACGCTAGCAAATGATGAATTGACAGTGCAGTTTGAGAAATTGGGAGGAGCGCTTTCTTCAATCAAGGATAAGGATGGTGTAGAATACCTCTGGCAGGGTGATGCGACCTATTGGAGTGGTCAAGCTCCAGTACTTTTCCCCATTTGTGGGAGTTTGCGCAATGACACCGCTCACTATGTATTAAAAGATGGTCAAGAAGCAAGTGGAGTCATTCCTCGGCATGGGCTCGTTCGCAAGAAAGAATTTGAATTAGTAGAACAAACGGATACGAGTGTGACTTTTGCTATTGAGGACACAGAGGAGATGTTTCAGAACTATCCCTATCATTTCTGCTTATCGATTCGCTATAGCTTAACTGGCAAGAAGCTTCGTACCCAGTATATCGTAGAAAATCGTGGAGATAGTGGCGCTATGCCGTACTTCATCGGAGGTCATCCGGGATTTAACTGCCCTTTATTTGATGATGAAAATTATGAGGATTACTATTTGGAGTTTGAACAGGAAGAAACCTGCAGTGTTCCTCTCTCTTATCCTGAAACTGGTATGTTGAACTTTCTGGAACGTACAAGTTTCCTAGATCATCAAAAAGAACTAAATTTGGACTATGCCATCTTTGATAAAGATGCAGTGACCCTTGATGAGCTAAAATCACGGACCGTTGCTCTTCGTTCTCGGAATCATGATAAAGGGTTACGTTTAGATTTTCAAGAATTTCCAAATCTAATTATCTGGTCAACTATTAACAAAGGGCCATTTATAGCCTTGGAACCTTGGTCAGGTTTGTCGACCTCGTTAGAAGAGGGTGATTATTTAGAAAGCAAGAAAAACGTCCGTCTACTCCCAGCAGGAGAAAAAGAAGAAATTGGATTTGATATTACTATTTTTTAAAGAAAATTTTAAAAATGTTTAAAAACAAACATATAATGTTGACAGTAAACATAAAATGTTGTATTATAAACTTGTGAATCAAATAACGTTTAATGTTTTAAAACATTTTAGTTCATTATATAGAAAATTAAAGGAGGACTTAATATGTCTATTATCATTGGTGCAGATGCTGCAGGTTTGAGATTGAAAGAAGTTGTGAAAGACTTCTTGGAAAAAGAAAACTTCCACGTAGTGGATGTTACGGCTGAAGGTCAAGACTTTGTCGATGTGACTCTTGCTGTTGCTGCAGAAGTAAACAAAGAAGAACAAAACCTTGGTATCGTGATTGATGCCTATGGTGCTGGTCCGTTCATGGTTGCAACTAAGATTAAAGGAATGGTTGCCGCAGAAGTATCTGATGAACGTTCAGCTTATATGACTCGTGGCCACAACAACTCACGTATGATCACTATGGGTGCAGAAGTCGTTGGTGATAAATTGGCGAAAAATATTGCTAAAGGTTTTGTTAATGGTAAATACGACGGCGGTCGTCACCAGATTCGGGTCGATATGTTGAACAAAATGTGCTAATACTCTTCAAAAATCAAGATAATCTGTCGTCAGCTCCCTTTAGCTAACTTCAGTTATGCTCGCAGCTCGCTTCCTAAGCTAATCTTGATTTTTCTTGAGTAAGGATAAATGATATGAGATTTATATAATTAATCGGAGGGAATAACTAATGAGAATTGCAATTGGATGTGACCACATCGTAACAGATGAAAAAATGGCGGTTTCAGAATTTTTGAAATCAAAAGGATATGAAGTCATCGACTTTGGTACCTATGACCACACACGTACTCACTACCCAATCTTTGGTAAAAAAGTTGGTGAAGCCGTTACAAGCGGTCAAGCTGATCTTGGGGTATGTATCTGTGGTACTGGTGTTGGTATCAATAATGCTGTAAATAAAGTTCCTGGTGTCCGTTCTGCCTTGGTTCGTGATATGACAACAGCTCTTTATGCAAAAGAACAATTGAACGCCAACGTTATTGGTTTTGGTGGTAAAATCACTGGTGAATTGCTCATGTGTGATATCATTGAAGCTTTCATCAATGCTGAATACAAACCATCAGAAGAAAATAAAAAATTGATTGCGAAAATTGAGCACGTTGAAAGTCACAATGCTCATCAAGCAGATGCAAACTTCTTTACAGAATTCCTTGAAAAATGGGATCGCGGTGAGTACCACGACTAAGAGGTGACGCATGATTTTAACAGTCACAATGAATCCATCCATTGATATTTCCTATCCCTTGGATGAATTAAAAATTGACACTGTCAACCGTGTGGTGGACGTGACCAAGACAGCTGGTGGTAAAGGTCTCAATGTTACACGAGTTCTTTCAGAATTTGGTGATTCTGTTGCTGCTACTGGTTTGGTCGGTGGTAAACTTGGTGAGTTTTTGGTAGAACATATCGATGATAAGGTCAGTAAACATTTCTTCACAATTCAAGGAGAAACTCGTAACTGTATCGCTATTCTACACGGAGACAACCAAACAGAAATTCTTGAAAAAGGACCTGAAATTCTTGAAAAAGAAGGTCAAGATTTCTTGGCTCATTTCGAGAATCTCCTTGACACTGTGGAAGTAGTGGCTATCTCTGGTAGTCTGCCAGCAGGCCTTCCAGTTGACTACTATGCAAGCTTGGTAGAACTTTCTAATCAAGCAGGAAAACCAGTTGTTCTAGACTGCTCAGGTGCTGCCCTTCAGGCGGTTCTTGAATCACCCCACAAACCAACAGTTATTAAACCAAATAACGAAGAATTGTCTCAGCTTCTTGGGAAAGAAGTTTCAGAAGATTTGGATGAATTAAAAGAAGTTCTTCAAGAACCGTTATTTATAGGTATTGAGTGGATTATCGTTTCACTTGGTGCCAATGGTGCTTTTGCTAAACATGGTGATACTTTCTACAAGGTAGATATTCCAAAAATTCAGGTAGTCAATCCTGTCGGATCTGGAGATTCTACTGTGGCAGGAATTTCCTCAGGACTTCTTCATAAGGAATCGGATGCAGAACTCCTCATCAAGGCCAATGTCCTTGGTATGCTCAACGCTCAAGAAAAAATGACAGGTCATGTCAATATGGCCAACTATCAAGCTCTATATGATCAATTAATAGTAAAAGAGGTATAAAATGGCTTTAACAGAACAAAAACGCAAATATTTGGAAAAACTCTCTGACGAGAACGGCATCATCTCAGCTCTTGCCTTTGACCAACGTGGTGCTTTGAAACGCCTCATGGCTCAATACCAAACAGAAGAGCCAACAGTGGCTCAAATGGAAGAACTCAAAGTCTTGGTAGCAGATGAATTGACTAAATACGCTTCATCTATGCTTCTCGACCCAGAGTATGGACTTCCAGCTACAAAAGCACTTGCGCCAAATGCAGGGCTTCTCCTTGCTTATGAGAAAACAGGTTATGACACAACTAGCACCAAACGCTTGCCAGACTGCTTGGATGTTTGGTCTGCCAAACGCATCAAGGAACAAGGCGCAGACGCTGTTAAGTTCTTGCTTTACTATGACGTAGACAGCTCTGACGAACTCAACCAACAAAAACAAGCCTACATTGAACGCATCGGCTCTGAATGTGTGGCAGAAGACATTCCATTCTTCCTTGAAATTTTGGCTTACGATGAAAAAATCGCTGACGCAGGTTCTGCAGAATACGCAAAAGTAAAACCACACAAGGTTATCGGTGCCATGAAGGTCTTCTCAGACCCACGCTTCAACATCGATGTTTTGAAAGTGGAAGTTCCAGTCAACGTCAAATACGTTGAAGGCTTTGGCGATGGTGAAATCGTGCATACACGTGAAGAAGCAGCAGCCTTCTTCAAAGAGCAAGATGAAGCGACTAACTTGCCATATATCTACTTGAGTGCGGGTGTATCAGCCAAACTCTTCCAAGAAACACTCGTCTTTGCCCACGAATCAGGCGCAAACTTCAACGGAGTTCTTTGCGGCCGTGCAACTTGGGCTGGATCAGTTGAAGCTTACATCAAAGACGGTGAAGCAGCAGCTCGTGAATGGCTTCGTACAACTGGATTTGAAAACATTGATGAGCTCAACAAGGTTCTTCAACAGACTGCGACTTCTTGGAAGGAACGCCTCTAATCTTGATTTTAGAATTCAAAAAACGTAGTAATTTTTAGGACTTACTACGTTTTTCTTCTATATAAGCTAGTTTTTCAGCTCGTTTCTTTTTTTTGAAGAGGGCTTCAGCCGACATGGCTGCAGATTTGTCGGGGTATTCTTCTTGATAGATAAGCGTGACGGGCAATCGGGCGCGGGTGTACTTGGCTCCTTTTCCAGCCTGATGTGTTTTGAGACGAGCTTCTACATCAGTTGTATAGCCTGTGTAGAGGGAGCCATCTCCGCATTCAAGGACGTACATATAGGCTTTATTTTCCATAGTAAATCTCTTGAATTTCTGGTGTATAGCTGCCATCTTGCTCGTGGATAAAGAGGGGCGGGAGGATTTTCAGGCCGTCCGGTGAACCATCTTTAATAGCTTCAATTAAGAGCATATTGGCTTCTCTCCCCTGCTTGGGATAGACAAACTGGATGCGCTTGGGCGCTAGATTATGGTTTTTCATGGTTTCTAAAATATCTAAAAAGCGATCTGGCCGATGAACCATAGCTAGACGACCGTTAGACTTGAGGACTCGCTGGGCAATCGTGCAAATTTCTTCTAAATTGGTAGCAACTTCGTGACGCGCTAGCAGATAATGCTCACTGCCGTTAAGATTGGAATGTTCATCTACCTTGAAATAGGGAGGATTGCAGAGAATGATGTCAACCTTACTGCCAGATATATGGGCGCCTAGATTTTTCAAGTCGTCATGGATGACCTGCATCTGTTGAGTAAGGTGATTTAATTCAATGGAACGCTGGGCCATATCTGCCAAACGTTCCTGAATTTCCACCGCTAGAATCTGGGCCTGAGTCCGTGTGCTAGCAAAGAGACCAACAGCCCCGTTTCCAGCGCAGAGATCGACGATGAGCCCTCGTTTGGGTAATTTTGGAAAGCGAGAAAGCAGGACACTATCGACTGAATAGCTAAAAACCTCGCTATTTTGAATGATTTTTATATCAGTGGAAAAGAGTTGGTTGACTCTTTCTCCGTCTTTTAATTTTGTTTCTGTCATACCAACATTATAGCATGATTAGGTGCTATTCCAAAGAAGAAAGAGAAATTTTATAGGAAAAAACACCTGACAGAAACAGTCAGGTGCGAATTTTAGTTGAATTCATATTTTTGCTTGATAGTACAAGCGATGAAAATTCCGATAAAGAAAACCATGAGAATCAGATAGACTGGCAAGGTTGCGGCTGTCAGCGTTGCAATTTCCAAAAGGTGTTGCAGAACAAAGGCGGATAGATAGAAGCCTGCGACTGAAAAAATGATCAGAAGAGCGCGCCAGAGGTTGAGTGGTAGGCAGGCCCGGATGACGGACAGGAAGCTGATGCTGCCTAGTAAGTAGTAGGTCAGTGTTGCCATTTCAATGTCGCTCCAGCCATGGCTGCTGCCCCAGATACGGACAAATAGCACGCTGAAGATAATCATGAGGGAACTTGGCAGAGCTAGCTGCAGGGAGCGTTTGAGGAAGTGCTTTTCAACCGGCTTAATATTGCGTTCAAAGGTGAGGACAAAGGGTGGGAAACCTTCGACAAACTGGTCAATCAAGGTGATTTGAATCGGGATGAATGGGAAAATCAATAGATATTCTGGCTTGCCTAGCAGAATACTGGCGATACAGATAATAGCCAGTATAAAGGAATAAATGGTCTTGATGAAGAAAATCGGAGCAATCCGGCCGATATTGTTAACGACCCGGCGGCCTTCAAAAAGAATCTCAGGGACATCATTAAAGTCGGAGTTCAGAAGAACCAAGTTAGCAATTTGCCGAGTTGCGGGGTCGCCCTCTGCCATGACGATGGAGCAGTCTGCTTCACGCAAGGCTAAGATATCATTAACACCATCTCCCGTCATAGCTGTTGTTCGACCAGCGGCCTTAAGAGTTTGGATGAGCAGCTTCTTCTGATGAGGAGAAACTCGGCCGAAGATGGCTGTTTCTTCTGCTTGCTCAACCAGTTCTTGATCGCTGATTTTAGAGCAGTCGATGTAGCTGTCGTAGTTGGCAAATCCAGCCTGGCTCGCGATATGGGAAACGGTCACAGGATTGTCACCAGAGATGATTTTTAGATCAACATCCTGAGAGCGTAGGTAGTCCAAGGTCTCAGCCGCTCCCTCCCGAATAGGGTCAGTGATTTCCAGAACAGCTAAAGCGATCATATCTTCAGGCAGTTGGATACTGTGTTTGTCTAGCACTTGGTCGCTGTGAGCTAGCACCAAAACCCGCGATCCGCGTTTTTGGGCCTCTCCAACCGCTGCAGGATTGCTGTCCAGCAGCATTTCGGGCGCTCCCAGAAAAATGGTTCCGACACTGGATAAATGCATAGCGCCCCATTTTCGGTCACTAGAAAATGGGATGACATTGTCGCTAGTATAGGTGTGTTCCAGGTGGCCGTAGCCCTTGCGGATAGCCTGGGCTGTTGGGTTATTATCCTCGCTGGTTTGGATGTAGGCTGCTAAGATTTGACCGACGGTCTCATCAGAAAACTTATCTGACAGACTATGCAAGGCTTCAACAGTCATCTTACCTTGGGTAATTGTCCCGGTCTTGTCCAGGCAGAGAGTATCCACCCGAGCTAAGGTCTCAACAGAATACATTTCCTGAACAAGCACCTTGCGCATGCCGAGCTTGATGACAGCTGTCAGGAGTGAAGTGACTGTCAGCAGGGCGATTCCCTTAGGCAGCATACCCAAAAGAGCTGTCGAGCTGGTAATGACAGAGTTTTTGACAGGCAATCCCTTTATCATTAGGGCTTCAAAGAAGAGAGCCAATCCGAAAGGAATGATGATTTTTCCGGTAAAGCGGGAAATTTTCGCAAGATTGTATAGAATGCGCGAGTTGATAGGTTTGAGGGTTTTAGCTTCAGTCATGAGCTTGTTAGCATAGTTGTCTGCACCGACATGATGCACCTCAGCATAGATCTGCCCACTAGCCAGAAAGCTACCAGACAGCAGCTCAGCGCCTTTTTCCTTGAGAACCAAATCACTCTCACCTGTCAGCATAGCTTCATTGGCCTCTGCAACACCCTCTACTACACGAGCATCACTGGGAATTTGCTCGCCGGCTGACAGCTTAATCAGGTCGCCCAGCACAATTTCTTCTGGCTGAATTTTGACTTCCTGGCCGTCACGGATGACTGTGACCAGCTCTCGGCTGACCAGATTGAGCTTGTCAATCATGTGTTTGGCCCGCAGCTCCGTAATAATACCAGTGACGGCGTTAAAGCTGATGACTGCGAAGAAGACCAGATTGCTCCAGGCTTGGACAGAGACCAAGGCTAGAGCAATAACAAAGTTAAGGGCATTAAAAAGGGTGAAAACATTCCGCTTAACGATTTGCCAGTTACTGGTGCTGGTGTCACTTGTAAAATCGTTGGTCAAGCCCTGCGAAATCTTTTCATCTACTTGGGTTTGGTTTAAACCGATTAATTCTTTCTTGTTCATGAGATTAATAATACCATTTTTTTAAGGAAATGGCTATCAGAATCAGCTGTTACAGCCAAAGTTTGGAAAAATATTGCAGACTATAAGGGTATAAGGTATAATGGGAAAGGATGTAATAAATTTCAAGTACAATCACAGTTTGAAATAAGGAGAGTTTATGTTTTATACCTATTTGCGAGGATTGGTAATTTTTATCCTCTGGGCTTTGAATGGCAATGCCCATTACCATAATAAAGAGAAGATTCCTTCAAAAGATGAAAATTATATCTTGGTTGCCCCTCACCGGACCTGGTGGGATCCTGTTTACATGGCTTTTGCGACCAAGCCCAAGCAGTTCATTTTCATGGCCAAGAAACAGCTCTTTGAAAATCGGGTGTTCGGCTGGTGGATTCGCATGTGTGGTGCCTTTCCTATCGACCGGGAAAATCCTGGTCCGTCAGCGATCAAGTACCCTGTCAATATGCTGAAAAAGAGCAATCGTTCCCTGATTATGTTCCCAAGCGGCAGCCGCCATTCTACGGATGTCAAGGGAGGAGTAGCAGTGATTGCTAAGATGGCTAAGGTTCGGATCATGCCAGTTGTCTATGCTGGTCCCATGAGCCTCAAAGGCTTGGCAGCTGGGGAGCGCGTGGACATGAACTTCGGCAATCCAATTGATATTTCTGATATCAAAAAGATGAACGATGAAGGAGTGGAAGAAGTGGCTCGTCGGATTCAGGCGGAGTTTGACCGCTTGGATGCAGAAGTGGCGCCTTATCAGACAGGTAAAAAACCAAATATCTTCTGGCGGATTTTAAGAGCACTGGCCTTTATTCCAGCCGCTTTGATTGGTATTCTGACCTTCATTTTTAGTTTCCTTGCAAGCTTTGTCTGGGATCCAGATAAGCATAGAAAATAATGCTAACTGCTTTTAGATTTTTATCTAAAGGCTGTTTTAGTTTTTTCTTATTTATATTTGGAACTTTGTTTCAGATTTTTATATTTTCCCTTTTCTTTTACGAATATAAAGATAAAGGAGAAAAATTATGTTTGAAGAAATAGTTGAAAAATTAAAGGAATACAAGATTTTTGTTGGGATTTCTTTGATAGGAGTCGTCTTGGCTGGCTTTTTCTTGCTGAAGGGCAATGCTCAGCCACAGAATCAAGTCAGTGCACTGGCTCAGGGAGTGGTTACATCAGCTTCATCTGAAACCAATGCAGAAAAAAGAAGTGCGAATCAAGAAAAAATCGATTCAGAAAAAGATATGGATTCAGAGGAATCTGAGAAAGAAGTAACCGTTGATGTCAAAGGAGCTGTCAAAAATCCAGGAGTTTATCAGTTGCAGGCAGGAGCGCGTGTGCACGATGCTCTACAAAAAGCAGGTGGTTTACTGCCGGATGCTGAGTCAAAATCCATCAACCAGGCTCAAAAATTAACAGATGAGGCAGTTGTCTATGTAGCTAAAGTCGGTGAGGAAGGAGCAGATGTGACGCAAACTAGTCAGACGCCAGCTGGAAATGGGGGAACAGAGAAAGGGAAGTCTGGCTTGGTCAATCTTAATACGGCGACCGAAGCTGAACTTCAGACAGTTTCAGGAATCGGTCAAAAGAAAGCGCAAGATATCATCTCTTATCGGGAAGCCAATGGCAAGTTTAAGTCAGTAGATGAGCTGAAAAATGTTTCAGGAATCGGTGCAAAAACCTTAGAAAAGTTAAAAGACTATGTCACAGTGGATAAATAAATTTCCCATCAAACCCATCTATTTTTGTCTTTTGCTGGTGCTGACCTACTTTGCGATTTACACTAGTAGTCTACCAGCCTATCTAGGTTTAGCAGTTCTCCTTGTTCGACTCTTTTGGCTTTATCCGATGAAGAATAGTCTACTTGTTTTGGTGTTCTTGAGTCTCTTTGCAGGATTCTTCCTATTTCGGAGAGAAATGGCTAATCAAGCCTTTCAAGATGAACCGAAAACCATATCTGCCATTGTGATCAAGCCAGATACAATTAAAGTCAATGGCGATTCGATTTCTTTTCGTGGTTATTCCAATGGTCGAACCTATCAGGCTTTTTATAAAATCCAGTCAGAAAAGGAAAAACAAGCTTTTCAAAAGCTGAGCGATCAACTCCTTGTGAAGATTGATGGAGAACTCAGTTTAGCAGAAGACCAGCGCAATTTTTCAGGTTTTGACTATCGAGCTTATCTGAAAACGCAGGGGATTTACAGGATTTTGAAAATCAATCAAATCAAGTCTACTCAGCAATTTAGCAGTCTTAATCCTTGGGACTGGCTGTCGGTTTGGCGGAGAAAAGCCTTAGTTTACATCAAAGAAAACTTTCCTAGTCCCATGAACCATTATATGACTGGACTCTTGTTTGGCGATTTGGACACAGATTTTGCTGAGATGAATGAACTTTATTCCAGTCTGGGGATTATCCATCTCTTTGCCCTATCTGGGATGCAGGTCGGCTATTTCATGGATGGTTTTCGCAGGATTCTCCTCAAATCTGGTTTGAAAAGAGAAATTGTTGATTGGATACAGCTCCCTTTTTCCTTCATTTATGCGGGTTTGACGGGCTTTTCAGTGTCAGTCGTGAGGAGTTTAGTACAAAAGCTGCTCTCGCAGTTTGGTGTGACTAAGCTAGACAACTTTGCTTTGACAATCATGCTCTTAGCCATTTTCATGCCAAATTTTCTCTTGACGACGGGTGGCGTTCTTTCCTGCGCCTATGCTTTTGTCATCTCTATCATGGATTTTGAGCATTTACCTCCTATAAGAAAGGTGCTGGCAGAAAGTCTGACCATTTCACTGGGAATTCTACCGATTCTGATTTTCTATTTTTCAGAGTTTCAGCCTTGGTCTATTCTGCTGACCTTTCTATTCTCAGTTGTTTTTGATCTTTTTATGCTTCCAGCCCTGACCTTTATTTTTGCCCTATCACCTCTTTTGAAAATCACTCAGGTCAATGTCTTATTTGAACTGTTGGAAGGGCTAATCCGTTGGACGGCGTCTATTTCCTCACGGCCAGTGGTTTTTGGTCAGCCATCTATCTGGATGATGCTAGGTCTGCTTGTCACTCTAGGCATGCTCTATGATTTTCGCAGACAGAAGAAAGTTGTGACCTTACTTAGCTTGGTTCTTGCTCTGCTATTTTTCCTCACTAAGCATCCCTTTCAAAATGAAATTACAGTTATTGATATTGGGCAGGGAGATAGCATTTTCTTACGTGATTGGCGGGGGAAATCTGTTCTGATTGATGTGGGTGGTCGGGTTGAAATTGGCAAGAAAGAAGCATGGCAGAAGCGGGTTTCTTCGACAAATGCAGAAAAGACCTTGATTCCCTATCTGAAAAGTCGGGGAGTGAGCCGCTTGGATGTGCTGGTTTTGACCCACACGGAAGTGTGAGTTCTGAAATTGATACAATACAATTTAACTTTTTTTTGAAAAAAATTCCAAAATTTATTTTGCATTGCGAATATAATAAGTGAGAGCAAGTTGCTTACTTAATAATGATGAAGAGGAAAATTAGAATGACAACAATTTTTTTAACAAGAACAAGCTGCAGCAATTGTGGAAAACAAAGTACATTTGAAAGATTTGATAGGGTTTATGCGGCGAAGACTCCTGAGATTATTTCTGCTATTTTAGACTGGGATTTCTTTAAGTTTACTTGCCATAACTGTAACCACAAGGTGCTAATTGATTACCCAACAGTCGTAGTAGATGAAGAACAAAAAACAATTATTCAGTATTGTGCAGATGGTAATGTTGATGTACTTTCAATGCAAATATGCTCTTTGATTTCAGAGGGTGTCAATCTCAGTGAGTATAGAATTCGAGTAGTTTCGGATATAGAGTCTTTCGTTGAGAAGGTACAGATTGTTTCAGTAGGGTATGATGATAGAGCAATTGAGCTTATGAAGTATATGAATAGTCCTCTTGAGGATGGTGATATTCAGTTTAACTATGAACATATGGTTTTCACCAAGGTTGGACATGAAAACTATCAATTTATGTTTATTAATAACCAGATTGCAGTAGCATCTCTCGACTTTTCTCAAGAACAATATGAGTACTACCTTGCTGATGTTGAAGACCTAGAAACTAACACATATTACATAGACTCTAGATGGGCGGAATCATTCTTTCGTACCAGTTTGGCATAAAATTCAAAATCTATTTATAAGTATAAATGGCCTGATTTTTGGTTAGGTCATTTTTTATCTTCTAATTTAGAAAAACGTAGTTAATATATATAATTATTATGTAGATTTCTAGAAAGGAGGTAAAACCAATGGTAAGACGGAATTCTAAAATTACCCGTCAACAGAAGAAAATTCGAGATGCATTTGTATCTGAGAGAACTGTTGAAATTATTCCTGCAAAGCGAGAGTTCACTGATGTTAAAACTAAGAAGTTACGTGTTGCTGCATATTGTCGAGTAAGTACTTTTGACGAATCTCAGTCAGGTAGTTTTGAACTTCAAAAACAAACCTATACTGAAAGAATCAATAGTAATCCTGATTGGATAATGGCTGGAATCTATGCTGACCAAGGTGCATCAGGAACATCAATCAAACGACGTGAACAATTCCAACAGATGCTTCATGATTGTAGATGTGGGAAGATTGACTTGATAATCGTTAAGAGTGTTAGCAGGTTTGCTCGTAATCAGCTAGATTTCATTAGTATTTACCGAGAGTTGAAGGCACTATCCCCTCCAGTTGGAATATATATCGAAGATATAAATTTGAATACACTTGATACGAATAGTGAATTCATTCTTGGTATTATGGCCATAGTAGCTCAAGGTGAGAGTGAACAAAAAAGTGCGTCAATTACATGGTCTGTCATTGAACGCTTTAAAAGAGGGATACCAATGATTCCTACCCATAACCTTCTTGGGTATACGAAAGACCAGTATGGTCGAGTAGTGATAGATGAGACAGAAGCAAAAATTGTTCGCCTAATATATGATTCGTACATCGAAGGTATGACTGCAAGTGAGATTGCCTCTACTTTAATGACCAATCATATACCAACAGTTACTGGTTTGGAGCGTTGGACAAGTTTAGCTGTTTATAATATTCTCAGAAACGAGAAATATAAAGGCGAAATCATCATGCAGAAGACATATACTGTTGATTGTTTTAGTCATAAAACACGGAAAAATAATGGTGAAAAGCCAAAATATCGATTAAAAAATGGAATTCCCTCTATCATACCAGAATCAAGATGGGATTTAGTACAAGAATTACTCAAGCAACCTAGAAGAAAATCGAAATCTACTTCTGAGATATTTGTACCTAAACTCTACATCAAGAAACTCAAATCTGGTAAGTTGAGGGATTTTGTTGTACTTGATCCTAGTTGGAAATCGGAAGACATTCACGAAGTTTTTAAATAAGAAAGAGGTAAATTATGCGTTTTAAAGATTTTAATCTTGAAGTTGTTAATGTTGAACGTTACTCATCAGATTATAGCATGACGGTGAACAAGAACTTTGTTACATTTAGTAAAGGAATTGTCCAAGCTTTAGAATACCCAGCACATGTACTGGTTGCCTTTAATAAGGATACAAAGGTAATGGGTATACAAGTTTGTCGTGCAAAAACTAGGGGAGTATTTTCTTTTTCAAAACCTGTTGGGGAGCAAAAAGGTATTGTTCAGGTAGGTCATAAAACTTTAAAAGAAACACTCTTAACAATCATGAGTGAATGGAAATCTGATAAGCGTTATAGAGTAGAGGGGATTCACATTCCTGAAGATAAAGCTTTTGTTTTTGAATTGAAGGACTTTGATGAACTATCTGATTTTCGTAAAAACGACAATAGATAGTAAGGAACGAAGATAAAAATTATTGGTAGGAGTACAACTATTGTATTCCTGCCATTTTCATATCCTTGCAAGGGGGTTCATGTTAAAATATACTGTAGGAGGTAACTCTATGAACGATAAAGTTACAAAAGTCAGACTAGCCTATCCTTTGGGAGAAGACCTAATCTATGTATTCCTGAAAAATATAATGCCTACCGTAGATTCCTACTGGGATGCTTAGGAACGAATCCACTCGTGGCTATATGTATGAATCCCTCAGCAGCTAATGAGGACTATAGCGATCGTACAATCAACCGAATTCTAAATGCTAGTAAAAAAATTATATGAAGATAAGCTCACCGTTGAATTCAAGTCAGGGATTGAGATTGACGAAGAGATATAGAATATTAACCGCAATTTAAGGGCTAACCCCCTTTGGCGGTTTTTAATGGATTTTTTTAATTTATAAGTTGCTTAAAATGACTTATTATGTTAAAATATATGATAATCCAAATAAGAATTTAGGAGGAACCGAAACTATGACAGCCTCAATGCGTTTAAGATAAGCTGGCAATAAGAAAAGCAGAATCTATACCCGATGATAGGCTTTTTTGTTGTGCTTATTTATACGATATTGAGCATTCATTAGTTACGGTGAGGATATTGGTTATTTAACTATACCTTTATTTAACTATACCTTTATTTAACTATGTCTTTAATATGAATGTTTCCAAATTGTATGTATGCAGACCAAAAGCCACATTGTGGATTTAGGCCTGCATTTTTTTATTGCCTATAATGCTATTCAAAATAGAAATTTAAGCAAAATAATATGCAGGAGATAATATAAATGGAAAAATACAACAATTGGAAACTTAAGTTTTATACAATATGGGCAGGGCAAGCAGTATCATTAATCACTAGTGCCATCTTGCAAATGGCGATTATTTTTTACCTTACAGAAAAAACTGGATCCGCGATGGTCTTGTCTATGGCTTCACTATTAGGTTTTTTACCCTATGCGGTCTTTGGACCTGCAATTGGTGTGCTAGTGGATCGTCATGATAGGAAGAAGATAATGATTGGTGCTGATTTAATTATCGCAGCAGCTGGTTCGGTGCTTACTATTGTTGCATTCTATATGGAGCTACCTGTCTGGATGGTTATGATAGTATTGTTTATCCGTAGCATTGGAACAGCTTTTCACACCCCGGCTCTCAATGCGGTTACGCCATTTTTAGTACCAGAAGAACAGCTTACGAAATGTGCAGGCTATAGTCAGTCTTTGCAGTCTATAAGCTATATTGTTAGTCCGGCGGTTGCAGCACTCTTATACTCCGTTTGGGAACTAAATGCTATTATTGCCATCGATGTATTGGGTGCTGTGATTGCATCTATTACGGTAGCAATTGTACGTATTCCTAAGCTGGGTGATCGCGTGCAAAGTTTGGACCCAAATTTCATAAGAGAAATGAAAGAAGGAATGGCTGTACTACGGCAAAATAAAGGATTATTTGCTTTATTACTCGTTGGAACATTATATATGTTTGTTTATATGCCAATTAATGCACTATTCCCTTTAATTAGCATGGATTACTTTAATGGAACACCTGTGCATATTTCTATTACGGAAATTTCCTTTGCATCTGGAATGTTGATAGGGGGTCTATTATTAGGGTTATTTGGGAATTACCAAAAGCGAATCTTATTAATAACGGCATCCATTTTTATGATGGGGATAAGCTTAACCATTTCAGGATTACTTCCCCAAAGTGGATTTTTCATTTTTGTAGTCTGCTGTGCAATAATGGGGCTTTCTGTTCCGTTTTACAGCGGTGTGCAAACAGCTCTTTTTCAGGAGAAAATTAAGCCTGAATATTTAGGACGTGTATTTTCTTTAACTGGAAGTATCATGTCTCTTGCTATGCCAATTGGATTAATTCTTTCTGCACTCTTTGCTGATAGAATCGGTGTAAATCATTGGTTTTTACTATCAGGTACTTTAATTATTTGCATTGCAATAGTTTGCCCAATGATAAATGAGATTAGAAAATTAGATTTAAAATAAACAATATTGGAGGGATATTTATGTATCTTATTTTCATGTAATTCTTCCTGCTAAAATCGCAGGGTTTTTCCTGCGTACAAGCAAATGAAAGCATGCGATTATAGACAGGAGGAAATGTTATGGAATTAATATTAAAAGCAAAAGACATTAGTGTGGAATTCAAAGGACACGATGTTTTAGATATAAATGAATTAGAAGTATATGATTATGACCGTATTGGTTTAGTAGGAGCAAATGGTGCAGGAAAAAGCACTTTATTCAAGGTACTTTTAGGAGAATTAATTCCCCCAGGATGTAAAATGAATCATCTGGGTGAACTTGCCTATATTCCCCAGTTGGACGAAGTAACTCTGCAGGAGGAAAAAGATTTTGCGCTTGTAGGCAAGCTAGGTGTTGAGCAATTAAATATACAGACCATGAGCGGTGGTGAAGAAACAAGGCTTAAAATAGCACAGGCCTTATCGGCACAGGTTCATGGTATTTTAGCGGATGAACCTACGAGCCATTTAGACCGTGAAGGAATTGATTTTCTAATAGGACAGCTAAAATATTTTACAGGTGCACTGTTAGTTATTAGCCATGACCGCTATTTTCTTGATGAAATAGTAGATAAAATATGGGAACTGAAAGATGGCAAAATCACTGAGTATTGGGGAAACTATTCTGATTATCTTCGTCAGAAAGAGGAAGAACGTAAGAGACAAGCTGCAGAATACGAACAATTTATTGCGGAACGTGCTCGATTGGAAAGGGCTGCGGAGGAAAAGCGAAAACAGGCTCGTAAAATAGAACAGAAGGCAAAAGGTTCTTCAAAGAAAAAAAGTACTGAAGGCGGAGGGCGTTTAGCTCATCAAAAATCAATAGGAAGTAAGGAAAAAAAGATGCATAATGCCGCTAAATCCCTAGAGAACAGGATTGCGGCATTAGGAAAAGTAGAAGCTCCGGAAGGCATTCGCAGAATTCGTTTCAGGCAAAGTAAAGCATTGGAGCTCCATAATCCATACCCTATAGTCGGTGCGGAAATTAATAAAGTATTTGGGGATAAGGCACTGTTTGAAAATGCATCTTTTCAAATTCCGCTAGGAGCAAAAGTGGCATTAACGGGTGGTAATGGAACCGGAAAAACAACTTTAATCCAAATGATCTTAAACCATGAAGAAGGAATTTCTATTTCACCTAAGGCAAAAATAGGTTACTTTGCACAGAATGGTTACAAGTACAACAGTAATCAGAATGTTATGGAGTTTATGCAGAAGGATTGTGATTACAATATATCAGAAATTCGTTCTGTGCTAGCATCTATGGGGTTCAAACAGAACGATATTGGAAAAAGCTTATCTGTTTTAAGCGGTGGAGAAATTATAAAATTGTTGCTTGCTAAAATGCTCATGGGTAGATATAACATCCTAATAATGGATGAACCCAGTAACTTCCTTGACATACCAAGTTTAGAGGCTTTGGAAATACTAATGAAGGAGTACACCGGAACTATCGTGTTTATCACCCACGATAAACGATTACTCGAAAATGTAGCTGATGTAGTTTATGAAATTAGAGATAAGAAAATTAAGCTGAAACATTAAATTTTAGGTAGTCGCTGGTCAGTATAGTCTGTTCTGGCTGGCGACTCCATTGTTAAAGAGTATAAAGACTTGAGATTTTATGAAGATTAAAAATAGGAACAGTAAATCGAACTGCTCCTATTTTTCTGCTAAATATGTTGTAGTTTTCTTATATGTATAATGATAGATTAGTGGATTCTCTTCTAAGGTTCTTACTTCAAATATGAAGAAGTGATCGCGGTTATCTCTGGACTTTTCCTTATTGAGGACAAAGTAATTCTTACGTGAAGTCGCCATTGTTTTGAGGATATCATCGGTCAGGAAGGTCAATGGAATATTCATGTTGGAGTAGCGGTAGAAGTCACGTTCAAAATCTTGGTAGCTCTCGCTGTAATAGTCCATTTGCAGGTGATTACGCTGAAATTCAAGCTGATTCATAGAGCACCTCCTCTACAAGTTCAATACTAACAATGTCTTTCAATTTCAAATTAATGTGACCTGTTGTAGTTTTTATCAAAATGAAATCTTTGGTCAGACTTGGTATTGTTCCAGTATAGGAAACTTGATTGTTTTTTTTAACAACATGAATGCGCGTGTTCAGTTGCCCAGCATACACCTGACTGAGGAGTAATAATTTCTTCTCCAGTGACAAATCTGACATATACGTTACTTTGTTTGCATCGTCAGTGAGTGCTGATGTATGCTCAGATAGGAAAAAGCCCATCCATTTTTGCATCTTAGTATCCTGGTACTCTCTTGCTGACTGAAATGGCAAGTATGAACGATCAATCATTTTAATCCCTCCAATCCACCAGCGGAATGACCGCCGATAAGTTTACTACGTTCAATATTTCTGGAACCTTCGGTTAGGACGGTTCCTTTTTGAATAGCTAAAAAGCCAAACTGTTCTCTGACAACATCAATTGCTGTCTGAAGTCTATTTTCTTTTTCAATTTGTTCTACATCATCAAAAAGTGACAGTAGAGTAAAGTTTTCATCTACAAAGCCACCATAAGACACACCGATTTGCCTCACTGCACCAGAGGTGTATTTCTTTCGGAATAATTCAAGTACATGACCAACCATTGTTTTTGGAAGATTTGCTGGGTCAATTTTTTTCTGAGCATTAATTGATTTTTTCATCTCAGTTCTAGAATAGCCAATATGAATAGAAACGACAGTAGCTTTTTTATGTGCCGAGCGAAGACGGTTAGCAACCTGGTCAGCCATTTCAGCTAATACGATTTCAATTTCTCTTTGGGTTCTGTAATCTCTAGGAAGTACTTGTGAGTTACCCAATCCTCGTGATTTTGGTTTATAGGGTTCATGGACGTTGCTCTCATCAACACCGTTTGCGTGAAACCATAGCTGAACACCAACTTTGCCGAATTCTTTTTTGAGAATATCAGGATTGAAGTTGGCTAGTTCTTTGATTGAATGAATACCAAGTTTTTGTAAATGAATCTCGGTTTTACTACCAATCCCCCAAAAGTCTGTTAGTTTTGGAATGGCCCATACCTTGGTTTCTACATCTTCGTATGACCAGTTCGCTCTCATTGTAGCAGTTTTTTTAGCTTCATTATCTAGAGCTAGTTTAGCTAGAAGAGGATTGGAATTACTCATTCCAACAGTTGAGATAATACCTGTTTTACTGTAAATATCTCTCTGAATCATAGCCGAAACATTATCTAACTTATCTTTCCTTGACATTGACTTATCAGAAATAAAGTAAGAAAGTGAGCTAGTAAGGTCAATAAAGCCTTCATCGATTGAATAGGGGAGAATGTCATCTGGAGCAGCATAGTCTTGAAATATATGCTGAATCTCTAGATTCTTCTCAATATATCTGTCCATTCGCGGAGGAACGATGAGTGTACGCTTTGCCCAGTGTTCGATGAAAGATTTATACTTCGGTGTTACCTCAAGACCTTGTTTCCACGCATTCTGATAGCTGAATTTTCGAGTGTTTATATCAAATGGCAAGTCGTAGGAACGACCTACATTTGCTTTACCGAATACTTTTTTAAACATTGGAGAAGAAGCGAGAATCAATCCTGCCGAGTTGTCTGCACGGCTCATGACGCACAGTGATGTGTAGAGTGGATGTAAACCTCTATCCACACATTCTACAGAAGCGTAGAAGGACTTCATATCGAGGAAGGCTATGTCACTTTGAGGTTCAATAGAATAGTCGATATAGCCCATAGGATTATCTCCTTTTTAGTTTCTCTAGCTCTTCGATAAGTTCTCCGATGTAGTCAGTGATGTCGTATTCAAATTTGTCAGGGGTGAAGATAATACGTTCGTCTTTGATGTAAATCATTTCTTTAACATTCATTGATATCGTCATCCACCTCGGTCATAGCAATCAAAATAGAATCCTCTATCAAAAAAGCGTAAGGATAGATTTTTGCATCATCATTTTGAGGAATAAGAATTTCATCGAATCCTTCATTCTCTAGCCGCTCTTCAAAGTTGTCCATACAGAATATTTCAACTTTACAGTTCGGATTGAAACCATACGTCCCAAGTTCTAAAATATCCTTTAGCTTCATGACTATACTCCCTCGACAGGCATAAAGTGACCTACAACTAGACCAACAATTCTAGGTTCATCCTCGTAAGGGATGAACTTCTCTGGATAGTCCTTATTCAAGGATACCATTCTAAATCCATCCTCATCACGGTAGAGTTTTTTGATATAGACTGAGTCATTCCATGATAATGCATAGACTGCACCATCATAGTCGAAACCGTTTGAACGAATTAGTGCGACTTCTCCACTCTTATATACAGGCTCCATAGAATCTCCCTCAATCCAAGCAGCAATGTCGTAACCGTATTGTTCCTCATCAGAGTAGATTGTTTCAGTTTCAAACTCGTCAAAGAATCCTTCTCCAAGACCAGCTGAGAGTTGGATATCTGATAGCACTTGGACTGAGAAGAGAGGAATGACGTTTGAAGTTTGTTGGGAAAGAAGAAGTTCCTCAACATACTCCTCTGCCTTTAGCTGGTTATCGGGAGATAACTGAAGATAGTTATTTACGATATTGTATTCAGATTCAAAATAAGTGACTGGTACATCAAGAATAGCAGCGAGAGCGGTGAGGTTTTTTTGATTAGGTGTGTTTCTTCCGTTTTCCCAATTATGGTAAGCGGAACGATGAACATTTAATTGATTAGCGATTGCAGTCTGTGATAACTTTATTTCAAGTCTTCGTTGTTTTAATCTTCCGTGAGAAAACATGTTCCCCTCCTTTTTGTCTAGTTATAACTCAACAAAATTATATCAGAATATTTATATTTTGCAACTAGAATTAAAAAAGTCTATCAATTCAATTGATAGACTTTATATATTAACTATTTTTTTAGGACGGCTAGTATTTGTTTAGCAATTTCATGAATTGTTGGTACACAGACAGAATTTCCAAATTGTTTGTAGGCTTGTGTATCAGAAACCGGAATTATAAACTCTTCAGGGAAACCTTGGAGTCTAGCAGCTTCTCGTGGAGTAATTTTACGTGGGTTTTTACCTTTTTGTTCTATTAATATTTCACTTCCATCTTTGTAGTATCGAGCAGAAAGTGTATTTGTATATGGACTATCAGCATTAAATAGTGAGTAGCCGAATCCATTTCCTTTTGTTTTATGTTCAGCTTTCCTTCTTTGGTGTCCTTCCCAGAGTTTATCGGAGATAGTATACTTTTCATCAACATCAGTTTGTAGAATATTTCCTAGTTTAGTTTCTAAATGAAACGGTTCAGGGAAACGGAATTCACTAAAATTATTTACACAAGTCTTATCAAATCCAACTATATAAATCCTTTCTCTATTTTGTGGTACACCAAAATCTCTGGCCTTAAAAAGTACAGTTGATGTACTATATCCTAAATTCTCAAGAGTTGAAATGATTATCTTGTATGTCTTACCTTTATCATGTGTCTTTAGGTTTTTGACATTTTCAAGTAAAAAAGCTTTTGGACGTTTAGCTTTTATTATTCTAGCAACGTCAAAAAATAAAGTTCCACGAGTATCTTCAAATCCTAGACGTTTACCTGCTTGGGAGAAAGCTTGACAAGGAAAACCAGCAACGAGTATATCATGATCTGGTATAGTATTTTCATCAATCTGAGTGATGTCACCTTCTGGAGTGTCTCCAAAATTAGTAATGTATGTTTTTTGAGCAAATTTATCCCATTCACTTGTAAATACAGTTTCTACTTCATTTGTTAATTGGAAACCTAATCTAGTTCCACCTATTCCAGCAAAAAGATCGATCATTTTGAACGGAAGATTTTCACTAATAATAAAAGGCGGATTCTTTAGAGAATTAAAAAAAGACTGAATACTGGACTGTTCAAGTTTTGAAGGATGCGTTTCTTCTGCTTCCCAACGTCTAATGGTTCTATCTCCAAATTTTTGAAGACCGAGTGCATCTGCTAATTCTTTTTGAGTGAGATTATATTTTTTTCGTAGATATTTTATATCATTTCCCGAAAGATTTTCTGCAATTGTAGTTTTTTTTGATAAAATATTGGTAGTAGTCAATTTTCTATTACTTTCTAAAATGTGTCTATCAAAGGTCAAATTGTCCTATAATTGACACTTTAACACATTTTATGATATTAGTCAATTTAGGAGGCCTAATTATGCTAAAGGATTTAGGAGTTATTTTTGATGAGCAAAGCAGAATAGCATCGGAATTTCTATCAAAAAATGACACTGAGGTAATTCTCTCTACTGAATTTAAAGAGAATTATAAAAAACATATTGATATGTTAGGTGATGAAATTTATTTTGAACAGTATAATTCAAAATATCACACTAATAGTAAGTTTATTATAATTCCGAATCAGTGGTTTTATCTTGCTTTTATTGCAGCGCCATATTATAAAGAATTCCTTAAATATAAATCAATCCTGTTGGACACACTATCGGGCGATGATTTTAAAGAATTTTGCCAAACAGCTAGAAATGGTGAATTAGATGAAAATTTATTTGATACTATCTCAGTAGATCTTACTGAAACTGATACGTTATTTCTAAAGAAATTTGTTACCGATTATCATTGGTGGCATGGCGGGAAGGAAATCCACAGGGGGGATAGTTTTATATCACCAATTTTAGCTTTATTAAAGTTAATTAATGCTTCTTCTGAACATGTAGCAATAATTGTAAAGTATCTCGTTGATGCAGATTTTGATTTAAGTGATGTAAATAAGTACTTTGAACTTGTTGAAATGGACAGCCGAAGTGTAGTTACTACCAATTATGACAATACGAACCTTGTGGGTGATAATATTCTTCTCTATGGGGTTCCTGGGTCTGGAAAAAGTTTTAAAATTGCTACCGAATATTGCAATGATGAAAATAGAATGGAGCGATTAGTCTTTCATCCGGACTATATGAATACTGACTTTGTCGGACAAATAATGCCTACTGTAAAAGAAAATGGAGATATTACCTATCTTTTTTCACCTGGACCTTTTACAAGAATTGTGAAAAAGGCAATTGATAACCCTAGTGAACACTATTATCTTGTAATTGAGGAGTTAAATCGAGGCAATGCTCCCGGAATATTTGGAGAAATCTTTCAATTATTGGATAGAAGTGCTAGCGGTGAAAGCGTCTACGGTATTAACAATTCAATACTTGCTACGGAAATTTATGGTGATAAGTCTCATCAAATTAAAATCCCTTCTAACTTATCGTTACTTGCAACAATGAATACCGCAGACCAAAATGTATTCACTCTTGATACAGCATTTCAACGTCGATGGACAATGGAAATGATTGAAAATGATGTTGATTTATCGGAATATGGGAATTATTTTATTGCTGATACACAATATTCTTGGAAAGTATTCAACAAAGTTATCAATAAAAAAATTCTTGAGACTAGTAGCCAGACTCTAACTTCAGAAGATAAGCGAATGGGAGCATATTTTATTTCTGGTAATGTATTGAATATTGAACGGATACATCAAGTACCAGCAGGTGATTCCGGTAATGAATTCAATAAAAAAAATAAACGCTTTGCAGAAAAAGTTTTGAAATATCTTTGGGATGATGCCTTCAAGTTTAATCGTGAAGATATCTTTGATGTTGCTTTGTATCCAAGTTTAGAGGCAATTATTAAGCGATTCACGGATAATGATAATCCTGAAAATGGGCGTTTTGATGTTTTCGCCAAAGATATCAAAGAGGAGTTAGAAAATCTTAAGGAAGCAACTTTAATAGATAATAACAACGACACAGGAGAAGAAGATGTTGACAGTACCGAATAAATCCTTACTGGATATGTGTCGTGTTGCAACAAATATGGAAGGTGATACGTTTGTTGGTATTAAAGCTGAGATAATAGAAGGTGTACAAGAAGTTACTGTAAATTTTCCATTAGGGTTTGAGATTGCAAAAGATGTAGAAACAGCAAGAAGAGACATAATTGCCCTTGTTTCCGTCTTACAAGCTCATAATGATGAAGAGTCTCGCCTAAGAACTGTAAACGTGAATCAAGCTCTAAAAACGTTAAACTTTCCTATGGAGGCTTATACATTTGTTATACATGATTTTATTAATCGTGGTACATATTACAAGGAGACTGAAGAGTACTATATTCAAACTTTGGGTGGCCGAATTAATTGGGCGAGAACTATAAAACGTGTTCAACCAGTTGTTCAAGGAAATGGATTTAAATTTTTGAAAATGGAATCTAAGAAGCAAAGTGATACTGATATTACTCTTTTAACGGAAATAAACAAATTCTGTGTATATGAAGCTTTTCTAAATATGGGATGGCTGTATCAGCTTCCTCAACCTGAAAAAGCTCGTATTAATTATAATAGATCTCAGTTTGAGTCTATAATCAAAAAAAAGATGGCTACAACTTTTAATGATATGGAGAGAAGACTTTTCCAAAGTATGATTGACATACTTAATTATAAGGATAGGCAAGAGGAACCTGATAAGTTTTATTTTGGAACTAATAATTTCCAATATATCTGGGAAAATCTTATAGATTATACATATGGAATTGCCAATAAAACTTCATATTTTCCTAGAACAAAATGGGATTTAGTTTTTGAGACAAAAACTTCAAAAGGGTATGCATTAGAACCGGATACTATTATGGTTCATAATGACAATGTTTTTGTATTAGATGCAAAATATTACAAGTTTGGTCAAACTAACTTAATGAAAGATTTGCCTCCTTCTACAAGTATTAATAAGCAAATTACATATGGTGAGTATGTGGCAAATCAAGATTTGCTTAAAAAATTACATGGACAGAATTCAAAAGTTTATAATGCATTCTTAATGCCATTTTCAAAGAGTCACGAAATTTTTCAAACAGATGGAATGTATCAGTATATCGGAGAAGCTCTTGGTGAGTGGAAGGGTCAGGATAAAACTTATGAGCGAGTTCAAGGTATTTTAGTCGATGTAAAAACTTTGGTACATAATTCTGCTAGAAATCGGACTCAGTATATCCAAGAATTATCCGATTTAATCTCCGAGAAGGTTGATGAAAAATTAGCAAATATGTAATAAGACTTTCAGTGATAATTTTCACTGAAAGTCTTTTTGTTTATTTCTATATCTTCTCTGAGAAGAAGCGTTCTTACAACTTTCAGAGCAATATTTTTTTATTGTATTTGACCTTTGGACATAAAATGGGGTGTTACATCCTATATTCTCGCAAATTTTATACATGGCAATTTTAGGATTTGAGTAAAATAAAGTGAAGTAAAATGCTGAAATTAAATCTGGTAAATTCCAATCAGGTAGTAAAGTATCTAAATTTATTTTAGGTTGGACTTTAGCTAATCCTCTATTAATTTCCAGTGCAAGTATTTCCTTTGACAAGATTAATAGTGCATTTTTCAATTCACTTGATTTCATAAAATTTGATAAGTCTTCATCTTCAAATTTTAAATTCGTATTTGAAATGTCGCAAATACCAACTTTACTGAAAAACAAATATATGAAGTCAATAATGTGTGCTGTTATAGGTTCAAGATTTGCAGGCTTGTTTACATACAGATAAAAAATATCTTTTATAAAATCATCGTATTGTAAATTTTCAATTATGTCTTGATAATATAAAAAATCTAAATCACATGTGTATCCGTTTTCGGAAAATTTATTCTCTACCTTTATGTACGTCGTTATTTTACCAGTTGAAGAGGTATGCCTGGTTGTCATATCACTTAAGTTTTTTTCTGGTATTGAATTGCGAAGCACATGAAATGGAAACAAAGAGGGGAATATGAATTTACTTTTTCCAAGATTTAGCTCTAACTGTGGCTTACCAATTAATAAGAATGTACTTAATAATAATTCTTTGTATTCAATCGATTTGGCGATATTGTTAAAAATTGATAAAAGAAGTTTAAGTCTGCTTTGAAATTCAAGAATGTAATTAAACTCAATGCTATCATAATTTTCACTACTTTCCCAATCAAATAAAAATCCATATTTATTTAAATAATCTATAAAGGTACTTTTGTTAATGGACAAGAACTCACCAAACGGATTATTTTTTTTTGAGTCTACATTACTTGTAACAAGACCCGTTAAGCTATCAAAATTATACTTTGCATAATCAGGTTTAGGCATGTGTGAGCAATATAATGTAAGAATCTCCTGACCAGAGTTCGGATCAAAAGTGTCTGTTAATGAATACTTTTCAATCTTATTTTTGAATGTAAATTTACTTTCCATATATAGATTACTTTCCGGATTATAATAATGTAATTTTAACCTAAAATAGACAAAAAAACAATAACGATATTAAATAGTAATCGTTTTAATCGTGAACTTCAATTACGGATTATTTTCTATTACAATTTAACTAAGAGATGAGATATCTCTAAACGATTATCATTACAAAAACGGAGTCGTGACGACGACCATAATTTCAGATGTTTTGGTATTGATTACTTTTTTCAGCTTGTGAAATTGGCTGACCGATAACATAGAGGAAAGTAACTATGCGGTCAAGAATATTTTTTGCATGCCTTGATTTGTCATGTGTGCTTTCGGTATTAACTGGGAAGCCAATTTATCATGACAATCAATGTCAACTTTTTCAACTACTGCCAAACTCAATCTTCATCAACTGGAGTACAACCAACTGAAAGTGAAGTACTAGCACCCATGTTCGTGCAGGATTATTACATGGATTCACGCCATTCAGGTTTGCTACGTGGTACGTTTCGTCAATGTCGTATTATGGGTATTCCAATACTAACTGCCTTTGTTCCAGTCGCAGAAGAGGACTATGAACAGATGGTCTGGTGGTACAATAACTCAGTTAATGATTATCTTAAAGATTATCGTAAGCCAAGTAAAAATGCTCCTAAGATTTCATCTTGGGAAGCATTCACAGAGAAACAAGATTTACCAATGATAGATGATGACATTGAGCTTTATCTATTCATGGATCAGTTTGAGTTTTTGAAAGCAAAACTTGCAGAATCAAATTTTCAAGCACCAGATATTTTGGAAATGTTATTTGATGGTTACGAGAATAAGGAAATCTTTGAAAAACTAGGAGTACAGAAATCTGCTGGATATAAGAAAGTAAAAAATACTCAGAAAGAAGGGTTAGAGCTTTACAACAAATTTAATAAATAACAGAATCGCCATCTCAATTACGAGGTGGCGATTTTTTGCTAGTCTTTTTGATAGAAAAAGCATTCATATCCATCAGCCCTAAGATTAATATCAGACAACCAGTCAGGTGCTATCCCCATTAATGATGCAACTTCATCAAGTTTTTGTTCAATTGGACATTCGATTATTACTTCATCGTGGACATGGCCTACAATCTTGAAATCATTTAGTTGCTTCATAGAGAACGCAAGTATGTCTCTACTGATAGCTTGAACAATGTTCTCTACAAATTTTGGACCGTAGCTTTCTAACCTCTCCCAACGTTTGGCAGTTCCAGTTCCTTCGTAAGTGACGGACTCTCCACCGAACTGGTTCTCGCCAATTCTTGGTTTGATATACGCTAGTTTGCGACCAGAAGGAAGGGTGATGAACAATATACCACTTTTGACTTCAAATTGAATATTTTGAGTAGATGTTGGAAGTAGTTCCTTTACAGCAGTCTTTACAGCATTATCGACATCCCACCAATAGAGAACGATATTCGGATTTGCTTGTCGCCATGAGTTAACAAGTGGTTGGAGTTCTTCCTCTGATAGTCCCATATCAAGTGCTCCCATGGCTTTCAATGCACCGACTGAACCACCATAGCCGCAAGCAAGCTCTGCAATTTTTCCTTTTTGCCTGAGTTCAGAATTTTGTCCATGTTTTTCAACTGGTACTCCAAACATCTGAGAAGCGGACATACAGTAGATGTCTTTCCCTTGTTCAAATACTTTACTGCGCCATCTCTCTCCTGCCAGGTGGGAGAGTACACGAGCTTCGATAGCTGAAAAGTCGCAAACAATGAATTTCTTTCCTTTACTAGGGACAAAGGCTGTTCGGATAAGTTGAGATAAGGTATCTTGTGTGTCGTAGAGTAGCTCAGTAGATTCTAAGTCACCTGTTCTGAAAAGTTCTCTAGCTTCCTTTAGGTCAGGAAGATGGTTCTGTGGTAAATTCTGAAGTTGTACCAAGCGACCAGCCCAACGACCTGTACGATTAGCCCCGAAAAATTGAAACATTCCTCTTGCTCGACCGTCTTTACAAACACAGTTCATCATAGCCTGGTATTTGGAGACACTTGATTTGGCAGCTTGCTGACGAAGTTTGAGAACTTGAGCAGTTGTTTCATCAACCGTTTTGAGTAATTCTTTCACAGCTTTTTTGTCTAGAGAATCTGTTGCTACTCCGTGTTCTCGCAACCAACTAATCATCTGCAGAACAGAGTTGGGTTTTTCAAGACCCGTTAATGTTTTTAACTCTGCTTGAATTTTGGCTTTGCTCTCTCCGTCTATTTTTAAAGCAGCTTTTACAAAGTCAACATCTATGCCAATACCGCGGTCGTTGATAATCTGATCCTGGTGGTACTCATTCCAAACAAAGCTAGGTACTGGGAAGTTTTTCACCCGTTCCTTGATGGCCAATTCGACCTCAACATCACGTCTGTTGTAGTCGATAAATGTAGACCACTTGTTAGGTGCGTGATGAGGAAAGTTACGAATTCGTCCCCCATTGACTTTGGTTGGCTTACAAGGCAAGCAGAAGTAGCGAATAAGGTCAGCCCCCTCTCTCATCTTTTGGTCTTTGAGTTTGAGAACTGTTCCAACTCCTTCAAGGGAGAGTGGAAGTCCTAAATAGGCGGACCAAATCATGCTACATCGCCACGAAACTGGGGAGAGAAATCCATCTGATAAGAATTCAGGATGATGTTTCTTGAGCCAGTTGGATAGGCAAATTCGCTCAAATGAAGCGTTGAATGCCCATTTGATGACTCTATCTTCTACTAAAGCTTCAAGAATATCTTGTGGTAACTTCTCTTTATTAAAGTCGTAAACAGTCACTGGTCCATTATCGACAGAAACTGCAATTAAAAGGAGTTCAAAACTGTCATCTTCCGCATAGCGATAGACACCAGATTTTCGTAGGTCAATTTCGCAATAGGTTTCAATGTCGATGCTAAGTTCTTTAATCGGCATAGTTTGTCCTTTCTGAAAAAGGTGACAGAAGTACTGCCACCTAAAGTTCTATTTGTTTTTTCGACTGAGTGGTGTTTGGCTAAGTTTTTCTTTGTTTTGCTTTGCCTTTCGTTCCACTTCATTTCGAATGTCATCTCTAATGGTCATATACCCGAAGTATAGACCGATAAGCACCCAGAGACCCATAATTGTACAAGTTAAAATCGTATACATCATCTACCAAATTCTCCATTTCTAGTTCAAAAAGTCATCATCGTCTTCTGTCGCAAAATCATCTTCGGCACGAGTGCGTCCTCCGAGGGGTTCACCATCACGCAATTTTTGCAAGTTATTCAAACCGCAAGCAATCCCTTTATTGCCATTGGAATTAAATGCGTAGAAGGTGATAGAAGCACGACCATAGATACCTGAGTATAGCTCAGACGTATCGATAATTTCTTGGCGGTTGCCATCAACCACACCAGGTTTGTGTGGCGAGTTGGCATTTACGAAGTAGGCATTTTTGTATGCTTCATCATCAGGGCGTTCAAGGTCACCATCTCGTAGGGGAGTTTTCAGAGTAGATAATGCAGGTACTGATTTGCCATTGCCTTTGAGCTTTGACTCACCTTCTTTATATGCTTGCTCAATAGCAGCCTTGATTTTGTTAATGGTGGCAGTATCCTCTTTTGGGATGATGAGTGAGGCACTGTACTTGGGAGTGCTACCATTTATAGATTTTGGCTCGTTGGCATTTAAGTAGCTGAAGCGAGTGTTTGGTCCTGTTATTACTTTGGTTGTCATATAGTTATTCCTCTTTAAATTCATTTTTTGCTAGGTTCATCTCTTGACGGCTATCGTCAATAGGAACGAGTGTCGGTTTTCCACTTGGTTTTATGATAAGACCACCAAGCAGGTCATTAAAAGTTTTCTTGCCAAGTAACTTAGTCATGGCAGTGATAGTGAGCAGTTTCTTCTCATAAGGGTCATAGCCTGCTTCAATCACTGCTTGGCTAACGGCTGACTCATCTGAGAATTTACGAACAGAGCGACCTTCAACCAGTTTGTATCCTGGGATAGGATGTCCATCTGTTGCTTGATTTAAAGCATAAGCTTTGATGTCGTTTGCCCATGAAATCAACAGGTCTAGTTTAGGCAAAATCTCTGCAATGTCCTCGTTGTCAAGGGAAGCTGGATCCGCAAACTCCATCTTGGCTAGTGCCAAATTATCCTCAGCACGTTTGCGACAGACATTCTTGAGTTTACAGAATTGGCAGTGTTTACCAGATTGCATCTCCCCCTCACCCTTGAATGCAAGTTCAGCTTTTGGAGTGAGTACATTTTCAGCCCATTCAAGCAGCTCAGTCTTTTCTATCTTAAAGGTAGAAATGTTATGTTTTCGTGGTTGAAAGATTGTCATGGTAACGTTATCGAAATTATAAAGTCCATCAAACATCTCAAGTGCTCCAAGTGCATAACACATCATTTGAGGGTTGTGGTCTGCATCAACCTGAACACCAAGTCCATGTTTATAATCAATAACCTGAAGACGTCCGTCTGCCACGATGATGCAATCTCCAGTTCCAAAGCCTTCAGGTACCCACTTAGAAAAATCCAGTCGTTGTTCTATAAGAACTGTAGGGTCACGAGAGTAACCTCTAGCTTTCTCGACTTGTTCCATGACATAGTTGCGATATTCTTCTGCACATTCCTGCATCTCATCGTTGTAGAATGTTAAATCTTCAGTTGGATCACGCGCATTCCTACCCAAGGCTTTCTCGACTAGATAAGCACACAACTCGTGAGCATCCGAACCTTCGATAGCAAAATCAGATGTTGTGTCTGGCAGATCTTCGGTGAGACGAGCAGACGGTGGGCAATTCAACCAACGATGTGATGCAGATGCGGATAGAATGGCGTGGTTAGTCATTACCAATTCCTCCAGCTTCTTCAAGTACTGCCGCAAAGTGTTTTGGGTCAAGTACTGAGAGTGAAGAAGCACCGTAAGCATTTAGAAGAGCACGGACGTCTTCCTTATAGCCATCTTTTGCTTTCGTGGCAAGTACAGCACGGACATCCTCCAATTGAATTTCCTTTTGTGGTTCATTTTTTGGTGGATTTGATTTAGGTGCTGTTTCATCCTCAGTAGTGAGGAGTTTCTTGAACTCATCCACCAAGCGAAGGTAGTACTTTGCGGTTTCTTCCATATCATGAATCAGTCTATTCAGTTCTTTCATTTTGCTCATTGTTTTCTTCCTCCATAATTTTTCTAGCGAGTAGTTTTGAGATGACGCTGATGGCGATGAGAGTATCTGCTACATCATCATCAGGTTCGATGTATGGTTCGTTTACCATATTTGGTCCTCCTATCTTACTAAGTAAGGTTTCGAATGATTTTTCCGTTTTGTAAGGAATATTTTTATCCCTTACATCTTACTAAGTAGATCTAAGAGGTGTTTTTCCGCTTCTCACTATAATTTTTTGAACATAAAAAAGTTTCCTGTGCATTTAATAGGAAACTTTTACTTTTCTAAAAAAATTTCGGAAGTGCGGAAAATCATCTCTGTTTCTTACTTAGTAAGGTAGGAAGCAAGTTTCCTAATTTAAAAACTAAAGACGGAGGCATATCAAATGAAATTTACCCTATCTCATTCTGGACAGACAGGAATACAAACAACTACGGTCTATCCAAATATGGTAACTATCACTGATAAAGCTATCTTACAAAACGTAGCTCAATTCGACCATGTGGCAGGTCTTTTTGTCCAAAATACTCGCTCCAATGCCAACTTTATCAAGTCAGATGTGTTAGTCATGGATATTGATAATGATCACACAGAAAATCCTGATGAATGGCTTACCGAAGAATTCCTTAAAGACGTCTTTGCGGATTATAACTTCGCTTTGGTGACGAGCCGTAGTCACATGCAGACTAAGGCAGGAAAAGCACCTAGACCCAAGTTTCATATCTACTTCCAAATTAATGAGGTAACAGATAAAGACATCTATGTAGCAATGAAGGAAGAACTCTGTAATCAATACAAGTTTTTTGATGATCATGCCAAGGATGCGGCACGATTCTTCTTTGGAAATCCAAATGCACAGGTTATATGGCATGATTCATGGCTAACTATTGATGAAGATTTGTTTCAAGTTGTTTCTATTGAAGATGAGGAAGATTTCGATGCAGACTTCTATACTCCTCCAAGTGGACCAATCCAGCAAGGGAGTCGTAATTCAACGATGTCAGTTTTTGCTGCGAAAATTCTCAAACGGTTAGGCGTGACCCAAGAAGCTAGGGATGGTTTTGATGAGCAGGCACAGAAATGTGTACCGCCACTTGACAAAGCTGAGTTAGATACCATTTGGGGGAGCGCGGTCCGATTCTACAACAGAACTATAAAAACATCAAAAAGTTATGTGGCTCCCGATGCTTTCAATCGAGAAACTTTAAAACCAGATGATTACTCAGATGTAGGCGAGGCTGGTGTGCTTGCTAGAGAATATGCTAATAAGCTGGCCTACACCAACGCAACTGACTATCTTTACTATGACGGAACTCACTGGCGTGAGAATAAGCAGTTGGCACTAGGTGCAGTTGTACACTTTACTGATGAGCAACTTGCTGAAGCGATTGCACTCTTGGAATCTGCGGATAAGCAACTTCAGTCTTCAGGTATTGATGAATTAACCATAAAGGCTGGAGGAAAGCGTCTAGAAAATGCAGTCGAAACTCCACTTCAATTGAAATATTTAAAAGCTTATCTTGCAGCTAAAGAGTTTCATAAATTTGTTATGAAACATCGTGACTATAAGAATTTGATGGCTGTCTATAATACAGCTAAACCAATTCTTTCAGTAGAATTGTCAGAATTAGATAGTGATGACTTATTACTCAATACCCCAGAGGCTACCTATGATTTACGAAAGGGAATAAATGGGCAACAAGAACACAATCCTGAAGATTACATAACAAAAATTACCGCAGTCTCCCCTAGTGATCAGGGAATGGGATTATGGCAGGAAACTTTAGCTACCTTTTTCTGTAATGACCAAGAATTAATTGATTATGTTCAAGAAATTATTGGTATGGCAGCTATCGGTAAGGTCTATCAGGAACACATGATTATTGCCTACGGAGGCGGAGCGAACGGCAAGTCTACTTTTTGGAATACCATTGCTCGTGTGCTAGGTAGCTATTCAGGTAAATTATCTGCGGATGCCTTAACTATGTCAAACAAGCGAAATGTCAGTCCTGAGCTTGCTGAGCTTAAAGGGAAACGACTGGTCATTGCTTCTGAGATGGCTGAGGGTATGCGACTCAATACAGCCGTTGTGAAGCAGATTACTTCAACTGATGAGATTCAAGCAGAGAAGAAGTACAAGGATCCATTCCACTTCGTGCCCTCACACACGCTAGTTCTTTACACCAACCATCTGCCTAAAGTAGGGGCGAACGATGATGGAACTTGGCGACGTTTGGTTGTTATTCCCTTTAATGCCAAAATAACTGGTCGCTCTGACATCAAAAACTTTGCGGACCATTTGTATGACAATGCAGCACCAGCCATCATGTCTTGGATTATCGAAGGTGCAGAAAAAGCCATCAAAGCGAACTTCAAAACAAATGTACCAACTGCCGTTTCATCTTCCGTCAAAGCCTATCGTGAAGCAAATGATTGGTTAGGACACTTCCTTGGTGACTGTTGTCAAGTTGGCGACCAGTTGTCAGAAAAATCAGGAGAACTATACAGTCAGTATCGTGCCTATTGCGCCAAAAACATGGAGTATACACGCAGTACAACCGATTTTTATTCTGCACTTGAGCAGGCAGGGTTTAAACGAAAACGGACAAGTAAAGGGAACCACATTCTTGGTTTGAAATTGGTAGAGGATGGTTATGATTTCTTAGATTAATGACCAGCATTTTTAGTCAACAGATCTCCACAATAGAGGTATTTGATTATTTTAGGTGTGTAAGTCGTTGACTGAAAGGTTGGAACTTATTTTGAATGAGGTTTCAGATAGATGATTAAAACGACCAGCATGAGTGACATTTTTTGATTTTGTGTAGGTCTATTATGGTCTTTTCTAAAACTATCCTATAAGCAAAAATTACTATAAAAAAAGCCTATAAGAGGAGTTTTGGAAATGACTGCACTAGACCTACACACTTCAATTTGACGAAAGGATTTAGAACGATGAGAGAAAAGTACGTTGAGCAAGCTTTGGTGAAGTCTGTGAAAGCTCGAGGAGGTATTTGTCCTAAATGGGTATCGCCCTCTTTTTCTGGTGTTCCAGATCGTTTGGTGTTTTTACCCAAGGGCAAGTTTGGCTTGGTGGAAGTAAAGGCTCCCGACCAGAAGCCAAGGAAGTTACAAGTGTCAAGACATAAACTGTTCGAGCGGTTAGGCTTTAAGGTTTATGTCATTGACCGCATTGAGATGATTGGAGAAGTGTTAGATGAAATTGACATTACATAACTATCAGGTAGTCGCTAAGGACTTCATCATAGGTCACCCTTATGCAGCAGTCATCCTAGACATGGGGATGGGGAAGACGGCTACAACCTTGTCTGCAGTAAATGAGCTGATGTTTGACCGATTTGAGGTTACTAAGGTTTTGGTTATTGCCCCACTGCGAGTCGCAAATACTGTCTGGAGTGACGAGATTGAGCAATGGTCTGAGTTGCGTAACTTACGGTATTCGAAAATAGTTGGTACTCCCAAGCAACGAAAAGTAGCCCTTCAGAAAGATGCGGATATCTATATCGTAAATCGTGAAAACCTACCTTGGCTGGTGGAACAATGCAGTCCGTATTTCAAGTGGGACATGGTTGTAATTGATGAATTGAGTTCTTTCAAGTCATGGCAGTCCAAGCGTTTCAAAGCCTTCATGACTATGCGACCTTACATGAAGCGAGTGGTTGGACTAACAGGAACACCAAGCTCGAATGGACTGATGGACTTGTTCGCAGAGTTTAAAGTCATTGACGGAGGAGAACGTCTTGGTCGCTTCATCGGTGAGTTTCGTAGTCGCTACTTTGAAGAAGGTCGTCGCAATGGAAACATTGTCTATGAATACATCCCCATGGATTATGCGGAGTGTCAAATTCAAGACAAGATTAGTGATATTACCATTTCTATGAAAGCCCTAGATTATCTGGATATGCCCGAATTAATTTCAACTAAGAAACTGGTGCGTATGTCAGAAAAGGAAAAAGAAAAATACATTCAGTTTAAGAAAGAGTATGTCTTGTCAGAGTTAGACGGATTAGAAGTAACTGCCGCAAATGCTGCAAGCCTAATGAACAAGTTAGTTCAGTTATCCAATGGAGCTGTATATTCTGATGATCATACGGTTGTGCCACTTCATGAACAAAAACTAGATGCCCTTGAAGATATCCTCGAATCCGCAAATGGAGAACCTGTCTTAGTTGCCTATTGGTTCAAACATGACTTGGCTCGGATTACGGGTCGTTTAGAAAAACTCAAGGTAACGAGTCGGGTGTTGAAAACAGAAGAAGATATTCGTGAATGGAATAAGGGCAATGTACCAGTTGGCTTAATTCATCCAGCTGGAGCAGGTCATGGGTTGAACCTCCAAAAAGGTGGTCACCACTTGGTCTGGTTTGGATTAACGTGGTCTTTGGAATTATACCAACAAACCAATGCACGACTTTGGCGTCAAGGCCAGGAGGCTGAGACAGTTGTTATTCAACACATTGTGACTGAAGGAACGATTGATGAGGAAATCCTCAAGGCACTAGGAAACAAAGATGCACAACAAGAACGGCTGATTGAAGCTGTTAAAGCACAAGTAGGAGGAACAGATGGATAAGGTGGAATATATAGCTAAAAACTATCGTGACATGAAAATGAAGTTACATTTAGTTCAGGAGAAATTGCTCAACTATCGACCTATCTCAGAGAATAGTGTGATTCAGTCACTGGTATTTGAGAAGTCAGAGCATGAAAAGGTCAAGAAAAGTAAAAACCATGGTCGTAGTGAGCTGATTTCTCTTAGTTTTAGAGAAAAACAAGAACAAGAAAATCAAGAGTACCTCAGTAGTTTGCTTAATACCTACTACTGCTTAAAAATGGATCTTTACTACTTTGAGTTCGTTATGGAGCTAATACCTGAGGATTTGAAGCCATTATCCAAGGATTTAATTTACTTAGGCAAGAGTTGGACTGAACTAGAAGAGATTTATGAAATCAGTCATTCAACACTTGCTTATCGTAGGCGTAAGATTCTAAAACAATTACGCAAGTGTTATCGTTGGACTTCAAAAAGTCTTGAACTTAAGGTGGAAGATTATCACATCCCTATCTAGTGATGGTTGAGTGCACTAAATTGGTACTAAATTAGCACTAAATTTGTACTGGTTTAGTACTGATTTTCAACCTAGACATGTGATATACTTAAGATGTCAAAAAAGATAAAAATCTCCCTCAAATGACTGGATATTCTTTGGCTGATAGGGTAATATAAACCTAGAAAAACCAAAGGAGAATAACCATGTGGACTGACGGACGGATTGATTATCAGGGACAAAAAGTGGATTACATTGCCAAGGTTAGTCCCCAACCTTCAGAAGTTGGAATTGACCTTGGATGTATTTTCAAATTAGATATTGAAGTAGCTGAAGAAACAATCGTTTCTTACGACAGAGGATGGGAACTCTATCCTGAAACAGAAGAACGTGAAGCCATTCTTGAGGCGGTTTTGATGGTTTTAACTGTTTAAAATATCTTTAAATTTATGCAGAAATGACTGGATATATCTCCTTTTTAGAGTTAATATGTACACAACAAAAGAAGAGGAGAACAATACCATGACAAAGCGTCAACAAGAAAAACTCAATGCCCTTTTAACAGAAATTGCAAAAGAAGAACTTTTTGTAGAAACCTTGGAAAAACGTTGGAGCGACAATCTTGACTTCTACGATGTTTCGGTATGGGGTATCAAAAGAGCATTGGAGAGAGCCTACGAAGCAGGCCAAAAATCAGTAAAATAAAGTAAAGCCTAGCCTCATAAAGGTTGGGCTTTTTGCGTGGAGGAATTATGATTATTTCTAGTGAACAAGTTTCAGTTGGACACCCAGATAAAATCTGTGATCAGATTTCAGATGCCATTTTGACGGAGTGTCTAAAGTATGACAAATCAAGTCGAGTGGCAGTTGAGACTTTAATCAAGGATAACCAAGTTGTGGTAGCTGGTGAAATTTCAACTAGACATTACTTTAATCTCGAGAACATTGTTCGTCAGGTTGTCGAGCCACTTGGTATGAAAAATGTTCGGGTAACTAACCTACTTGGACTCCAAAGCTCAGATATTGCACAAGGAGTAGATAATGGAGGTGCTGGTGATCAAGGAATGATGTTTGGTTATGCGACAGACGAAACACCTGAGTACCTGCCACTTCCTTATGTTCTAGCAACCCGAGTCCTTGAGAAACTGATGTCGCTTGGTCACCCCTTACTTGGAAAGGATGCGAAAGCACAGGTATCCTACGACTATGAGAAGAAACGGATTGATACCTTTTTAGTTTCCATCCAACATACTGAAATAGCCAACCTTGCCAAAGTGAAACGAATTGTGACTGAAGCTATGATGTCAGTAGCACTTCGTTACCGTCAGAATCTAGATTTCAAAGTTCTAGTCAATCCGACCGGACGTTTTGTTCTTGGTGGTTCGTTTGCGGATGCAGGAGTTACTGGTCGAAAAATTGTGGCCGATACCTATGGTGGTTTTGCACATCATGGTGGCGGTGCTTTCTCTGGAAAAGACCCAAGCAAGGTTGACCGCTCAGCAGCATACATGGCACGAAAGATTGCTAAGGATATTGTTCGAGAAGGGTATGCGAAACGATGTGAAGTACAATTAGCCTATGCCATTGGAGTTGCAGAACCTGTGTCGGTATATGTAGAAACCTTTGGAACCAGTCGCTACACCTCAACACAACTGGAAGGAATGATTCGTGAACGCTACGACTTGACCCCACAAGGTATCATTAAGGAACTTCATCTCTTGAATGTAGACTACACCAAAACATCTTGCTTTGGGCATTTCACAAAAGCCTATCTTCCTTGGGAGAAGTAAGATGCCAAGAAGACCAAGCACACCTTGTAAACAAAATGGTTGTCCTAACCTAGTACCTTATGGTCACAAGTATTGTGACAACTATAAAGCAAACTACCAACTGGATACCAAGTCAACCAAAGCCAAAGGATACAATGCCCAATGGAATAAAGCACGACTTCGTTACTTAAAAGTTCAACCACTTTGTGTTCAATGCAAAGTCAAAGGTCGATTGACCAAGGCAACAGTGGTTGACCATATCACACCCCACCGAGGTGACCAAGACCTCTTTTGGAATCAAACCAACTGGCAAGCACTTTGTAAGTCTTGTCATGATAGGAAGACCAAGACGACTGACCGATATGTGGAGTATACGTATCGATTTTAGTCTTGGAGTTTCGTTACAAAAGTATCTAATTTTTAACCCTTTGGGGGAGGGGGGATGAAATCTCTAAACCCTTGGGAGACTAAGACCGACGCCCCCTCAAACGTGAAAAATCGCAAAATTCAAAAGGGGGTACACAAAAATAGATTTTTACTGACCCCAAACATTATCTACGACAAGGTTTTTCATTAAATCTTGTCGTTTATTTTTACCCAAAAACTGGGATAAAAGCTAACTAAAAGAGGTTAAAATGAACGATTTTAAAGCAAAACAAGTGTGGAAAATGAGAAACGAGGGTCTGGGCTATCGCAAAATCGCAAACTTGCTTGACCTCAGTCTGACGGCAGTCAAACGCTACTGCAGTACTAACCCTCATCTAAAGGGTTATGGTCAGGCAGTAGTGGCTATGATTTCTGACGGACAAAGAAATGGACAATTGTGCAAAGAATGTTTGAAACCCATTGAGCAACCTCGTAAAGGGAGAACGAAACAATTCTGCTCAGACAGTTGCCGTCGTAAGAATTGGGTGACGCAACATCCTGAAAAAGCGGATAGCCATGTTTGTGAACTGTGCGGTAAGACCTTCACAGCTTATGGTAGCCCTAGAAGAAAATTTTGTAGCAGAACCTGCGCAAGAACACCACGGAGGACATGATGACGAAAGAAAGTATGACATGGTTAACATTAACAGTTGACCAACTTAATTCAGCTAGTTATAACCCAAGGAAGGCTCTCAAAAAGGGCGACAAGGAATACGAAAAAATCAAACGGTCGATTCAAGAGTTTGGTTATGTCGAACCTATTATTGTCAACTATGATATGACTATCATTGGTGGTCATCAACGACTGACGGTCTTGAAGGACTTGGGCTTTAAAGAAGTACAGTGCGTTCAAGTCCATATTGAAGATGAGAATAAGGTTAAGGCACTGAACGTTGCCCTAAATAAAATCACTGGTAGCTGGAATGAAGAGTTGCTTGCGGATTTGATGTTGGACTTACAAGAAGCTGACTTTGATACAGACCTAACTGGTTTTGAATTCCCAGAAATTGACCAGCTTTTTTCTAAGGTCCATAACAAGGAAGTCAATGAGGATGACTTTGATGTGGATGAAGAACTCAAGAAACCAACTGTTGCTAAACAAGGTGACATTTGGTACTTAGGAAAACATCAAGTCATTTGTGGCGACTCTACCTTGCCAGAAACTTACATCACATTGATGGGGGATAAGAAAGCTAACTTAGTTTTGACAGACCCACCTTATAACGTCAATGTGGAAGAGACAGCAGGTAAAATTAAGAACGACAATATGAGTGACTCTGACTTCTATAAGTTCTTATTTGCTATGTTCGTTAATGTTGAACAGAACATGGAGTCCGATGCCTCTATCTATGTTTTTCATGCTGATACGGAAGGGTATAACTTCCGTAAAGCGTTCAAAGATGCAGGCTTTTACTTGAGTGGATGCTGCATCTGGAAAAAGAACTCACTTGTTCTTGGTCGCAGCCCTTATCAGTGGCAACATGAGCCTTGTCTCTTTGGTTGGAAGAACAAAGGGAAACACCAATGGTTTTCTGACCGCAAACAAACTACCATTTGGGAATACGACCGTCCTAAGTTAAGCAAAGAGCACCCAACCATGAAACCAATTCAATTGATGGCCTATCCCATTCAAAACTCATCCATGCGTGGAACAGTCGTCCTTGATCCATTCCTTGGAAGTGGGTCAACCTTGATCGCTTGTGAAGAAACAGGTCGGATTTGTTATGGTATTGAATTGGATGAGAAGTTTGTGGACGTGATTGTGAAACGTTACTTTGAAGCGACTGGTGACCAATCAATCAAGGTTATGCGAGATGGGAAAGAAATCAAGTATGCGGATTTAGTTGAGGTGTCAGTATGAATCAGTTAACCTTCATTGATTTCTTCGCAGGTATTGGTGGTTTTAGACGTGGACTTGAGCTGGCTGGGATGACCTGCATTGGTTATTGTGAAAAGGATAAATTTGCGGTTAGAAGTTACCAAGCCATGTATGATACGGAAGGAGAATGGTATTCAGATGATATTACAAAACTTAAGCCAAATGACATTCCAAAAGCAGATATATGGACTGCGGGAAGTCCTTGCCAAAATGTGTCTATCGCAGGAAAGCGAGCTGGACTACGAGCTGAAAGAAGTGGACTCTTTTTTACACTCGTTGACCTCCTCAAGAGCCAAAGTGAAGAAGATAAGCCCGAGTGGCTCATCCTTGAGAATGTTAAGGGACTTTTATCAAGTCGCAGAGGAGTCGATTTCCTCGACTATCTCCTTGAACTGGACGAAGCAGGGTACGACCTTGAATGGCAAGTGTTCAATTCCAAAGATTACGGAGTTCCCCAAAACCGAGAACGTGTCTACACTATCGGACATCTTAGAAGCAGAGGTAGACGACAAGTATTACCTCTCCAGCCAGAAAGCAGTGGCAATCTTAAGCAACTTGTAGGAGGTATGCAGTCCTATCGTGTCTATGATACGGACGGTATTTCTACAACTTTAGTTGGCACTGGTGGCGGTGTTGGGGCAAAGACAGGGCTTTACTTGATTGACCAATCTACAACCAAACCAAAGGTAACAGACCAAGCACGGTGCATCACTGCTCGTTACACAGCAGGTTCTACCAAGAGGACAGCCATGAACTCTGGTGTGATGGAAGTACAACCTATTCTAACTCCAGACCGAGTGAACAAACGTCAAAATGGTCGTCGATTAAAAGAGAAAGGTGAGCCTATGTTTACCTTAACTTCTCAAGACAGACACGGAGTTGTAGAAGGAATTAAAGTAAGGAACGGTACAAAGCAAGGGTATCAAGTGGCAGAACTTGGTGACTCTGTTGATTTATCTTATCCAGCATCTCCAACGAAACGAGCAAGAGTAGGTAAGGGCATTGCTCATAACCTCTCTTGCAGTGGTCAAATGGGTGTGGTGGTCTGGAATGGTCGAATGGTTAAAATCAGACGATTAACACCTCGTGAGTGTTTTAGACTTCAAGGTTTCACGGATGACCTCTTTGAGAAAGCTCAAGCCGTAAACTCTGATGCCCAACTCTACAAACAAGCAGGTAATGGTGTAACAGTTACCGTTGTTTATGCGATTGGAAAGGCTATTCTTTCTTGCTTAAATCTTAGATGATTACTGGATAGTGTTTGGTACTAATGGTAATATACAGCTACCAAAAAGAAGGAGGCTTCACAATGAATAACGGTGCAAAAGAAAGAGTTGAATGTTTATACCCTGTAGGCTGTCGAGTTAAACTACTTGAAATGGATGATCCATTTCCACCACCTATTGGAACGCTAGGTACTGTCTATGGACATGACGACTTAGCTTCAGTTTTAGTTCATTGGGATAATGGTAGTGGGCTGAGTGTCGTCTATGGAGTTGATAGGATAGTAAAGGTGGAATAAGGCTATGTGGGAGTTGGTAGTCATTGATAGAGGTGAGAGACATTATGTCTGCGATTTGCTCAGAGAATCTTCAACTGACCCAAGTTATATCAATGGTGAATAGATTGCTCATTTGACCTTGAAACGTGACGGTCATCTTGTGTATGCTTACCATCGTGGGGTCTCATTAGATGCAATGAATGCTTTGGATAGGGAAGTTTTTAAAGAAATAATAGCAGATTATAATTGATAATAGTGAGCTTATAACTGGCTATTAAACTCCTTTAGAGGTAATATGTTCACAACAAAAGAAGAGGAGAACAAAAAATGTCAACATCCACAACACTTGAAAAAATGTTTCAAACTATGGAACAACCTCAAGTATCATCCCTTACATAGATTGGGTGATTGTAGCTTTCAATGGATACAAAGGGGTTGGACTTCATATCTATGAAACCATAGATAGCCTAGAAGACTTTGATAACTTTGAAAGAAAGTTTGACAGAATCATTGAAGCTGAAGAAACATTTCAAGATTTGGGCATGCAGTAAAATGGGCTTTTGAACAATTACAATAAACCGAAAGGGTCTCGCAAGAGGCCTTTTTGCGTGTCAGAAAAATGGAAGATAGGAGGTGAGCGACCTGGCACAGCGTGGACGTAAACCAAAACCAACTGGTTTAAAAGTTCTTGAAGGTAACTTAGGTAAGCGTCCTCTCAACCATAAAGAACCTAAACCAACTAAGAAAGCTCCTCGATGCCCATCGTGGTTAGAAGAGGATGCCAAGAAAGAATGGAAACGCATGAGCAAGGTGCTCGAGTCCATGGGTCTTTTGACAGATATGGATATGACGGCTTTTGCAGGATACTGTCAAGCGTACGCTAGATGGAAAGAGGCAGAAGAGTTCCTAACGAAACATGGCTCTATTATCAAAACACCGAACGGCTACCTCCAGCAGGTTCCACAAGTTTCCATTGCTCAAACCAACATGAAAATCATGCTCAAGTTCTCCGAGCAGTTTGGTCTAACCCCTTCTGCAAGAAGTCGAATACAGGCTGATAGTAGTGATGGAGAACAAGATGAAATGGAAAGTCTATTGAGGGAGGTATAGGATGACTTATCACTATAAACCAAGTCCTTTTATGTTGCCTACCTCACACTACGATGAGAAGAAAGCGGATAGGGCGGTAGCCTTTATCCAAAATCTTAAACACACCAAAGGGAAGTGGGCAGGTAAGCACTTTTTACTTTTACCATGGCAGGAACAGATTATTCGTGACTTATTTGGAATTGTGAAAGAGGATGGAAACAGACAGTTTCTCTCCGCTTATGTAGAGATTCCAAAGAAAAATGGTAAGAGTGAGCTTGCGGCTGCCATTGCCCTCTATCTGTTATATGCGGATGGTGAAGCAAGTGCTGAAGTTTACGGTGCTGCTTGTGATAGAAACCAAGCCTCCATTGTATTTGATGTGGCCAAGCAAATGGTAGGGATGTCAAACCCATTAAACAAGCGATCCAAAATCATGGGAGCAACCAAACGCATTGTTAATTACAATAATGCAGGTTTTTATCAAGTGCTATCTGCGGAGACTGGGACAAAGCACGGACTTAATGTGTCAGGTCTTGTCTTTGATGAAATCCATGCTCAACCCAACCGCCATCTCTATGATGTTCTTACCAAAGGTTCTGGTGATGCGCGTGAACAACCACTATTTTTTATCATCACTACCGCAGGTACAGATAAGAACTCTATCTGTTATGAACTTCATACGAAGGCACTAGATATCTTGTCTGGACGAAAGAAAGATGAAACGTTCTACCCAGTTGTTTATGGCCTAGCTAATGATGAGGATTGGCAGGATGAAGAAAATTGGTATAAGGCAAATCCATCATTGGGTCACACCATTCAGATTGACCGTGTGCGTGAAGCCTATCGAAATGCCATCGACAATCCAGCTGAAGAAAATGTTTTTAAGCAACTCCGTTTGAATATGTGGACAAGTTCCACGGTGACGTGGATTGCGGAACATGTCTATGACAAAGGAAATAGACCGATAGTTGAAAGTAGTCTGCTTGGTCGAGAGTGTTATGCAGGGCTTGACTTATCAAGTACGTCTGACATTACTGCCTTTGTTTTAGTGTTTCCACCACGGACTGAGGATGAATCTTACATTGTGTTGCCCTACTTTTGGTTGCCAGAAGACACGCTACCTTTGAGATGTCGACGTGACCATGTTCTTTATGATGTTTGGGAACGTCAAGGCTATCTCAAAACAACCGAAGGGAATGTGGTACATTATGGCTTTATTGAGCGTTTTATCGAAGACTTATCTACTAAGTTTAACATCAAAGAAATTGCTTACGACCGTTGGAATGCGACACAGATGGTTCAAAACTTGGAGGATATGGGCTTAACTGTAGTGCCATTTGGTCAGGGATATAAAGATATGTCACCACCATCTAAGGAATTATACAAACTCATGATGGAGGGCAGGGTCACACACGCTGGTCATCCAGTTTTGAAATGGATGGCTCAAAATGTGGTCATGAGGCAAGATCCAGCTGGTAACATCAAGCCAGACAAAGAGAAGTCAGTCGATAAGATTGATGGGATTGTAGCTCTCATTATGGGACTAGACCGTTGTATCCGTCATAAAGGTGATGATGGTAGTATTTACGACCAGCGAGGAATTTTGAGTTTTTAGAAGGAGGCTCTATGGGAATCTTAGAATTGATAGGCTTAAAGAGGGCAAGAGACAAACCGACCAACTCGTATGAGGGGTCGGATTTTTCGTACCTCTTTGGACGAACCACATCAGGGAAGAATGTCAATGAAATGACAGCTCTTCAAACCACTGCAGTCTATGCCTGTGTGCGAATTTTAGCTGAGGCGATTGCCAGTCTCCCCATTCATGTTTACAAGCATACGGATGAAGGCAAGGAACAAGATGTTAATCATCAGCTCTATTACCTACTTCATGATGAACCAAATCCAGACATGACATCCTTTGTCTTTCGTGAGACACTCATGAGTCATCTATTGATTTGGGGCAATGCTTATGCCCAGATTATTCGTGATGGAAGAGGGCAGGTCTTAGCCTTGTATCCCTTGTTGCCAGATAGGATGACCGTCAAGCGTGATGATAAGGGTGAACTCTACTATGTTTATCAACGTAGTGAAGAGGACAACCCGAACTTCAAAGATAAAGGAAATATCATTCTCAAAAAAAGTGAGGTTTTACATGTTCCTGGCCTTGGCTTTGATGGTTTAATTGGCTACTCACCGATTGCTATGGCAAAAAATGCCGTTGGTATGACCTTGGCGACTGAAGAGTATGGTGCATCATTCTTTGCGAACGGTGCGAATCCCGGAGGTGTTTTGGAACATCCCGGTATTCTCAAAGACCCCAGTAAGGTTAGAGAGTCGTGGAATCAAGTCTATCAAGGCACAAACAATAGCCATAAGGTTGCTGTCCTTGAAGAAGGCATGATCTATAAGACTATTGGGATTCCACCCAATGAAGCCCAGTTCTTAGAGACACGTAAGTTTCAAATCAATGAAATTGCAAGACTCTATCGGATACCACCTCATATGGTCGGTGACTTGGAGAAATCTTCCTTTTCAAATATAGAACAACAGTCCTTGGAGTTTGTGAAGTACACGCTAGATCCTTGGGTAGTTCGATTTGAACAAGCCTTTCAAAAAGCTCTGCTTTTACCTGATGAGAAGAAGACCTACTTTATCAAGTTCAATGTGGACGGTTTGTTAAGAGGGGACTACCAGAGTCGGATGAATGGCTATGCCATAGGCCGTCAAAATGGTTGGTTGTCAACAAATGATATTAGACGCTTAGAGGACATGAACCCACTTTCAAAAGAAGAAGGTGGTGACCTTTACTTGGTCAATGGCAACATGACCAAGTTAGAAGACGCAGGAGGTTTTATCAAAGATGCATAAATTTTGGAATTGGGCCAAAAATGAGGGGGAACGAACCCTCTTTTTAAATGGTGTGATTGCCAGTGAATCTTGGTTTGGGGATGAGGTAACTCCTCAACTCTTTAAAGATGAACTGCTTTCAGAACAAGGAGATATCACACTTTGGATTAATAGCCCGGGTGGAGATGTCTTTGCGGCGGCTCAGATTTATAACATGTTAATGGATTATAAAGGAGCAGTCACCGTAAACATTGATGGCATTGCGGCTAGTGCAGCATCTGTCATTGCCATGGCTGGAACAATTGTAAACATGAGTCCAGTCTCTATGATGATGATTCATAATCCGGCCACTTTTGCGAGTGGTGACAAACGTGAGATGGAAAAAGCTATTCAGCTTCTAAATGAAGTGAAGGAGTCGATTATCAACGCTTATGAGATTAAGACATCTCTAAGTCGTCAGAAACTCTCAAACCTCATGGATGGAGAGACTTGGCTCAATGCAAAGAAAGCAGTTGAGTTAGGTTTTGCGGATCAGATTATCTTCGATGGCACTCATGACAATGATGAGTCACAAGATGCCTATGCATTTTCAATGCAGACAGTAACCAATCAAGTGGTCGCCAAGTGTGAACAGTTGATAGATAAACCCAAGGTTGCAGTAAGCACCTTGGAAAAACGACTACAGTTATTAAAACCCTAGGAGGACATTTATACTATGGACAAAATTTTAGAACTACGAGAAAAACGTGCCAAGGTTTGGGATAAAGCCAAGAACTTCTTAGATTCATGTCGTGATGAAAAGGGCATGATTTCACAGGAAGATAGTGAACACTACGATAAGTTGGAACAAGAAGTGGTTGACCTTGGAAAAGAGATTGACCGTTTGGAACGCCAAGAACGTATTGAGCGTGAACTGTCACAAGCAACTAGCGCGGCTATTGTCTCTCAACCACGAACTGATGCTGGTGGTGATGAGAAGACAGGTACGGCTTCAACTGTTTACAACCAATCATTCTGGAAAAATGTGCGTCAAAAGAATTTCTTTGACGTTAATAATACCTTGAACATTGGGAATGATGGTCAAGGTGGTTACTTGGTACCTGATGAATACGAGAACCGCTTGATTAAGGCTCTTGAAGAGGAGAACTTCTTCCGTCGTTTGGCAACCATTATCAAGACCTCAAATGGTGAGCGCAAGATTCCAGTGGTGACAGGTCATGGTACGGCTGCGTGGATGGATGAAAATGGTACTTACCCAGAGAGTGAAGAAACCTTTGGCCAAGTGACTCTTGGTGCTTACAAGGTTGGGACAGCTATCAAGATTTCAGAGGAGTTGATTCATGACTCTGTCTTTGACCTTGAATCCTATATGGCAGAAGAGTTTGCTCGACGCATTGGGTCTAAGGAAGAAGAAGCCTTCTTGATTGGTGATGGTTCTGGTAAACCAACTGGTGTCTTTACCACAGTTACTGAAGGGGTTACTTCAACAGGTGCCAACATCACCTTTGATGATGTGATGGACCTTTATCATTCTCTCAAGTCACCTTACCGTAAGAATTCCGTTTGGATTCTCAATGATTCTACTATCAAGGCTCTGCGTAAGTTGAAGGACAACAACGGAAATTACATCTGGCAACCATCTGTTCAAGCAGGAGTACCAGATATGATTTTGAATCGACCATACTATACGTCAAGCTATGCCCCAGAAATTGCTTCTGGGCAAAAAGTTCTTGCTTTTGGGGATTTCTCCCACTATTGGATTAGTGACCGTCAAGGGCGTTCCTTCAAACGTCTGAACGAGTTGTATGCGACTAGTGGTCAAGTTGGATTCTTGGGTAGCCAACGTGTGGATGGGAAATTGGTTCTTCCTGAAGCTGTCAAAGTGCTCACCATGAAAGGGTAAGATATGCTTACGCTTTTAGAAGCTAAAATCTATCTACGAGTTGATACTTCTGGGGAAGATAATTTGATAAAAGTCTTGATTGCAACTAGTGAAGAACTCTGCAAAGACGTATTGCGAGTGGATGAGTTGGTGGATACACCGCTTATTCGCTCCGCAATGCTCTATGCGGTAGCTTATCTTTTCGAGCATCGAGAAGAGGCTAACCATCATGATTTGAAAGAGACGCTCTATCATCTGTTAGGTGGTTTGCGAAAAGAGGTGTTTTAAATGAAAATTGCACCTTTAAACCAGCGAGTTCTTTTCAAGAAACGTGTGATTACTCAAGATGATATTGGTAACGAAACAAGTCAGTTTACTAATTTATTTTCACGATGGGCTAGTGTGAATCAAGCAAATAGTGATGAGATATTTGAAGTGGGTCAAACGAAACGAAAACTTCAGCTGATAGTCACTCTTAGATATGATTCAGAAGTCGCCTCACTTGATACCACCAATACACAACTCATCTTTCAAGGGAAATCGTTTAATATTCTTTCAATTGACCATGTCTTTTTTGAAAAGAAAATGGTCAAATGTCGAGTGGAGGAAGAGCCATGAGAGCTGATGAACTGAGTAGGGCTATTGAAAAGGAGCTAGAGGAATACTTGCATCAAACAACAGAGACGGTAGTTGAAGCAGTCGATGATGTAACGGACGAGGCGATTGCGACTCTAAAATCTACATCGCCCAAGCGGAGTGGTCGCTATGTGAGAGGGTGGACTTCAAAGGAAACGAGTAGCACGTCCACTGGTAAAACGAAAACGATTCATAATCGGACACCAGGCCTAACTCATCTACTTGAGAATGGCTATGCCAAACAAAATGGTGGTCGAGTTTCCGGGCGTCCTCATATTGGCCCCGTTGAACAAAAAGCAGTTCAAGCTTTGGAGAAGAAGATTCGAGGTAACTTATGAGTGAAAAGGAGTTTTTTAAACAGCTAAAAGCCTTACATCTTCCGATTGCTTATCATCACTTCGAAGAAGGTCACAGTCCAAGTCCGCCTTTTATGGTTTATTATAGTCCGCAATCAGAAAACTTTGGGGCAGACAATCAGGTTTACCATAAGGGCGCGCAATTCATTCTTGAACTTTACACAAGGAAGAAAGACCTCGACGTTGAAGGGAAGATTGAAACTTTTCTGACGGAACAACATTTGTTTTTTGACAAGGTTGAAACTTATATTGATACCGAGCAACTTTATCAGGTTGCTTTTCATTTTGCATTTTAAGAAGGAGAACATATGGCTGAAAAAAATAAAGTCACGTTTGGTCTACAAGATGTCCACTGGGCAGAAGTCACAACGGAAGGGAGTGACGGAGCCTTAACCTATGGGAATGTTGAACGATTAAGAGGTGCTGCAGAGTTGACCCTTGAAGCAACAGGAGATTCAGGTTCCTACAAAGCGGATAATATCAACTTTTATACGACTGAGTCTAATGATGGTTATAGTGGAACTTTGAAGGTTGCCCTTTTAACACAAGAGTTCTTAACTCGAGTGTTAGGAGAAACACTAGATGATACCAATAAGGTGATTACGGAATCATCCAATGCAACTCGGAAAAACTTCGCATTAATGTTCCGTTTTGAAGGGGATAAGAAGGAGACACTTCATGTCCTCTATTACTGTTATGCCTCTCGACCAACAGTAGGCTCAAAAACCAAGAATGGTAGTGATATCAATGAAGTGGAATTGAAATTCACAGCCAGTCCACGTCCACTTGATCAGGTGGTTCGTCGTCGGACAACAGAAGAGACCCCCGAAACAGTGAAGAAAAATTGGTTTAAGTCTGTATATGAGCCAACTGTCGCAAGTGGAGGTAGTCGTACATGAGAAAACAGGTGACGATTTGTGGGAAAGTTTACCCACTAGCAAGTAATGCTTACACGCCGATTGCCTATAAAGAACAATTCGGTAAAGATTACTTTCAAGACCTCTTTCAAATGATTAATGCCAAGTCTATTTTAGACCAACTTAATCAGTTAGAAGAAGGAGAGGAGCTAACCGCACAAAATATGGATGTCTCCATTCTTTCTGATTTCGATATGACCTTCTTTCATCGACTATTTTGGGTATTTGCCAAATCAGCCAATCCACGGGTGAAAGCATTTGATGTTTTCTTTATGGAGATGGAGGAGTTACCGATTCAGGAGATTGGTCCAGTCTTGATGGAGATGTTAAATCAAGGAATGTCGACTCGAAAAAAGTCGATGAAACCGATGAAGCGAGTGAAGAAATCTTCACGGTAGAAAGCTACTTGTCCTGTTGCAAGGAAACTGGACTATCTATGGATGATTTAAAACACATCTCTATTGGGATGGCACTGGATTATCAGACGGATTATGTCGCCTTGCGTTCTGACAAACCACAAACTAGACGAGCAACCCAAGCTGATTTTGATAACTTTTAGAGAAAGGAGGGAGAACTATGGCTGGTAACATCAAAGGCATTACGATTGAGATTGGTGGTGACACCCAACCTTTACAACGAGCCTTGAAGGGAATAAATAAAGAATCAGCGGAATCCACTAAAGAGCTGAAACAAATTGATAAAGCACTGAAATTTGATACTGGCAATGTCACTCTCCTTACTCAAAAGCAAGAGGTGCTTTCAAAACAGATTGCGACCACGAAAGAAAAATTAGAAACCTTACGTCAGGCACAAAGTCAAGTTGAAGCGCAATTCCAACGTGGGGATATTGGTGCAGAACAATATCGAGCATTCCAACGTGAAGTTGAGACAACACAAAATGTCCTAAAAAGCTATGAAACAAAACTTGAAGGAGTTAATCGAGCGCTTGATTCTCACGGAAACACAGTTGAAAGCAACCGGTCGAAATTAAACAGTTTAGAAGCTGAACAGGCCCAATTAGCATCAGAGAGTGAGAAACTCAATTCCACCTTTCGTTTGCAAGAGAGTCAGCTTGGTTCAAATGCTTCAGAGTCTGAAAAATTAGCCTTAGCACAAAGAAGAATTGCTAGTCAGTCTGAACTCGTTGAGCGTCAAATTGCGAATTTAGAACGTCAGTTAGAACTAACCAAATCAGAATATGGCGAGAATTCTGTCGAAGCCAATCGGCTTGAGAAAACACTCAACGATACTAAGACAGCCTATAACAATCTCCAACAGGAAATGGAGGGGCTTTCCAATGCCTCCCAACAATCTGCAGCAAGCCTTGAACAAACCAATGGTTTATTAAAAGCAGATATCCTTATGGAGTTTGGAGACCGATTGGGTGAACTCTCTCAAAAGTTAATCGAATTTGGGCAACAATCTCTTGAAGCTTTTCGTGAAGTTGATGAAGGAATGGATATCATCATCACCAAGACTGGTGCTAGTGGAAAGGCACTTGAAGGGATGCAAGATATTGCGACTGAACTCGCCACTTCCATTCCTACAGACTTTGCGACAGCAGGTAGTGCGGTTGGGGAATTAAATACTCAGTTTGGCTTAACAGGAGATGCTTTATCACAGGCTTCAGCATTACTGATTAAGTATTCTGAAATCAATGGTTCGGATGTGACGCAATCGGCTATTTCTGCCAAACAGGCCATTGAAGCCTATGGTCTTGAGTCTAAAGACCTCGCCATGGTACTTGATACGGTCACTTTTACTTCCCAACAAACTGGGGTTGGTGTTCAGGATCTAATGAGTAAGGTCGTATCTGGTGCTCCTCAAATTAAGTCACTTGGGTTATCCTTTGACGAGGGTGTCGCCTTAATGGGACGCTTTGAAAAAGCTGGTGTCGATTCAAGTGCTGCACTTTCTACTTTATCTAAAGCGGCTGTTAATTATGCCAAGGATGGCTTAACCTTACAAGATGGTCTGGCAAAAACTGTTGAACAAATTAAGAATTCAACAAATGAGACAGAGAGTCTGACACTCGCTTCAGAAGTTTTTGGTTCAAAAGCTGCGCCACGAATGGTCGATGCCATTAAGCGTGGTGCTTTTTCATTTAATGATTTATCAGGGACTGCTAAGAATGCTTTAGGAGTTGTGACGTCAACTTATGAAGCAACACTTGATCCGATTGATAAATTTACGATTGCACAAAATACTGCTAAAGCTGCCATGGCAGAGGTTGGTGGTGTTTTAGCTGAAGCTCTAGCACCAGTCTTAGAATTATTGGCTCAATTACTACAAGCTGTCGCCAATTGGTTCAGCAACTTACCTAGTCCCATTCAGACCTTTATTGTCATTATGGGTGGTTTAATTACAGTTGTCGGTCTGTTGTTACCTGGACTCTTAGCCCTTCAAGCGGCAGCAGTCGCCATGGGAACGACCATTGGCGGATTGGTCGTTGCAGCAGCTCCGATTGTTGGAACAGTTCTAGGCATCATAGCAGTGATTGCCCTATTAGTCGTTGGGATTCAAGAACTGTGGCAAAACAATGAAGGCTTTCGGACAGCAGTCATTGAAATCTGGAATGCCATCTATGCTTTTATTTCAGTTATTCTTCAAGAGATTAGTACCTTTATCATGACGATCTGGGGAACTCTTACCACTTGGTGGACAGAAAATCAAGCCCTTATACAAGTAGCAGTTGAAACGGTCTGGAATGCCATTTCTACAGTTATTCAGACGGTCATGTCTTTGATTGGCCCCTATCTTGAAGCTGCTTGGGCAAATATTCAGTTAATCATCACCACGGCTTGGGACATCATCAAAACAGTTGTCGAAACAGCTATCAATGTTGTTTTAGGAATCATCAAAGCTATTATGCAGGTCATAACTGGTGACTGGTCTGGCGCATGGGAGACGATCAAGGGAGTTCTTCAGAGAGTTTGGCAAGCTATTCAACAAATTGTGACGACGATATTGTCTGCCATAGGTCAGTTTATTTCCAATACCTGGAATGGAATTAAAGACACCATTAGTAATGTTTTAACCGCTATTTCTGGAATCGTGTCTTCTATTTGGAACACGATAAAATCCGTCATCACGTCAGTGATTTCTTCAATTGTTTCTTTTGTATCCAGTGGCTGGTCTGGCATTCAACAGACCATTTCTAGTATTCTCAGTGGTATTAGCTCCACTGTTTCAAGTGTCTGGAATGGTATCAAGAATTCTATCTCAAATGCCATCAATGGTGCAAAAAATGTTGTATCTTCTGCCATTAATGCCATCAAGAATCTGTTTAACTTTAAGATTTCATGGCCACATATTCCGTTACCTCACTTTTCTGTGAGTGGTTCTGCCAATCCACTTGATTGGTTAAAGGGCGGTTTGCCTAAGATTTCGATTGCTTGGTATGCCAAGGGTGGGATTCTAACGAAACCGACAGCCTTTGGCATGAATGGAAATCAATTGATGGTTGGTGGTGAAGCTGGGAAAGAGGCTGTCTTGCCTTTAACCAAACAGAATCTTGCGGCAATCGGTGAAGAAATCGCATCAACCATGGGAACTGGTGGCAATGTCATCAATGTTTCCATTACAGATGTAGTGATAAGAGAAGAAGCCGATATCAAACGACTAGCCAATCAAGTAGCAGAAAGAATTCATGACGAGTTAACTCGAATACAATCATTGAGAGGGGTGAGGTTGTGATCCAACATAATGCATTAATCATAGATGGTTTATCAACTGCCTCATTCCCTTACAAGATACTCGTGGAAGATAGACCAAGTTTTCATATTCCGACTTCTAAAAGCCAACTGCAAGAACATGACGGTTTGAGTGGTGGATTGGTTTTGACCAATAAGCACCGAAAAGTGATTGAGAAAGCTTATCGTATTCACCTTATTGCTGCAACTGAAGAACAGATTAATGAATTTTCTGCTCTTTTAACTCGTGAAGGGTTTTGGCTTGAAAGTGAGCGCATGAAAACCACAAGGTACTGGTGTTATAAGGTAGATAGCTTTGATATTGTTCAAGATAATTTAGGAGTATTCACCCTAGAGGTCACTTTCCTTTGTCATCCTACTCGATATTTTAATGATGTTAGTGAGTATACCTTAACGAAGAATGGGACAATTCCCTTGCTTGGTTCAGCTCTGTCTTATCCTAAGATTACTGTTTCAGGTAAATCGACTGGAGAGACAAGTTTCACCATCGGTGAACAAGTTATTGGTTTGGAGCAACTAAACAAAACTTTGGTTATGGATAATGACCCACATCATCCAAGTTTTTTGACAGAAAGTGGAGAGTTGGTTCATTGGTCAGGAGATTTTATCACACTCGATGCCAATCAAAAAGACAAGAAAGTTGGTGTGGTGCTTGGTACTGGAATTACCAGTCTTCACATTGAAATATTATGGGGGTGGGCTTGATGTTATTCTTATTAGATGGACAAACTAAAACTCCAAAATGGAACGGACTTCCCCTTCATGAAACCTTGAGCGCGGAAGTTGAAGAAACGTTGAATGGTGATTTTACGCTTCAATTTGATTATCCGATTACGGATTCAGGCATTTATAAAGAGTTAGTGACAGATAAATTGATACTATGTCCAGTTCCCTATGCCAATAAACAACTCTTTCGGATTAAGAAACCAATTGAAGAAAACGATAGGGTTCGTGTGACTTGCCAACATATTACGGATGATATCATGCGTCGCTCTATTCTACCAGTTTCGAATCAAAATGTGACCTGCCAAAGTGCCCTTGGACAATTGATTTCAAAAGCTAAAAGAGATATAGCTCGCTTTTCTTTTGATAGTGATATTACAAAGAAAAGGTCGTTTAATACGACAGAGACAGCTACACTTTACAAAGTGTTGATGGATGGGAAACATTCCATTGTAGGAACTTGGGAGGGAGAGTTGGTTCGCGATAACTTTTTATTCACCATCAAAGAACATCGAGGAAAGAATCGTGGGGTGGCCATTTCAACGCATCATAACTTAGAAAAGTTTGATCGTACTCGTTCTAGTCAGTCTATTGTCACTCGCATTTATGCGTCCTCAACTTTTAAGCCAGAAGGTGAAAAGGAAGAGAAAACTCTTTCGGTTATGGTGGAGAGTCCTCTCATTCATCAATATCCTTATGTGCATGAGGCGGAGTATGAGAACAATAATCTCCATACCGAGGAAGAATTGAGACAATGGGCGATGGCAAAATTTAGCAATGACCATTTAGATCAGGTTTCAGAAGTGATTGAGATTGAAGCCTTTGAACTGGATGGACAAGAGGTGCAGTTGGGGGACGAGGTGACTCTAAAAAGTAGACTTCACCAAGTTGATGTGGTCAAAAAAGTAGTTGCTTATCGCTTTAATGCTTTAACAGAGAAAATCATATCCATCTCATTTGACGATACGGTCTCGTTTGGTGGACAAGGGGTGTCAGGGAATCCCATTTCATCTGTCGCAAATGAGCTTTTAACTCTCAATGATGGAAAGGTTCAACGTCAGATTGAAAGGGAGCGAGCCAATCTCAGTCTTGTACTTGATTCCAATATGAGTCGAGTAAGCAAGGATGTAGAAGATGGGATTGAGCGAGCAAAAGCTGAAGCTGTTCGAAGTGGTAATCAAGCAGCAGTTGACTATTTATCCTCAGAGGCGGCAGAAATTCGCTTTGCGGCTATTCAAAAAGCAAAGATAGATGAACTAACCGTGTCTAATTCTGCTTGGATGCGTCGTTTGGTTTCTCATCAGGTGTTGACTGAGTATTTAAATGCGATAGAAGTCAATGCCAACAAGGTTGTTATTCCTGGAAGTCACAAGCCAGTATTTTCATTGGACTCCAATGGGAATATTTCAATTGATACACCACTCTTAAAAGTGAGAGGCGAAGAACTAGCTACCAAGAGTCAACTTTCTAAACTGTCACTCACTCCAGGTCCAAAAGGAGACAGAGGCATCAGCATTTCCCAAATCGAAGAATACTATTTGGTGAGTAATCAAAAAACAGGAGTCCTCACATCAACGAGTGGTTGGTCAAAAACCATTCCTGTTTTAACGGATACCAGTAAATATCTTTGGAATTACAAACGAACTGTTTTCACTGACGGAAATGAAACGTTGACGACACCAGTCGTTATTGGTGTTTATGGAAATAAGGGAGATATCGGTCAAACCTTGTATACATGGAAGATGTATGCGGATAGTGATAAAGGCGAGGGGATTTCCTCTTCACCTAAGGGGAAACGCTATTTGGGTTTGGCAGTTAATCGACCAACTGCTACACCTTCAACGAACCCGAGTGATTATACTTGGTCTTCTTTCTTTGAGGGGACTGTTTTAGGTGGGCGAAATTACATTGATGACTATGCCATGCGAGAAACAAGTTTCACTAATCTTCAGTCAGAATGGCGAAAAGAAATCGTAGAAGATAGTACATCTGTCAGTGACATCTCGATTAAAATGACTTGTACCAAGTCTGGAAGTGGTGGATTCAAGCGAGACTTTTTTGACTTGCGGACATGCATTGGACAGACCATGACCTTTGCGGTTGATATGAAAACTTCAAGAGCGGTGTCCATGATGATTGGCTCTGAATTAGGTGGAACAAAATCGATTCAACTTACCACCAATTGGGAACGAGTGGTTTCAAGTTGGAAGGTTTCAAGTAACGTAGCTTATTCTTTTGTCTTTACTTTATCATCTGGAACATGGGTACAAGGTGATGTGGTTTGGCTACGAAATGTCCAACTTGAAGATGGCAATGTGGCAACCACTCCAGGTCCATCCTTAGCAGATTTGATGAAGCAAATTGATGGGAAAGCAGATCAAAGTTTTATGAAGCAACAATTGGATATCCTAACGGAGAAGACGGAGTCGATTCGAGTGGATATGGAAGCGAGGGCACTTGCCAGTGAAGTTTCTGATTGGCTCAAGACCTATAAGGAATTTGAAAAGAGTAACAAGGAAACACTCACCAAATTCAATCAGGATTTTGTCGCAAACACACAGCGCATCGCAGCTATTGAAGCTGATTTGAAAAGTAATGCCTTGCTTTTACAATTTGTGAACACTTATCTGCGAGCAGGTGATAATGGTGTCATCATTGGTAAGAAAGATAATTCTGAGTTTATCGAATTAACCCCACAAGGAATGATGATTAAATCAGCAGGGAATGCGGTCATGACCGTTACTTCTGGTGTGATTAAAATCCACCATGGGGTTTTTGTTGAAACGCTACAAGTTGGATATTATCGTTTAGAAGCTGCAAGGCATAACCCCAAACATTTAGTTTGTCGCTTCATCGACAGCAAGACTTAGAAAGGAAAGACTATGGCAGATTATGGCAGTAATAATGACCGAGGGTACAATCTTCTACTTAGGGTAGAAGAAACAGGAACTAGCACCGCCAATAATACCTCAACTGTACGTGTTCAATTGTGGCTACGAAATGGCCAAACAACCTTTGGGATGTATAACTGTAGTGCCAGTGTTTCCATAGATGGTCAAACTCTTTCTTGGAGTGGTAGACCAGATATGTACAGCATGAACTCTTCTCTTCATCTCATTGATAAAACCATCACCATCGCTCACAATTCCAATGGTCAAAAGACCATTGGTTTTTCTGCGACCTTTTCAGGAAGTGGTGGATGGTCACCAGGAACTCTTAATACCGGTTATCAATCGTTACGATTACGAGATATTCCACGGTCCTCAACAGCTAGTGTTTCTGGGAATATGATGGGTTCTCCAATTACCATTTCTATTACGAGAGCAAGTGGGGATTTTACACACAAGGTTACTTGGCAATTTGGTAGTTTGAGTGGAGTGGTCGCAACTGGTGCAACCACTTCTTGTAGTTGGACACCAGAAGTTGCAAAATTAGCTCCTCAAATCCCCAATGCGACCTCTGGTATTGGCACAATTTTAGTACAAACCATTTATGGAGGAAAGGTCATCGGTGAGTCTCGGATTCAAGTGACTCTTCAACTTCCGAGCTCGGTGGTTCCCAGTCTATCCTCTATCAGTTTATCGGATTTAAATACGATTGCTCAAAATGCCATTACAGGCAATACCTTTGTTTCATTGGAGTCAAATCCCAAGGTTACCTTTAATGGTGCTACAGGAATTTATGGATCAACTATTCCAGCTAGTGGTTATCGAGCGGAAGTGTTTAAATTTGAAGGAAATAGCTGGATACAACTCCAGAATGTAGCTACTGCACAAAATGGCGGAGTAGGAGGTATTAACCATGTTGGTCGTGCCAAAATCTCTGCTTTTGTGACGGATTCAAGAGGAAGACAAAGTCCGAGAAAGGAAGTCGAGATTTCTCTACTTGAATATTTTAAACCCATTCTATCCTTTACTTCAGTTCGAGTCGGAACTGCCATGAATCAATTAAATGTGATTCGAAAAGTAAAAATTGCACCACTCATTGTAGGCAATAGTCAGAAGAATCGAGCCACTATGACGTGGGATATTCTTGATTTATCAACTGGTACGAAGACAACGAATGTAGGTGGAGCCGCTAACTGGAGTACGACAACGGAACATACCAAAGAGAATTTTCAAGCTACACTAAATGGCTCTTATGACCAAACCAAATCTTATACCATCATTGGTCATTTGCGAGATTTATTCTATGAAACGGATTTTGAGTTTACGGTTGGTCCTGAAAAGGTGGTTTATGGCTTATCTCCGACAGGGATGGGGATAGGAAAAGCATGGACACGAGGGGTTCTTGATGTGGATGGTAGTCAGCCTTCTTATTTTGATGGAGACATCATCATGCGAAATAAAAAGCTAATTGATATCTTTTATCCTGTTGGAACGATTTATGAATCAACAAGTTATGCCAATCCTTCCACCTTTATGGGAGGGAAGTGGGAGCGATTTGGGAATGGGCATGTTTTGGTTGGTGTATCTGAGACAGAAAGCGAATTTAATACTGTTTCAAAAACAGGTGGCAGCAAAACCCATACTTTAACAATCAATGAAATGCCAGTGCACTCGCACCCACAATATGTTTCTGCCAATTCAGGAAACCAGGCTATACGTCGAGATTACTCTTCAGACGGCGGTGCCTCATTATATCCTCAAGGGAATAATACAGGCAATTCTGGTGGTGGACAGGCTCATAACAATTTACAACCCTATATTACAGTTTATCGGTGGCGACGTACCGCTTAAAGGAGACAATATGCATCTAGCAGTTTCAACAAATAAGTTAGTGTTTTCAGGAATCGGTGGGGTCATCGGTTCTATTTTTGGAGAAATCGATGGCTTTCTTTATGGCCTTTTGATTTTTATGTTGATTGACTATGTGACAGGGATTATGGCAGCCATTGTTGAGAAGAACCTCTCCAGTTCTATCGGTAAAAAAGGGATTTTCAAAAAAGCCATGATTATCTGTTTGGTGGCTGTTGCCCACATGATTGACCAACATGTCTTAAAACAAGGTGGGGCAGTTCGAACAGCTGTTATCTTTTTCTACTTCAGTAATGAAGGACTGTCCATCTTGGAAAATGCGACTCGTATTGGATTGCCAGTGCCTAATCGTATTAAACAAGTCTTACGTCAGTTAAACGAAGATAAGGAGGATGAGAATGACAAGTAAAGAAAAGGTTGTTGCCAATGCCCTCTCGAAAGTCAATACCAAAGTAACGGTGCCTACCAATCCTTATGGTGGGCAATGTGTGGCTCTAATTGACAAAATCGTTCAGGAGGAAACAGGGAAGAATATGGCTTACACCAATGCTATTGACTGCCTTGATAAGGCAAAAGCCAATGGTTTTCAGGTCACCTATGATGCCGTAGGGGTTAACCCACAGGCGGGTGACATTTACGTGATTCGTGTACCGAGTCACAGTTTTGGTCACATCGGTGTTTGTTTAGCGGATTCTGATGGTACTGGACTTGAAGGTGTGGAACAAAATGTCGATGGTTATTTGGATAGTAACCGTAATGGGATCAACGATCAACTGGAAGTTGGCGGTGGTGGCTACACTCGACGTGTGTCACGAAAGTGGTATTCTGATGGGCGATTAGTGGATCGCCATAGTGGTGGATTGGTTGGTTATATGGTTGGCTGGTTTAGACTGCCTTATGAGGTAGCAACTAGCACAAAGAAAGTAGAAACTTCGGAGGATGAGGATATGAAAAATTTTGTCGTACGATCAAAAAGTGGGAAACAAGGTTATGTGGCAGTGGTCAATGGTGCTGTCTTTGGGATTGGTCACATTGATACAGTTGTTCAGTTGCAATCAGCTGGTGCAGCACATTTGACCTTAGATGATGATGATTTCAACCGATTCTTAGAGTCACAAAAGTTTGACGATGAGAAATTAGTTGCTTCAGTGCAAGCCTTGGAAAAGGCTATTAAACAGTAACTTATGGTAAGCCTGGTGGAATGTATTTTCTGTCAGGCTTATTTTTTTGCCTAAAAAGCGGAAAAAATGCCCTCAGCCTTACTTAGTAAGGTAGGAGGGCTATTATGACTAATGACAAATTACAAGATGAGATGACTTACCAACTGACCATTATACAGGCTGATAGACTCCTAAAATCTAGGATTATTAGTGAGGAAGTTCATCAGCAATTTAAGGAAAAGATGCTTGAAAAATATCAACCATTTATTAGTAGATTATCGACCTAAAGACTTGATAAATGAGGCCTTTAGAGTGATATATAGTAGCGAAAGGAGTGTATCAAATTGAGAATAGTTAGACGAATTCAACCGATGATGACACCGCAAAAACCTAAGTTGCGTGTAGCAGCATATGCGAGGGTATCTGATAGTCGCCTACATCATTCGTTATCCACTCAAGTCAGCTATTATAGTAGATTAATTCAGTCTCATCCAGACTGGGAATTGGTTGGCGTTTATTATGATGAAGGCATCAGCGGTAAAGAACAAAGTAACCGTCAAGGGTTACAAGATTTGTTAAAGGCATGTGATGATGGAAAAATTGATAGAATTTTAACTAAATCCATTGCAAGGTTCGGTAGAAACACCGTTGACCTATTGTCTACAGTGCGTGTACTTAGACAAAAGAACATAGGAATTACCTTTGAAAAAGAAGGGATAGATAGCCTAAGTTCCGAAGGCGAGTTGATGTTAACTCTCCTAGCTTCTGTCGCTCAAGAAGAATCGCATAACATCAGTGAAAACTTAAGATGGCAGATTAAGAAAAAGTTTGAACAGGGTCAACCTCATACACCTCAAGATATCTATGGCTACCGTTGGAATGGTGAGAATTATGTCATTGAGCCTGATGAAGCAAAGGTTGTACGACAGGTGTTTCAATGGTTCTTGGACGGAGATAATGCCCCAATGATTACTAAAAAGTTAAATGAGCAAGGAGTCTTGACACGACTGGGAAATCCCTTCACAGTCTCTAGTGTCCGAGAGTTCTTTAAGCAGGAAGCATACTTTGGACGTTTGGTATTACAGAAGACTTACCGAGAACCTTTTTCACGAAATCCTAAACGAAATAATGGGCAAAAGAATAAGTATATTGTAGAGGATGCTCATGAAGCCATTGTTTCAAAGTCTTATTTTGATGTGGTACTACAAGAAAAAGAACGTCGGTACAAGGTAATGTATCAGGAAAGCCATATGCACAAAGGTACTTTTAGAGAGTTAATCGAGTGTAGCCATTGTGGAAAAATAATGATTACTAGAGTAGACTCCAAAAAGGTACACCGAACCATCAGATACTGTTGCCGCACTAGAGACAGGTTCGGAACATCCTCTTGTCCTAGTAAGACTCTATCTGAAAAACGGATATTAGCTACATTTGAAGATAAAATTGGATTTAAACCAGATAAAAATTGGGTTACCGAAAATATCAAGAAGGTTATTTATGACTCATCAGTAGGTTTAATTACCGTCTTTCCTATAAAAGGTAGAAAATATGAACTGAAGGTTAGAAAGGAGCACTTCTTATGAAAAACGTCATAACTATTGAAGCAAATGCGCCTAGGAACTCAGAGTTAGCTAGCATTTCGCTACCTAAGAAACGTCGTGTAGCAGGTTATGCGAGGGTATCAACTGATCATGAAGACCAAACAACCAGCTATGAATCTCAGATGAGGTATTATGCAGAATACATTTCAACTCGAAGCGATTGGGAGTTTGTTAAAATGTACTCGGATGAAGGTATTAGTGGCACTAATACTAAACTGCGAGTGGGTTTTAAGAGCATGATTGAGGATGCCTTGGCTGGCAAAATTGACCTCATTATTACCAAGTCAGTTAGTCGGTTTGCAAGAAATACAGTTGATTCATTGACAACAGTTCGTAAGTTGAAGGAAGTCGGAGTTGAAATCTACTTTGAGAAAGAGAATATCTGGACTCTAGATTCAAAGGGTGAGCTGTTGATTACCATCATGTCTAGCTTGGCCCAAGAAGAAAGCCGTAGCATCTCAGAGAACGTCACTTGGGGCTTGAGGAAACAGTTTGCGGAAGGAAAGGTACATTTTCCCTATACCAACGTCATGGGCTTTGAAAAGGGCGAGAATGGTGAGATTGTTGTTAATCAGGAAGAAGCTAAGACTGTCCGCTACATTTTCCAACAGGCATTGCTTGGTAAAACTCCCTATAGCATTGCAAAAGACTTGACACAACAAGGTATCCTCTCACCTAGTGGTAAGAATCATTGGAGTTCTGTGACCATCAAACGGATGTTAAGGAATGAGAAGTACAAGGGTGATGCCCTCCTTCAGAAAACCTACACAATTGATTTTCTATCCAAAAAGAAGAACATTAACAAGGGAGAGTTACCACAGTATTATGTAGAAAATAACCATGAAGCCATTGTAGATAAAGAAACGTTTGATGCAGTTCAAGCATCACTAGATAGGAAAGAAAAGGGTAAGGGGAGTACTACACTATTTAGTTCAAAGCTGGTATGTGGGGATTGTGGGCATTACTTCGGTAGCAAGGTCTGGCACTCCACATCAAAATATCGAAGGGTTATCTACCAATGTAATGAGAAGTACAAGGGCGAAAAGAAGTGTACTACTCCTCATGTTACTGAAGATGAAATTAAGGATTGGTTCGTTTCAGCAATCAATAAGGTTATCAGTAATAAGGATGAAATTATCAGTAATCTTGAAACGTTGCTTGAAATTAGTGGAACAGCTGATTTAGAGCAACGAATGAAAGAATTGGAGACTGAAGTTGAGGTTGTCAGCCAGATGATTTCTAAATTAGTCACGGATAATGCTGTGATGCCACAAAACCAAGATGTCTATCAAGAAAAGTATAGGAACTTGGTTGATAGGTATGATGCTTTGATTGTTGAACTTGAGTCGGTAGAAAAGGAACATCTTGATAAGGCTAAACGCAATAAAGAACTTCAGGCTTTTCTAAAAACACTGAAATCTCAAGAGTGTTTAGTTACAGAGTTTGATGATTTACTTTGGGAAACTGCGGTAGAGAGGATCATTATTAAGGAAAATAGAAATATTGAATTTATCTTTAAAAATGGTGAGGTTACAGTTCATTGAGATTGTAACCTCTTTTTTGGTATAATTAGTGTAATTTGATAGATAAAGAGGAATTCAAATGGATTTGGATTTAGGTAACTATTTAGGTGTGTTTTCAAGTGTAGAAATTAAGGACTTATTGCTACTTCAAAGTAGTGATTTATATGATGATAATATCCCTGAAAGTCATCATCTGTATATGATTTTTGGATTTGAAAAATTTTATGTTGACTCTGTTACAAAAAATGAAACCAAAGAAAATGAATTAATAGTCAAGGTAAAAACTGCTGATGAAGCACTTGAGTTAATTTGGGAAGATGAAGAAAATATAGTAAGTTTTGATAAAAGTCTAGATAATAGATGTGTGATAATTAATGGCGTTACATATCAAATTCTGGATTTAATATTAGATTCTATTATCAAAAATGGTAATCAGATTGTCTCTGAAATTCTTTATATAGGGCAAGCTAAAGGTAGGACTGAATCTCGTAATACAGGGAAGCGTTTAGCGAGCCACAAGACTCTTCAAAGAATTTTAGCTGATTGCCATGATTATAAAAAAGATGTAGATGTAAGGGTCGTGAGTTTTTCAATTGGTGAAAATGTTATGTGGACTACTCTGACAACACCAGAGACATCAAATGCTAAGATTGAGGATATATATGAGCCCAAGAGTAAGGAATTTAAATTAAAAATCTCAGATGCATCATTAATAAACTTGGTTGAGGCTAAACTAATAAATTATTTAAAACCTGAGTATAATGATGTGTACAAAAATAAGAGTGTTCCCTCAAAAGAGCATAAAACTTATATTGAATATAATAAATTTTTTAATTCAATGAATATTGATTTATCGAAATTAGACAACTTTTATTTTAAACAACCCAATATTGACTTTAACCCAAGGAGACAATTTATAAGTAACAAACTAAATCCTACTGAATATATGGAAATTATTAGGGATTCTCTGTACTGATAAATACTTAATTTTTCGANGGTATGACTTTGTATCAATTTAAGTACACATACCGATACGGATCATATGGGTGATATGCTGGAGGTGGCCAAGCATTTTTCTATAAAGGAAATTTACGTATCTAAGGGAAGTTTGACCCAGTCGGATTTTGTGGAGAAATTGGAGCGGATGCAGACGGGAGTTCATGCGGTAGAAGTAGGAGATAGCCTTCCAATTTTTGATGGAGCTTTGCAAGTTCTCTATCCTGAGGAGACGGGTGACGGTAGCAATGATGATTCTGTCGTCTTGTATGGGCAATTTTTTGGAACCAGCTTTTTGTTTACGGGAGACTTAGAGGAGAAAGGCGAAGCTACCTTGATGCGGCGTTTTCCGCAACTCAAGGTGGATGTCTTAAAAGCAGGACACCACGGTTCTAAAGGATCCTCTAGCCCAGAATTTTTACATCAGCTTCAGCCCAAAATTGCCCTCATCTCTGCAGGTAAGAATAACCGCTACAAGCATCCTCATCAGGAAACTCTGGACAGATTTAAGAACATTCAGACACAGATTTTTCGGACAGATGAACAAGGAGCTATTCGCTTCAGCGGCTGGGGTTCATGGGAAATCGAAACGGTAAAGTAACCCCTGTTTCCTTGCTCTGAGAGTGAGCCAAGATTAACTTACCTTGATTTCGAGCTAAAATTATGATACAATGAACCCTGTTAATAAAAATTTAAAGGAGATTTCTATGTTTTCTGCTTATAAAAAATTTTGGACTCGTTATGCAGACTTTAGTGGTCGTTCAAGCCGTTCGGATTACTGGTGGGTTGTCCTATGTAATTTTTTGATTACTCTACCATTTTCGTTGATTGCCCTTTTCGGCTTCCTTATTCCACTTTTTAGTGAAATTTATTATGCGGGATTGTACGATTATGAACCTGATCTATCTGGAGCGATGGCTGGCGCTGGTTTAGCTGTGTTCATCATGTTCTTGCTTGCCATCTATGGACTTGCAACGATCGTTCCCCATCTTGCTATCACAGTTCGTCGTCTTCGCGACGCTGGCTTCCACTGGGCATTTATTTTTCTGGGAGTAGGGCCATCAATAGCTTCTCTCATTCCAGTTTTGAATATTTTAGCTGCTTTGGTTTCTCTGCCATGTGGTATTGCTCTGATTGTCTTGCTTTGCCAAGCTAGCAAACCAGCTCAGCCAGTTAAAGGGGCTCCTTATGGTCAACAAGGATTCCAAGGTCAGCAATTTGGTCAAGCTCAACAACCAGTTCAAAACCAACAGTTTGTTCAGCCTGGATTCCAAGGACAACAACAGCCGACACAAAACCAACAATTTGGTCAAGTTCAACAGCCAGCTCAAAACCAACAGTTTAGTCAGCCTGCTAGCCAAGAGCAACCATTTGCTCAGCAACAAGCACCCGTTCAGAATCCAGAATTTGGTCAGCCACAGCAACCTTTTGGGCAAAATCAAGTAAACCAGCCAACTCAACCGTTTGCTGCTAGCCAAGCCCAAACTCAAGAGTCAACTCAATCAGCATTCTCAGCATCAGTTTCAGAACCAGCTGAATCAGTTCATTCAGTAGAAGCTCATCAGTCTCAAGCTGAAACTGCAGAACAGGCTCTGGGAACTGCTTCTGAACAAATCAACAACTCAGAGTCAATCTCTCAATAAATTCTATAAGATATCGACCCTAGATAGTTTCAATCTATCTGGGGTTTTTTGTCGTCTTTTAAACTTTTGTAACCAAAATGATTTCCTATTCGTTATACTAGTAGAAAGGGGGAAGAATAGAAAAGTATTGCATAGAGAAAAGCAGTTTCAAATGAGAAGTAGCAGCTGTGAGATTTGGGATAGAAAGGCTTTTTTGTTATTCTTTTTAAAGAAGTGCAAATAATGAGAGATTTTAAGAGAAGATGTGGGGAGGTGAGATTATCAAACTGGATGAATATGAAAACATCTTGATTGGCTTTGCCCGAGAGATTGTTTTCTACTTGCAAAAGTCAGGAGCTTCTAAGGCTGAGGCAGAAGATGTGGTACAGGATGTTTTTGTCAAAATGTTAGAGACTGATCTGGTCATCCCAGCAGAGAAGATGCGTGCTTGGATGTATCGGGTTTCTATCCGCCGCTATATCGATCGCTATAGGCGCGATCAGCATTATCTAGAAATTTTGCAAAAGGAATTTTTTAAACAAGATGTGATTCAACCATTTGAAAACGACTATTATGAGCTGTTAAGGATGACGATAGAAGAGCTCCCTACCAAGGAAGCAATGCTTTTAGATCTTTATTATTTTCAAAATTTCACAGTAAAGGAAATCGCTCATATTATGTCGTATTCTGTAAGTAAAGTGAAAGTACAACTCATGCGTAGCCGAATCAAGCTCCGCCATAAATTGGAAAAGAAAGGATATAAAAATGGAAACATTTGAAATTTTAGCAAAGAAAAGTAAAAGGAAACGACTTTGGAAGACAGTTGCCATCAGTAGTCTTGTCTCCTTAGCTTTATTGCTTTTACTAGGAAAGGGATTGATAGAATTAGCCTCGAGTAATGGTCGAAATTTGCAGAAAGAGTACGAAGTTATGTCGGAAATCGCCTATCCTAATGTTGACTATGACAGTCTTTACTACACTCAAAATTCTTTGTTTTCAGGAACCTTACATTCTGATCGTTTCAAGGATTTAGATGGAGTGAAGGTAGCTTATCCTTCCTATGAGGGAAACTATTCACTCATAGGTGCTTTTAGAGATCCGACTGCGGAAGGGACTTATTTGTCTCTCTCAGGAACCTATACGCGAACCCTGCGTCAAAAATATCCGGTCTTCTACAATATTAATGCTAAAGGAACAATAGATACAAAACGAATCCCTCAAGAACTTGCTTCTGTCAAAGAAATGCCGAATCAATTGGTGGAAGTAGCTTTGACTTTTGATAAAGCTTATACCTATAAGGAAATCCAGCAGATGATACCGAACAATCTCAAAATCAACTGGTACTGGATTGGCAGTCAGTCAGAAGATGTTGACAATACTGGGGCATTGCGCACTGATCCTAAGACGACTTACGGAGCTAACGCTAGTCTTCTCTTTACTTATGATTCAGATGTTAGAAAGAAGGCAAAAGAGGCTAAGAAAGAGCAGCAGACTTTCTTGGATTATCTGAAAAAGGCCGATAAAAATCTTTTCCCAAGTGTTAGTGGGTACAACACGTACAATGATGTGCAGTCCTATCTCAATAAATTTAGTCAGCTAGATATTCGTGAAGCAGAAAATCGGGATCAATTAACTTTCTCCGGTGTCATCTTGACAGGAAAAGCTGAAAATTTCACTCAATTAGAAGGAAAAGAGTGGATTTATGCTTCGAGTATCGGTGCTTCCGTTCCCAATCAGCCTTACTATAAGCTCGATAAGGAATAATTGACAAAAAATGTGTAAAAGGCTTGCATTTTCAGTAAAATTTGATAAAATAGTAAGGAAAGTTAGACTGTATTGCCTACTGTCTATCTATAAAATATATTTTATTGGAGGCTTTTACTCAAATGGCAAAAGAAAAATACGATCGTAGTAAACCACACGTTAACATTGGTACTATCGGACACGTTGACCACGGTAAAACTACTTTGACAGCAGCTATCACAACTGTATTGGCACGTCGCTTGCCTTCATCAGTTAACCAACCAAAAGACTATGCGTCTATCGATGCTGCTCCAGAAGAACGCGAACGCGGTATCACTATCAACACTGCGCACGTTGAGTACGAAACTGAAAAACGTCACTACGCTCACATCGACGCTCCAGGACACGCGGACTACGTTAAAAACATGATCACTGGTGCCGCTCAAATGGACGGAGCTATCCTTGTAGTAGCTTCAACTGATGGACCAATGCCACAAACTCGTGAGCACATCCTTCTTTCACGTCAGGTTGGTGTTAAACACCTTATCGTCTTCATGAACAAGATCGACTTGGTTGATGACGAAGAATTGCTTGAATTGGTTGAAATGGAAATCCGTGACCTCTTGTCAGAATACGACTTCCCAGGTGACGATCTTCCAGTTATCCAAGGTTCAGCTCTTAAAGCTCTTGAAGGTGATACTAAGTACGAAGACATCATCATGGAATTGATGAACACTGTTGATGAGTACATCCCAGAACCAGAACGTGATACTGACAAGCCTCTTCTTCTTCCAGTCGAAGACGTATTCTCAATCACTGGTCGTGGTACAGTTGCTTCAGGACGTATCGACCGTGGTACTGTTCGTGTCAACGATGAAATCGAAATCGTTGGTATCAAAGAAGAAATCCAAAAAGCAGTTGTTACTGGTGTTGAAATGTTCCGTAAACAGCTTGACGAAGGTCTTGCAGGGGACAACGTAGGTGTACTTCTTCGTGGTATCCAACGTGATGAGATCGAACGTGGTCAAGTTATCGCTAAACCAGGTTCAATCAACCCACATACTAAATTCAAGGGTGAAGTTTACATCCTTACTAAAGAAGAAGGTGGACGTCACACTCCATTCTTCAACAACTACCGTCCACAGTTCTACTTCCGTACAACTGACGTTACAGGTTCAATCGAACTTCCAGCAGGTACTGAAATGGTAATGCCTGGTGATAACGTAACTATCGACGTTGAGTTGATCCACCCAATCGCCGTTGAACAAGGTACTACTTTCTCTATCCGTGAAGGTGGACGTACTGTTGGTTCAGGTATGGTTACTGAAATCGAAGCTTAATTCGATTTCGTTCCCAGATAACAATTATAAAATCAGACACGAAAAGTCTCGCTTCGGCGGGGCTTTTTCTTTTAGAGAAAGCCTTTTTCTCGCAAACATGATATAATAATTCTATATTTTGTTGTTGAAAAGAGACGGTATGAAATTACTTTATACGGATATCCGCAGTCCTTTGACGGCGCATTTGGCTAAGCAAGCTCAGGACTTAGCAGCGGCCGGCAAGCGGGTCTTTTATATAGCACCCAACTCGCTTTCTTTTGAAAAGGAGCGAGCAGTTTTGGAGGCATTAGAAAATCACGCTTCCTTTGCTATTACGGTGACACGTTTTGCTCAGATGGCTCGTTATTTTGTCCTTAATGATGTTCAAGATGGACAGCCCTTGGACGACATTGGTCTAGGTATGCTATTTTATCGGATTTTATCGGAAATGGATGATCGAGAACTAAAGGTTTATGGGCGGATCAAGAAAGATGCACAATTTATCCAGCAACTGCTAGACCTTTATCATGAGCTTCAGACAGCTCAGATGACTTTTGCGGATTTGAATTATCTAGAAGAGCCAGAGAAGCGCGAGGATTTACTCAAGATTTTCACAGCCTTTTCTGCTGCTCTTCAGGCGGGAAATTATGATGCGACCTCTAAACTCACAATTTTTGCCCAGCATATTCTAGCTGGAGATTTGGATGGGGAATTGGCTAATCTTGCACTGGTTATCGACGGCTTTACCCGCTTCTCAGCAGAAGAGGAATATCTAGTAGATTTGCTACATCGCAAGGGAGTGGAGATTGTCATTGGCGTTTATGCTAGCCAAAAAGCCTACCGGACAGCCTTTCGCGAGGGTAATCTTTATCAGGCTAGTGTGGATTTTCTGCTCAAGCTGGCTCAAACTTATGAGGTCAAGCCAGAGTATCTAGCGGGAGATTCGACTCAGTCTGATGATGCCTTTGGCAAGATTTCTAAGATTTTAGAGAGTCGCTATGATTTTTCTGAAACCCATGTGGAATTGACCGAAGATGACCGCTCTCACTTAGAAATTTGGTCAGTTCGTAATCAAAAAGAAGAACTAGAGTATGTGGCCAAGTCCATTCGTCAGCGGCTCCATGATGGCGCTCGCTACAAGGATATCCGACTGCTTTTGGGTGATGTGGAGGCCTACCAGCTCCAGCTGAAGACCATCTTTGACCAATATCAGATTCCCTTTTATTTGGGGCGGTCTGAGTCTATGGCTCAACATCCTTTGGTCCAATTTTTAGAGTCACTGGAACGGCTGAAACGCTATAATTTTCAGACAGAAGATTTACTCAATCTTTTAAAAACCGGCCTGTATGGCGGCTTGCGTCAGGAGGAGCTGGATAGTTTTGAACAGTACCTTCGCTTTGCGGAAATTAAAGGAGCAGCCAAGCTGGGGAGAGATTTCACCATCAACCGTCAGGAGAAATTTGACCTGAAGCGGCTCAATGTCATGCGTCGGAGTCTTATCACGCCTCTATTAGACTTTTTCAAATCTCGCAGTCAGACAGCGACTGGTCTCTTGGCTAAATTTACCAACTTTATCAAAGAAGTTCGCTTGGATACCAATCTGACTGGTCTGTTGGAAGATGCAAGCCAGCAGGAAGTGGAGCGGCAGGAGGAAGTCTGGAAGACCTTTTGCCATGTTCTAGAGCAACTTGCTCAGGTGTTTGATGGTAGCAAGCTCAAGATCGATGATTTTCTGGCTCTGATTCTGTCTGGCATGCTCCTGGCCAAGTACCGAGTTGTACCAGCAACAGTGGACGTGGTGACAGTTCAATCCTACGATTTGATTGAGCCCATGGCTGCGCCTTATGTCTATGCTATCGGATTGACGCAGGAGCGCTTGCCCAAGTTAGCGCAAAATAAAAGTCTGCTTAGTGATGAGGAACGTCAGGCCTTAAACCAAGCAACGGGGGACGAGGCCGAGTTGCAGATAGCTAGCAGTGAAAATCTCAAGAAAAACCGCTTTGCCGCCCTATCTTTACTCAATTCAGCGACAGAAGATTTGGTCCTGTCTGCCCCTGTCTTAATCAACGAAGTAGAAGATGCCATGTCTTCCTATTTGACGGAGCTGGAAATAGCGCCTATTTCTCTACCCATCATCAGCAAGCTACCACAGGCTAGTAGCGACGATATTGGGACTTATCGGGCTCTGTTGGCGCGCGTGATTGACCTCTATCAGGAGGATATCGACCGCGAATGGACACTGGAGGAGCAGACCTTTTGGGCAGTGGCCATTCGAGTCTTGCGTAAGAAGTTGGCAGCTGAAGGGATTTCTATTCCCCAGATCAGCAAGGAGTTGAAAACGGAGCCTCTCAAGTCGGAAACCCTTCAGGCTCTGTATCCTTCAGAGCAGCCTTTGAGACTATCAGCCTCCGCTCTCAATGAATATTTTAAAAACCAGTATGCCTATTTCCTTAAGTATGTCCTGCGACTACAGGAGGAGTGGACCATTCAGCCGGATGCGCGCAGTCACGGGATTTTCCTCCACCGAATCTTTGAAAAGGTTATGCAGGAGCACTTGGAGCAGGATTTCGACACTCGCTTGCAGCGGGCTATGGAGGAGACTAGCTGGGAGGCTGAGTTTGAAACGGTCTATGGAGAAAATGGCGAGACCCAGTTTGCCCGTCGATTGTTATTGGACACGGCTCGGGCTACTGGCCGTATCTTGGCTCAGTCGGATGGGCTGGAGGTCATTGGTGAGGAGACTGACTTTGGTCGGGATGATCGACCTTTCTTACTTTTGGACAATGGCAGAGCTCTTCAGGTGAGCGGCAAGGTGGACCGGATTGATCGTTTGACGGAGACGGGGAGTCTGGGAGTTGTGGATTACAAGTCGGGCGATACCAAATTTAGCTTTGAAAAGTTCTTTAATAGGCTTAATTCTCAGTTGCCGACCTACCTAGCAGCTATCCGAGAAATGCCAGAATACCAGGAAGACAAGGGAATTTTCGGTGCCATGTACCTACAGATGACGGAGCCCCTAGCCAGCCTCAAGGACACCAAGGCACTGGACGAGGCTGTGAAACAGGTCATGAAAAGTCAGGTTTACAAAGGCCTCTTTCTGGCTGACCAAGCCAAGGACTTGGGCACTAACTATGAGAAAAGCAAGGTTAATCTGTTGACCAAGGAAGAATTAGAAGTGATTTTGGCCTACAATGCCTATCTCTATCAGCAAGCAGCAGAAGGCATTTTAGCCGGTCGATTTGCCATCAATCCTTATACAGAAAATGGCCGCAGTATTGCCCCTTACGTGGACCAGTTTAAGGCCATTACAGGCTTTGAAGCCAATCTCCATCTGGGGCAGGCTAGACAGCTGACCAAGTTAAATCTAGAGCAGTACGAAAAACGGCCAACAGGCGAGAAGCTGCGTCAAGCCTGGCTAGAAAAAATCAAGGAGGAGTTGGATAAATGAGACGGATTCCCTTTTTAAAAGAGCAGGATATCCTAGTCAAGCAGGCTGAGGAAGCTGCCTCTGACAAGCCACAAAAGCGTACACCAGAGCAGATCCAAGCCATCTACTCTTCTGGTCAGAATATTCTTGTTTCGGCTTCGGCTGGCTCTGGTAAGACCTATGTTATGGTTCAGCGGATTATTGACCAGATTCTTAGAGGTGTGGAGGTCAGCCAACTCTTCATCTCCACCTTTACTGTCAAGGCGGCAGGTGAGCTCAAGGAACGGCTGGAGAAGGAGCTGAGTCTGGTACTCAAGGAGACTTCCGATCAGGAACTCCGCCAGCATCTGGCTCAGCAGTTGGCTGAAATTGCCAATGCGGATATTGGTACTATGGACGCTTTTACCCAGAAAGTAGTCAATAAGTACGGCTACTTGCTGGGGCTGGCACCGCATTTTCGGATTTTACAGTCGGCCAGTGAGCAGCTCATTCTACAAAATGAAGTCTTTGACCAGCTTTTCGATACCTATTATGAGAGTGATCAGCAGGAATTATTTAGTCGCTTGGTCAAAAATTTCACTGGTAAGCGCAAGGACATTTCTGGTTTCCGCCAGCAGATTTATAGTATTTATAGTTTTCTCCAGTCTACCAGCAATCCGCGAAAATGGTTGGAAGAGACCTTTCTTCTAGGCTATGAAACCAGTGATTTTGAAGCAGAGCGGGAGCGAATACTATCTGGATCTAGGCAGTCTTTGCTGGATTTGGAAGATTTTTTCCAGAGCCATCTAGCCCATGAAGGTCAAGCCTTTGCTGGAGCTAAATATCAGGAAAATGTTCAGGCAGCCTTAGATATCTTGGCTGAGCTGACAGAGCAGACCGGATCTGAGCAGTTGCTAGACCTAATTCAGCGCTTTTTAGAATTGGCCAAGACCTCTAACCATCAGGCTTTTACTGCCCGAGTTGGTAAGAATGCGGACGAGCTTAAAAAAGAGCTGGCTCAGATCTATAATGAGGCCCGCAAGCCCTTGATAGAGCGAATTAAAGAGCTGGATGTCCGCCTTTACCATCTGAATTTTATGGAGCAGCATCAATCTGAAGCTCTTCCTCAACTGGATTTGTTGCGAGATTTTGTCCGAGATTTCTCACAGGCTTATTTGCAACGCAAAGTAGCAGAAAATGCCTTTGAATTTGGCGACATCAGCCATTTTGCAATTGAGATTTTAGAAAATTATCCAGAGGTGCGGCGTTTTTATCAGGATAAGTACCATGAGGTCATGGTCGATGAGTATCAAGACACCAACCATACTCAGGAGCGAATGCTGGAATTGCTGGCTCGAGGAAATAATCGCTTTATGGTTGGCGATATTAAGCAATCCATCTATCGATTCCGTCAGGCCGATCCGCAGATTTTTAATGATAAATTTAAACTCTATCAGGCCGATCCTAGTCAGGGCAAGCTGATTATTCTCAAGGAAAATTTCCGCAGTCACATTGAGGTACTGGAAGCGACCAATGATGTCTTTAAACGACTCATGGACGAGGAAGTCGGCGAGATCGACTACAATGAGACCCACTATTTGGTGGCGGGAAATCCAGCCAAACGGGATCCTAACCCAGCCAATCAGGCGGAATTTCTGCTTTATGACGGTAGCGCTGATAGCGAAGAAGAGGATTCTGACCAAGGTCTGCCCAGCATTTCAGCGGGTGAGGTAGCCTTGGTAATCAAGGAAATCATCCGCCTTCATAATGAAGAAGGGGTGGATTTCAAGGACATGACCTTGCTGACAGCTTCGCGGACCCGCAATGATCTGATATTGGCAGAGTTTGACCGGCATCATATCCCGATTGTGCCTGATGATGGGGAGACCAATTACCTCCAGTCGGTAGAGGTTATGGTGATGCTGGATACCTTGCGAACCATTAACAATCCTCTCAATGACTATGCCCTGACCGCTCTCCTAAAGTCGCCGATGTTTGACTTTGATGAGGATGAATTGACTCGGCTAGCCTTGCAAGCCTCCAGTTCTAAGTCTATGGAAAATCTCTACGAAAAGTTGAGGAATGCTCTGACCGATCAAGGTCTGGAACCTCAGCTCATCCATGGTGAATTGCGCAAGAAACTGCAGCACTTCCAGGAAACGCTGAATGACTGGCGCAACTATTCCAAGACCCATTCTCTCTATGATTTAATCTGGAAGATTTATCAGGATCGTTTTTACTACGATATGGTAGGCGCTCTGCCCAACGGTGAGCAGCGTCAGGCCAATCTCTATGCCCTGTCCTTGAGGGCCAACGACTATGAAAAGTCGAGTTTCAAAGGCTTGTCCCGCTTTATCAGCATGATTGACCGAATTTTGAAAAATGAGCACGATTTGGCCAGTGTCCCTCTGGCTGCTCCGAAAAATGCGGTCCAGTTAATGACTATCCATAAGAGTAAGGGGCTGGAGTTTAAATATGTCTTCCTGCTCAATATGGACAAGGCCTTCAATCGTCAGGATAGCAGCTCTGCTATTATCCTCAGCCGACAAAAAGGTATTGGAATCAAATATGTGGCCGATGTGCCCGTTGTGGCTCAGGATCCTCATGCGCCAAAGCAGATCCGTATTTCCATGGAGACCCTACCCTATCAGCAGAATGCCGAAGAACTCAAGCTGGCGAGCCTGTCTGAGCAGATGCGTCTGCTCTATGTGGCCATGACGCGGGCTGAAACCAAGCTCTATCTGGTCGGCAAGGGCAAGCAAGCTAAGCTCCAAGAGCGCAAGTGGGGGACTAGCCAAAATGGTCGCTTATCTAGCAGTCTTCGAAGCCAGCTGACCAATTTTCAGGATTGGCTCTATGCTATTCAGTCAGTGTTTGAAAAGGAAAATCTAGCTTATCAAACCCGCTTTGTAACTGATCAGGAGCTGACAGACGAGCAGATTGGAGTAGTGGAGCAGGCTGATCCTATTCCAGTAGATGATTTGACGGGCAACCGTCAGTCAGAAGATATCCGCCGAGCTCTGGATATCTTGGAGAATGTAGATCGGCTCAACAGCCTCTATCAAGCAGCTATTGAATTGCCTAGTGTTCGCACGCCCAGTCAAATCATGAAGTTCTATGAGCCAGTTATGGACTCAGAAGGGCTGGACATTATGGATGCGCCTCGAAGTTATCAGACTCAGCTGTCTTTTGAACTGCCTGATTTTGGCAAGAAGAAGCAAGTCACGGGAGCTCAAATCGGTTCTGCTGTCCATGAGCTCATGCAAAGGATTCCGCTGGATCGTCCTATTACAAAGACTAGCATTCGCCAAGCCTTGACTCAGGTTCAGGCAGATGCGGTAGTTAAGAAAGAGATTGACTTGGCTAAGATTGAAGCCTTTTTCGCTACAGAACTAGGTCAGCTAATCCAGCAGGAGGCCGATCATCTCCATCGGGAAGCACCTTTTGCCATGCTCAAGCAGGATCCAGCCAGTGGTCAAGACTTTGTTGTTCGGGGAATCTTAGACGGCTACCTGCTCTTTGATGATCGCATTGTCCTCTTTGACTATAAGACTGATCGCTATCATGAGCCGACAGGGTTGGTGGAGCGCTACCGAGCTCAGCTGGATCTCTATGCTGAAGCACTCAGCCGTTCCTATGGTCTTAGCCAAGTAGACAAGTATTTGATTCTACTAGGAGGGACTGAATTACAGGTGGTCAAGGTGGACTAGTCTGCTTGGGGAATAATTAAAGTTCTAGCAAGAAAGGATATTACTAAGGGAAATGCTTGGCGGAAGACTAGGTACATGAATTAAGTACTAATCTTCCCTTGACGTTTCCTTTTTTTGCTTCTTTTGGGTATAATAGAAGATATGAAAGTATTACTATATCTAGAAGGAAAGTCTGTTTTAGAAAAATCAGGCATCGGCCGCGCCTTGCAGCATCAAATGCATGCACTGGATCTGGCAGGAATTCCTTATACCACAGATGTTTTAGGAGATTATGATGTCGTGCACATCAATACTTACGGACCTCGTAGCTTGCTTCTTCTCCATGCAGCTAAGCGGAGAGGCAAAAAAGTGATCATGCACGGACATTCGACCAAAGAAGACTTTGAAAATTCTTTTATTGGATCCAATCTTTTTGCACCTTTGTTTGGCAAATATCTAGCGCACATGTATAAAATGGCGGACTTCATCATTACTCCGTCTGAGTATTCAAAAAAATTGATTGAATCCTACGGTGTGACGACGCCCATTATGGCTGTCTCAAACGGCATTGACCTGTCGAAATACAAGAAAGATGAACGCAAGGAAGAGGTCTTTAAAAAACATTTTCAGATTGCAGAGGGGCAGAAAGTCGTAATTTGTGCCGGCCTTTATTTCAGACGAAAAGGAATCGAAGACTTTGTCGAAGTAGCTCGCAGAATGCCAGATGTCCGCTTTATCTGGCTGGGCTCTATCAATCTCTGGCTTATTCCGCGCAAAATTCGAGATCTTGTCCTCTATAATCATCCAGAAAATGTGGAATTTCCAGGTTATTTCAAAGGCGCAGTTTTTCAAGGAGCCATGTCAGGCAGCGATGCCTTCTTTTTCCCGTCTTATGAAGAGACTGAAGGGATTGTGGTCCTAGAAGCGCTGGCCAGCGGCCAACACGTGGTCCTGCGTGATATTCCTGTTTATAATGGATGGATTGATGAAGATTCGGCGGAGCTTTGTCATAATGTAGATGAGTTTGTCGAATCGCTTCGTAAGGTTCTCGACGGAAAAGTAGATAAACGTGAAGCAGGCTATCGTGTTGCGGAGAGTCGCTCTATCGATGACGTCGCGCTTAAGTTGGTCAAGGCTTACCAAACAGTTTTGGAGATGTGATATGCGGATTGGTCTTTTTACAGATACCTATTTTCCTCAGGTTTCCGGGGTGGCGACGAGCATTCGCACCCTCAAGACTGAGCTAGAGAAACTAGGTCACAAAGTCTTTATTTTTACTACGACGGACAAGGATGTCAATCGTTATGAAGATTGGCAGATTATCCGTATTCCCAGCGTGCCTTTCTTCGCTTTTAAGGATCGGCGCGTGGCTTATCGTGGTTTTTCCAATGCCTTAGAAATTGCTCGCCAGTATCAGCTGGACATTATCCATACCCAGACAGAGTTTTCGCTGGGTCTCTTGGGCATCTGGATTGCCAAGGAACTGCGGATTCCAGTGGTTCACACCTACCATACCCAATATGAGGACTATGTGCACTATCTTGCCAAGGGCATGGTCATTCGTCCAAGTATGGTCAAGTACATCGTGCGTGGTTTTATGAGCGATTTGGATGGTGTCATTTGTCCATCTGAGATTGTTTACGATCTTTTGGTCGGTTACAAAATCAAGGCAGAAAAACGGGTTATTCCGACAGGAATCGACTTGGCCAAATTTGACCGCCCAGAACTCTCACGGGAAGACATCAAGAAACTGCGCTTTAAGCTGGGCATAGCGGAAGATGAAGTCATGCTGCTCAGTCTATCCAGAATATCCTACGAGAAAAATATCCAGGCGATTGTTGAAGCACTGCCAATGGTTTTGGAAGAAAATGCCAAGGTGAAGTTGGTCATTGTCGGAGATGGACCTTATGCTGAGGACTTAAAAGCCTTGGTAACCCAGCTTCATATTAAGGATTCAGTCATTTTTACAGGGATGATTGCACCGAGCGATACGGCCCTCTACTATAAGGCGGCAGATTTCTTTATCTCAGCCTCAACCAGTGAGACGCAGGGGCTGACTTATCTGGAAAGTCTAGCCAGCGGTACGCCCATCATCGCCCATGGCAATCCTTATCTGGACAATGTAATCAGCGATAAAGCCTTTGGTACGCTTTATTATGAAAGTCGAGATTTAGCAGGGGCTATTTTGGAGGCCATTTTGGCAACGCCAGACATGGACGAGAAAAAGCTAGCCGATAAATTATACGAGATTTCCGCCGAGAATTTTGGTCGTCGAATCTATGAATTCTATTTGGATTTGACCATTAGCAAGGATTTTCATAACGATCTCAATCCTGAAGAAACGATGGCCAAACGCTTAGCCAAGACCATTGTCTATTTGCCAGGAAAAATCATGTCACTGCCGGTAAACAGCTCAACTAGGATGATAAAAGCCTCTAAGAAGCAGATAAAGAATATTCGGAAATATTGGGAATAAACTTTCTCATAAGGCCTAATGAACGGAGGTGCTCTTATGAAAGTCCATAAAAAAGAAATATTCTTTTTGCTCCCCCTTTTCTTTTTCTATTTTGTCTTTTATATACTGTTACGGTATGGGCCAATGGATTCCATCTTAAGTAAGGGGCTAGTAGTTGGAAATGTTCTCATCTACTCTCCTCTGGCAACCTTGTTGGTATCCCTGCTCTATGCAGCTTTATATGGATTTTCTTTGCGCTTTTCTTTCTTGGTTGCCCTCTTATTTTTCTTGACTATTTTCACCTTTGGGGAGTGGATTCCTCTTTATCATGCCGCCTATTTCCTTTTCTCACTAGCTGGAAATGGCTTGGGGCATGTGATTTATAGATTTACTAGGAAAAATAGCAGAGCTGAAAACCAATAAAAGTTCTTGCAAATTTTTTCAATCGTGCTATAATAATTCTTAGAGACATATCACCTGCAGGAAATCTTTTAGAGAGCGCGTGGAGCTGGAAATCGCGTAGAGGATGCAGTTGGGACTACTCTATCAGCTTTTATGCAAACATAAAACGGTGGCTACGTTAGAGCCAATCAGAGGTGTAGGTCTTTTTGACTTGCATAAATGAAGGTGGAACCACGTTGCGACGTCCTTTCGAGGATGTCGTTTTTTGTATGGAGAATAGTTACGACAAAGTTAAAATGAATTTAGCCAAGAGCTGAATGAGGTGATAGATTTGAAGAAATATTTATCTTGGATGATGGCTTGTACCTTCCTATTAGTCTATGTCTGGCTAATGAATACGCTCAGTCTATGGGGAACGGAAAATATTGTCGTCTTTTCATTTTTTCTACTCATTCCTCTCTTGCCATTTCTTGCCCCCTTTCTTGGTATCTTAATGTTTTTCAACAACAAGAAACTCATTATAACAGGATATCTTTTAAGTTTGACAGCTGGTATCTATTTGGTCAATGCGATCAAAAGTTATCCGATAAGAATATACATGAGAGGTGAGATGACTCAGGAGGAATATCTGTCTCTTATTCTTTCTTTGGTAGGCTATCTATTTATTTCTACGCTTTTCTTTATTTTTAGAATGAAAAAGCTAAAATGAAATTGATTGTTATCATTCTTTGTTGATAGCTAGTTTCCCAGTTCTTCAAACCTCAGTTATAAAAATACGATAATTTTTTAAAGGAGAAAACCATGATTAAGATTACTTTCCCAGATGGCGCTGTTCGTGAATTCGAATCTGGCGTTACAACTTTTGAAATTGCGCAAAGCATCAGCAATTCCCTCGCTAAAAAAGCCTTGGCTGGTAAATTCAACGGCAAACTCATCGACACGACTNGTGCTATCACCGAAGATGGTTCCATCGAAATCGTGACACCTGATCACGAAGATGCTCTTCCAATCTTGCGTCACTCAGCTGCCCACTTGTTCGCTCAAGCAGCCCGTCGCCTTTTCCCAGATATTCACTTGGGGGTTGGTCCAGCTATCGAAGATGGTTTCTACTACGATACGGACAACACAGCTGGTCAAATCTCTAACGAAGACCTTCCTCGTATCGAAGAAGAAATGAAGAAGATCGTCAAAGAAAACTTCCCATCTATTCGTGAGGAAGTAACCAAAGACGAAGCACGTGAAATCTTCAAGAACGACCCTTACAAGTTGGAATTAATTGAAGAACACTCAGAAGACGAAGGTGGTTTGACTATCTACCGTCAGGGTGAATACGTGGACCTTTGCCGTGGACCACACGTTCCGTCAACTGGTCGCATCCAAATCTTCCACCTTCTCCATGTAGCTGGTGCTTACTGGCGTGGAAATAGCGACAATGCTATGATGCAACGTATCTACGGTACAGCTTGGTTTGACAAGAAAGACTTGAAGAACTACCTTCAAATGCGAGAAGAAGCTAAAGAACGTGACCACCGTAAACTTGGTAAAGAACTGGATCTCTTCATGATTTCACAAGAGGTTGGTCAAGGACTTCCATTCTGGTTGCCAAATGGTGCGACTATCCGTCGTGAATTGGAGCGCTACATTGTCGACAAGGAATTGGCTTCTGGCTACCAACACGTTTACACTCCACCACTTGCTTCTGTGGAGCTTTACAAGACTTCTGGTCACTGGGATCATTACCAAGAAGACATGTTCCCAACCATGGACATGGGTGACGGGGAGGAATTTGTCCTTCGTCCAATGAACTGCCCACACCACATCCAAGTCTACAAACACCATGTTCACTCATATCGTGAATTACCAATCCGTATCGCTGAAATTGGGATGATGCACCGTTACGAAAAATCTGGTGCCCTCACTGGCCTTCAACGTGTGCGTGAAATGTCACTCAACGACGGTCACCTCTTTGTTACTCCAGAACAAATCCAAGAAGAATTCCAACGTGCCCTTCAGTTGATTATCGATGTTTATGAAGACTTCAACTTGACTGAATACCGCTTCCGTCTCTCTCTTCGTGACCCTCAAGATACTCACAAGTACTTTGACAACGATGAGATGTGGGAAAACGCCCAAACTATGCTTCGTGCAGCACTTGATGAAATGGGCGTTGACTATTTTGAAGCTGAAGGTGAAGCAGCCTTCTACGGACCAAAATTGGATATCCAGGTTAAGACAGCCCTTGGAAAAGAAGAAACCCTTTCTACTATCCAGCTTGACTTCTTGCTTCCAGAACGCTTCGACCTTAAATACATTGGGGCTGACGGGGAAGAACACCGTCCAGTCATGATCCACCGTGGGGTTATTTCAACCATGGAGCGCTTCACAGCTATCTTGATTGAGAACTACAAGGGTGCCTTCCCAACATGGCTTGCACCACATCAAGTGACCCTCATCCCAGTATCTAACGAAAAACACGTGGACTATGCATGGGAAGTGGCTAAGAAACTCCGTGACCGTGGTGTCCGTGTCGATGTGGATGAGCGCAATGAAAAAATGCAGTTCAAGATCCGTGCTTCTCAAACCAGCAAGATTCCTTACCAATTGATCGTTGGAGATAAGGAAATGGAAGACGGAACAGTCAACGTTCGCCGCTACGGCCAAAAAGAAACACACACTGTCTCAGTTGATGACTTTGTTGAATCTATCCTGGCTGATATCGCCAACAAATCACGCGTGGCTAAAGAAGATTAAAATAAAAAGGCAAATTCGATTGAGGGAGCTCCTCAATAGGCTTTGCCTTTTCATTTTTTACAATTTTGTTAAACGTAATCCTCTCTCATCCCTGTGTTTTGTCTAATCCCATGAAAAATGATATAATAGAATAAAAGGACAGGGGAGAGAGATGTTAAAGAGAGATTTACTGAGAAATATTATCATTGTGACGGTATTTATTGCCATTCTGATGGGGCTACGCTTATTTGTCTATACACCTTATCGTATCACCAAGCAAGATGCCAATTCTTTCTTAGCGGAAAATGATTTGGTTTTGGCGGATAAGACAGCCAAGCTTGCTCGTGGGGAATTTGCTCTCTATGAGGTCGATGGAAAAGAATATGTCGGCCGTGTCATTGCTATGGAAAATGACAAGGTGACCTATATGGATAACTTGCTGTATCTGAACGATCAGGTGCAATCAGAGCAATATATCGAAAAGATGCGAGAGAAATATCTGGCTTCGGCTGCCAGCACGGGCTATTATACCCACGATTTTTCTGTTGTTGACTTAAAAGGAGCGACTTCTGATACCATCCCTAAAAATTCTTATTTAATCTTAAATGATCGGCGAGAAAATACGAAAGATAGCCGTGAGTTTGGTCTGATCAAAAAAGAGCAGATTAAGGGAAGTGTAGAATTTCGCGTGTCTCCCTTAAACAAATTTGGTTTTATTGAAACGAAGTAGCAAAAAACTAGGCTGGAAATTCCAACCTAGTTTTCTTTTTGAGACGTTTTAAGACTTTCTTTGGTTTTCTTAAGCTCTTTTTTCAGCGAGAAGTTTTTAGACATGCTGATGAGAAAGGTTGTAATAGAGCCTAGGAGGACAGAGACCAAAATCAAAATGATTAAGGGAAGTTTAAAGCTGAAAAGGATAAAGCTAACATTGACGCTCTGCATATTTGCTAAAGAAATGCTAGCAACCAATAGGATGGTAATCAATAGCAGGATATAGTGTAATTTTTCTTTCATAATGATTCTCCTAATTATTCAAATTCAGCCTTGCTCTTGATATCTCCATATTCTTCTTGAGTTTCTTGGGCTAGGATATCCTCATAGGCTGCAAGTTCAATGGCAGAGCCATACTTGTTTTTCAGAGCAGTGGTCACGAGACGATAAGCTAAGTTTGCGTTGCGGGACAAGATAGGGCCATGGAAGTAGGAGCCAAAGACATTTTTATAATGAACGCCTTCGCAACCATCCTCTAGGTTGTTGCCATTTCCATAGACGACCTTGCCCAGAGGTTTTTCGTCGTCAGAGAGGAAAGTCCGTCCTTGGTGATTTTCAAAGCCGTAGTAGGTTTCGTTAAATTCTTCGTTATGAATCTTGATGTCACCAATATAGCGATTCTTGACTTGGTTGAGAGTGTAGTGTCCCATGATGCCCAGTCCTTCGATTCGACGGCCAGACGCTTCGATATAGTATTGGCCTAGAAGTTGGAAACCGCCGCAGATAGCGAGCACAACGCCGTTGTCATTGATGAAATTTTCCAAAGCTTCCTTTTTAGCTGGCAGGTCACGAGCCACGATCGTTTGCTCATAGTCTTGACCTCCGCCAAAGAAGACGATGTCATAGCTATCCTTATCAAAGTCATCCTCTAGGGAGACGATATCAACCTCAACCCTAGCGCCTAGCTTTTCAGCTACATACTTGAGCATGAGGACATTGCCATTGTCGCCATAGGTGTTCATAAGGTCGCCGTAGAGATGAGCGATTTTTAAGTCATAGTGATAATCCTGGTTTTCAGGAGAAACGAGGGATCTATAAACCATTAGTTCATCTCCTTTCTGATTACTTGTCGCTCTGCCAGCAATTCACGAAATTCCAGCATGGCGGTATAAGTAGCTAGGATATAGGCGTGTTTGGTTTCTTGCTCTTCAATCAACTTAAAGACGGCTTCCAAATCTTTGACTTCGGTAATCTGATCTGCTGGATAGCCCGTCACGCGCAGTCGACGAGCAATCTCTGAGTGGCGCACACCACCTGCAATGACCTGAGGAATATTCATTTCTAGAATTTTCTCAAAATCAGCATCCCAGATCCAGCTGGTATCAATACCGTCTGCATAGTTGGCATTGAGCAGGACAGATAGGCTAAAGTCAAAAGGTGCCAGCTCAATCATCTCCAAGGCTTGGGTGGCTCCGACCGGATTTTTGATCAAGACCAAGGTACATTCCTTATTGCCGATTTTGAAAGTTTCCTGACGGCCAAAGACAGCCCGGCTCTTGTCAAAGCCAGCCTTGATGGTAGCCGGCTCAACTCCGAAGAACTGAGCAACTGACACAGCGGCCAAGGCATTGTAGATATTGTAGAGACCACCGATATTGATCTGATAGTCTTGTCCATCAATGGTAAAGGCAGAGCGATTATGCTCAAGTGCTTTGAGAGCGGTCAGGCTGTAGTCTAGCTTAGGGCGCTTGAAGCCACAGTCCTCACAGATGTAAGCTCCGAGATTGGCATAAGTATTGAGCTCGTACTTGAGGATATGCTCGCACTTAGGACAGAGGATACCCTCGGTATTGTAGTGTGCTAGCTTAGGTTGGCTTTTCTCCGTGTCAAATCCATAGTAGCGGACAGGATTTTTCAGGCTGACCGAGTTAAAGAGGGGGCTGTCACCATTCATCAGCACAGTTGCTTCAGGTACTTTAGCTGCAGCATCCAGAATCATCTGGTAAGTTGTGTAGATCTCACCATAGCGGTCCATCTGGTCACGGAAAATATTGGTAAAGACGAAGAGGCTAGGCTTGATATAATCACAAATCCGAGACAGGCTGGCTTCATCGATTTCCAGCACTGCGATATGTTTGCCAGATTTCCCTTTTTTAGCTGTTAGGAAGGTCGTGGTAATTCCCGTAATCATATTGGCACCGCTAGGATTGGTCACCACTTCTCCGAAAGCTTCCTTGAGAATGCCCACTGTCAAAGCTGTAGTCAGAGTTTTTCCGTTGGTTCCAGTAATAACCACAACTTCGTAGTTCTTGGCCAAGTTTTGCAGAATGTTTTTGTCAAATGTGAGGGCAACTTTCCCTGGCAGAGTCGAGCCGCGTCCCATTTTGCTGAGAACAAAGTGGGAGGACTTGCCTGCTAGGAGGCCCAATGCTGTATTTATCTTCATAAGAAATATTTTATCATAAAAAAGTAAAGAAGGTTACAGAAAAATATTCTTAAAAGTGATATAATGGTTGAGAACTGTTTGTTTTTGACTGGGAGGGCCACTATGCAATGAACTTTCAACAATTAACCAATCTCCAATACTGGGCTAATGTATTCAGTAATCCTTGGAATATTTTAATCAACATTATTGATATTGCTTTAGTTACATGGATTTTATATCATTTTACCAAAGCAATTGCCGGAACCAAAATTATGATTCTGGTTCGGGGAGTGCTCTTCTTTATCTTGGCACAGTTTTTAGCGAATATCATTGGTTTGACGACTATTTCATGGTTGATCAATCAGGTTATTACTTACGGGGTCATTGCGGCGGTGGTGATTTTCTCGCCTGAGATTCGGACTGGTCTTGAAAAGCTAGGTAGAGCGACCGAGATTTTTTCAGCCACGCCAGTCAGCAGCGAGGAGAAATTGATTCAAGCCTTTGTTAAGGCAGTGGCTTACATGAGTCCGCGTAAGATCGGTGCCTTGGTGGCTATTCAGGGCGCTCGAACGTTGCAGGAATACATTGCAACGGGAATCCCTCTGGATGCGGATATATCTGGGGAACTGTTGATCAATATTTTCATTCCTAATACGCCTCTGCATGATGGGGCAGTTATTATCAAAGATAATAAGATCGCTGCCTCTTGTGCCTATTTGCCGCTTACAGAAAGCACAGGTATTTCCAAGGAATTTGGGACTCGGCACCGGGCTGCGATTGGCCTTTCAGAAGTTTCAGATGCCTTTACTTTTGTCGTGTCTGAGGAGACAGGCGGTATTTCTACGACACATAATGGAGTCTTCAAGCATGACTTGAGTTTGAGCGAGTTCGAATCACAGCTGCGGGAAGTTCTCTTATCAGACAAGCATGAGAAAATGAGCCTAAAGAATCGTATCCTAGGAGGATGGAAGAATGAAACAAAGTAAAAAAATTCTCTATATTATCTCCTCCTTATTTTTTGCTTTGGTTTTGTTTATTTATGCGACGTCTAGTAGTTTTCAAAATAGTATCAGCATTCGCCAAGTGACCTCGGAAACTTACAGCAATACGATTTCTAATGTCCCGATTGATATCAAGTATGATAGTGAACGGTACTTCATTAGCGGCTTCACTTCCGAAGCTAGCGTTGTTTTGACGGGTTCTAATAGAGTGGCTTTAAGTAGCGAAATGCAGGAAAGTACACGGAAGTTCCATGTGGTAGCGGATTTATCCAATGCATCAGAAGGAACAGTCGAAGTGCAGCTGAAAGTCGAAAATCTACCTAGCGGCCTGTCTGCTACGGTCAATCCGCAAAAAATTTCAGTCAAGATAGGTAAGAAAGCAAGCAAGAAAGTGCCAGTGAAGTATCTCATCACAGGCAGTCAGGTTGCAGAAGATATCTTTATCACAAATGTGAGCTTGGAGCANGAAGAAGTGACAGTGACAAGCGATGAAGAAACTTTGGAAAAAGTTAATCATGTCGCAGCAGTTTTACCAAGCAATGTCACTATTTCAGGAAATTATAGTGGGGCAGCTTCCTTGCAGGCTATGGATGCCAATGGGAATGTTTTGCCAAGTGTTGTGACACCGTTTGAAACAACGATGAAAGTTACGACCAAAACCACACATTCGAATTCGTCAAGCTCAAAATCGAGCTCAAGTTCGAATTCATCTAGTAAATAAATGCAAGATTTGAAAGGAAAATTTTAAAAATGGGTAAATATTTTGGAACCGATGGTGTTCGTGGAGAAGCTAATGTGGAATTAACGCCGGAATTGGCCTTTAAACTGGGCCGTTTTGGTGGATATGTTCTGAGCCAACACGAAAGTGAAGTTCCTCGGGTATTTGTTGGCCGTGATACACGTATTTCGGGAGAAATGCTGGAGAGTGCCTTGATTGCAGGTCTGCTTTCTGTGGGGATTCACGTCTACAAACTTGGTGTGATTGCTACTCCAGGTGTTGCTTACTTGGTTAAATCCGAAAAAGCTAGCGCGGGTGTCATGATTTCGGCTAGCCACAATCCTGCTCTTGATAACGGCATCAAATTCTTTGGTGGCGATGGTTATAAACTGGATGATGAACGCGAACTTGAAATCGAAGCTTTGCTGGACGCAGCAGAAGATACCCTTCCACGTCCAAGTGCTGAGGGCTTAGGGAAAGTCGTGGACTATCCTGAAGGCCTGCGTAAGTACCAACAATATCTTGTTTCAACAGGTTTAGATCTTGAAGGAATGCACGTTGCCCTCGATACGGCAAATGGCGCTGCTTCAACTAGCGCCCGTCAAATTTTTGCTGATTTGGGTGCCCAGCTGACTGTTATCGGAGAAAATCCAGATGGTCTCAACATTAACTTAAATGTAGGCTCTACTCATCCAGAAGGCTTACAAGAAACAGTCCGTGAGTCAGGTGCGGCAATTGGTCTCGCTTTTGATGGCGATAGCGACCGTTTGATTGCTGTTGATGAAAATGGCGATATTGTAGATGGTGATAAGATTATGTACATCATCGGCAAGTATCTGTCTGAAAAAGGCCAATTGGCCCAAAATACAATTGTGACTACCGTTATGTCCAACCTTGGTTTCCACAAAGCCTTGGAGCGCGAAGGCATCAATAAAATAGTGACTGCCGTTGGTGACCGCTATGTGGTAGAAGAAATGCGCAAGAAAGGTTATAATCTAGGTGGTGAGCAATCTGGACATGTCATTATCATGGATTATAATACTACTGGTGATGGTCAATTGTCAGCAGTGCAATTAACCAAAGTGATGAAAGAAACTGGCAAGAGCTTGTCTGAACTTGCGGCAGAAGTGACCATTTACCCACAAAAATTGGTCAATATCCGTGTCGAAAATGCTATGAAGGATAAGTCAATGGAAGTTCCGGCCATCAGAGCCATTATTGAAAAAATGGAAACTGAAATGGCAGGAAACGGCCGTATCCTTGTCCGCCCAAGTGGGACAGAACCGCTTCTGCGTGTCATGGCTGAAGCGCCAACTCACGAAGAAGTGGACTATTATGTGGACACGATTGCGGATGTTGTCCGTGCTGAAATTGGTATCGAATAAAAGTCAAAAGATTGGAGAAGCCTCCTATTTGGAGTGAGTTCTTCAATCTTTTTAAATTATTCTCATAAATATCTTTTAGGATTTTTTGGATAATGGAGTAAAACCTCTCTTTTTCTTTTTCATCTCGTAAATATTTGAAAAAGTATGCTAATCGTGTTAAAATATAGGGAGTAATCTAGGAATTGAGGTAATAAAGTGGCTTTTGGAGATAACGGACAACGTAAAAAAACTGGATTTGAAAAATTGACAATGCTGGTCGTGGTAATCATGTTACTTGTAACGATTGGTGCAATTTTTGCACAAGCTATCGGCGTAATCTTCTAATCCTAAACGCTGCAAGGCGTTTTTTTAGAGTAAAAAAGAAGCGAGAATTTATATGAGTATGTTTTTAGATACAGCCAAGATTCAGGTCAAGGCTGGCAAGGGCGGCGATGGCATGGTAGCCTTTCGCCGAGAAAAATATGTACCCAATGGTGGACCTTGGGGCGGCGATGGCGGTCGTGGCGGCGATGTGATTTTTGTCGTGGATGAAGGACTGCGTACCTTGATGGACTTCCGTTACAACCGTCATTTCAAGGCTCAATCAGGCGAAAAAGGAATGACTAAGGGAATGCATGGTCGAGGAGCGGAGGATTTGATTGTCCGTGTACCGCAGGGGACGACCGTTCGTGATGCTGAAACTGGCAAGGTCATGACGGATTTGATTGAGCACGGTCAACGTTTCGTCGTAGCGCATGGCGGTCGTGGTGGTCGTGGCAATATTCGCTTTGCCACACCTAAAAATCCTGCTCCGGAAATTTCTGAAAATGGGGAACCCGGTCAGGAAAGAGAATTACTGCTGGAGCTAAAAGTGCTGGCCGATGTTGGTTTGGTTGGTTTTCCTTCGGTTGGTAAGTCAACACTTCTGAGTGTGATTACATCAGCTAAGCCGAAAATCGGAGCCTATCACTTTACCACGATTGTTCCTAATCTGGGCATGGTTCGGACTCAGTCTGGGGAATCTTTTGCCGTAGCCGATCTGCCAGGGTTGATCGAAGGAGCCAGTCAGGGAGTAGGTCTAGGTACCCAGTTTCTTCGACATATTGAGCGGACACGGGTCATTTTGCACGTTATTGATATGTCTGCCAGTGAGGGTCGCGATCCTTATGAAGATTACCTTGCGATCAATAAAGAGCTAGAATCCTATAATTTGCGCTTGATGGAACGGCCGCAGGTCATTGTAGCCAACAAGATGGATATGCCTGATAGCGCAGAAAACTTGGAAGAATTCAAGAAAAAACTGGCTGCCAATTATGACGAATTTGAAGAGTTGCCGCAGATTTTCCCTATTTCTAGTCTGACCAAGCAGGGGCTTGCCACGCTCTTGGATGCGACGGCTGAGTTGCTGGATAAGACACCTGAGTTTCTACTTTATGAAGAATCCGATATGGAAGACGAGGCTTATTATGGCTTTGATGAAGAAGCACCAGCCTTCGAAATCTCCCGTGATGATGATGCTACATGGGTACTTTCAGGTGATAAACTAGAAAAACTCTTTACAATGACTAACTTTGACCGTGATGAGTCCATCATGAAATTCTCCCGTCAGTTGCGTGGTATGGGCGTTGACGAGGCGCTTCGTGCGCGTGGTGCCAAGGACGGAGATTTGGTGCGCATCGGTAAGTTTGAGTTTGAATTTGTTGACTAAGGAGATATGTAATGGGTGATAAACCAATATCTTTTCGAGACGAAAATGGCAACTTTGTCTCAGCAGCAGATGTTTGGAATGCAAAAAAGCTGGAAGAACTCTTTAATCGGCTGAATCCAAATCGCAAACTTCGTCTTGAGCGAGAAAAATTGAAAGAAAATCAATAATTGAAACCAATCCTTTGAGATGAAGGAATGAGTGACAGTAGTCATGCTGCCTCATTCCAGATTTCAAAGGATTTTCTATTTGAAAAATAAAAAAAGCCAAATCCGATTTCTCGGATTTGGCTTTGTATCAACATTCTTTTTAATGTCAATACAGTTCTTATTTGAGACCGTATTTTTTGTTGAAACGATCCACACGTCCATCTGCTTGAGTGAACTTTTGACGTCCAGTGTAGAATGGATGTGAGTCTGATGAAATTTCGACACGGATCAATGGGTAAGTTTCACCTTCGAATTCAACAGTTTCGTTTGAACGTTTAGTTGAACCGCTAAGGAACTTGTAGCCAGTAGTAGTGTCCATAAATACAACTTGACGGTATTCTGGGTGAATGTCTTTTCTCATTTTAAAAAAATCCTTTCTGCCATGGACTCTTTGCGAGCCATAGATTAGTTACTTTGATAGTTTATCAAATTATAAATGATTTGACAAGTCTTTTGGATGATTTTCTTACTTTTTTGCTCTTTCTTTTAATTTTTGATAAATTAAGTCCACTTCATCTTTGGAATAAGCATTGGCACCGCTGGCAAGTGGGTGGCCACCTCCATCATGTTGCTTGGCAATTTCATTGATTGGAGTAAATTTACTGCGCATCCGCACACGATAATGGCCGTCAGGCTGTTCGACAAAGATGGCCCACATTTGGACATCTTCGATTCGTCCGGGTGCAGCTACAATGGCTGAAGTATCAGCATCTGTCAGCTGATTTTCTTTCAATAATTGCTGAGATAGGATAACGCGTGCAGCACCATTCTCATCAATTTCTAGATTATCGTAGACATAGCCCTGGAGTTTGGCAACTTGATGCGTGATGGAGTCCATTTTTCGAGAAAGCTCTGAAAAATTAAAAGCGTATTGGCGGAGTTTTCCAGCTACCTCAAATGTGCGTGCAGTAGTCGCTGGATAGAGGAAGCGCCCTGTATCCCCAACAATGCCAGCATAGAGAAGTTTAGCGATATAGTCATTTACTTCTAAGTGATTCTCGAAAGCAAAAAGAGCGATAATTTCGCTTGTGCTACTAGCATCAGTATCAACCAGCAGCAAATCTCCGTAGGCATCATCGTTGGGATGATGGTCGATTTTAATCAAAAAGTCGCCCATGCTGTAGCGCTGATCATCAATGCGGGGAGTGTTGGCTGTATCGCATACGATTACTAAGGCCTGCTCATAGTCCGCATCTGTGACCTCATCCATCTTTGCTAGCCAAGTAAGACTAGGCTCGTCGTAACCTGTTACTTTGATAGATTTTTCAGGAAAGTTGAGCTGGAGAAGTTTTTGTAAGCCGACTTGACTGCCAATTGCATCTGGGTCGGGGCGCATGTGGCGGTGGATGATAATTTTATCGTATTCCTTAATTTTTTTCAGAATTTTACTATAGATACTCATTGTAAACCTCTTAAACTTTCTCTAGTTATTGTAGCATAAGAATTTTTATTTTTAAAATAAAAAAGATGTGTTATAATGAATGAAGATTATAATTTGGAGGGAACTATGACCTTAGCGAAAATTGTATTTGCCAGCATGACTGGAAACACCGAGGAAATTGCCGATATTGTGGCGGATAAGCTAAGAGAACTAGATGTAGAAGTTGAAGTTGACGAGTGTACCACTGTCGATGCAGAAGATTTCTTGGAAGCGGATATTACGATTGTAGCGACCTATACCTACGGTGACGGTGAGCTGCCGGATGAAATGATGGACTTTTACGAAGACTTATCTGGTTTGGATTTGTCTGGCAAGGTCTACGGAGTGGTCGGTTCAGGCGATACTTTTTATGATGAATTCTGCAAGGCTGTTGATGACTTTGATGCTGTTTTTGCGGCTACAGGAGCAGTGAAAGGTTCAGAATGTGTCAAAGTAGATCTTTCTGCAGAAGAAGATGATATTGAGCGCTTGGAAGCATTTGCGGAAGAGTTAGTAAGTAAAGTTTAAAATGACAATATAGGAAGCGGCTGTGGCCGTTTTTCTTTTGTTAAAGTATTATTTTCTGACAATTCTCATGATTAGGAGTATAATATAGGTAAGCGTTATCCCTTAGATAAAGGAGGAATTTCTATGAAAGAACGCGACTATGCTTTTGGCTTTCATGATGATGTCAAGCCGCTCTTTTCAACTGGTAAGGGCCTGACAGAAGAAGTTGTTCGAGAAATCTCAGAAATCAAGAATGAGCCCCAGTGGATGTTGGATTATCGCCTCCGCTCTCTGGAACTTTTTCATAAGCTGCCCATGCCTGACTTTGGACCAGATTTATCAGGTATTCGCTTTGATGATATTATCTACTACCAGAAACTAAGCGGAGATCGGGCTCGCAGTTGGGATGAAGTCCCAGAGGAGATTAAGAAAACCTTTGATCGCTTGGGAATTCCAGAAGCGGAGAAGCAGTTTCTGTCTGGAGCTGTGGCACAGTACGAATCTGAAGTGGTTTATCATAATATGAAGGAAGAGTTTGCCAAGCTGGGGATTATCTTTACTGATACGGATACGGCTGTTCAGGAATATCCAGACTTGGTTAAGCAGTATTTTGGTACGGTGATTTCAAATGCTGAGCATAAATTTTCTGCGCTTAATAGTGCAGTTTGGTCCGGCGGCACCTTTATCTATGTGCCCAAGAACGTCCAGTGCCAAGTTCCTGTTCAGACCTATTTCCGTATCAACGGAGAAAATGCCGGCCAGTTTGAGCGCTCCTTGATGATTATCGAGGAGGGCGCTTCTATCCAGTATATCGAGGGCTGTACAGCACCGACTTACACAAGCAATAGTCTTCATGCGGCAAATGTCGAAATCATTGTCAAAAAGGATGCCTTTTTCCGTTACACAACCATTCAAAATTGGTCGGACAATGTCTATAACCTTGTAACGGAGCGGGGGATTGTTGAGGAGGGTGGCACTTTAGAGTGGATTGATGGGAACTTAGGCAGTAAGGTCAATATGAAATATCCTTGTAGCATTCTTAATGGCCGCAACGCAAGAACTTCTGTCCTATCCATGTCCTTTGCCAACTATGGCCAGCACTTGGATGCTGGCTGCAAGGTTTTTCATAATGCGCCCAAGACTTCCAGTACCTTAATTTCTAAATCAGTGGCTAAGGATGGCGGCAAGACAGACTATCGTGGTCAGGTTCGCTTTGGCAAGAATAGTGCAGGATCCAAATCTCATATCGAGTGCGATACCATTCTGATGGATGGCGAGTCCAGTTCTGACACCATTCCTTTTAATGAAATCCATAATTCCAATGTCGCGCTAGAGCATGAAGCCAAGGTTTCCAAAGTGTCTGAGGATCAGCTCTACTACCTGATGAGCCGTGGCATTAGCGAAGAAGAAGCAACAGCAATGATTATCAACGGATTTATGGAACCTATTACCAAAGAACTACCAATGGAATACGCCGTCGAACTCAACCAACTCATCAACATGAGCATGGAAGGCTCAGTTGGTTAAAAAGGTCCAGCGGACCTTTTTAATCTGCGGATAAAAAACTCGCTTTTGCGAGTTCTCCTTAATCCAAAGGTCCTGAGGACTGTTTTAGGTTGCGGATAAAAACTCGCTTTTGCGAGTTTTCTTTTAATTTAAGGTCCAGTGGCCCTTTTCTATTTAGGATAAAACTAGAAGATTTTACTATTTTTTGATATGATAGATAGAATACGAGGAGGAATGAGATGATGTTAGAAGAAATCAGACGGGAAATTGACCAAGTAGATGACGCACTCGTTGCCTTACTAGAGCAGCGTATGAATTTGGTCGGCCAAGTTGTGGCTTTTAAAAAATCGACTGGGAAGGCTGTCGCAGATCCTAAGCGAGAAGAAAGGATCTTTGCTAGAGTTGCGAGCAAGATTGAAAATAAGGATTATCAAGAGCCAATTCTTGCGACCTTTGCGGATATCTTAAAGCATTCACGTGCTTTTCAGAAGAAGCAAATAAGATGAGTGAAGTAAAAAATTCTTTAGCAATCTTCCTAGCAGCGATGCTAGGCGGTTTACTCCGTTATCAATGCTCTTCCTTTTTCACATTCACGGGACATTTTCCTCTAGCGACACTTTTGGTCAACTATTTGGGAACTTTCTTCTTAGTCTATTTGGTTAGAGGCTATCTCAGTCGTAAGCAAGTTTCCAAGCGTTTTCTACTGGCTTTATCTACAGGTTTTTGTGGCGGCTTGACAACTTTTTCAGGTCTTCTGTTAGATTCGCTCAAATTGTTGGATTTAGGCCGTTATCCAGAATTGCTCCTATATCTTGCTTTGAGTATCGGCGGCAGCCTTTGCATTGCTTTATGGGCTGGAAGGAAGGTGACCGCATGATTTGGTTTTTGCTCATTGCTTGCGGTCTAGGAGCTCTTGTCCGTTACTTTTTTTCTAAGGTTAATAGCAGAGCTGCTTTGCCAATAGGCACCTTGATGGCTAATGTACTGGGAGCCTTTTTGATTGGATATTTTTATAATCATATCCAAGATAAACAGCTGTATAGCATTCTGGCAACAGGCTTCTGTGGCGGTTTAACAACTCTTTCCACGTTTAATGCGGAATTAGCAGAGCTGTTCTCAGATAAGAAGAAGTTTAGCCTCTATTTGATGCTGACCTATTTTTTAGGTTTTTTAGCGATTCTTTTAGGAATTTTTATCTAAAAATCTTTACTTTTACTAGAATTTTGATATAATATACTTTGTGCATAAATGGATGCACTAAAAAAACGGCTAATCCGCTGTTGTCTAGAACTACAAGATTAGTAAGATAGGAGAAAAAATGAATCCATTAATTCAAAGCTTGACTGAAGGTCAACTTCGCTCAGATATCCCTGCATTCCGTCCTGGTGACACTGTCCGCGTTCACGCGAAAGTTGTCGAAGGAACTCGCGAACGTATCCAGATCTTTGAAGGTGTCGTTATCGCTCGTAAAGGTGCTGGTATCTCAGAAAACTACACAGTTCGTAAGATCTCTAACGGTGTAGGTGTTGAACGTACTTTCCCAATCCACACTCCACGTGTTGACAAGATTGAAGTCGTTCGTTACGGTAAAGTTCGTCGTGCTAAATTGTACTACCTTCGTGCATTGCAAGGTAAGGCAGCGCGTATCAAAGAAATCCGTCGTTAATATCAGAAATGACTCTGTCACTTGGCAGAGTTTTTCTCTAGTCCCCTTAGTTCAATGGATATAACAACTCCCTCCTAAGGAGTAGTTGCTGGTTCGATTCCGGCAGGGGACATTAAACAACACTTAAAACCCTTGATTAACAAGGGTTTTTGTTATATTTGACCCAAATCTGCCCCAAAAGTTTCGAAAATATTTCTTATTCGATTATGATTTTTTTCTTCTTATTGCTCTAAACGATGGGTATAGACTTATACATGCTCAAAAGAGATTGGTCTATCGGAAGCTAGATGATGAAAGTAAGTTTTTTGCAGTGGAGCACACAAGCATTAGCGGTCACTTTTTACAAAAATTAAAGAGGAGTGTGGACAAAAGATTGTTCATAAAATCGTTCTAAAATAATTACAACAAAACTATTCTCTTCTAAGATTAGTTGAAATCCTCAGCCTAAAGGAGTCAGATGGCTTGCTGTCATTACCGAGTAACGAGAGTAATATCAGTCTTTATAACTGTAGATATGGAGATATAGAAGAATGAAAAATGAGTGCTACAGCAAATGTTGTAGCGTTTTTTAATAGAAAGTAACAAAAATACTCATAATCTATTGAAATTTTTAGTTTTTAAGTTTACAATGATATTAATATAGTGTTTTGAATATATTCCTATGAAGATTATCAGTGATTTTTATTAAAGTTAAATAATTATAGTATAGGTCATTAGTAATGTTTTAATCTATATGGTCGCATTGATAAAGGATTCATTTTCTAGGACTAAGACATTATTCTTTTAAGTATTCTGTAATCTGTCTATAATACTTCAGAAACTATTTTCTCCAAAAATGAAAGCGCTTTAAAATTTGGAAGTTTTATTAAATTAGAGATTTAAGATTGGAATATTTTTCCAACATTAACACTAAATGAAATGAGGGTAAAAATGATAAAAGCTCATTATAATCGTGATACGAACGAAATGCAATCGTTAAAAATACATTTAACAAATGTTGCTGAAAGTGGAAGAAAACAAGCAGAGTCTTTAGGACAAGGGGATATGCTTTTTTTGCTAGGCTTGTATCATGATTTAGGTAAGGCAAATAAAGCTTTTCAAGATAAATTGGAAATGCAACCTAACAAGCATGTTGATCATTCATCTGCTGGAGCTATCTATCTCTTTCAAAGTATACAAGCATGTTTAAAAAAATCAAGTATTCCAATGGAAGATAGGATACTTTTTCAGGAGATCAGTGCTTATGTTATTTCAGCTCACCACGGTATGTATAATATTTTTCTGGAAGATGAAGGTGTTCAAGCAGAACAATTTGCATTCAATAAATTAAGGCATAGAATGACAAAATGTATGAATAATCTTGCTTACCAAGAAGATATTCTACCTTTTGCTCAAGAATTAGAAGCTGAATTAAATCCTCATGGTTACAGTGATTTAAACGATTTAATCGAAAAAGCATTTACAAATTACCAGCAAGCCTGGTCTAAACTTAGTTGGTCTGATGAAAGTGAGAAAGAATATTATAGTGGTTGTTTTATTCGCATGTACTTATCTTTTTTGAAGAATGCAGATATACTAGATACTGTCAATGCTTATGGTCTGCTCATTGAACCTTTAAAAGATGAAGAAAAACAAAAGCTAAATGCTTCTTATCTTGAAGCTATTGAGCGAAAATATCGTAGCTTTGGTCATCCAACTACAAGACTTAATGAGATTCGTTCACAAATTGGTGAACGAGTTAAGAGTAGAGGAGAAAAAGATTCAACGGGAATCTATCGCTTAGATCTTCCTACTGGCGCTGGGAAAACGAATCTTAGTATGAGATACGCCTTTCATCAATTAGCTGACCAAAATAAATCAAGATTTTTCTATATTACGCCTTTTTTATCTGTTTTAGAACAAAATGCAGCAGCTATTAAAAAAGTTATTGGAGAAGATGGGGTACTAGAGCATCATTCAAATGTTGTACAGAACAAACAAGAGAACGAGGATAAGGGAGACGAAAAAGAGAGCTTATTACCAGAGTACCTGATAGAAAGTTGGGATAGTCCAGTCGTTTTGACATCAATGGTTCAATTTTTTCAAACTTTATTTAAAACTAAATCAGCAAGTATTCGCCGTTTTTCTAGTTTAGCGAATAGTGTTTTGATTTTAGATGAAGTGCAATCATTGCCTATTGAGGTGACAACTTTATTTAATTTAACCATGAATTTCTTAAATAAAGTTATGAACACGACTATTATCTTATGTACGGCTACACAGCCTACTTATGATTCTGCTGCTATCAAACATAAACTTTCTTATGGTGGGAAATATAGTGAAGCTGCTGATATTGTTGAGTTAACTCATGAAGAAAAAGCAGTCTTTTCAAGAACAGAACTTAGAAAATTTGATGAAAATAATCAACATTCGAACCTGTCAGATTTAGTAGATTTTGTACTGGAAAATGACGAGTCTATTCTTGCGATTTTTAACACCAAGAAGACAGTTGATAAATTTTATATGATGCTTGAAGGATTGACTGATAGACCTATTTATCAACTTTCGACTAATATGTGTGCTCAGCACAGATTAGACATTATATCGGAAATAAAACAGCATATAAAAAAAGGAATACCTATTATCTGTATTAGTACGCAACTAATTGAAGCTGGAGTTGATATTGATTTTAATCGCGTCATCCGATCTTATGCGGGAGTTGATTCAATTGTGCAAGCTAGTGGACGATGCAATCGTGAAGGTAAACGTGATAAAGGTCAAGTTATCTTAGTCAATCTTACCGCTGAAGAGGAAAATCTATCACGCTTGAAAGAAATAAAATCTAAGAAAGACGCCACAGAGCATATTATCCATAAAATCTCATCGCCTATTGAAATGTCACTTTTAAATCGGGATTTTTTTGAATATTATTATGCTAATAATCAAGGTTCAATGGATTATCCTTTATCGCATGGTGAATCAGTTTATGATTATTTAAGCATAAATTCATATCAAGACAGTAATGATTTTAAAGGAAAGTTAAAACAAGCCTTTAAAACTGCTGGATTGAAAATGAATTTAATAAACAATGACACAATAGGGGTGTTGGTTCCGTATGGAGAAGCTATTGAAAAGTTGTTGGTTTTAGAAGAATTGTGTGAATATGATTACCCATCTGTTGAAGACTATCAAACAATAAAAGCACTTTTAAAGGAATTGCAGCCCTATACTGTAAATGTTCGTGAACGCGATTTGTTACTTGAAGCGACAAAATCATATTTGAATGGGCAAATTCAGATATTGTCAGATGGTTATTATGATGAGAAAAAGGGGATCACCCTAGAGTCAGGAAGTTTCCTGATGTAAAAATTAAAAGAAAACAGGTCGACGAGAGTCAGTAGAGGACTTCGTTGACCTGTAATTCAGTATAAATAAGCACTAAATATAATTTCAATCCACATAGATAGCACTATGATGGATAGATTATATCAAAATTGATTCATATAATCAACAGCTATCTTATAATCACTAAATATAGAAAGAAAATAATTGACTTTTGAAGTTTCAAGTGCTAAGATAGGTTTATAGAATCACAGAAGGAGGTTTTAACCTTGTACAGATCAAGAAATTTTTATGCAAGGGTGCGTGGACAGATGGCTCTCTTTACAAACCCTGCAACTAAAGGCGGAGGCGAAAGGAGCTCATACAGTACCCCTACTCGGCAAGCTCTCCAAGGCATAATTGATGCTGTGTACTACAAGCCGACTTTCACAAATGTTGTGACTGAAGTTAAGGTCATGAATCAAATTCAGACAGAGCTACATGGTGTTCGTGCTTTGTTACATGATTACAGTGCGGATTTGAGTTATGTTTCATACTTGAGTGATGTGGAATATCTAGTGAAATTCCATTTCATTTGGAATGAGAATCGTGAAGATTTGATGCAAGATCGGCTACCTAAAAAGCATGAAGCCATTATGGAACGTTCTATTCGAAAAGGTGGGCGACGCAATATCTTTTTGGGAACCAGTGAGTGCTTTGGCTTAGTCGATGAAATTAGTCAGGAAGAGTATGAGAACACCCCTTCTTATTATGATGGCGTTACTATTGATTTGGGTATTATGTTCCATTCTTTTGCTTATCCAAAAGACGAAACGACACCATTAAAATCTTATTTTACAAAAACAGTGATGGAGAATGGGTTGATTAAGTTTAAGCCTCAGTCTGAGTGTGAAATTGTAAATACTTTATCTAGTTATACCTTTAAGACACCTGGCCAGATTAAGTCCGTTGATGATGAACTTAAGGAATACGATGCTATGGAGAAAGGAGAAGAATAATGGATTTTTTTACTTCTCTCTTAAAAGCTTATGAAAAAGCAGAAGAAATTGGCTTAGTTGACCAACAAAGTGGGGACAATCCTGTTTTGCTTCCGATTTATCATACTAGTTTGAAGTCAAATGGTAAAAATATTATTGCAGTTAAGTTGGATCAGGATGGCAGTTTCTATAAGGCAGAATTCATGTATGATAATCAAACGATTATATTTCCTGTGACTGCAAATTCTGTAGCAAGATCTGGTAGCAATCCTGCTCCACATCCTCTTGTAGACAAGTTTTCTTATTATATACCAGAAGTGAGTCAATCGCAATATGATGATTTTCATAAACAATTAGCTAGTTGGATTGCTTACTGTGAGGAAGGTAGAGTCAAGGAATTTTTGATAAAAATTCAGCATTTTATTCTCCAAACAGATTTTCTAAGTAGCATTCTTCAGTCTTTATATGGTGAGCATTACCAAAGAGAGGGATTGAAAATCACCTATTCTGACTCTGATGGAAAAAACAAGACTGTTGATTTATCCGCTTATTTCTTAGAATTTTCAATTGTACAATTTCATGGCTTTAAAGATGAATCAGTGACCAGCTACAAGGAATTACATCAATCTTATATTTCATTTGTAAGAGCTAATCAGGATAATTTGGGAATATGTAATATTAGCGGACGAACGGAGCAAATTACCAATAAGCATCGAGGACTGATGGGGAATGCTAAAATTATTTCGGTTAGTAATAAAGGAGAGGCCTATAAAGGGCGCTTTAAGGAGCGAGAAGATGTTTTTAGTGTTGGCTATGAAACTTCAGAAAAAATTCATTTAATGATTAAGTATCTGCTAGAAAATAAAAACAGTAGTACTTGGCTAGGATCGTCACAATATCTCATCAATTGGTTTAGTGATGATTTAGCGAATGAGAGTCAATTGGATATTGTTAAGCCGGTTTTTAATGAATTATTTGAAGATGATAAAGACCAAAAAGACAGTTCGGTTTTCCTCAAACCGAACCAAGTAAATAAAAAAATAGGGTCTTCGTTTATCAAAGGAAGAAAATTATTTGGCAATGATGCAACCTACTACGTTGCAATACTAAATAAAACAAGCAATGGTCGTATTGCTTTAAAATATTTCCGTCAGCTCCAGGTCTCACAATTATTGAAAAATCTGGAATCATGGCAGGAAAATTACTCTTGGGAACCAAAAACTAAAGTAGAAAATTATAAATTTAGAACGCCTACTTTTAGTGAGATTATTAATGCTGCTTACGGTGTTGATAGAGAACAATATTTAGAATTGGACAATGACAGTTTTAAGAGCGATCAATATCAGCAATTAGTAACAGCTTTGATTGATGGGAATCCAGTGCCTAGTACTATCGTTAAGAAGTTAGAAACGAATATTAAACAGCGACAAAAGTACCCTAATCACTGGTCTCAGGTGCAGCAAATAAGTTTAGCGATTTTACACAAACAATATGGAAGGGAGTTTAAACCAATGTTAGATCACGAAAATACTAATCGTTCCTATCTCTTCGGAAGATTATTAGCTATTTTTGAATTGATGGAATTGAAAAAATATGAAATTGAGAATCCAAATAAGGACAAGAAAGAATCTAATAGGATAACAAATGCCGAGAGGTACTGGAATGCCTATACCAGCCAGCCAGCTAAATTAATGATGAATTTAGTAAATAAAATCAAGCCTTATGAAGAGGCTGTGAAATTAAACGCTCATGGAATCTTTCATAAATTAGACAAAGAGCGAGCAGAAATTGTCCAATTACTCAGCCCCCTAATGGCAAAGAAGGATATCAATGATCCCTTGGATTATCAATTTATTTTTGGTTACTATGCTGAAAAGCAGTTCTTTTATACAAAACAAGAAAAAAATGAAAGTGAGGAATAGTAGATGTTGGAACACAAGATTGATTTTATGGTAACGGTTGAAGTGAGGGAAGCTAATGCAAATGGAGATCCCTTGTCAGGAAATATGCCAAGAACAAATGCAGCCAATCAAGGCTTAATCAGCGATGTAGCCATCAAGCGCAAAATCCGCAATCGGATGCAGGATTTTGGCCACACCATCTTTGTACAAGCAAATGATCGCATTGAGGATGGGCTTAATTCACTTGAGAAACGGTTTAAGACTCAATTTACAGGAAAAGAATCAGATGAAGAAATTAATGAAAAAGCCAATCAATTATGGATGGATGTCCGTTCGTTTGGTCAAGTGTTCACTTATCTAAAAGATCGTTCTTTTGCTATTCGTGGACCGGTTTCTGTCAGCATGGCTAAATCTTTGGATCCAATCATCATCTCTAGTTTACAGATTACTCGAAGCACAAACGGTGTCGAACCTAAAAAAGCAGGTGGACGTTCATCTGATACGATGGGGACTAAGCATTTTGTGGACTATGGTGTCTATGTCATCAATGGTTCGATTAATCCAAATTTTGCTGAAAAAACAGGATTCTCTAACGAAGATGCTGAAGTTATTAAGGAAGTGCTCGTTAGTCTTTTTGAAAACGATGCTTCTTCTGCTCGTCCAGAAGGTTCTATGCGCGTGAGGGAAGTCTTCTGGTTTACTCATTCTAATAAGTTAGGAAATGTTTCCAGTGCGCGTGTTTTTGATTTGATTGAATTTGACAAAGAAAAACAGGATAAAGATAGTTACGATGACTACCGCATTCATCTGAATCAAGAAAAATTAGCAGAATATGAAGCTAAAGGATTGAAAGTTGATATCTTAGAAGGACTGTAAAATGGTTTATGCTGAAAGTGACTATTTGATGTTATCTGGTATTCAGCATTTCCAATTCTGCAAGCGCCAATGGAGTTTGATTCATATTGAGCAGCAGTGGGCTGAAAACGAAGCGACAGCTCATGGGCAGATTTTGCATCAAAAGGCGGATAATCCTTATATTAAAGAAAAGCGAAAGGATGTCATAACCTCACGAGCTATGCATGTCTCATCAAAAGAGCTTGGTCTCTATGGGATATTGGATGTGGTTGAATTCCATAAGGATGAAAAAGGAGTTCCGCTAAAAGGAAAACGTGGCAAATGGCTTCCTGTCATTATTGAATATAAGCGTGGAAAACCAAAAAGAGATACTCGGGATATTGTTCAGCTGGTTGCTCAAACGATTTGTCTTGAAGAAACTCTTGGGTGCGCAATCGAGTATGGTTATCTTTATTACCATAGTGTGAATCAAAAGAGGCAAATAGAAATCACCTCTGATTTACGAAAAGAAGTAGCCGAGTTAGCTTGCCAAATGCATGAATATTATGACAAAAAGCTTATTCCAAAAGCTGAATATTTTAAAAACTGTCAGTTATGCTCCTTAGTTGATATTTGCATGCCGCGTTTGAGTAAAAAGGCGCGCAATATTGACAATTACATTTTCCAAGCATTAAAAAGTGAGGATAGCTTATGAAAAAGCTACTTAATACTCTATATTTGACTCAAGATAATTTTTATTTAACGCGTGAAAGAGATAATATCGTTATCAAGCAAGAAGGTAAAGTTATCAGTCGTTTCCCATATCGAATTATTGATGGCATTGTTTGTTTTTCTTATTTAGGAGCGTCTCCTTCTCTGATTGAACTATGTGCTGAAAATCAGATAAATTTGTCCTTCCATACACCGCAAGGACGCTTTTGTGGTCGATTTGTTGGGCAAACAAATGGGAATGTTTTGCTAAGAAGGCAGCATTATCGTTTGGCTGATGAAGAACAATCTCTAGAATATGCAAAACATTTTATTCTTGCTAAAATTTCAAATTCTAGAAAATATTTACTACGTTTTAAGCGTGATCATCGCGATCGGATTGATCCCCAACTATTTGAAGAAGTGAATACGGAATTGACTTGGGCCTTGGAACAGGTTCAAGCAACTGAAAACAAGGATTCTCTTTTAGGAATAGAGGGTCAGGCAGCAAACCAATATTTTCGTATTTTTAATGACTTAGTATTAACTGATAAGGAGACTTTTCAGTTTAATGGGCGAACTAGACGCCCTCCATTAGATTGTGTCAATGCTTTGTTATCATTTGGCTATAGTTTATTAACATATGAATGCCAATCTGCTTTGGAAGCAGTAGGGCTGGATAGTTATGTTGGCTTCTTTCATACGGATAGGCCAGGTCGTGCTAGCTTGGCATTGGATTTAGTCGAAGAATTTCGTGCTTATATAGTTGACAGATTTGTGTTTTCTTTGATAAATAAAGCTCAGTTAAGCAAAAAACATTTTGACTTTAAGGAAAATGGAAGTGTCATATTAACTGAAAAAGGGCGTGCAATTTTTATTGAAGCCTGGCAAAAGCGGAAACATCAGGAAGTAGAACATCCTTTCACTAAAGAAAAAGTGAAATTGATGTTACTGCCCTATATCCAAGCACAGTTATTGGCCAAGACAATTCGTGGAGAATTGGAATCCTATCCACCGTTTTTAATATAGGAGCCGGTTTATGATGGTATTAGTAACATATGATGTGAATACTGAAACTGCGCAAGGCAGGAAAAGGTTACGTCATGTGGCAAAATTATGCGTTGATTATGGGCAACGCGTTCAGAATTCAGTTTTTGAATGCTCAGTAACTCCTGCAGAATTTGTAGAAATAAAAGCTAAGCTTTTGAGTATAATTGACACTGAGTCCGACAGTATTCGTTTTTATTTGCTAGGAAAAAACTGGCAAAATCGTCTAGAAACGATTGGACGTGATACAAGTTATGATCCTGATATAGGGGTATTACTCCTTTAAATAGTCTAGTGCGAATGGATGTTACTCAGAAAAAAGCAGGACTTTCGCGCAAAAAATAAACAAAAATAAGGCAAAAATTCGAAATTCTAGAAGAGTTTACTTTCCTCGAAAGATAATTTTTGCCTAAAACAGTGCAACTACGCGCTGTCGCTCCCTTCACGGGGGCGTGGATTGAAATATGGGAGAGACTAGGTTTATTGAAAATCCAGAAGGTCGCTCCCTTCACGGGGGCGTGGATTGAAATTTTGCCAAGCGCTTTTCCTTGTCTCTGGACATTCCTGTCGCTCCCTTCACGGGGGCGTGGATTGAAATAATCATCATTGCGAATAACGGAAGTACCGTGACGGTCGCTCCCTTCACGGGGGCGTGGATTGAAATTAATTTATGGGACGGCATTAAATCAGCCTTTACTGTCGCTCCCTTCACGGGGGCGTGGATTGAAATAAAATGAGAAACAATATCAGAAATCTCAAAAACAGTCGCTCCCTTCACGGGGGCGTGGATTGAAATCGATATCACCCAAAGTATCAACAATGAGCGCTTTGTCGCTCCCTTCACGGGGGCGTGGATTGAAATAGTAAACTGTGGGACGGCATGAAGAAGCTAGCTCGTCGCTCCCTTCACGGGGGCGTGGATTGAAATATGCCATCGCTCCACCCCACAGTAGAAACCCCTGTCGTCGCTCCCTTCACGGGGGCGTGGATTGAAATATACTTTTTGTGACATGGGTGTAGATTTGCATGGGTCGCTCCCTTCACGGGGGCGTGGATTGAAATGCGTTATCAGCGATTGTCTTGAATGATGCAGCAAGTCGCTCCCTTCACGGGGGCGTGGATTGAAATACAATCTTCATTATGAAAAACTAAAGCATTCATCTTGTCGCTCCCTTCACGGGGGCGTGGATTGAAATAAAAGCTGCCAGCCAAAAATAGCCTGCAGCAAAGTCGCTCCCTTCACGGGGGCGTGGATTGAAATAAGCATACTGTCCGCTATGTTTGGGGGAATAAGACGTCGCTCCCTTCACGGGGGCGTGGATTGAAATTCAGTTGCTCTCGGTGTCGCCGTCTGCGCCTTTCGTCGCTCCCTTCACGGGGGCGTGGATTGAAATTTAGGTTCATCATAGCCTAGGGCTCGCTGGCTATCGTCGCTCCCTTCACGGGGGCGTGGATTGAAATACCAGCACCAGCAGATACTGTACCGTGTGTTGTCGTCGCTCCCTTCACGGGGGCGTGGATTGAAATATACAGCGTTTGGAACTTCTAAAATAGAGGTGTCGTCGCTCCCTTCACGGGGGCGTGGATTGAAATATCAATCGCATTTTGAATAGATTCTGGTAAATCGTCGCTCCCTTCACGGGGGCGTGGATTGAAATAGATAAATAATTGTGTGTGTGTCACCGCCAGCGAGTCGCTCCCTTCACGGGGGCGTGGATTGAAATAATGAGTGATTGAAAAGTAAATACGATGTACCCGGTCGCTCCCTTCACGGGGGCGTGGATTGAAATAAAAATTAGGATGCAGATACGTCTCTGGACCCTGAAGATCGCTCTCTTCACAGGAGCGTGGATTGAAATGGATAAACTGATAAAGTTTATTTGATTTTTTAAGTCGCTCTCTTCACGGAGGCGTGGATTAAGCATTGGCTGACAGACTTGTTGTCTGTCGCTCCCTCCCAGAATGTGTTTTTTCATGAAGCCATTGTAGTTAACAAAGATCTAACTTCTACTTTTGGTTGGAAGGTTATTTGTCAGTTTTAGAGCTGTGCTGTTTCGAATGGTTCCAAAATTTATGAACACGAACTATATCCAGATTATCTGTTTTAGAGCTGTGTTGTTTCGAATGGTTCCAAAACGACACGAAGCTCCCCATAGTCAAATAAATCCGATTCTTGAAAGGAGAGTCGGATTTTAGTTTTGTTTGATTTCGATTTTTGTGCTATAAATTTTTTGCAATATCTGCTTGTATTTTCCTGAGATTCTGCTATAATGGTAAAATATTTATTTAGGAGGAAGAGAATGAGCTATATTTTGGAAATTTTACCTAGTCTTCTAAGTGGAGCAGCAACTACCTTGCAGGTGTTTGCTTTGGTCTTGGTTTTTTCGATTCCTTTGGGAATTATGCTGGCTTTTTCGATGCAAATTCGCTTGAAGCCCCTGCAATGGTTGCTTCATATTTACATTTGGATTATGCGCGGGACACCGCTTTTGCTACAGTTAATCTTTATTTACTATGTGTTGCCAAGTATAGGGGTTCGGCTGGATCGGATTCCTGCAGCGATTATTGCCTTTACACTAAACTACGCCGCTTATTTTGCGGAGATTTTCCGCGGAGGTATTTCTTCCATTCCGACTGGACAGTATGAGGCTGCGAAGGTTTTGAAATTTACTCCTGTTCAGACGATTCGCCTGATTATTTTGCCGCAGGTCGTAAAAATTGTGCTACCTAGTGTCTTTAACGAAGTTATGACTTTGGTGAAAGATACCTCTTTGGTTTATGCTTTAGGAATTTCAGATTTGATTTTGGCTAGTCGTACGGCGGCCAATCGAGATGCAAGTCTGGCACCGATGTTTGTTGCAGGCTTGATTTATTTACTCTTAATCGGTCTGGCTACCTTGATTGCCAAGCAGGTCGAAAAGAAATTTAGTTATTATAAGTAGGTGCTATTATGTTAGAATTACGAAATATTAGTAAAAAATTTGGTGATAAGCAGATTCTAAAGGATTTTAATTTGATTGTGTCTGAAAAGCAAGTATTGGCCATTGTTGGACCTTCGGGTGGAGGGAAGACGACTCTTCTACGTATGCTGGCAGGCTTGGAGACAATTGATTCGGGACAAGTGATTTATAATGGAGAGATTTTGGATGTCGCAGAGCTTGAAAAGCGCAATCTTCTAGGCTTTGTTTTTCAAGATTTTCAGCTCTTTCCTCATTTATCTGTCTTGGAAAATTTGACTTTATCACCAATATATACAATAAACATTTCCAAAGAAGAAGCTGAAGAGAAGGCGCAGGCCTTATTGGCCCGCTTAGGCTTGTCCGAGCATGCCAAGGCCTATCCTTATTCGCTGTCAGGCGGGCAAAAACAGCGGGTCGCTTTGGCTCGTGCTATGATGATCAACCCAGAGATTATCGGATACGATGAGCCGACTTCTGCTTTGGATCCTGCCTTACGCTTGGAAGTAGAAAAACTCATCCTCCAAAATCGAGAAATGGGGATGACACAGATTGTGGTCACACATGATTTACAGTTTGCGGAAAACATTGCGGATTCTATTCTCAAAGTCACACCAAAATAAGGGAGGCCCAGATGAAACTAAAGAATATTCTTTTGGCCTGTTTGACCTTGCTCCTAACTTTTCTGCTCGGTGGTTGTAGTTCCAATGTCAGTGACCCCAGCCTAGACAACTGGAGCAAGTATGGGGAGAAAAAACAGATTACAATCGGCTTTGATAATACCTTTGTCCCCATGGGATTTGAGCAAAAAGATGGCACTTATGCAGGATTTGACATTGATTTGGCCAACGCTGTTTTTGAGGAATATGGAATTAAGGTGAAATGGCAGCCGATTGATTGGGATATGAAGGAAACAGAGTTGACCAACGGTACGATTGACCTCATCTGGAATGGCTATTCCGCGACGGATGAGAGAAGGGAAAAGGTAGAATTTACCAATCCTTATATGAAAAATGAACAGGTTTTGGTCAGCAAAAAGTCCTCTCATATCTCACAGGCCAGTGATATGGCAGGAAAAGTATTGGGTGCACAAGCAGGATCTTCTGGCTACGTAGCGTTTGAAAGCAATCCTGAAATTTTGAAAACCATTGTCAAAAATCATACAGCGACTCAGTACCAGAGCTTTAACGAGGCGTTGATTGACTTGCAAAACGACCGGATTGATGGTCTCTTGATTGACCGTGTTTATGCCAATTATTATCTGACAGAAGAAGGAATTTTAGATCAGTATTCAGTCTTTTCCGTTGGATTTGAGAGCGAGGACTTTGCGGTCGGGGCTAGAAAGGCGGACCGTACTTTAGTTGAAAAAGTAAATACTGCTTTTGGAAAATTATACCAGGAGGGAAAATTCCAGAAAATCGCTGAGAAGTGGTTTGGAGAGGATATTGCGACAGACCAAGTGAAAGCATATAAAAACAACTAGCAGAAAGCTAGTTGTTTTTTCGTGTTTCTTGGTGAAAGATATTTTGCCAGACTTCGTGGCGGCGCCAGAGGCTGGTATGGATGACATCCCCGATTTGATAGCGAATCAGCTTGGTCTTTTGGCTGACAGATGTAATTTCTAAATTTTTGATAGGAGAAGTTTGGGCTCTCTCTAGTTGAAATTCCTCTTTATTTAGCTTGCGACCATCTTGGGAAATGTAGACAAAATCAGAGGAAAGAAGCGCCTCCAATTGACTGCCTTGGTCGACTAATTGCTCACGCATCAGGAGCTTTTGATAAACATTGTCCAGAATCTCATCTTCAGGAATCGGAGCTGGCTCAATATGAATATCAATGTCAAAGACGCCAAAGTTCTCCTTGAGCATATCCTCCACCTGATCAGCGATTTCGTGACTTTCAAAGACGGAGAGGTCAGGATTCATTTCCAGTATAATATCCAGATAGATATTGCTACCATAGGTCCGACCACGCTGGGACTTGACACGTGTGATTTTAGGGATTTCCAGAATAGCACGCTTGTAATCGTCTAAAAGGTCCTGATCAAAGCCATCTGACAGGCTGAAAGAGGACTCTATAAAGATATCATAGGCTGTTTTTAGAATGAAAAACGTAATAACGATGGCTGCTAGCTTATCAACGATAGGGAACTTCAGGGAGCTGGCAATAATGGCAACAGATGTGCCTAGAGAAGTGATAGCATCCGAGAGATTGTCCTTGGCGGCCGCATCCAGAGCTTTGGATTTCACTCTTTTGGCTAGATTTTTATTGTAAAGATAGACACCAAACATGATGATGGCCGATACAATTCCGACAACAGCCCCCACAGGATCAATCAAGGTTTCTTCCTTGTTAATGATTTTTTGAGCTGTATCAATGAGGACATTGAAGCCGACAAAAAACATGATGAAAGAGGTAATCAGGCTGGCCAGATCTTCGATCTTCCAATGGCCGAAGCGGTGGTCCTTATCCGCTGGTTTTCGGGCCATACGTAGGCCGATTAGGACCGCTAGATTGGCAACGATATCGGAGACGTTGTTGAAACCATCCGCCGTCAAACTGGAGGATGTCAGTGCTGCACCTGCAATGATTTTTGTAACGGATAGGCCAATGTAGGTGGCAATTGCTAGGAGGGCGCCTCGTTCGGCAAGTTTGAGATTGTCGCTTGGATGATTGTTCATGGTTGCCCCTTTCTAAACTATTATTATAACTTTTTCACACTTGGATTTCAAATGAGCTAGTTGCCTTTTCGATAACAAATTCGCTCGAATTTTGATATAATGGAAGCATTGATTTTCAGTTTGATGTTATATTGAAAGGATAGAAGATGAATCCCTTATTAAACGGTATGAATGACCGTCAGGCCGAAGCGGTCCAGACGACAGAAGGCCCCTTGTTGATTATGGCGGGGGCTGGTTCAGGAAAGACTCGAGTCCTGACCCACCGCATTGCCTATTTGATTGATGAGAAGATGGTCAATCCTTGGAATATCCTAGCCATTACCTTTACCAATAAGGCGGCGCGGGAGATGAAGGAACGGGCAGCTACACTCAATCCAGCTACTCAAGATTGCTTAATCGCCACCTTCCACTCCATGTGTGTGCGCATTTTGCGACGAGAAGCAGACCATATTGGCTACAACCGCAACTTTACGATCGTTGATCCGGGTGAGCAGCGAACTTTGATGAAACGGATTCTCAAAAATCTCAATCTGGATCCTAAAAAGTGGAATGAGCGCGCCATTCTAGGGACCATTTCCAATGCAAAGAATGACCTGATTGATGAGGTGGCCTATGCAAATATGGCTGGTGATATGTACACAGAGATTGTAGCCAAGTGCTACACGGCCTATCAAAAGGAACTGCGCCAGTCTGAGGCCATGGACTTTGACGATTTGATTATGTTGACTTTGCGCCTTTTTGACCAAAATCCTGATGTCCTGACCTACTACCAGCAACGTTACCAGTATATCCATGTGGACGAGTATCAGGATACCAACCATGCCCAGTACCAGCTGGTCAAACTCTTGGCTTCTCGCTTTAAGAATATCTGTGTAGTCGGGGATGCTGACCAGTCTATCTACGGCTGGCGGGGAGCCGATATGCAGAATATCCTAGACTTTGAAAAGGATTATCCAGAAGCCAAGGTAGTCCTGCTTGAGGAAAATTATCGCTCGACTAAGACCATTCTTCAGGCGGCTAATGAAGTTATCCGAAACAACCGCAACCGCCGTCCTAAAAATCTCTGGACTCAAAACGAAGACGGTGAGGAAATTGTCTACTATCGGGCTAATGACGAGCAGGACGAGGCTCTCTTTGTCGCCCGAACTATTGATCGGCTGAGCCGAGAAGGCTACAGTCATAAGGATTTTGCGGTCCTTTACCGGACCAATGCCCAATCACGGACGGTGGAAGAGGCCCTGCTTAAGGCTAATATCCCCTATACCATGGTTGGGGGCACCAAGTTCTATAGTCGTAAAGAAATCCGCGATGTTATTTCTTACCTTAATCTCATCGCCAATCCTAGCGACAATATCAGCTATGAGCGCGTGGTTAATGAGCCCAAGCGGGGTGTTGGACCTGGTACTGTTGATAAGATTCGAAATTTTGCGGCCAGTCAGGAAATCTCTTTGCTGGAGGCGTCAGCTAATATCATGCTGTCACCAGTAAAGGGCAAGGCGGCTCAGGCAGTTTATGAGTTTGCCAATCTGATACTCGACTTGCGGGATCGTTTGGATGACTATAGCGTGACTGAACTAGTCGAGCTTGTTCTGAAAAAAACAGGTTACTCAGCCGCCTTGGCAGCTCAGGCAACCTTGGAAAGCCAAGCACGGATTGAAAATATCGAAGAATTCCTGTCTGTAACCAAGAACTTTGACGAAAATCCAGACAATCCTGCTGATGAGACGGGGCTGGATAAGCTCAGCCGTTTTCTCAATGACTTGGCCTTGATTGCAGACACAGATGACGGGGATCCGGAGAGTTCCGAAGTGACTCTGATGACCCTCCACGCAGCCAAGGGATTGGAATTTCCAGTCGTCTTTCTGGTTGGAATGGAGGAAAATGTCTTCCCTCTAAGTCGGGCTTCTGAAGATGAGGATGAGCTGGAAGAGGAGCGGCGTCTGGCCTATGTCGGTATCACCCGGGCTGAGAGGATTCTCTATCTAACCAATGCTAATTCTCGTCTGCTATATGGTCGTACCAACTACAACCAGCCGACCCGTTTCTTGAGAGAAATCAGTTCAGATTTGCTAAACTATCAGGGACTGGCTCGACCGGCAAACAGCTCCTTTAAGGTCAGTTATACCAATAGCGATACTAACAAATTCGGTCAGGGTATGAGTCTGGCTCAAGCCCTGCAGGAGCGGAAGCGCCAGTCGGCACCTCATTCGATTTCTACAGGCAGTCTGCCTTTTGGAAAGAGCGGTCAGAACCAGCCATCTAAGCCGGAAGTTGCTTGGGCTATCGGGGATATTGCCCACCATAAGAAATGGGGCGATGGGACAGTGCTGGCAGTCTCTGGCAGCGGAAATAGTCAAGAACTTAAGATCAATTTCCCAGAAGTCGGTCTGAAGAAAGTGCTGGCCAGCATAGCACCGATTGAGAAAAAATCATGATGAGGCAGTTGATTGAATCCTGGATCTATCATCCAGAGGAGCGAGAAATCCTGCTCTTGAAAGTTGAGGATGAAAAGTTTTCCTTTTGGAAGCCCATTACTGGTGGGATTGAGAGCGGTGAGAGTCCAGAAGAGGCCTGCCTTCGTGAAATAAAAGAAGAGACTGGCTTGCTCTTACATCGTTCAAACCTGACGAGTCTTGGAGATTTTATGGTAAAGATTGATGAAAATCTGACCATTCACAAAAATCTCTTTCTAGTTCTGATTGAGCAGAAGGAAATCCAGATTTCTGATGAGCATGTGGGAGCTCAGTGGGTAGCTTTAGACAAGGTTTCGTCACAGCTGTACTGGCCTAGCAATCAAGCGACTTTTGAGATGATATCTGAGAAGCTATAAGATATAGCTTCTCTTTATTTCTTTTGATAAGGAAATTCTATTAGTCAAGCGGGGCGTTTAGTGGTAGACTTATCACATAACTATAGTGAGGTGACCTTATGACACGTGAATTTAAATTTGAAACTCTGCAGCTTCATGCCGGACAGACAGTTGACCCGACAACCAAGTCGCGGGCTCTGCCTATTTACCAGACAACTTCCTATGTGTTTGACGATACTCAGGAGGGAGAAGATCTTTTTGCCCTACGCAAGCCGGGCAATATCTACACTCGGATTACCAATCCGACTCTGTCTGCTTTTGAGGAGCGGATTGCAGCTTTGGAGGGTGGGGTTGGATCTCTAGCAACAGCTTCTGGTATGGCAGCTGTTACCTACACCATTCTAGCTTTGGCCCATGCTGGCGACCACGTAGTAGCAGCCTCTACCATCTACGGTGGTACCTTTAATCTGCTCAAGGAAACCCTGCCTCGCTATGGCATTACCACGACTTTTGTGGATATTGAAAATCTGGCTGAAGTAGAAGCAGCCATTCAGGACAATACAAAGTTGGTTTTGATTGAAAGCTTGGGCAATCCGCTGATTAATATCCCTGACTTTGATGCTTTGGCAGAGCTAGTTCATGCTCATAAAATTCCGCTGATTTCCGACAATACCTTTGCTACACCATATCTGATCAATGTCTTTTCTCATGGAGTGGACATCGCAGTACATTCTGCGACTAAGTTTATCGGCGGTCACGGAACCAGCATTGGCGGTGTGATTGTGGACAGCGGTCGTTTCGACTGGGAAGCTTCTGGCAAGTTTCCGCAGTTTGTTGATCCAGACCCGAGCTATCATGATATCAGTTATACGCGCGATGTCGGAGCAGCGGCTTTTGTTACTGCTGTGCGTACCCAGCTCTTGCGCGATACGGGCGCAGCTATGTCTCCCTTTAATGCCTTTCTCTTCCTGCAAGGATTGGAAACTCTCTCTTTGCGTGTAGAGCGCCATGTGTCCAATGCTGAGAAGATTGTGGAATTCTTAGCAGGGCATCCTAAGGTTGAGCAGGTCAATTATCCAAAGCTTGCTGACAGTCCTTATCATGCTTTGGCAGAAAAATATTTCCCTAAAGGCGTAGGCTCTATCTTCACCTTTAATGTCAAAGGTGGGGAGAAAGAAGCTCGTAAGGTTATTGACAGCTTGGAGATTTTCTCTGACTTGGCAAATGTAGCAGATGCTAAATCCCTGGTCGTCCATCCAGCTACGACGACTCACGGACAGATGTCGCCAGAGGCTCAGCTAGCAGCAGGCATTACACCAAATCAAATCCGACTCTCTATCGGCTTGGAAAATGTGGATGACTTGATAGAGGATTTGAGAATAGCTTTGGAAACTATTTAATTTTCGAGGTCTATAGGTAGAGCAAATAAGAATAAAACTAGGTTTTCGCCTAGTTTTTTGTTATAATGAGAGATATTAAAAAATAGCAGGTAATCAAAGTGACAATTTCAGTTATTGTTCCGTGCTTCAATGAAGAAGAAACTATTCCTTTGTTTCATGAAGCTATGGAAGCGGTGAAATATCAAGTCCGTGACCAGTTTGAATATATTTTTGTTAATGACGGATCGACGGATCGGACTTTGGCTGTTCTACGTGAGCTCAGTAGCCGCTGTCCTGACGTGCACTATCTGTCCTTTTCTCGTAATTTCGGAAAAGAAGCTGCCCTCTATGCTGGTTTGCAAGAGGCGAGCGGGAATTTTGTGACGGTTATGGATGTGGATTTGCAGGATCCGCCCAAGCTCCTGATTGAGATGAAGGCCATGCTGGACTCGAATCTTGAGCTGGACTGTGTGGGGACTCGTCGCACTACTCGTGAGGGAGAGCCACCTATCCGAAGTTTTTTTGCCAATTTGTTCTATAAGCTGATTAACAAGATTAGTCAGGTAGAGATGGTAGATGGTGCGCGTGACTTCCGACTGATGCGCCGCCCGATGGTAGATGCTATTCTGGAGGTTTCAGAGTACAATCGCTTCTCCAAGGGAATTTTTGCCTGGGTTGGCTTCAATACCGAGTACTTGGAATACAAAAATGTCGAACGAGTGGCTGGCAAGACCTCTTGGAATTTCTGGTCTCTTTTCAACTATTCCTTGGAAGGTATTGTCAATTTCTCTGATGCGCCTCTCAACATCGCCTTTTTAGGGGGCATCCTGTCCTGGATTTTAGCCTTTATCCTGATGGCAGTAATTATTATCCGCACCTTGGTTTTTGGTGATCCGACATCGGGTTGGCCGTCCCTTATGACTGTCATTCTCCTTATCGGAGGCTTCCAGCTGTTGACCATCGGTATATTGGGCAAGTACATCGGCAAAATCTTCATGGAAACAAAGAAACGCCCTGTTTATGTGATTAAGGAGAAGAGTAAGTGAGTCTTTGAGAGAGTTTTTAGGGCTTAAATGACTCTTATTTAGCTGAGGAGAGATTGTGAAAAATAAAAAAATTAATATTGTCTTATGCTTGTCTTCGTTTATTTATGCGATACAGTTTTATATCAATAATAAAATCACCCCAGTAGGAGACCAAACAGCATTTTTAGAATATGCTAAGGAATTTCATTACAATTATTTATTCTTTGGGATTGATCGTTATTTTACTTGGAGCAGTAGGCTGCTCATTGAGTCAGCCACCTTATTATTTTCCGTTCACGAAAAGCTGTTTATAGCAGCAGCCTTTCTGGCAACGTTGCTTTTGATTTATGCTTTAAGGAAGCTGACTCCTTCCTTGCCTTGGCTGCCAGCTTTACTTATTTTTATATTCCTTCCAGCTACGGAATTTTTAAGCGCGGGCTCTATTCCGACCTATGTCAATTACATTTTCCCGGCTTCCTTGTTGCTTTTTGCACTTTTTTTCAGAGAATCTAAAAATATTTGGATTAATATAGCTAGCCTTTTGTGCTTTTTAGTTGCTATCATGCAAGAACAATTAGCAGTCTATGCTTTTTTGTGGCTTCTGTTTGAAACTGTCCTTGCGAAGAAAGATAAAAAAACTTTACTGGTTAATCTATGCTATTTGGCCCTGAGCGCTTTAGGAATCACATCAGCTAAGCTGTCTCCGGGGAATGCTCTGCGTTTGGAAAAGAACATTGTCAGTTGGTTCCCCAACTTTCCGAACTTGAATATCTTCCAAAAGCTTGGGCTGGGCTTTCTGGAGACAGGGGATAATCTGTTTTCCACGTCCTTTGCCTTTGTGATGGTCTTCTTGCTTGTGCTCTTTGTTTATGCTCTTCACAAGAAAAATATAGCGGCCGTAGCACTGAGCGGTTTTGTCATGTTCAATATTTTTTCGCAAAAAATGGGCTGGAATACTATTTTGGGTACCTTAACAGGTATCAGTAAATCAGCCAGAGAATCAGGGACATTTTCTTTTAATATCACTCATCTGAGCGCGGTCGCTTTTTATGGCTTGCTGCTATTAATGATTCTTTACGCTTTATGGCTTGTAGTTTCAGATTTTAGAGAAAAACTATGGCTGACCTATTTATTTGTAATTGGCCTCATTGGACGCATGGTCATTTCATTATCTCCAACTCTCTATGCTTCAAGCACTCGAACCTTTTTGCCTCTGATGATAAGTGTATTAATTATTACTTGCAGATTGTTGTATAACTTATATACGGAGTATCAAAGGGAATAAGAAACTATTCTTTAGTGTTCCAACTGAAGAGATTTTCCGATAATGATTCGATCGAGCAGATTTTTTCTGCTTTTTTTGGTATAATAAATTCATCGAATTTTTATGATCTGAAAGGACAAACATATGATTTTAATTACAGGTGCGAATGGACAGCTAGGTACAGAGCTTCGCTATCTTTTGGATGAGCGCAATGAGGAGTATGTGGCTGTTGATGTGGCAGAAATGGATATTACCAATGCCCAAATGGTGGACAAGGTCTTTGCGGAAGTCAAGCCAAGCTTGGTTTATCACTGCGCAGCCTATACCGCAGTTGATGCGGCTGAGGACGAAGGAAAAGAGCTGGACTATGCCATCAATGTGACCGGGACCGAAAATGTTGCAAAAGCTACAGAAGCTCACGGAGCAACCTTGGTCTACATCTCGACAGACTATGTCTTTGATGGACAAAAGCCTGTCGGTGAGGAGTGGGAAGTAGATGATCGGCCGGATCCACAGACTGAGTATGGCCGTACCAAGCGCATGGGCGAGGAGCTAGTTGAGAAATATTCCAGCCGTTTCTATATTATCCGTACTGCTTGGGTCTTTGGTAACTACGGTAAAAACTTTGTCTTTACCATGCAAAATCTTGCTAAGACGCACAAAACTCTGACTGTAGTCAATGACCAGCATGGCCGTCCGACATGGACTCGTACTCTGGCTGAATTTATGACTCATCTGGCTGAAAACCAAAAGGAATTTGGTTATTACCATCTGTCTAATGACGCGACAGAGGATACAACTTGGTATGACTTTGCAGTGGAAATTCTCAAAGATACGGATGTGGAAGTCCAGCCGGTGGATTCTAGCAAGTTCCCAGCTAAGGCTAAGCGACCTTTCAACTCAACTATGAGTCTGGCCAAGGCCAAGGCTACAGGCTTTGTCATTCCAACTTGGCAGGATGCTTTGAAAGAGTTTTACAAGCAGGAAGTGAGAAATTAAACATTGAGCAACCTTGCGGTTGCTTTTTTTAAGGGGAATTTATGGTATAATTGGGTATAGTTTTATTTACATTGAAAGAGAGTTCTATCAAATTGAAAGTACGATCATTGCCAAAAATTTTCTTTTGGAATATGCTCGGGAGTTTATCTTCAGCAGCTGTATCTGTTATTTTATTATTTATAGTTACTCGCACCTTATCTAGTGAATCAGCTGATCTTTATAGCTTTGCTTACGCAATTGCAAATTTGCTAGTTATTGTTGCAGGGTTTCAAGTCCGAGATTTTCAAGCAACGGATATTAAAGAAAAATATTCTTTTGATGCATATTTGACTACTAGATTTCTAACTAATATTTTAATGATACTAATTTTGTTAGGCTATTTAATTTTAAATCCTTCGACTTATGAAAATTTTTGGATTATATTTTGGGTCTCCTTTTTTAGAGTTAGTGAGGCGCTTTCGGATGTATTTCAAGGATTATTCCAACAGAAAGAACGATTAGATATAGCTGGACAATCATTATTTTTTAGAAATATAATTTCAACAATAACATTTGCTGTTCTGTTATTATTTTCTAAAAATCTTCTTTTATCTATTGTTTTTCAAACACTCACCTCTTTCATTGTAGTTCTTTTTTTTGATTTTCCAAAATCTAAGTTGTTTCATCGTATTAATATCTCTACAGTAAGATTCAAAGATATTTATAGTATTTTAAAGGACTGCTTACCTTTATTTATAAATGCTTTTCTATTAGTTTCGATCTATAACCAACCTAAGTATGCATTAAACGATATTTTTAATAGGGGATTGATTGAAGCGGGAGTACAGAGAGACTTTAGTATTTTATTCACTCCAATTTTTGCAATGAATCTAATGATTGTTTTTTTACGTCCAATGATTACACAACTAGCAATTTTCAAGGAAGAGAATAAAATTTCTCATTTTATTACGTATAAAAATAATCTATTTAAGATTTTATGGGGAACAAGTATATTAATTTCTATTGTTGGAGCTCTTGCTGCCATACCTGTTTTAAATATTGTTTATGGAACCAAGCTGAATCAATATCAAATGAGTTTCTTTATACTGTTGTTGGGTGGCATTGCTAGTACGTTTTCTACAGTATGTGATAATATTTTAACTGTTTTTAGAAAACATCATTATTTAGTCATTTCATTCTTAGCGGGATATCTTGTATCCATTCTTACAGCTGAGCCACTGGTATCCCAATACGGAATTTTTGGAGCCTCTTTGTCTTTCCTTATCTCTATGATTGCTTGGTTGAGTGTCTCGCTAATTATTTATTTTATGACGAATCCATATACTTTTTTGAGAAGGAGAAGATAGAGAAGTATGAAATTTTCTATTGTAGTTGCTGCGTATAATGTTGCAGAATATCTGAATGAGTGTGTTGATAGTATTGCAAATCAAGATTTTGATGCTTCGAATTTTGAAGTTATATTAATTGATGACGGATCTACTGATCAAAAGACTAGTAAAATTTGTGATGATTTGTCTAATAAATATAGTGTTGTGAAGGTTATACATCAAGAGAATCAAGGTCTTTCTTCTGCAAGGAATACTGGAATTAAAAATAGTCAAGGAGAATATATTCTTTTTGTAGATGGGGATGATTTTTGGAGTAATAAGGATTTTTTATCAAATTTATCAGTTCAGTTGAAAAAAAATAAAAGTGATGTCATTATTTTCCCGTATTCCAAATATTATGGTATAGATAACTATAAAACGACTACTTTAAAAACTAATTTTGATTATAATAGCTATTATGAAAATGTTATTAAATTGGTTTCTAATGAGGTGATGATAGCACCAGCTTGGAATAAGTGTGTAAAAAAAGAGCTGTTTAATAGGGGCTTGAGTTTTCCTGTTGGCTTATTATCTGAAGATTGTTTGTATTGTGCGGATTTATTAAAACAAATGAATTCTTACTCTATTCTAAATATACAGTGTTACATGTATAGACAAAATAGAGATGGAAGTATAACAAATATTGTAAAAGAGAAAAATGTAATAGATATTTTGGAAAGCATTAAAAAAGGAATGGATGATAATACTCAATATAATAACAATCTACGCCAAGCTTTAAATATCTATTTTGCAATCTCATATATTTCAATATTACCTTATGTAAATCAATACATTGATAATTTTAAAATTAAAGAGTTGCTTTATCAGTATAAGTATTTGCTACAGTATGCAAAATATATAGAGAACCGAGCATTTAAATTAACAGGTCTATTAGCCAATTTATTGGGGATAAAATTTTCAATAAAACTATTTCCTGTTTTATTGAAGTTTTATAAATAGAGTGGATTAGTTATGAAAGGAAAAATATGTCTAAACCAGCTATTTCAGTTATTATTCCAGTTTATAATGCACAAGACGGGATTAAACGCTGTTTAGATTCTCTTTTGAATCAATCATTTAAGAATTTTGAAATCATTCTTCTGAACGATGGTTCAAAAGATAATTCTTTAAATATTTTAAAAGAATATGAATTGAAATATAGTTTTGTAAGAGTAATTGACAAGCAAAATGAAGGAGTTGCGGTAACTAGAAATAAGGGGATTCTTCTAGCTGAGGGAGAATATATTATGTTCATGGATAATGATGATTTTGTTGATAGTGATTACATTGAAACTTTTTATCAGGCTATCCATGAGAAAAATCTAGACCTGGTTATTGGTGGGTACAAACGTGTCAATCAGGATAACCAGATTATATTTAGCCAAGATATACAGCAGTCAGAGTGGTCCAAGTATATTATAATGGCTCCTTGGGCCAAAGTTTACCGCACGGAGTTCTTGAAAACGAACAATCTAGAATTTTTTGACTATGGTATAGGAGAAGATATCATTTTTAACCTAGCTGCCTATAAGGCAACAGACAAAATAGGTTTGTTAGATTATAAAGGATATAATTGGTATTACAATAGTCAGAGTATTTCTAATACTTCTCAGAGAGGTTTCTCTCCTAAAATTGATATTTTAGTTCTTTTTTCAAAAATATTTGAGCTGGGTAAGCCATCTGAGCTAGAAGTATATTACTTGAAAAGATATTATGTTTGGTATTTGCTTTTTTCTGGGAGATCCTCATCAAATCAGGAGTTTATTCATCAGTATATTAGGATTAAGGAATGGTTAAAAGAGAATAAACTCATCAGTACGATCTCTCCCTTGTCTAAGAAGGTTCAGGGCGAAAGATTTCAGACTAAAATTTCTCTAATCGTTTTTTTGAGTTTGGAAAAGTTAAGGTTAGTTCCATTATTTGCTAAAATTTATTGTAAAGGGAAGAATGATAATTGAAAGTTTTAATGATAATTCCTGCTTATAATGAGGAAGAAAGTATTTTAAATACGGTTATGAGCATTGTAGAATATCGGAAGAAAGTTGATTTTGACTTAGACTACGTAGTTATCAATGATGGGTCAGTTGATAGAACCAAGGAGATTTTGGACAGCCATGATCTGAATGCTATTCATTTGGTTATGAATTTAGGGATTGGCGGAGCTGTTCAGACGGGCTATAAGTATGCTCTTGAGAAGAATTATGATGTGGCCGTACAGTTTGATGGAGATGGTCAGCATGATATTGAGTCACTGGATGCTTTGCTGGATCCTATTCGTCGTCAGCAGGCGGATTTGGTTGTTGGTTCTCGTTTTATCGGTGACAAGGCTTCAGAATTTCAGACGACTTTTATGCGGCGATTTGGCATTACCATTATTTCAGCTTTTATTAAATTAACAACAGGCAAAAGGATTCTGGATACCACGTCAGGCTATCGTTTGGCCAATCGAGACATCATTCGACAATTCGCTGCGCGTTATCCTATAAAATATCCTGAGCCAGAATCAATCGTCCATATCTTGAAGCGGAAATTTAAAGTGGTAGAAGCACCTGCCAATATGTTTGAACGTGCAGGAGGAGTCTCTTCGATTACTCCGATTAAGTCCATTCGTTATATGATTGAAGTTTGCTCTTCGATCTTGATTGCTGCTTTTATGAAAGAGAGTGAATAATGTCCATTTTGTCTATTGTTATGCTAGTGGCTTCAGTTTTATTTCTGTATTTTGTCTTTCGGAATATCAATCAAAACAATATTTTGTTTGAGCAAGCCTTTATGTGGATTATTATTGGCTTCGTGCTGATTGTTATTTCTGTATTTGATTGGATTCCAGTTTCGATTGCCAAATTGTTGGGCTTTGAGCTGACATCAAACTTTGTGATGTCTTTGGCTATCTTTTTCCTGCTGGTTATTGTTTTTTTACACACTATTTCCATTTCCAAGCAAAAGGAGCAAATCAAGCAGTTGGTGCAAGAACTGTCCATTATGAAGCAAAAAATGTCTAAGTTAGAGAGTGAAAAAGATGAAAAATAACCATACCTGGGTGATTTGTGCCTATGGCGAAAGTGAATTCTTAGAAGCTTGCATCCTGTCTCTGCAAGATCAAATCTTGCCATCGAAGATTATTTGCTATAGTTCAACACCGCTGGATTCAATAAAGCAGCTGTGCCAGAAGTATGAAATTCCTTTTTATACGAAAGAAGGAGGAGGTATCGGCAAGGACTGGAACAATGCCCTTTCCTTTGTTGAGACTTCCTATGCTACCATTGCTCATCAGGATGACTACTATGAGCCAACTTATCTAGAAGCAGTGATGCAAAAAATAGAGCAGTCTAAAGACATTCTCATTGCCTATACAGACTATTTTGAAGAGAAAAATGGAGTCAAGATTCCAGCTAATACTAATCTGAAAATCAAGACTCTCATGCTTAAAACCTTGAATCTGATGCCGGCCAGTCGTTTTTGGAGAAATCGGGTTCTAGCTTTTGGCAATCCCATTTCCTGTCCAGCGGTGACATACAATTTAGAGGCATTAAGGGATTTTCGATTTGATGAGGAAATGCGCGTGAGTCTGGATTGGTACGCTTGGTACAAGATTAGCGCTTATAAGGGTCGCTTTGCTTATATTTCTGAGAAACTCATGTGCCACCGGATTCATGGAGAGTCTGAAACAACCAAGACCATTTCAGATAATACTCGAACCAAAGAGGACTTGTTCATGTATCAGCTTTTCTGGCCTAAGTGGGTGGCTAATCTGATAAATAAAGCATATATGAAGAGTCAAGATGCCAACTCAAATTAATATAGTTATTTACAAGGAAGTTATATGAAAGATTTAATATCTGTTGTTGTAACTTGTTACAACCATCAAGACTACATTGAACAGTGTTTGCGCAGTATTTTTGAACAAACATATAAAAATATTGAGTTGTTGGTATTGGATGATGGGTCCACAGACAAGTCCGCCCAGATTATCCAAGAAACTTTGGTAGATTCCCCTTTTCCGACGCGGTTTGAAAGCCATGGGAATATGGGGGTCGTCAAGACAAGAAACAAGGCTTTGCGGCAAATTCAAGGCACTTATTTTATTTTTGTGGATAGTGACGATTTTCTGGATTTGGACTATATTGAGAGCTTCTATACAACCATGCTGCAAGAGGAGGCAGATATTGTCTATGGGGATCTGTATGATCCCGATAAAAAAGAAATTTACCTTAAATCGCGGCCCTTTGACAAGGTAGCTTTCTTAACGGAGAATTTTATTTCCAACTGTTCCCTCATTCGTCGCTCAATTGCTGATGGTATTTATTATGATGAAGCGCTGAATCGTGAAAAATTGGAAGACTATGATTTTCTTTTAAGCTTAATTATTAATCAAGGTGCGAAACCTGTTTATGATACAAAAACGAAGCTGAATTACCGGGTCTTTGACAAAGAGTCAATCTCTAAACGTGATTCTACTCGATATCATTACGAAATCTATCTAAAAATCCTGCGTAAGTATGTGAAACAGTTGCCAGATGAGATTTATCAAGCTTTGTCTACAAATATTTATACTTTAGATGGCAGACTGAATGATTTAATTCAGCATATGAATCAGGTATCCGATTATATCCATGAGCTAAAGAAAGGCTGGGAACGTGATAGTGAATTAATTTATCAATATCAGGATGACATTGATGAATTACGTAACTCACTCTCTTATCGTGTTGGGAATGCTATCGTCACTCCAATTAAGCAAGTAGGGCAGATTGTCAAAAATCCGCGGAATATCCGAACTGTCCTATCTCAAATGAAGCGTCAGTGCATTACCATAAAAAGAAATATCAAATCGCCCAAAAACTATTATTATCGAGTTTTACGGAATTCTCAGCGAAAGCAGCTTCAACATGTGAGCGGCAAAAAGTGCCTAATCTATGTCATTTTTGAGGCAGAAGAGAATCTTCAGCGCTACAAGGTTCTATTTTTAGAGAAATTAGCTGCTTTGGTAGATGAAACGTTGATTGTGGTAAATGGAGGATTGAAATCAGAAGATTTATCTACTTTGGAACAATATGGCCAAGTTTTGGTAAGGGATAATACAGGTTACGATGCTGCGGCTTTTAGGGAAGGTATTTTAACTATTGGTAAGGAAAAGTTGCAAACGTCTTCTCAGCTTCTGTTAGTCAATGATACGAATATTGGTCCAATGAGAGATTTGAATGAGGTCTTCCAAACAATGGCGGATAGAAATCTTGATTTCTGGGGAATTTCCTTTGGTGAAGTACAAGAAGATGCCACGAATTTCAATCAATATGGCTATATTCCAGAACATCTGCAATCCTATTTTCTTGTCATTGAGCCTTTATTGCTTCGATCAGAGGAGTTTTTCGACTATTGGAATAACCTAACCGATACGGATTCACGCGATAAGGCTATTGGGAAACACGAAACAACTTTTACTAAGTATTTTGCAGATTTAGGTTATCGATATGATGCTTTGGTGTCTGAAAACAAAGACAGTGCTATGTATATTCATCCTTTGAGAATGCTTAGGGCTGGTAGTCCTTTGGTTAAATACACCTCATTACAAAATTATAATGCGCAACAATTTCGTTGGCAGGGACTGGAAAGACGAACAGAAATACCTGATTTGCTCAATTATGTACAAATGGAAACAGATTATCCAGTTGAAATATTGGAAAACATTGTACAAAAATTCAAATCAGTCTCCAGAGAACAGTATATCTTGATTATAGATGGGGTTGAAAACATCATTCCGCAATGTACACGTTACCGAGTGCTGAACAAAGCAGAACAGTTGCGAAAAAACGGCTTCATGGTCAAAGTGGTAAATGTATCAGAATTTGAGATTTCTCAGGCTCGATATGCAAGTCATATTATCATCTATCGTGCTCCATGGTCTTATCAACTCCAATTCTTGTGCGATACAGCTAAAAGAGATAAAAAACCAGTTTATTTTGATATTGATGATTTGGTCTTTGATACCCTTTATACGGATCAGCTGAGTTATACTCAAGGCTTGTCAGAAAAGGACAAGGGCAACTATGATGCTGGTGTCAAAAATTATGGCAAGATGCTAGCTGCCTGTGATGGAGCGATTACTTCGACTGTCCAACTGAAAGAAGAGCTGCTCAAATATAAAGATAAGGTGTTGCTGAACAGAAATCGAGCTTCCAGTGACTTGATTGAAATCAGTTCTCACTTTATCAAAGATTATAGTCAGCAGGATTCAAAAGTTAAGATTGGCTATTTTTCAGGTTCAATCAGCCACAATGAAAATTTTGAATTGATAAAACCAGCCATCCAATCCTTGCTTGAAGTCTACAAGAATGTGGAGCTTCATATCGTCGGACATCTGGATATTCCAGAGGATATGAAGCCGTATCAACAGCAGATCGTTGTACATGACTATGTTGACTGGAAGGATTTACCTCAGCTGATTAGTAGGGTAGATATCAATTTAGCGCCGCTGGTTGATTCGGTCTTTAATCGGGCCAAGTCTGAAATCAAATGGATGGAGGCTGCCTTAGTAAAAGTTCCTACAGTTGCTAGTCACATTGGAGCCTTCTCTGATATGGTAAAAGATGGAGAGACTGGACTTTTGGCTAAAGACGGGGAGTGGAAAGAAAAGTTAGAGAGTTTGATTCTTTCGTCTGACCTACGTCAGGAATTAGCAGAAAATGCCTATGATTTTGTTCTTGAAAACTGCAGTTTAGATAGTAAAGATGAAATGGTGAATGATTTTGAAAAGAAGTAAGACGATGAAAATAGAAAATATCTTTTTGGTCTTGGCGACGGTCTTTGTCATGGCATTTATGGTGGTTCAACCGATCAACCGTGTTCCGGATGAAACGAATCACGCCCGCATGACTTGGGAGATTTTCCATAAACCGACAGAGAAAACCTACAAGTGGATGGAAAATATCTCTTCGGAACCGCATGTTTCTCCCAAAGAGTACAAGAAGCTTTTTACGGAAAAATTGGATTTATCTCAGGAAGAGTCTACTTTGGGGATTAATCTCAAGACTCTTTCCTTTTTACCGCAGCTAATTGGCATGACCTTGGGATCGTTTATCTACCCATCGGTGGGAGTTATTATCATGATGGGGAGATTTTTTAACGGCCTAGCCTATATTTTGGGTGTTTACTTTCTGATTAAGTATTTTAAGTATGGCAAGAAGGCTCTCTTTTTCATTTCACTTCTGCCGATTATGGTTCAGCAGGCAGCTTCTCTCTCCTACGATGTAATGAACTACTTGGAGCTTATGCTAGTCATTGGTTTTTTCACTAATATTGCTTCCAGCAAGAAATTTACCAATAAGAATTTTATCCAGCTTTTGGTCATATCCGTTGGACTCTTTGCAACCAAACTGAACAATGTCTTATTGCTAGGCTTGTTGCCTTTCATTGATTTTGAAATTGAAGGATTCTTAGCTGTTTTGAACAAGCCTTTTCTGGCGATCAAGGCATTTATCGGTCGTCATCGCTATGTTTTTTACAGTTTGGCTTTTGTTGCTGTTTTCTTAGCCTTGCATTTGCTTTTTCGTCATCAAGGAGGGATTTTCCACTACAGTAGGGTTCTGCTCAACACTTTGTTTAAACAGCGCATGAACGGTGACCTCAATACCATATTGACCATTGGTCTCTTTGGATTTTTGGGTAATTTCACCCTTCAGTTGCCCCTGTGGCTAATCTTTCTTGATGTAGCGGTACTGACTATCATTTTCTTGCAGTCCAAGAAAGATTTTATGACGAAGTCCTATGCAACTGTCTCCGCTTATCTTTTCCTTTTGCAGGTCATTGCTGTTGTCACCATCATGTATCTAGAGTGGACTCCGATTGTTTTAGGAAAAGGTGCTCAGATATCCGTTGGAACTCAGGGCCGTTATTTTACGCCTTTCCTAATTCTCTTCTTACCCCTTCTTGCGAATATGGGCAAGCTAGAGATTCAGGAGCGGACAGTTAAAAACTTGCTTATAGGCACTTTGTCAGCTAACTTTTTAATTTCAATCTATTTAATGATTCCATTCTATTGGAATTGGTAAGGATAAGCTATGAAGAAAAATATTTTATTCATTTCGCCGACTGGAACTTTGGATAATGGGGCAGAGATTTCTATTTTCCATCTGATGAAGTATTTGGTTCAAGATGGCTACGACGTTATCAATGCGATACCAGATTATCATGTCCAAGTCCAGCAAGACTATATTTCTACTCTTGCAAAAGAAGGAATTAGAACCATTGCTCTGCCATCGGTTAAATGGTGGTGGGAGGATGCACCAGGTGGTCTTCCTGGAACTCATGAAGAGAGGGTGAATTCTTACCAAGAAAATATTGCTGCGCTGAGAAAGTTAATGGTAGATAGCCATATTGACTTGGTCATTACAAATACAGTTAATATGTTTCAAGGAGCAGTAGCAGCAGCTTGTGAGGATATTCCGCATTTCTGGCTGATTCATGAATTTCCTGAGGGAGAATTTGGTTATTATAAAGAGAAAATTGGTGTTATAGATTCTTTAGCAGATGAGATATTCACTGTTACAGGAAACCTTCAAAAATCGCTATCTTTTCTCTTGCCTCAGCGTGAAATTAAATCGTTTATTTCACATAATGAAGTGGTATCAATAAAACTAAAACAAGGAAGCAAGAAAAGATTTGTTTCTGTTGGTCGAGTAAATGATAATAAAAATCAGATTGAACTGATTCAAGCTTATCAAAATTTAGAAAATGCTTCGGATTATGAGCTTGTATTTATTGGTGGTTGGGATGAAACTTATAAAAAGAAATGTGATGATTATATCCAAAAGAACCGATTAACAAATATTTTCTTTTTGGGGCACAAAGATAATCCTTGGGAAGAGTTAACATCAGAAGATATCTGTGTTTTTACTTCTAAAATTGAAACTTTTGGTTTAGTATACATAGAGGCTATTTTAAATGGGATTCCAACGATTATATCAGATAATCAAGGATATATGACAGCCTACAATTTATTTGAAGTCGGTACTATTTACCAATTAGGAAATATTGAACAGTTGACGAGTATTTTGCAAGATTCTATAAAAAACTTCTCACAGCAAAAAGACTTTGTTGTAAAACAAAGAGAGAGGATTCAAAACGTTTATCGAATAGAAAACAACTATGCTGAGTTGTTAAGTGCAATAACAGAGGATAATGTGAGAAATAAGAAATTATTGTATTATTTTAATAGTCTATTTGAATTCAAAAAAGTATCTGAAAGAAAAATTACCCACCTATTTAAAAAAATTATAAGAAGAATTATAAAATAGTGAATATTATTAAGAGACAGTAAATGGTAAAAAGAAATAGCATTTACTGTTTCTTGCTTTGCAACACAAATCACCAAGAAAATGATATAATAGAATAGATTGTAAATCTTTGAATAGAGGAAAAGCATGAGACATGTCTTCATCATCGGGAGTCGCGGACTTCCTGCTAAATATGGCGGCTTTGAAACTTTTGTTGAAAAAATAGTAGAAAATAAGGTTTCTTCCCAAATTCAGTATCATGTAGCTTGTTTGTCGGATGATGAAGCTTTTCATCATTTTGATTACAAGGGAGTGGATTGCTTCACCATTAAGGCTCCTAAATTAGGGCCGGCTCGGGTGATCGCCTATGATATGATGGCTATCAATTATTCTTTAAAGCTAGTGCAAGAGCAGCAGATTGAGCGTCCAATTTTTTATATTTTGGGTAATACGATCGGAGCCTTTGTGGCACCTTTTGCACATAAAATTCATAAAGCAGGCGGGACTTTCTTTATTAATCCAGATGGTCTGGAATGGAAGCGAGCTAAGTGGCCCAAGCCAGTTCAATCCTATCTTAAATATTCTGAGAAGCTTATGACCAAGCATGCTGATCTGGTCATTGCGGACAACCAAGGCATTGAAAGTTATATAAAACAGTCCTATCCTTGGTCTAAGACGGCTTTCATTGCTTATGGGACAGACCTCCACCTATCTTCTCTTGACTCTCAGGATGCTTGCGTGCGTGATTTTTTTGAGAAATGGCAGAGCAGAGAAAAGGAATATTATTTGATTGTTGGACGTTTTGTGCCAGAAAATAACTATGAAACCATTATCCAAGAATTTATGAGGTCCCAGACCCAACGTGACTTGCTGATTATATGCAATCATGAGGGAAATCCTTATTTTGAAGAACTCAAGCAGAAAACGGGTTTTGATAAGGACTCTCGGATTAAGTTTGTCGGGACAGTCTATGATCAGGAACTGCTCAAATACATCCGCAATCAAGCTTTTGCCTACTTGCATGGCCACGAAGTCGGTGGAACTAATCCTGGACTTCTGGAAGCTCTGGCTCAGACTGATGCCAATTTGGTTTTGGACGTGGACTTCAACCATCAAGTAGCCAAAGAAGCCGCTCTTTATTGGCAAAAAGAAGAGGGACAGTTGGCTCAGCTGATTGATCGAGTGGATGGTCAGAGCGACTTTTCTGAGCTAGGTCAGGCGGCCAAAGAAAATATGAAAGAAAACTACACCTGGGAAAAAATTGTAGGTGAATACGAGGAGCTATTTTTATCATGAAAGTGACTATTCTTCTGTCTACCTATAATGGTGAGCAGTTTTTGGCAGAGCAGATTGAAAGTATTCAAGCCCAAACTTATAAGGACTGGCAGCTCTTGATTCGAGATGATGGCTCTAGTGATGGAACGCGAGCGATGATTGAGGACTTTTGCCGTCAAGATAGCCGAATTTTCTTTATCAATCCGGAAGAAGTTCAAAATTTGGGTGTCATTAAGAGTTTCCATAGCTTGCTTAAGTATCAGGATTCGGATGTTTACTTTTTTAGCGATCAGGATGATGTCTGGTTGCCGGATAAGTTGGCGATTCAGTTGGCGGCAGCAGAAAACTATGATGCTTCCGTACCTTTGTTGGTTTATATGGATTTAAAAGTGGTGGATCAGGAGCTAAATGTTGTTCACGAAAGTATGATTCGAACGCAGTCTGACCATGCCAATACAGAATTGATTCAGGAACTGACAGAAAATACGGTGACAGGTGGCGTTTCGATGATCAACCGCGCTCTGGCTGATTTGTGGACAGGGCAGGAGGAGCATGAATTGCTTATGCACGATTGGTATCTGGGCTTGTTGGCTTCGGCTTTTGGGCAACTCGTTTATCTAGATCAGCCAGGGGAACTTTACCGCCAACATTCCAATAATGTATTAGGAGCCCGAACCTTACGCAAGCGGATGAAGAACTGGATTCATCCTAGCCGTCTATTTGTTAAATATTGGAAATTGATAAAAGACAGTCAGACTCAGGCCCGCAACCTTCTCAGCCAGCCTCTGACAACTGAAAATAGAGAAATTATTGAACATTTTGTGACAATCATGGAAGCCCCTTTTGCAGAGCGACTGCGACGGATTCGAAAGTATGGCTACAGAAAAAATCGTGCCTTTCATACTTTGGTTTTCACGACGCTCATTCTCACAAAATTTGCTTATAAGGAGTAATATGCATGCTAGATTATTTTAGCCAAAAAAATTGGATTCTCTTGAGGGAACTGGTTAAAACAGATTTCAAATTGCGTTATCAAGGCAGTTTCATTGGGCATTTGTGGTCGATTTTAAAACCCTTAATGCTTTTTACCATTATGTATCTTGTTTTCGTTCGTTTCCTGCGTTTTGATGACGGAACACCTCATTATGCAGTATCGCTTCTCCTAGGGATGGTGACGTGGAACTTTTTCTCAGAAGCGACTAATATGGGCATGATGTCCATTGTTGCGCGAGGGGACTTACTACGAAAACTGAATTTTTCCAAATCAATTATCGTTTTTTCAGCTATTACCGGTGCAGCGATTAACTATGCGATCAATTTGTTGGTTGTTTTTGCTTTTGCACTGATTAATGGCGTATCAATCACCCTAGGATGGCTGGTTATTATCCCGCTTTTTCTAGAATTAGTTTTGATTTCGGCTGGCTTTGCCTTTATGTTGGCAACCCTTTTTGTCAAATATCGTGATATTGGGCCCATTTGGGAAGTGGTTTTGCAGGCAGGCTTGTATGCGACACCGATTATTTATTCACTGACTTTTATTCTGAAGGGTGGGCATGTTTTGGTCGCTAAACTGATGATGCTTAATCCAATGGCTCAGATTATTCAAGATCTTCGTCATTTTATCGTTTTCTCAGGCAGTACTCGGGGCTGGGATTTGATGGACCATTACTGGATTGCTCTGATTCCTTATTTATTGCCAGTAGTGATATTTGGGCTTGGATATTATATCTTTAATAAAAATGCTAAGAGATTTGCGGAGATTCTATAATGTCGAATAATATTGCAGTAAAAGTTGACCATGTCAGTAAGTTTTTTAAACTGCCAACAGAGTCAACACAAAGTTTAAGAACAAGCCTGGTTAACCGCTTTCGAGGTATCAAGGGTTACAAAGAGCAGAACGTTCTTAAGGATATTTCCTTTGAAGTGGAAAAGGGAGATTTTTATGGAATTGTTGGCCGTAATGGTTCTGGCAAGTCCACTCTTCTGAAAATTATTTCAGAGATTTATATTCCCGAAAAGGGAACAGTAACCATTGATGGCAAGTTGGTTTCCTTTATCGAGCTGGGTGTCGGCTTTAATCCAGAGCTGACCGGCCGCGAAAATGTCTATATGAATGGTGCCATGCTGGGCTTCTCAACTGAAGAAGTAGATGCCATGTATGACGATATCGTTGAATTTGCTGAGCTGGGTGAGTTTATGAATCAAAAACTCAAAAATTATTCTAGCGGGATGCAGGTTCGCTTGGCCTTTTCAGTTGCGATCAAGGCACAGGGAGACATTCTAATTTTGGATGAGGTTCTGGCTGTTGGGGATGAAGCTTTTCAGCGCAAGTGTAATGATTATTTCATGGAACGGAAGCATTCGGGAAAGACAACTATTTTAGTAACTCACGACATGAATGCTGTTAAAAAGTATTGTAATAAAGCTGTTTTGATTGAAAATGGTTTAGTCAAAGTTGTCGGAAATCCAGATGATGTAGCTAACCAATACAGTTTAGACAATGCAAGTGACACCAAAGCCATGAACGAAGATTTTGTCGCTGAAACGGAATCTGTTGCAGTTTCTGATTTAGAGGTTCGTCTATTAAGCTCTCCTCAGACAGCGCCAACTGAAGAAATTGAATTTGAGATTAGCTATCAAGTCAATCAAGATATGCCAACCTACATAGCCTTTTCACTGACTGATATTGACCGCACAATTTGGTTGTATAATGATAATTCAATGGATAATTTGACAGAAGGAACAGGCAAGAAGACATTTAAGTACAAATGCCATCTTTCCCAAATCAATCATGCAAAATTGAAATTGCAGGTTTCTGTACGTGATGAAGAGAATCAGATTTTAGCCTTTGCAGATTCTAAGAATACTCCGGTCATTATTATCAGCCGACGGGATATTGAAGATGACGATATCTCTGCAAAAGACTCATCAACGGGATTGATTCAGCGTAATGGGGTCTGGGAAATCTCTCAATAAAATGATAAGGTGTTTTCATGGAACGAATATTACTCTATGTTCATTTTAATAAATATAAGCGCGTGAGTAATCATGTCTTCTACCAATTAGAACAGCTCAAGCCCCTGTTTTCCAAAATCCTTTTTATTTCAAATAGTCATATCGAAGAAGCAACTAAGAAAAAGTTGCACGACGAATTTGGGATAAGCAATTTGCTGGAGCGGGACAATCAAGGCTATGATTTCGCGGCTTGGCGGGATGGAATGAGCTCCGTAGGTTTTGAAGAGCTCAAAAACTACGACTCTCTGACTCTGATGAATGATACTTGCTTTGGTCCACTCTGGGATTTGGAGCCTATTTATAAGCGTTTTGAGGCGGATACTCAGGTTGATTTTTGGGGTATGACCAACTTTCGAAAAACAAAGTATTTTGAAGAACATTTGCAGAGCTATTTTGTTACCTTTAAGCAGCAGATATTGAGGGCAATTTCTTTTCAAGAATTTTGGACAAAAGTAAAAGATTTTACTGATGTTCAAGATGTGATTGACCACTACGAGACGAAATTTACCCAATATTTTACAGGGACAGGCTTTACCTATCAAGCTTTATTTGATACTCGTCTAGAAGAAGTAGCGGATTTAATCCATCCAGACTTTACTTATTATAAGCCTTTTACTGTTCTTGAGAAAAAGGTTCCCTTTTTGAAAGTGAAAGCTATCAGTGGCAATCCTTTTTCTGCGAGGTATCTGCTGGAAGAAATCAAAGAGAGAACCTCTTATCCTGTTTCTTTAATTTCTGAGCATATATTTGAATATATTGGTCCAGATGTCCCCTGCCTTTTGCAGGATAAGCAGCTTGCAAAAGATGATAAGAATGACTCGCCAGAAAAGCCGGTAGCGCTTCATATTCATGTGACAGACCTTCAAGTCTTCGAGCAATTTAAAGAAAAATGGGAAGTCCTTCCTCTACAATACCAATTTGTGGTGACGACAGCTGACGAAGAAATCTTTGTTCAGCTCCTAGAAACTATATCAGACCGCTATCAAGTTCTTTTAGGAAAAGAAGAAAGGCCTATGAAGGCGATGCTTGAACAGAGTGAGTTGTTGCAGCAATTTGCTTTCGTTGGGCATATTTCTACTGCAATTTTAGTAGATGGAGTGCCTCAGCTTGATAATGCGATGCGTAGAGAACTGATGGAGATGATGTTTGAAAATGCCAATGCTAGTATTAAAGCATTGGAACAAGATGCTGAGCTTGGTCTCGTTATCCCAGATCTTCCAAGTTTAGTCAGATATGGCTTATTTGAACAAGAAGTTTATCGGAAAGAAATGGCTGCAATTTGGCAGGAGCTCCATTGCCAGAAAACTTTTGATTTTGAACAATATCCTGTTTTTACTAGGGTGTATGGCGGCTTTCTTTGGTTTAAGCCTTCTGCTCTGATTAGACTTTTTCAAAACGACTACCAGTTATCAGCTCAAACTGAACCTCAAGTTTTAGAAAGTTTGTTAGTTTATTTAGCTTGGGAACAGGACTATGATTTTAAAATCATGTCTGGAACCCCATTGCCTGCTCTATTAGACTTACAAAGAGAAGCAGAACAATTAATCCAGCAGAAAGGAAAATTGGCTCACAAGAGCCTAGCAAAAAAAGTTAGAAGGTATTTATCGAATCTTTTTAAAAGTTAGATAATAGTTTCTGTAGAAAGAATAATGAAATTTTTAGTCAATTATTATAAGCAGATTTCCTATTTGCTTATCAGTTTTTTAGTTTTGGATACCATAGCTGTTGCGACTTTATTCTTATTTCAAGTAAATAAGGGTTTAGATAATTATGCCAGCCTCGGTTTGGTTTTTCTCGTTTTAATAGCGGTTTTATTTGGTGTAGGTCAGATTGTTGCCCAACTGCTAAATCGAAAATTATTAGTCTGGTCTTTTCTCGTTTATGGAATCTACACCCTGTTTTCTTATTTGCTGACGGTGACGCAGCATGTGAATGATTTTGATTTTAAAGCAGAGAATATTTTCAGTAATCACTTTGTAGAAGTTAACGGTTTACCTTACTTGTTGCTAATATTTTTATTTGCTTATCTCATAAACCGCTTTTCTTCTCTGCAAAAATATCATTCCCAAAGCTTTCTAACTGTTGATGAATTTAATATTGGTTTTCTAGAGATACTTTTCTTGTCCCAATCTTTTCTTCTCTTATCGCTAACAGATAGTAAGATGACCGCTATTTTTCAGCAACAGAGTTTGTTGATGAATTATCTTTCAGATAGCGGCTTTGAAATTTCTCAGGATTCGATTTTTAAGTTAATTGGTTTTATTATTTTACTCTTTTTCTTATTTTCGATTCCTAGCTTTTTAGCGGTAAAGGGTTTGATAGATATTTCGAGAAATAAAGGAAGCCTTTCAGTCGCAGTCTTAAGTAGCGCAGCTTTTTCTGTTATCTTTAACTACACTATCCAAAATAGTATTCGAGCGGATGTTTCTGTTTTAGAACTTTATTTATTTACTGGAGCAAGTCTCTTTCAGATAGCAGTCTTTTTTGCACTATTTATTTTCATCTATCTTGCTTTTAATCAAATTTTTCTACCCACAATTATCATATTGGCGATAGGTGTTAGTTCAACAATTGCCAGCAGCTTGAAATTTCAATATCGACAAGAGCCAATTTTGCCAAGTGATATCAGCTGGCTAAAAGATCCGAAGCTCTTATTTGATTTTCTTGGCGGTAATTATGGAATCTACGCGATTGCTAGTGTGGTAGCTATTGGTCTTTTCTATTGGTTTTTCCGTAGGAAAATTTTACCTGGAAAAATAATCACCATGGTAAAAATTCAACTTATTTCACTGATTTTTCCTATTGTTTTTTTCTTAGGTGTTTTACAGATATTCTCTTCGAAAGAGAATGGTAAAGTTGCCGACAATATTCCAGTTGTGTCCATCTTGAATAATTATCATGATTTGACTTGGTTTGGAAATACAGTTAATTCGCAAATGCGGTCGGTTTCTTTTGTTTGGTTTACTCAATTATCTGATAAGCCTATGATTCAGCCGGCGGGATATTCTAAAGAAAAAATTCAAGAATTAGAAAAGAAATATGGAGCACTAGCTGATTCTATCAATCAGGAACGTAAGCAGAAAATAGAAGAACAGACAGTCATTTATGTTCTTAGTGAGAGCTTTTCTGATCCAGCACGGATTTCTGGTGTATCTATGTCACAGAATCCGATTCCAAATATTCAGGAAATCATGTCTAAGACTACCAGTGGGTTGATGCAATCAGATGGCTATGGTGGTGGAACTGCGAATATGGAGTTCCAAACGCTGACTGGTTTACCGTTTTATAACCTATCGCCTTCTGTCTCAGTCATTTATACGGAAGTTGTACCGAAGATGAATAAGCTTCCGGCAATCAGTGATTCCTATTCTTCTCAAAATCGTACAGTGATTCATTTAGCTTCACCAAGTAATTATTCCAGAAATATCATATACAAAGATCTGGGATATGATACCTTTATTCATTATGGAACTCAAGGATTACAGGGAGATCATATTGGTGGAAACTATAGTGATAAAACGACCTATAATCAAGTTCTAGACCGTCTAAAAACAGACCAAAGTCAATTTTTCTCAGTTATGACGATGCAAAACCACATGCCTTGGACGGAAGTTAATCCGATTTACATGTCTGCTAGTTACTCAGGTTTCACGGAGGCAGGAAATAAATCCTTATCCAGCTATGTAAGGATGCTCTACCACACAGACAATGCGACCAAGGAGTTTCTAGATAAGCTTTCTAAAATTGATAAAAAGATAACAGTAGTCTTTTACGGTGATCACTTGCCAGGTCTGTACCCTCAGTCAGCTTTTAAGGATCATCCCGAAAATCAATATTTGACCGATTACTTTATCTGGAGTAATTATGAGACACCTAAGTTGAACTATCCTTTGGTTAATTCTAGTGATTTTTCAGCCCTACTACTTGAGCAGACCAATTCGAAAGTATCTCCTTACTACGCTTTATTGACGGAGGTTCTTCATAAAGCTAGTGTAGACAAGAAGGCGCTGGATTCATCAGCTCAGGAAATTGCAGATGATTTGAAATTGATCGAGTATGATATGGTTGGTGGAAAAGGATATCTTTCGAAGGATTTCTTTGCTGTACCAGCAAAATAAAAAATAGAATAGGTTTACCAATTCTATTTTTTATTATTTTATGCTAAACTAGTAGTAAGGGGGTGAAGATATGATAAAGATTTTTGGGAAAGTACGCTATCATTGGCAACCAGAAATGTCGGTGTTGGTGATTTATTGGTCTTTGTCAGTCATTCCGATTTTTATAGGACTGGCCTTGATGTACGAAAGTTCCAGCGTTCCGACTCTTGTCCTCTTTTCATTCTTTTTGTTCATGGTCTTACTGGCTATCGGTGTGCATAGATATTTCACGATTTATGATGACGGTATTTTGCGCATTATTACGGCAAATCCTTTCACGCCAATCAAGATTGATATTTCAACGATTGAGAAGCTAGAAGTAACAAAAACGTCTATCACCCTTCATTTTACAGGGAAGAGTCGTAGCAGGACCTTCTGCATGCGGAAATGGCCAAAAAAATATTTTGTCAACGCCCTAGCTTTAAATGAGCATTTTAAAGGCGAAGTGGAATTAGTAGACAATCTGACTCTTCTAGATTATTTTGAGGTCTACTATGGTGACCAATCTAAGAAAAATTAGTCTTTTAGTAAAGCTCGGGTTGGACAGTTTTTAATAGCCTCGAGAATCTCAGGCTGACTCTCAACCTCTTTTTCTAAGAGCTGGTCGTCTTGATAAAATTTGACAATGCCATTATCGTGATAATCAAAGAGATCTGAGTAGGTCTGGCAGAGTCCGCAAGCAATGCAACGTTCGGGAATGAGTGTAACTTTCATACTCATATTGTAATAAGATTTTTAGAAAAACTCAAGGAGGAAGTCATGGAAAAAGAACCATGGGAAGCAGATGTATATGATAATGGAGTAGAGAAATTGAATCGCAGAAAGAAAAGTCAGGCGAGTCGAGTTGATCGCTGGCTGACCATATTAGCGGCTATTTTTCTAGTGATGGTCATTGCTATGGCACTCTTTTTCGCCTACCTATCTACTGGCGGAAGTAATAAAAAGACCGTTATGGATGGATTTTATGGTACTTCTAATGCAGCTGCATCTTCAAGTAGCAGTGCGGAACAACCAGCTCCATCAGAGCAACCAAGTGAATCAGAAGAAAAGCCAACTCAGTCTTCAGAAGGTACCTTGACTGTTCAGCCTGGTGAAGGAGAAGCTGCGATTGCAGCGCGTGCAGGTATCTCTATTGCAAAATTGGAGCAATTAAATCCGTCGCACATGTCTACTGGTTCTTGGTATGCCAACCCAGGTGACATTGTTAAGATTCAGTAGGAGCGGATTATGAAACAGATTCAGATTGCGATTGATGGACCTGCTTCAAGTGGAAAATCCACTGTTGCAAAGATTATTGCCAAAGATTTTGATTATACCTATTTGGATACGGGTGCCATGTACCGCGCAGCCACTTATCTGGCTCTGCGAAATCATCTGACTGAAAATGATGCAGATAAGATTGTAGCCCTGCTCGAGACTTATTCGGTTAGTTTTGGTCGTTCGGAGAACGGTGAGCAGCTGGTGTTTGTAGGAGATGTTGATGTCACTCATCCAATTCGAGAAAATGAAGTAACCAATAATGTGTCGTGGGTCTCAGCTATACCAGAAGTGCGTGAAAAATTGGTTCATTTGCAGCAGTTGATTGCTGCACAAGGTGGTATCGTCATGGATGGACGTGATATTGGGACAGTAGTCTTGCCAAATGCAGAATTGAAAATTTTTCTAGTTGCTTCAGTTGAGGAAAGGGCAGAACGCCGCTACAAAGAAAATCTTGAAAAAGGGATTCCGACTGATTTGGAAACTCTTAAAAAAGAAATAGCGGAGCGGGACTACAAGGATAGTCATCGCGAAGTATCACCTTTGAAACCAGCGGATGATGCCATTCATTTTGATACAACAGGCGTTGGAATCACAGAAGTTGTCAAATTTATTGAAGAAAAAGCAAAAAAAATTATTGACAAATAAAAAGAAATTTGGTATGATAGTAGAGTTGAGAAAAGCAGAAGTGAGAACTTCTCGCCTTGCGACTAACGTTGTCTGGCTCTACAGGATTCAGTTTCAGTGATGAAATACTATCATGTAGTGCGGGTTTGCGTTAGCAGGTCCGCACTTGTTTTTCTCTAAAAATAAAAAAAGAGGTGAAAACCATAGCAAAACAAGACTTATTCATCAATGATGAAATTCGTGTGCGTGAAGTTCGGTTGATCGGTCTTGACGGCGAACAATTAGGTATTAAACCGCTTAGCGAAGCCCAATCTCTTGCGGATGAAGCAAATGTCGATTTAGTCCTGATTCAGCCACAAGCTAAACCACCTGTTGCGAAAATTATGGACTATGGCAAGTTCAAGTTTGAGTATCAGAAAAAGCAGAAAGAACAACGTAAAAAACAAAGCGTTGTCACTGTGAAAGAAGTACGTCTCAGTCCTACCATTGATAAAGGGGACTTCGATACAAAACTTCGTAACGCACGCAAGTTCCTTGAAAAAGGAAACAAAGTTAAGGTATCCATTCGCTTTAAAGGCCGGATGATTACCCATAAAGAAATTGGAGCTAAGGTCTTGGCAGACTTTGCTGAAGCAACTCAAGATGTTGCAATCATTGAGCAAAAGCCTAAGATGGATGGACGTCAAATGTTCATGCAAATGGCACCGATTAGTGACAAAAAATAAACTGTCAAAAAGTTAGAAAAAGGAGATTTTATCATGCCAAAACAAAAAACACACCGCGCATCAGCTAAACGTTTCAAACGTACANGTTCTGGTGGCTTGAAGCGTTTCCGTGCTTACACTTCTCACCGTTTCCACGGAAAAACTAAGAAACAACGTCGTCATCTTCGTAAAGCATCTATGGTGCATGCAGGAGATTTCAAACGTATCAAAGCAATGCTTACAGGTCTGAAATAAGAGATTTTGTAATAATTATCTAGGAATATTGGAGGAAATAAAACATGGCACGTGTTAAAGGTGGCGTTGTATCACGCAAACGTCGTAAACGTATTTTAAAATTAGCTAAAGGTTACTATGGAGCAAAACACATCTTGTTCCGTACTGCAAAAGAGCAAGTAATGAACTCTTACTACTATGCATACCGTGACCGTCGTCAGAAAAAACGTGACTTCCGTAAATTGTGGATCACTCGTATCAATGCGGCAGCTCGTTTGAACGGACTTTCATACTCACAATTGATGCATGGTTTGAAATTGGCTGAGATCGAAGTAAACCGTAAAATGCTTGCTGACTTAGCTGTTAACGATGCAGCAGCTTTCACAGCTCTTGCAGATGCAGCTAAAGCTAAACTTGCTAAATAAGAATACAAAGAGTTGAAACATTGTTTCAACTTTTTTCTTTTCAGGATGACAATCGCTAAGTGTTTTAGTATAATATAGTGAGAATGGATGGAGGACTGAATGATGATGTCAAATCGGCTAGCTTGGGATGAATACTTTGCAGCACAGGCACTTTTGATTGCCAATCGTTCGACCTGTAAGCGCGCCAAGGTCGGTGCGGTCTTAGTCAAGGATAATAAGGTCATATCGACCGGCTACAATGGCTCTGTTTCAGGAACAGAGCACTGTATTGATCATGAGTGTTTGGTCATCGATGGTCATTGCGTGCGAACCTTGCATGCAGAGGTCAATGCAATCTTGCAGGGAGCGGAGCGGGGTGTTCCCAAGGGATTTACGGCTTATGTGACTCATTTTCCCTGTTTAAACTGTACCAAGCAACTGCTTCAGGTTGGCTGTAAGCGCGTGGTCTACATCAATCAATATCGGATAGATGATTATGCTCAGTACCTTTACAAGGAAAAGGAAGTGGAACTGGTTCATCTGCCACTGGATGATGTCAAGAAGGCCATCGCTCAGACGGAGTTGGTATAGTTTGCTTGAAATATTTAGCACTAATAATCCACTTGAGTAGAACAAATCTAAATGATAAAGTTATAGTTTTGAACTATAACTTTTCTTTTGAAAATGATTCAGCATAATTTTGAAAATCATGATATAATGGAGAGGTTATATAGTCCCGATAAGATGGTAGGAAACTTCTATCAGTACTTTGTAACTCGCAAACAATGACGGCTCTAAAGTCACTAGTCATTCAACGGTTGCCGCTATATTGCGGTCACACTATGCGCCTTACTAGCTACAGGAATAAAAAAATATCGTTTTTATTTCTTACGCTTCGTAACTCGTGGGCGAGATGATTTGCAATCATTTTGGAGTTTGTTTACTTGTTTAATATTTTTTAAGGGGGGACATTTCTATGTCAGAACGTAAACTTTTCACGTCTGAATCTGTATCGGAGGGACATCCCGATAAGATTGCAGACCAAATTTCCGATGCTATTTTGGATGCTATTTTAGCTCAGGATCCAGAGGCTCATGTTGCAGCTGAAACTGCTGTTTATACAGGCTCCGTTCATGTTTTTGGAGAAATTTCGACTACTGCCTATGTAGATATCAATCGGGTGGTTCGTGATACCATCGCAGAGATTGGCTACACCAATACAGAGTATGGCTTTTCAGCAGAGACAGTTGGCGTCCATCCATCTTTGGTGGAACAGTCGCCAGATATTGCTCAAGGGGTCAATGAAGCATTTGAGGTTCGAGGAAATGCTCAAAAAGATCCGTTGGATTTGATTGGAGCTGGTGATCAAGGCCTTATGTTTGGCTTTGCGGTGGATGAAACGCCAGAGCTCATGCCATTGCCTATTTCTCTCAGTCACAAACTGGTGCGTCGTTTGGCAGAACTGCGCAAATCAGGCGAATTGTCTTATCTGCGACCAGATGCCAAGTCTCAGGTTACGGTAGAATACGATGAAAATGATCGCCCAATTCGTGTAGATACGGTAGTTATTTCTACTCAGCATGATCCTGAAGTCAGCAATGAACAGATTCATCAGGATGTTATCCAAAAGGTGATTGCTCAGGTGATTCCAAGCGAATACTTGGATGGTCAGACCAAGGTCTTTATCAATCCTACTGGTCGCTTTGTTATCGGTGGCCCGCAGGGGGACTCTGGCTTGACAGGACGTAAGATTATTGTGGATACCTATGGTGGCTATTCTCGCCACGGCGGTGGTGCCTTCTCTGGTAAGGATGCAACCAAGGTCGATCGCTCTGCGTCTTACGCGGCGCGTTATATCGCTAAAAATATCGTAGCTGCTGGCTTGGCTAAGAAAGTAGAAGTGCAGTTGGCCTATGCTATTGGCGTAGCTCAGCCCGTTTCAGTCCGCATTGATACTTTTGGAACAGGAGTAGTTTCTGAAAGCAGACTTCAGAACGCTGTCCGCCAAATCTTTGATTTGCGTCCGGCAGGTATTATCCAAATGTTGGATTTGAAACGACCAATCTATCGTCAAACTGCTGCTTACGGTCATATGGGTCGAACAGACATCGATCTTCCTTGGGAACGCACAGACAAGGTAGCTGCGCTCCAAGCAGCTTTGCAATAAAATAATAGCTCTCGGTTTAAACTGAGGGCTTTTTTGTCTAGGAAAATGGATAAAACTATGATATAATAAAGAGTAATACCGTGAAAGAGCTAAATTTTAAAACATGAAAAAAATTGTAATTAATGGTGGTCGCCCTTTAAAAGGAGAGGTGACCATTAATGGTGCCAAAAATAGTGTTGTGGCCCTTATCCCAGCTATTATTTTAGCTGATAATGTTGTTACTTTAGATGGTGTGCCGGCGATTTCGGATGTTGATAGCCTTATCGAAATCATGGAAATCATGGGAGCGACTGTCAAGCGGTCTGGCGATTGCTTGGAGGTTGATCCTAGAAACATCAAGAATATGCCGATGCCATCTGGTAAAATCAATAGTTTACGAGCATCTTACTATTTCTATGGAAGTTTGCTAGGGCGTTTTGGAGAAGCGACAGTTGGTCTTCCTGGAGGCTGTGACCTTGGACCTCGTCCGATTGATCTCCATCTCAAGGCTTTTGAAGCGATGGGCGCTCACATGACCATGGAAGGCAATTACATGAAATTGTCAACAGGTGGTAAGCGCTTGGCTGGAGCTAGTATCTACATGGATACCGTTAGTGTCGGTGCTACGATTAATACGATGTTGGCAGCAGTCAAGGCTGAGGGGCGCACGGTGATTGAAAATGCGGCGCGTGAGCCAGAAATCATCGATGTAGCTACGCTACTTAATAATATGGGAGCTCATATTCGTGGGGCTGGGACTGACATTATCACGATTGAAGGTGTAGACAGCCTTCATGGAACGCGCCATCAGGTGATTCCGGATCGGATTGAAGCTGGGACCTATATTTCTTTGGCGGCGGCAATTGGACAGGGTGTTCAGATCAATAATGTCCTTTATGAACATTTGGAAAGTTTCATTGCTAAGCTAGAGGAAATGGGTGTGCGCATGACCATTTCAGAGGATAGCATCTTTGTAGAAGGGCAGAAGGATTTAAAAGCTATTAACATCAAAACTTCGCCTTATCCTGGCTTTGCTACGGATTTGCAGCAGCCGATCACTCCGCTTCTGCTGACAGCTCATGGCCATGGAAAAATCGTTGATACCATCTATGAGAAACGGGTTAACCATGTCGCTGAATTGGCAAAAATGACTGGTAAAATCTCAACCGCTAGCAATCAAATCGTCTATGAAGGACCAAATCAACTGCAAGGTGCTTCTGTGAAAGCTACGGATTTGCGTGCGGGTGCAGCCTTGGTGATTGCTGGTCTGATGGCACAAGGTCGAACAGAGATTACCAATATTGAATTTATTTTACGCGGTTATTCCAATATTATTGAAAAATTAAGAAGTCTGGGTGCGGACATCCAGCTCATCGAAGAATAAGCGTTCATCGCTTATTTTTTATAGAGGAAGCCTATGAATTTGTGGACACAGTTAGCAGCTTTTTCTTTTATTGAAACGGAGCATTCATTTTTACGCCCGATTCTTTTTGGAGATGCAGAATCCCTTTATAAAATTGCTTCCAGTCCGGATAATACCGAGTTTATTTTTCCGACTGAAAGTAGCTTGCAAGAAAGTGAATATGTTATCGCCAATTATTTTATGAAAAATCCCTTGGGAATCTGGGCAATTTGTGATAAGGAAACGAATGAAATGATTGGTTCCATTAAATTTGAAAAAATGGACGAAATAAAAAAAGAAGCTGAACTAGGATATTTTTTGAGGAAAGACTACTGGGGACAGGGCTTGATGACCGAAGTTGTCTGTGAATTGGTTTTTCTTTCCTTTACGAAATTCGATTTTAAGCGTCTGACTATCATTACGCATGAAGAGAATATTGCTAGTCAGAAAGTTGCACTGAAAGCTGGTTTTAAGCTCTTCCGTCAGTTTAAGGGGAGCGACCGCTATACGAGAAAGATGAGAGATTACACCGAATATCGCTACGAAAAAGGAGATTTCAATGAGTAAACACCAGGAAATTTTGGCTTATCTTGAAAATCTTCCAATTGGCAAGCGAGTCAGTGTTCGGAGTATTTCAAATTACTTGGGGGTCAGCGACGGAACTGCCTACCGAGCGATCAAGGAAGCTGAAAATAGAGGAATTGTCGAAACCAGACCCAGAAGTGGGACTATCCGAGTGAAGTCGAAAAAGGTTGTTTTAGAGCACCTGACCTACAAGGAAATTGCGGATATTACTGGTTCAGAGGTGCTTGCTGGCGAAAGAGGACTGGAAAAAGAATTTAACAAGTTTTCCATCGGAGCCATGACCGAGCAAAATATTCTACGCTACTTAAACGAAGGCGGCCTTCTTATTGTCGGGGATCGGACGCAGATTCAGATTTTGGCGCTTGAAAATGAGAATGCCGTGCTAGTAACGGGAGGATTTGACGTTGACCCAGAGGTTTTGAAACTGGCCAATCGTATTGAAATTCCCGTCCTAAGAACCAAGCACGATACCTATACCGTGGCGACCATGATTAACCGCGCCCTGTCCAATATCCAGATTAAAACAGATATTTTGACAGTAGAGCAGGTTTATAGGGCTAGTCACGAATATGGTTTCTTGCATGACACAGATACCGTTCGTGACTATCTGGATTTGGTTCGTCGTAACCGTACCAGTCGTTTTCCAGTCGTCAATCAGCATCAAATGCTGGTTGGGGTCGTGACGATGCGGGATGCGGGAGATAAGTCTCCTTTGACTACCTTGGATAAGGTTATGACCCGAAAAATCTTCATGACTGGATTGTCGGCAAATATTGCCAATATCAGTCAGCGCATGATTGCAGAGGATTTTGAAATGATTCCGGTGGTACGTAGCAATCAGACTCTGCTTGGAGTAATTACTCGTCGGGATATTATGGAGAAAATGAGTCGCTCACAGATTTCCAGTCTACCGACCTTCAGTGAGCAGGTGGGCCAGAAGCTTCATCGCCAAGAGGATATTTTTTCTTTCACTGTCGAGCCTTTCATGCTGGAGCAAAATAGAGTCTTGGCTAATGGCGTCTTGACGGAAATTATCACTCGGATTACGCAGCAGTTGATGACGAGGAATAGCCAGAGTTTAATCGTTGATCAGATGATGATTCATTTCTTTCAGGCTGTTCAGATTGATGATGTCCTGCAGATTCGGCCACGTATCATTCATCAGACGCGGCGGACAGCAGTGATTGACTATGATATCTACTTAGATTCGCTTATCGTTGCCAAAGCAACGATTACTGTAAAAATTACTTAGTAAAGAGGTTAATAATGATTACTATAAAATCACAACGTGAAATTGATTTAATGGACAAGAGCGGAGATTTCCTAGCTTCTGTTCATATCGGCTTGAGAGATTTGATCAAGCCAGGTATCGATATGTGGGACATCGAAGAATATGTCCGCAAGCGCTGTAAAGAAGCCAATGCTCTGCCCCTTCAGATTGGCGTAGAGGGCAGCATCATGGATTATCCTTATGCGACTTGTTGTTCTCTTAATGACGAGGTAGCCCATGCCTTTCCTCGCCATCAAAAATTGGTAGAAGGTGATATCATCTGTGTGGACATGGTTGTTGGCTTAGTCGACAAGGCTGAGCTGGATGTATCTAAGCTGGACTTTAACAACGTAGAGCAGATGAAGCAATATACAGAAAGCTTCCGCGGTGGTGTCGCAGACTCTTGCTGGGCTTATGCTGTTGGACAGATTAGTCTAGAAGCACAGCAGCTCATGGATGTGACTAAGGAATGTCTCTACCGAGGAATTGCAGCCGCACAAGTTGGCAATCGTATCGGAGACATTGGTGCAGCCATTCAAGAATACGCTGAAAGCCATGGATACGGAGTAGTTCGTGATTTGGTTGGTCACGGTGTTGGTCCAACCATGCATGAGGAGCCAATGGTGCCGCATTATGGCCGTGCGGGACGTGGCCTGCGTTTGCGGGAGGGAATGGTTCTGACTGTCGAGCCCATGATCAATACAGGTACTTGGGAAATTGACACAGACTTTGAGACCGGTTGGGCGCATAAAACCCTAGATGGCGGTCTGTCTTGCCAATATGAGCACCAATTTGTCATTACCAAAGACGGTCCTGTGATTCTAACCAGCCAGGGCGAAGAAGGGACTTATTAAGTATAGAGGGCTGGGCTTGTCCCAGTCTTTTTGAACAGGAGAGAGATGTGACAGGATTCATCAAAAAGATAAGAGAAAATGAATTTCTCAGAGCGTTTTTCCATTTTTATCAGGCGTCGGAGGCAGATATTACCAGTATTGCTGTGGCCTATTATTTTCTGATTTCGATTTTTCCCTTGTTATTGATTGCGGCAAATATTCTGCCCTATTTTCAAATTCGGCCAGATGAGCTCTTGGTTGCGCTGAGAGACATACTGCCAGAGTCATTGTATCTGACGATCGCCAAGGCTGTCCGAGATGTGTTGACCAAGCCTTCGACAGGTTTGCTGAGTATTTCTATCTTATCTGCCCTGTGGACTTTTTCCCAGAGTATGACTTTTCTGCAAAAGGCTTTTAATAAATGCTATGGTACGAAGCAAGGGCGGGGCCTTATCTGGGAGCGGATCTTTGCTTTTATCATGAGTCTAGGCTTGCAAGTCTTGCTAGGCTTGTCGCTCGTTTTGACCATATTCGGTCGAATGCTGGTTGGCTTTCTTTATGATTTCTGGCACTTTGACCGCGGCCTCTACCAGCAGTTGCTGACCATGACAGAGCCTACGATTTATCTGATGCTCTTTCTCTCGCTGATTCTGCTTTATTTTTCTTTACCCAATGTGAAAATTCCTAAAATCCGCTATGTTCTACCAGGTGCGACCTTGGTTCTCGTTGTCATCTATAGTCTCATGAACCTTTTTACTGTTTATATTGAAGCTTACCTGGATCGCTTTTTAGATGTGCGTTTTGTCGGCTCAGTGGTGGTTGTGATTATTATGTTTTGGTTTATCCTGATTGCCAAGGTGCTAATCGTCGGTGCTGTCCTCAATGCAAGCATCCAAAGTCGTTTCGTATCGCACTTTGAAAGCCGTAGTGGTGAGCTTATTCTGAGATTTGATGAAGAAGGAAAAGCGGATAAGGATACAGATGTATAATAGGTGAAATATGAAACAAACAATTTTTAATGCCTCGTTAGAGGAAAGTATGAACTTAGTGACAGATCAGTATATCAAAACTTCATTTGAGGATTTCAATGAAAAAGGTTATGAGGGAAAGCTTTTAGGATTTGTTACAATACAATTTATCCTATTTCTAATCTTTCTTTTTAGTATTTGGATTGATTCTCAAAATTTGCAGTTTTTATTTATGAAAGTAAGCCTCATAAATGGTGCTTTATTTGGATTGGGATTTGTAGGGTTTGCTGGCTATTTAATTGATCTAACCAAAATAAAAAATCAGTCAATACTATCATATTATTACTTCAATGTATGGTCTAATTTTATGATTTTTCTTCTTTGTTTGCAGTGTCTAGTAATAGGTATAGCTGGAGCAGGAACGATAATAGGAATGATTTTATCTGGCGCATTATATACGGTTGCTTTTATTTTGTACTTTATTAGACTATTTCAAAATTTTCAGAAGAATACGCTCGAAATTTTGTATCAAGAGTCTACTTACTCAAATAGAGGAGCGGATTTTCTCGATCGTTTTGTTGTATTTGCAAAAAGGTACGGAGGGCTTATCCTGTTCCTAATAGTCATTTTCCGTATCTTTTTCCCAAACTCGGATCTTATTCAGCAAAATGATACCTTTCGTTCAATTTTTGTAGCCATTAATCCAATAATATTTGTTCCCTTCCTTTACTTTCTGTATGTTTTAAGTGTGAACAATTTTCAAGGCTACTATCTCAAAAAATATTTGGAAGATTACCGCCAGTTATCTGACTACTCCATAGAAGACTGGTATGGGAAAGAGTCGAAAAGATACAAAGAGTCGCTGGATCAGGAAATTTAATCAATGCTGATTTACTCACTCGATTTTTATGGCGATGGTGCCTCCTCTTACAATGTAACCTGAACAAATAGGAGAAAATAAATGGATAAGATACAAAAAGACATTAATGATGCACTTGAGACGGGCAGACGTTTTAACATATTGAAGATGTTTTCTGTAGCACCTTTATTTTCATTGATGACTATGATTGCGACAACTTTGCCGATAAGTTTATTTCGAATGGCTAGTGAAGCTGGGTATGACCCAGCTATACCATTGACATCAATGGTTACACAGCTGACATCAGTAGAAAAAGGGCTCATTCCCCCAGATAGTTTCTTTGGTTTTCTATTCTTGTTTTGTTGGTTTTGTTATATTTGTTTTTATATCATCTCTAAAAGAAATCGTATTAAGACCTATTTATTGACTCAGATTCTTCAATTATTTTTGCTCGTAATTTTATATTATAGTTGGTTTATAGGTGCCTTGTATTTAATCCCCCTAGTTGCAATTCGTATCATCTACTGGATTGGATTTGTATTATCACTGATTTATCTTATTTATATCCTTGTCACAAAGCAACGCGCTAGAAAAGATTATTTTGATTCTCTAAATATTAAAAAATTTTTGAATGTTATTTTATTCTTATGGTTGTTGATGTATGGAATCAATCTCTTCACCAACGGACTCAATCATTTCCTAGCGTATCTCTTGCTTGCTTTGTTACCAATTTCACCTATTTTCTTAGGACTATTTTTGGTATCATTTTTTAAATCCAATGTAGTAACGCTAGAGAACTTGAATGCAGTCAATAAAAATCAAGAGAAATACCGTGAAGAATATGGCTATACCATTGAAGAGTGGTATGGAAAGAAGTCAAAAATGTATAAGAAATATGTTAAGAAGCAACGAGGCATTAGTAAATAAATATCTATCCGAAAATTTCCACCTGGTTTGACTTCAGGTGGTTTTTCTATGCTCTTCTCAAGCTGATTTGATATTGTAGTATTACATGATGTGAGTAATAAGGCTACACTAATGGATTTTAAAGGTGAAGATTGTACTCGAGAGAATCTAGCTAGTGATTGTACTGACCTTTATCAAAACATATCAAGAGATTGCTTAACAAGCAATCAGCTAACCTTCCCAGTATCTATTTCTAACAAAAGGTGAGGCTAAGAGTTTTTCCTAGCCCTTTTTTGATGGTCTAGATAAGGGAAAGGCGGAAGAGTTCTGTGCGGAGGTTTCGTTCTATATAGAATTTTTCTAATATAAGTATTTCTAAAGATTTTTATTGCATTTGCAATAAAAATTTGTTATACTATCTTCAGAAGGAGGAGGTATGTCAATTTTACGTGAGATTGGAATCATTGCTCGGGCTTTGGATTCAATCGCTAATATTGAGTTTCGTGACATAGATTTGGCGCGGGGGCAGTATCTCTATCTGGTGCGGATTGCGGAGAATCCTGGGATTATTCAGGAGGAGCTGTCAGACTTGCTCAAGGTAGATCGCTCTACGGTGGCTCGTTCAGTCAAGAAGCTAGAAAGTAAAGGCTTAGTGGAACAGCGGCCAGCAGCCAATAACCGCAAGAACAAGGAATGGTTCGTCACTGAGAAGGGGGCAACACTTTATCCTTTTATCATAGCGGAAAACGAATATTCGGAGCAGGTGGCGTTGGAAAAATTTTCAGAAACTGAGCGAAAAGAGTTAGAAAAGTTGCTTGTTCGCGTCCGAGAGAATATTACCAAGGATTGGGAGCTAGTCAAAAAAGGTCAGAAAAGAAATTATTGAGGTAGAACATGAAAATTGCAGTTGAAAATGAATTTTGGCAAGTATTTCCGGAAGCTCAGATCAGTGTTTTAGTGGTCAAGGGGCTGGATAATAGTGTGGATGAAAGTAAGGATCCTTATTTCAAATCCCTGTTAGATAAGGGAGCGAAACGAGCTGAAGACTTTATCTTAGATGAGAACTTCACTCAAAATGAAGTCATTCAGGAGTGGCGGCAGGCTTTCAGCAAATTCAAGACCAAAAAAGGAGCGCGTTCCTCTATCGAAGCCCTGCTCAAGCGGGTCAGTCAGGGGCGTGAATTTCATCCAATCAATCCGTTGGTAGATATTTATAATAGTGTTTCCCTCTCTTATGCTGTTCCATGTGGCGGTGAAGATTTGGACAAGATTGTCGGTGGTCTTTATTTGGGTAAGGCTAAGGGTGGTGAGGCATTCTTTCCACTGGGAGCTGAGACTGATGCACCAGCTTTGGCAGAAGAAATCATCTACTATGATGAAGAGGGAGCGGTCTGCCGTTGTCTTAACTGGCGAGAAGCGCAGCGGACCATGCTGACGGAAGAAACCAAGGAGGCCATCTTGGTTATCGAAGCCATCAATGGAGAGCAGGCGGTGCGTGCCAAATCAGCTATGACTGAACTCCAGACTCTGATTGAGGATTATTTTGGTGTCAAGGGTGATATTACTCATCTGACAGCTGAGCATCCAAGTTTGGAAATATAAAATAAAATTGGACCAGAATTATCTGGTCCAGATTTGTTTTTATAGGAGAAATAAGCCGAGCCATCTTATTTTGCCTTGTTTTTAAAGACAAAAATCTTGCTAAATACGTAGTTGAGAACGATAATTAGCACTTGAGCCATCAAAGTTTCAATGGTGTTGACCATCTTAATATCGTTGTGGACGAATTGACCAATAATCTGCGGAAAGCTAGTGACAAAGATAAAGGTTAGCAGCAAGTTCAAGGCCATAGTAGCCAGGCGGGCTGTGAAAAATTTGACCAATCGAACTGGCCAGCCCTGTCTTTTTTGCTTGAAAACGATGGTATCGTTGGTCACAAAGGCAAAGAGAATCCCCAGAATATCACCGGTTATCGTAGCTAGTAGTTCGTTTCCTGTCAGTTCATAGCAGAGCATCCGGCTGACGACTGAGACAAGAGTGGTTGCCACACCAAAGAAAAGATAGGACAGAACCTCATTGTCAAAGAATTTTTTAATCAAAGTTTTCATAAGCATAGTCTATCACATTTCTAGGATTTATGCTATACTAGTGAAGTTGTCGATTTTTGGGAGATGATTTTTCCGTCTGACGCAACCCTTGGCGCTTAGCTTCTTTCGCCAAGCATATTACACGCGCTCATGCGCTAAAGGAGAAAACATGAAACAAGAAAACTTATCAGTCCGTGATTTGGTTCAGATTGCCATTGTTGCTGCTATTTATGTATCCCTTACGATTACGCCCCCTTTAAATGCTATAAGCTATGGTGCTTACCAGTTCAGAATTTCTGAAATGATGAACTTTATGGCCTTTTACAATCGTAAATACATTCTGGGGGTGACTATTGGCTGTATGATTGCCAATCTCTATAGCTTTGGAATCATTGATGTCTTTGTCGGTGGTTGGTCAACTCTAGTCTTCCTATCATTAGGTGTCTACCTTTTCAGTCGCTATAAGGATCAATACCTGATTAAAGATTTGCTTCGCTTGGATCATTTCTATTTTTCCATTTTCTTCTCTATTTCGATGGTGACCATTGCGGCAGAGTTGTATTTCTTACAGGGCTTGCCATTCTTCCTGACTTGGTTTACAACGGCTATTGGAGAATTTGCTTCCTTGATTGTTGGAGCTATCATTATTAACCAGATTGCTAAAAGGATTGATTTGACAAAATAAGACAGCAGAGAGCGGAATTTCCGCTCTTTTTATGTCCTCTTTTTTAGTGAGAATTCGGAACAAATAGAGGAAGATTTTGTGTATTTGTGATAAAATAGAAGTATGAAAGAAAGAATGTCAGAATTAGTCAAATTGCTCAATCGATACGCTCATGAGTATTATACGGCAGATAGGCCAAGTGTATCAGACAGCGAGTATGACAGACTCTATCGTGAATTAGTGGAGTTAGAAGAAAAGTACCCAACTGATATCCTACCTGATAGCCCAACGCATCGGGTGGGTGGGAAGATTTTAGAAGGATTTGAAAAATATCCACACCAGTATCCTCTCTTTAGTTTGCAGGATGCTTTTTCACGTGAAGAATTAATGGCTTTTGACCAGCGGATTCGCAAGGAATTTCCTCAGGTCTCTTATCTTTGTGAGCTCAAGATTGATGGGCTCTCTATTTCCCTGACCTATGAAAAGGGAATCTTGGTAGCAGGAGCGACTCGGGGAGATGGTTCGGTTGGTGAAAATATCACTGAAAATCTCAAGAGGGTCAAGGATATTCCTCTGATTTTGAAAGAGCCGCTGGACATTACGGTTCGCGGAGAGTGCTACATGCCCAAGGCTTCCTTTGATGCGGTCAATCAATTGCGGCAGGAGAATGGTGAGCCTGAGTTTGCCAATCCCCGCAATGCGGCAGCAGGAACCTTGCGCCAGTTGGATACAGCGGTTGTGGCCAAGCGTAATCTAGCAACCTTCCTCTACCAAGAAGCCAGTCCGACTGAGGCCAGCAGCCAAGAAGCAGTTTTGAGCAAGCTAGCTTCTTTGGACTTCTCAGTTAATCCGATTCATTTTCTAGCGGATTCGATCGATGCCGTTTGGGAGTTTATCGAAAAGATTGCTCAGGAGCGGGACAGTCTGCCTTATGAGATTGACGGCATTGTCATCAAGGTCAATGACTTGGCGGTGCAAGAGGAGCTTGGTTTTACTGTCAAGGCTCCCAAGTGGGCAATTGCCTATAAGTTTCCAGCTGAGGAAAAAGAAGCCCAGCTTCTGTCTGTTGACTGGACAGTCGGCCGGACGGGAGTTGTAACTCCGACAGCCAATTTGACGCCAGTGCAGCTAGCGGGAACGACTGTCAGCCGAGCGACTTTGCACAATGTGGATTATATTGCAGAGAAGGATATTCGTCAGAAAGACACCGTTATCGTCTATAAGGCGGGGGATATTATTCCTGCTGTCTTGCGCGTGGTGGAGTCCAAGCGCATTTCAGAAGAGCATTTGGAAATACCAAGTCACTGTCCAAGCTGTGAGAGTGAGCTGGTGCATTTCGAGGACGAAGTAGCTCTGCGCTGCATCAATCCTCTTTGTCCGGCCCAGATCAAGGAAGGGCTGATTCACTTTGCCAGCCGGGATGCCATGAATATTACGGGCCTTGGTCCAGCAGTGGTAGAAAAGGTCTTTGATAAGGCCTTGGTCAAGGATGTGGCTGGAATTTACCGACTTTCTGTAGAAGATTTGCTGACCTTGGACGGCTTTAAGGAAAAATCAGCGAATAAATTGTATACTGCCATTCAAGCTTCCAAGGAAAACTCAGCAGAGAAATTGCTCTTTGGTCTGGGAATCCGCCACGTGGGAAGCAAGGCTAGTCGGATTTTGATGGAGAAATTCCACGATATGATCAAGTTGTCACAGGCCAGTCAAGAGGAAATTTCTTCTATTGACAGCTTGGGGACGGTTATCGCTCAGAGCCTGCATTCTTACTTTGAGCAAGAAGGTAGTCAGCTTCTGCTGCAAGAATTACAAGAAGCTGGCGTCAACCTAGACTATCTAGGGGAGAAAGTGGCAGCTGATGCCGCTCTCGCTGGCAAAACAGTCGTACTGACCGGAAAATTACAAAAATTAACACGGAATCAAGCTAAAGAAAAATTGCTGAGCTTGGGCGCAAATGTTGCTGGAAGTGTGTCTAAAAAGACAGATTTGGTGGTGGCAGGTAGCGATGCAGGCAGCAAATTAACCAAAGCTCAAGAACTTGGGATCGAGATTCGAGACGAGGACTGGCTAGATAGCTTGTGAGGCTGAGTATGGAAAATAAAATAAAAAAAGCAAGATTGATTTATAACCCAACTTCTGGGCAGGAAATTATCAAAAAAAATATTGCCGAAGTCTTGGATGTCTTGGAAGATGTTGGCTATGAGACCAGTGCCTACCAGACAACTCCAGAGCCTTTCTCTGCTCAGCGAGAAGCTGAAAGAGCAGCAAGAGCAGGTTTTGATTTAGTTATAGCAGCTGGTGGAGATGGGACTATCAATGAAGTAGTGAATGGAGTTGCGGGTCTAGATGTGCGCCCCAAGCTGGCTTTCATCCCAACTGGTACGACCAATGATTATGCGCGTGCCTTGAAAATTCCGATGGGAGATCCAGTGGCTGCAGCTCGGATTATCGAGAAAAACCAGACGATTCAGATGGATATCGGTCGGGCTTATGGTAGCAAATACTTTATCAACATTGCGGCGGCAGGTACGCTGACTGAGCTGACCTACAGTGTCCCTAGTGAAGTCAAGACCCGTCTAGGTTATCTGGCTTATGTAGCCGAAGGAGCCAAGATGCTGCCGCGCTCCAAATCCCGTAAGGTACGAATTGAGCATGACCATGGTGTTTTTGAAGGCAAGATTTCGCTTGTCTTTGCAGCCTTGACTAATTCTATCGGAGGCTTTGAAAAACTAGCGCCAGATACCAAACTGGACGATGGAAATTTCACCTTGATTCTTGTAAAAACGGCCAAGCTATTTGATATGCTTAGTCTCATCATACAGGCAATTAATGGCGGCCAACACGTGACGGATGCCAATGTTGAATATCTGAAAACCAGCAAATTGAAGCTAGAAGTATTGGATAAAAAAGCACCCTTTATGTTGAATCTGGACGGTGAGTACGGAGGAGATACACCAGTAGAATTGGAAGTTTTGCACAATCATCTGGAGTTTTTCGCCAATATAGATGAAATCGATGAGAGCGCTCTTTCCTTAGAAAAATTAGAATGAAGAGATAAATGAAAATGCTAGACTATAAGGTCATTGTCCATTACCACAATCCTAAGGGAGATTACTTTTCTTATGATTTGTGGCAGTGGCAGACAGATCAGTGGGGAAAAGAAGCACCTTTTTCTAAACTAGATTATTTTGGTATCCAGGGAGAACTATCTTTTAAAAGTTGGGAGCCTCTCAATCAGGCTCATGTGATTGTCAAGCGTTCAGACTGGTCCAGCCAATCTTGCGACTACCACATTGATTTATTGCCAGTTCATTTGCCTACAGAGGTTTGGTTGATTGAAGGCGACCATCAGGTCTACTATTCCTTGCAAGCGGCGACGACGAGCCACCAATATTCGCGGCGACGTCCCCATAATTTCGATGTGGCCATGCGGTCGGATTATTTTGATGAATGCTGGGGTTACCAAGGTTGGCTTGGGCATCGTCTGCAGGGGCAAGTAAATGAGTTTAGAGTTTGGGCTCCGACAGCCAAAAAGGTTGAATTGGTAGTTTATGAAACTTCTGATAATCAAGCACCCGTTTATAAAGAATTCCCTATGGAAAAGGGAGAGATTTACTCGCACGATCATGCTAAAAATACAATCGGAGTTTGGTCGGTGGAAGTGCCAGAAGATTTAGCTGGCAAGACCTACCAGTATCATGTTCATTTTGAAAATCAGCATTTTTTGACGCGCGATCCTTATACAATCGCCACCAGTCCTGATGGCAAGCGCTCAGCTATTGTTGCTGAACAGGACAAGACTGTTGCTGGTTTTAAGGTATGTCAAGGCAAGGAGGCAACTTGGCGTTTAGATAATCCGAATCAGGCGGTCATCTATGAGATGCATATCCGAGATATTAGCAAATCGCCTAGTTCAGGTGTCGCAGAGCATTTGCGAGGGACTTTTTTAGGTGCTTGTCAACGTGGCACTAGAAATAGTCAGGAAGATCAGACTACTTTTGATTACATTCGCAATCTAGGTATCAATGTCGTACAGCTCCAGCCGGTTTCTGACCGACACAAGGACTATGACGAAAATGGCCAAGTTACTTATAACTGGGGCTATGATCCACAGAACTACAATGCACCAGAAACCAGTTTTTCTTCTAATCCAGATGATCCGGGTCAGGCCATCCGAGATTTGAAAACCATGATTCAGGCTTACCACGATGCAGGGATTTCTGTGACCTTGGATGTGGTTTACAATCATATTTATTCGACCTTTGACTCAGCCTTTCAGTCAACGGTTCCCGATTATTACTACCGGATGAATCCCAACGGTTCTTTCCAAAACGGTACCGGAGTTGGCAGCGAGACGGCCAGTGAGCATGAAATGTTCCGCAAATTCATGATTGATTCACTTCGTTATTGGGTAGAAGAATTCAATGTGGATGGCTTCCGTTTTGATCTGATGGGAATCCATGATGTCACCACCATGAATATCATCCGAGAAGAAATGGATAAAATTGATCCAAGGATTTTGCTTTATGGTGAAGGTTGGGATATGGGAACAGGCCTGATGCCAGAGGACAAGGCTAAGAAAGACAATGCTTATCAACTGCCGCGAATTGGTTTCTTTAATGACACCGAGCGTGATGCAGTGAAAGGTGCTGAAGTCTACGGTGGTCTGAAAGCAGGTTATGTGAGCGGACAAGCGACTGAAGATATCATAGCCAAAGCCATTCTGGGCAGTAGTGAGTTAGGCTCCTATTTGACACCAAGCCAAGTTCTTAATTATGTGGAGGCGCATGATAATTTCAACCTGCATGACTTGCTGGTTGACTTGCACCCAGATGATGATGAGGTCATTCGGACCAAAAGAATTGAGCTGGCAACATCTATGAACTTGCTTATGCAGGGGATGGCATTTATGGAATTGGGCCAAGAATTTTCCCGCACAAAACTAGTAGGAACAGGCGAAGAGGGCCAAGTCCTTCCTAGCGACCGTGACAGAGCAATGAATAGCTACAATGCTCCCGATGCTATCAACCAAGTGAATTGGGAATTGATCAGCCAACATCAGGAGAGTATTGACTATATCAAGCAAATCATTCGCTTAAAGACAAGTCAGAAGGAATTTTCTTATCAAACCTATGAAGAGATTTACAAACATGTCTTTGTAAAAGAAGCCTTTGCCGGCAGTGGTATTGTCATTTTTGAGATTAAAGATGAAAAACATTATGAAATCATTTTTAATGCAAGTGGACTGCCATATTATCTGGAGAATGCGGATCATCTACGTTTATTGGTCGGCAATAGCCGCCATAAGAGACCCTTCTATGTGGAGAATCTGACCGCTTCCGTTTTTGAAGTGATTGCATAATATGAATAAAAATAAGAAAAGATTGAAGACAGGCTTTGCAGCTTAAGTCTTCAATCTTTTTTTGTGCTTCAAAAATAAAAACTCTCCCCAAAACATTTTTCAATGTTTTAGGAAGAGTTGAGTAGTCTCATAGATTAGGGACTGGCACTTGAACTGGAGGAGCTAGAAGAGCTGGAGGACTCTCCGCTAGTTCCCTCTTCGCTGCTAGTGCTAGAGTGAAATTGTTCTGGGTGAAGTACTCGATAACTTGGTGAATTAAAGAGATCCACAGAAGATACACCGCCACGTTTGGAATAAAGGCTAGTCGATTGATCACCTTTTTCTTTCTCAATGGCCTTGAGGGCTTTCAAAGAGTTGATGTAGTTGTAATCATCAGGATTGACTTTTCCTAGGTTATTGCCCGTATAAAAGCGGAATAGGTCCCCTGTCTGAATAGCATCGCTCATTTTCAGCTGTGTATTTGCGGCTGTTCGGATAGCTTCTAGTTCAGCCGTTGTTGACTCGTCTGGCAGAGTGATCTCCTCACCAGTTTGTGTGTTGTAAATGCGGCCACTATAACTTGTGTATTTTGGTGTTACAAAGTTATTGGTTGAGCGGAAGGCCACGATTTGCTGGTGCTGAGGTGAGAGGAGGTCTTGCCCGACTTGAAGGTAATTTTTAGAGTCAATCCCCAATAAATGCTCCAAGGTTGGCAGCATATCGATTTGTCCGCCAAAGGTATCGATGATTTTTCCCTTTTCCATTCCAGGTATCACGACCATGTATGGCACTCTCTGCAACATGGCGTTGTCGTAACTAGACCATGTCTCAGAATTTTTATTGATCAAAGGTGCCAGAGCTGGATTACGAGAATTAGAAATTCCATAGTGGTCACCATAAAGGACGATGATTGAATTTTCATAGAGTCCAGCTTCTTTAAGGTAGTCAAAGAAGGCTTTGACAGCTGAGTCGAGGTAGTTTGCTGTTGCAAAGTAGCCATTGATGGTTTCGTCTTTGGTATCTGCCAGTGGGAAACCAATATCATCGCCAATCAGACTGGTCGTATAAGGATAGTGATTAGAGACGGTGATGTATTTCGCATAGAAAGGCTGCTGCAAATGTTCCAGATATTTGATGGAATCTTTGAACATAATCTTATCGTTCAAGCCATACTGGAAGGAGTTGGTCTCGTCTTGCTTGGTAAAGTAAGACGCATCGAAGAAATAATTATACCCCCATTGCTTGTAGGCCGTGTTGCGGTTCCAGAAGCTACCTGTATTTCCGTGGAAGACAGCAGATGTGTAATTTCCGTTTTTTGATAGAATAAAAGGCGCCGCTTGCTGGGTATTGGTACCGCCGTAGTTTACCATGAAGGAGCCTTGGTTGAGACCAAAGAGACCTGTTTCAATCATGGTCTCAGCATCAGAAGTCTTTCCAGCCTTGACCTGATTAAAGATATTTGAAAAAGCTAAAGTTGAGTTGGAGTGGTAAAGGGAGTTGAGGAAAGGCGTAACTTCATATTCCTTGCCCTCCATCTGTAGTTTATAATCAATCAGAAACTGCTGGAAGCTCTCTAAATGGACATAGATAACATTGCGACCTTTGGCAATGCCGTAGTATTCAGAGTTTGGCTCAGCATAGTGGGATTGGATATATTGTTCAACGGGTTCTAGATCCTTGGCAGAGGCTTTGGAACGCTCTTTATTAGTAGCATAGGTTTGATTGGCACTGTAGCCGAGAAAGGCGGGAAGACCAAGGGCGCGAACGACATAGTAATTTGAAAATCCGCGTGTCAGGAGCTCAGGACGATCAATTTCTGCTAGGAAAAGATTGGCTGAAAAGAGCATCGCTGATAGGGATGTCACGGCAAAGCTGGCGCGGAAATTAAACCTACGATGATCCAAGCGGATATATTTTTTATAAAAAAGCCAGCCTAGAATGGGGAAATCAATGATATAGATAGCATCCCAAGGGCGGAAGAGTTCCATGGCTGCGGCTCCGAGACCTGCAGACACCTTACTGGAGGCCAACATGGTATTGACTGTCACAAAGTCGGTAAACTCACGGTAGTAGATGGAGTTTGAGACCAACCAGACAAAGAGCATGATGTAGATAGCTGTGCTGACACAATAAAAAAGCTTGGTCGGCTTGATATAAAGAGCGAGTCCAATCAGCAAAAGTCCAATTGGGAAAGGGTTAATTAGAGCCAGAAAAATTTGATAGGCTCCTTGAATATCTAAATTAAAATCAACGGTATAAGCCCACATGGTTTTTAACCAGTAAATCGTGAGCAAGCTCAAGACGAAACCGAGCCTTGTACTCATAAAATTGAGTAAATTCTTGGTTATTTTTTTCACAGAAAGATACTTCCTTGTCTTATTTCCTAAAAATTCTCTTCTTCTAAGTATATCACAATTTTTCAAGTTGAGGAAAAATTGAGGTGATTTAGTGTTTAGTTTATTTTATTTGTAAGGTAATTTAATAAGGGCAATTATTTCCTAGCTTCAAGATTGTTCGCAAAAATATCTAAAATTAAACAGGCTTTGTTTCAATATTAATGATGGAAAGTGGGAATAGGGAAGCTTACTTGAAAGTCCGCCTGATAAAATAAATATTTAATATATAAAATGTTGAAAATTTCTTCTACTAAAACAAGTATTATTTGAAAATAAAAAATATGCTTTGAGAATTTTCACAATATTTGGTATAATAATGCTTATGAAGAAACTTACTGTTAATAAACAGACAGAGCAAAAGTTGAGAAAAGGAATTTTAGTTCTAGATAAGAATGATTTTCCAACTCTTTCATTCACCGATCAATGTGTGGAATTGCATAGTCAGCAGGGGAAGTTCTTGGGAACGGCTTATCTCTCCTTACAAAATAAGGGACTTGGCTGGCTGATTTCCTATGCTAAGGTAGAGCTGAACTCAGCTTTCTTTCAGCATTTGTTTGAAAAAGCTAAAGACAAGCGTTTCTATTACCGTCATGCGGAGGATACAACAGCTTATCGCCTCTTTAACCAAGAAGGTGACGGTTTTGGCGGTTTTACGGTTGATATCTATGAGAAATATGCCGTTTTCTTTTGGTACAATTCCTTTGTTTTTTCAATCAAGGACCAGATAGTGGCTGCTTTCCAGCAGGTCTTTCCTGAGGTCGCTGGAGCTTACGAGAAGATTCGCTTCAAGGGCTTGGACTATGAGTCTGCCCATCTCTACGGAGCAGAAGCGCCAGCCTATTTTACGGTTTTGGAGAATGGCGTTCGCTATCAAGTTTTCATGAATGATGGCCTGATGACTGGGATTTTTCTGGACCAGCACGAGGTACGGGGGAGTCTGGTTGACGGCTTAGCTAGCGGAAAAAGCCTGCTCAATATGTTTTCTTATACAGCGGCTTTCTCGGTGGCAGCTGCCATGGGCGGTGCCAGTCAAACAACTTCGGTGGATTTGGCCAAACGTAGCCGCGAGCTTTCCCAAGCGCATTTTGAAGCCAATGGCTTGGATTTAGGGCCACATCGTTTTGTGGTCATGGATGTTTTTGATTATTTCAAATACGCCAAGCGTCATGAATTAAAGTATGATGTGATTGTCCTAGATCCGCCGAGCTTTGCTCGCAATAAGAAACAGACTTTCTCTGTTGCGAAAGATTATCATCGTTTGGTGGCTCAGGCTTTGGAAATCTTGAGTCCGAATGGAATATTGATTCTTTCGACCAACGCAGCTAATGTTTCTAGAAGTAAGTTTAAAAAAGAAATTGAAAAAGGATTTGCAGGAGTTCCTCATCGCTATCTGGCGGAATATGGTCTACCAGCAGACTTTGTATACAATAAGAAAGATGAGAATAGTAACTACCTCAAGGTATTTACAATTAAGGTGGACAAATGAAATTAGTCGTTTCAATCATGCCCAGAAGTTTAGAAGAGGCTAAAGCAATTGATGTGAGTCGTTATGATGATGCTGACATTATCGAATGGCGCGCGGACTTTTTGCCGAAAGAGAGCATTCTCAACGTTGCTCCTGCTATTTTCGAGAAATTTGCTGGTCGTGAATTGCTCTTCACGCTGCGAAGTCGCGGAGAAGGTGGCGAAATTGATCTGTCAGATGATGAATATGTTGCTCTTATCAAAGAAGTAGCCAATTTTTATTCGCCAGACTATGTTGATTTTGAATACTATTCGCATAAAGATAAATTTGAAGAAATGCTCGAGTTTCCAAATTTAGTTCTCAGCTATCATAATTTTGAGGAAACGCCTGAAAATATGATGGAAATTTTGTCAGAATTGACAAGTTTGGCACCAAAAGTGGTCAAAGTTTCTGTTATGGCGCATAATGAGCAGGATGTCTTGGATCTGATGAACTACACTCGTGGATTTAAGATTTTGAATCCTGAGCAAGAGTATGTAACGATTTCTATGGGGAAAGTCGGAAAGATTTCTCGCTTAGCTGCAGATTTGACAGGTTCGAGCTGGTCTTTTGCCAGTGTTGAACAGCTGAGTGCACCAGGTCAGGTTTCCCTCGCAAACATGAAGGTTGTTCGGGAGATTTTAAATGAAAATTGATGGCCATACTCGTCTAGCGGCAGTGGTTGCTAAGCCGATTAAACATAGCATTTCACCATTTATTCATAATACTGCCTTTGAGAAGATCGCTGTCAATGGTGTCTACCTTGCTTGGGAAATTGAAGCAGAGGATTTAGAAGCGACCGTTGCTAATATCCGAAGGTATAATATGTTTGGGATAAATTTGTCAATGCCCTACAAGCAGGAAGTCATCCAATATCTTGATGAATTGGCTCCCAGTGCCCGTCTTATCGGGGCTGTGAATACAGTGGTGAATAAAAATGGTACATTGATAGGATATAATACGGATGGCAAGGGATTTTTTAAGAGCTTGCCGTCTTTTGCTATTCAGGGCAAAAAAATGACCATTTTAGGTGCTGGAGGAGCTGCGACAGCTATTATCGCTCAAGCTGCTTTGGATCAGGCAGAAGAAATCTTTGTCTTTACTCGGCAGGCATCCTATGATAAGACCGTCAGCAAGATGGCAGTTATCAGCCATCAGACTAAGAGTAGGATTCAGGTGTTGAACTTAGAAGACTTGGCTACCTTGCAGGATAAAATTAACCAATCAGACCTTCTGGTCAATGGAACAAGTGTGGGTATGGATGGCAAGACTTTGCCATTAGCAGAAAGTGTTCAGCTGCCGAGCCAGATTTTAGTTGCGGATGTGATTTATAAACCTTTTGAAACACCTTTTTTAAAGTGGGCTCGAAGTCAGAAGGTAGTGGCAGTGAATGGTCTGGGTATGTTGCTTTATCAGGCAGCAGAAGCTTTTGAGCTTTGGACAGGACAACCCATGCCTTGTCAGGAAATTTGGCAGCAGCTAGAAGCTCTGTATAAATAGTCACTCGTACTAAGCTCCTTTATGGTTGGAGCAGGAAAAACAAGGAGGCACTTATGAAATTGAATGTAAATCTCCCCCATCATCCCTATGACATTGTAATTGAAAAGGGGGCTTTGTCTCAGGCAGGTAGCTGGCTGAGTCAGCTTTGGCAGCCTCAGAAGGTGGTCATCATCACGGATAATCGAGTGGCTCGACTCTATGCGGAAAAGGTCAAGCTGAGCTTAGAAGCAGCTGGGTTTGAGACTTTTGTCTTTGACTTTTTGGAGGGCGAAGCCAGCAAGAACTTAAAGACGGTCAACAAAGTCTATGAGTTTTTGGTCAAAGTTGGTCTGACCCGCAGTGACGGTATTGTGGCCTTGGGAGGCGGCGTTGTTGGTGATTTGGCAGGTTTTGCTGCTTCGACCTACATGCGGGGAATTCATTTCGTGCAGATTCCGACCAGTCTGACAGCTCAAGTGGACTCCTCAATTGGTGGTAAGACAGGTGTCAATACGCCTTGGGCCAAGAATATGGTCGGGACTTTTACCCAGCCTGACGGAGTTCTGATTGACCCAGAAGTCTTGCATACTTTGGGTCAGCGGGAACTAATCGAAGGCATGGGCGAGGTCGTCAAGTACGGCTTGATTGAGGATAAGGAACTCTGGGATGAGCTGTCAGAAATGAATGGCAGTCCAGAGTCGATTTTGGAGCATGCGGAGAGCATCATCTACCATTCCTGCGATGTCAAGCGTAAGATTGTGGTCGAGGACGAGCTGGATAATGGCGTCCGCCTCTATCTGAATTTCGGCCATACTATTGGGCACGCTATTGAAGCGACAGCGGGCTATGGAAAAGTCATGCACGGTGAAGCTGTGGCGATTGGCATGGTACAGGTTTCTCGTGTCGCTGAAAAGAAAGGCCTCATGCCAGCCGGAATCACAGAAGACATCATCCGTATGTGTCAGAAGTTTGGCTTGCCGGTGGATTACCAGCCTTGGAATGAGAATGCTCTTTATCAGGCCTTGACCCATGATAAGAAGGCTCGAGGGAATTCTATTAAACTAGTACTGGTTCCTGACTTGGGTTCGGCTAGTATTCACCAGATTCCTCTGGAAGAGATGAAAGAATTTCTGAAGAAATAAGTGCCAGATGGAGTTTAAGACGATTGGACAGTTTGGATAAAAATAGACAGGTTGTCCATATTTTTCCATCCCAGAAATAGGAGAAAATGTATGAGATACTTAACAGCAGGAGAATCCCACGGACCACGTCTGACAGCTATTATTGAGGGAGTGCCGGCTGGTCTTCCTCTGACCGCTGACTATATCAATGCTGAGCTCAAGCGTCGTCAGGGTGGGTACGGTCGTGGTGCCCGCATGAAGATTGAAAGCGACCAAGTCGAGATTACGTCTGGGGTTCGTCATGGCTTGACCATGGGCGGACCGATTACTCTCAATGTCACAAATCTGGATCATCAGAAGTGGCTGGAGATTATGAGTGTGGCAGATGTGGATGAAAAGAAAAAAGGGCTACGCAAGATTACCAAACCACGCCCTGGACATGCGGACTTGGTTGGTGGTATGAAATACCGCTTTGACGATTTACGAAATTCACTGGAGCGTTCTTCTGCCCGTGAAACGACCATGCGTGTAGCAGTTGGAGCAGTAGCCAAGCGCTTGCTGGAAGAAATTGGTGTAGAGGTAGCCAGCCATATCGTAACCTTTGGTGGTATCGATATTGATGTACCGAATAATCTAACTGTAGCAGAAATCAAGGAAAGAACTGCCCAGTCAGAGGTTTCCATTGTCAATCCCGAGCGCGAAGAAGAGATTAAGGCCTATATTGATCAGATTAAGAAAGACGGGGATACCATCGGTGGTGTCATTGAGACTGTCGTTGGCGGTGTACCGGTCGGTCTGGGCTCCTATGTCCAATGGGACAAGAAGCTGGATGCCAAGATTGCTCAGGGAGTCGTGTCCATCAATGCTTTCAAGGGAGTTGAGTTTGGTGTGGGCTTTGAAGCAGGCCGTCTCAAGGGCAGTCAAGTCATGGATGAAATCCTCTGGTCTGAGGAAGATGGCTTCACTCGCAGGACCAATAATCTAGGTGGCTTTGAGGGCGGTATGACCAATGGTCAGCCAATCGTGGTGCGAGGTGTTATGAAGCCCATTCCAACCCTTTACAAGCCACTGAAGAGTGTGGATATTGAGACCCACGAGCCTTATAAGGCGACAGTGGAGCGGAGCGATCCTACGGCTCTGCCAGCGGCGGGTGTTGTCATGGAAAGCGTGGNGGCGACAGTTTTAGCCACCGAAGTCTTGGAGAAATTCTCTTCGGACAATCTGGAAGAACTAAAGGATGCTGTAGCCCGCCATCGGGAATTTGTCAAGAACTTTTAGAAGAAAGGAGTGGGTATGGAGAGGAAAACAGTCTATATCGCAGGTCTGGGACTGATTGGAGCTTCCTTGGCTCTGGGCATCAGGCGGGATCATCCTGAGATTGAGATTCTTGGCTACAATCGCAGTGAAGAATCGCGCAGAGTCGCCTTGGAACGTGGAATGGTAGACCGAGTGACGGCTGATTTTGCCACCTTTGCTCCATTGGCTGATGTGATTATTCTGGCTGTGCCTATCAAGCAAACCATAGCATTTATAAAGGACTTAGCGGAGCTGGACCTGAAGGAAAATGTTATCATCTCAGATGCTGGATCGACCAAGGCTGAGATTGTGGCAGCAGCAGAAAAGTATCTGCAGAATAAGCCCGTCCGCTTTGTCGGAGCTCATCCTATGGCCGGAAGTCATAAGACCGGAGCCAAGGCAGCCCATGTCAACCTATTTGAAAATGCCTATTATATCTTCACCCCCTCTAATCTGACTAAGCCAGGTACTCTTGAGGCAATGGAGGATTTGCTGAGTGGTCTTCATGCCCGCTTTATTCAGGTAGATCCTGTAGAGCACGACCGAGTGACCAGTCAAATCAGTCATTTTCCGCATATCCTAGCCTCCAGCCTTATGGAGCAAGCGGCAGCTTATAGCCAGGAGCATGAGCTGACCCAGTCTTTTGCAGCCGGTGGTTTTCGAGATATGACACGGATTGCGGAGAGCGATCCAGGGATGTGGACCTCTATCCTCTTAACAAATCCCGAAGCCATTTTGGAGCGGCTGGAAGATTTTAAAGACCAGTTAGACAAGGTTGCCGCAGCGATTGAGGCCAAGGACGAGACAGCTATCTGGGAATTTTTCGACCGAGGACGACAAAGCCGCAAGCAGATGGAAATTCATAAGCGAGCTGGTGTGGATAGCTTTTATGACCTCTTTATTGAGGTTCCCGACGAAGAAGATGCAATTTTGGGTATTTTGGAGCTTCTGCGCGGAATTTCGGTCGTCAATATTCGAATCAACGAGGAAAACCGAGAAGATATCAACGGTATTCTGCAAATCACCTTTAAAAATCGCCAAGATTTGGAAAAATCTGCTAAAATAGTAAAAGAAAATACGGATTACCTAGTGTCCGTAGACTAATATAGAATGGAGAACTCTATGTCAAATATTTATGATTTAGCCAATGAACTCAGTCGAGGACTTCGCGAAATGCCAGAGTACAAAGCTGTGGTAGAAAGCAAGCAGGCTATCAATGCGAATAGTGAAGCCAAGGCTATTTTTGATGACTACCTAGCTTTCCAGAAAGAGCTGCAGCAACTGGCTCAAACAGGTCAAATGCCGACTCCAGATATTCAAGAAAAGATGCAGAGTTTTGGAGATAAAATCCAAGGCAATGATTTATTATCAGCTTTCTTTAACAAGCAACAACAGCTCTCTATCTACTTGTCTGATATTGAACGGATTATTTTTGAACCGATTCAGGAACTATTCTAATAGAGAAATTTATAAGATTTTATGAAACCAAGAAGCCAGATCGGGCCTTCTTGGTTTTTCTATGCTTTAGAAAGGCTATTCAGGCTGAAAATAAGCGTCTTTAATTCAAGAAAGAGGTAGAAAACTTAGGTGCTTTTTATAAAATCAGATTATAGCTACAATTAAAATATATTGACTCTGCATTCTATTTACTATTGTCCCAAAGACTGATATACTAATCAAAAAACGCTTACACTCTGATTTTTGAAAGGAACTGGTATGACTTTAGAAACAAGAAAGATTGCTATTCAAGATACATATGGCGACCGATTTCAACATTGCTGGGGTTGTGGCCCGAAAAATGAGCTAGGCCTGCATTTAAAGACTTATCCTAGCTTGGATGGGAAGGAATGTGTCACTAGAATACGACCAGAATCTCACTATACTGGTGGTGTACCAGCCAATCTATTTGGTGGCATGATTGCTATGATTTTTGATTGCCATGGAACGGCTTCAGCAGCTTGGTTTGCCCATCAAGAAAAAGGCTTGGGCTTGACTCAAGATACAGTCATTGGACGCTTTATCACAGCCCGCTTAGAAGTTGATTACCAGAGCCCGACGCCCATTGACCAGGAAATCATCGTTACTTCGCGGCTTGAGGAGTTGGGATCAAGGAAGGCTATTATCGTGATGGAGATGTCAGTAGCGGGACAGCTAAGAGCCAAGGCTAGAATGGTAGCAGTTGCAGTGAAAGATCATATGTAGTCAAATTCCCTTGGTGCCTTATATCAAGGGAATTTTAGCATGTTAGGAGTAATTTTATCTTGATTTTTGCAATTAGGACATTATTTTGGTATAATAGTTACTTGTCTTGGGGTCGTTACGGATTCGACAGGCATTATGCGGCACATTTTGCGACTCATCTAGCGGATGTAAAACGCCAGTTAAATATAACTGCAAAAAATAACAATTCTTACGCTTTAGCTGCCTAAAAAACAGCCAGCGTGACCTGATTCGGATTGCTTGTGTCTGATGACCGGTCTTATTATGAGCAAGCTACGGTAAAATCAAGTCTAGGGATTTTACAAGAGATTGATAGACTCGCTTAGCTTGGGCTTGAGCCATGTGTCAAAGATGAGTTAAATGAAGACATGGCCTATGGTCGTAGACAAATGTGTTAGCAGGTGTTTGGACGTGGGTTCGACTCCCACCGGCTCCATTTTTGGTTTCTAAACCTCTCCAAACCTTTCTGAAACGTTGATTTATCAGCGTTTTTTTATTTTATACTTTCCAAACCTTCCCAAACCTTTTCGAAAAAGGGATACAACAAGAGTCTGGGACAAAAGTCCTAGCCTCTCAATTTTCTTTGGATTGTCGAGCAAGACGCAGTGGTTGAGTGGACTCTACTAGGCTGATTTCATCAGCTTTTACAGCCCTACTCAACTGTGCGGAGGTGGGACGACGAAATCGAATTCTAACGAATTACAGATTTCTGTCCCACTCTCTAAAAATCAATATAATTCGCAAAGCCTTCTCTCATATCCTTCTTTGAAAATCGAATAGAGCGCATGAAACAGATGTCCTTTATAAAGGTCTTCAACCTATTCAAAATAGAGCAATAGATATGTAGGTCTGTTTTAGCAAAATTAAACGATTTGATAATCTTCTAAAATATGATATACTAGTAAAGTTAAAGGAGCTTTTTGGATTTTTAGAAAGAGTTAGGAAAAGGGCTAGAAAACAAAAGTGTAGTGATTTTAAAGCTTTCCTGGCTTCTCCACTAAGCTCCATAGGGATATGTAAATGAGGTTTTTGATGATATGAGTTTTTTTGGAAAAATCTTAGGGAAGAGTCAAGATAGTCATCTACCCATTGAGGAAGTTTCTGTTGATTTAGAGAATCTTCCAAATGAATGGGGCTCTTTTTCGACCCTTATTGATGACCGAATGGCTAGTATCCGCCTAAATTTAGCGTTGAATTCTATCGCTCCCTATCCATCCTATACTTATGCACTACGTTTGAGAATTGCCATTTTGAATGTTGATCCAGAGACAGGGTTTCCAGATTATGACGAATTTTCTAATTTGAACCTCATCGAAGATCGTCTTTCAGAAGCGATGAAGCGTATTGCGGCTATCTATGTCGGAGTAGTCATCACAGATGGTCATATAGAATTTTATTACTATTTGAAAGATAGAGAGCGGCACATGCCGATTATTGCTCAAGTAATGGAGCAATTTTCGAAATATCAATATAGTTCAGCTACTCTGGTGGATCCTGAATGGAAACAATACTTTGACTTCTTGTATCCAAATGAATATGAGTACCAATCTATCTTAAACCAGCGTATCTGGTATCGCTTAGATAAAGAAGGGGATGACCATAGTCAACTACGGGAAATCACTCATAAGTTTAGTTTTGAGACTTACGATGATCGTGTTTCCTTTATGGGGGATGCCTCTGCTCTTGATTATGATATTTCTTCTAGGAAAAAAGAAGAAGGCGATCCTCGACCTTACAAACTAGAAATATCCCGATTAGCTACTACTGAGCTCCATTGTATTAATCAACATGTTTGGGAATTAATAGAAATTTCGAAAAAATATAACGGAAAGTATAGCGGCTGGAGCTGCAATGTGGTATAATGGATAAAGCTTTGAGAAAGCAAGTCTTTCTCTTGTATGGAAGATTACTCAAGAGGCTTAAGAGGCTGTGTTGGAAACGCAGTAGGCGTGTAAAAGCGTGCGTGGGTTCGAATCCCATGTCTTCCGTTGTATTTCAAGAAGCGCCTAAAGGCGTTTTTTTGATAGCAGGACGAAGAACGATAATCACTTTGTTTAATGCTAGACCCGCAGAATATAGAAGTAAGGATAGTATGCAAGCAATCAGATGGATTCGTTTCCATCTTTTTTATTTGAGAAAAACCTTGAAATTTTTCTGAAAAGGAGTAAACTGTACATAGAAAGTTTCGGAGGTTCTGCATGAAGTTATATGTCCAGTTGATGATTATTTTCTCGATTTCCATCGTTGGAGAAGGGATATCAAGTGTCTTCCATCTTCCCATTCCAGGTAGTATTATCGGCTTAATCTTGCTATTTCTTGCTTTGCAGTTTAAGTTATTGCGGCTCCGCCACGTCAGTATGGTCGGCAACTTTCTGTTAGCCAATATGACCATTCTTTTTCTGCCGCCGGCGGTTGGTATTATGGATAAATTTCACGTGATTGCTCCATATCTGCTACCGATTGTTTTGATTATTCTTGGTGCCATTGTTTTAAATGTGATCGTCATTGCCCTTGTCGTACAATTCATCAAGCAGCATTTTGAAGGCGATTATGAGGAAGGGGGGATGGATCATGTCTAATCTATGGAGTAACCCGCTATTTGGCCTCGCCTTGTCCATTTTTGCCTACCTCATCGGGATGCTGATTTTCCGCAGATTTCCTCATCCTTTGACAACGCCTCTCCTTTTAGCAGCGATTTTGGTCATTGCCTTTTTGAAATTAACGGGAATTTCTTATAAGGACTACTATGTCGGTGGTGCTTATTTGAATAATTTAATCGTACCGTCTACGGTTGCTTTAGGAATTCCGCTTTATAAAACTTTCCACTTGATGAAACACCATGCTCGCAGTATCCTGCTAGGAACCTTTGTGGCTGTAGTGGTCAATACGACTTTCACGGCTCTGCTTGCAAAATTCTTTGGGATGGACTTCTTTTTAGCGATTTCCCTATTTCCAAAATCTGTCACAACAGCGATGGCGGTAGGAATTACTGATAAAATGCAGGGCTTGACAACTGTTACCTTGGTGGTTGTTGTAGCGACAGGTATTTTGACGAGTGTCATGGGACCGACTATTCTTAAACTGCTGAAAATTAAGGATCCAGTAGCAGTTGGCTTGGCCTTAGGTGGTACAGGACATGCAGTTGGTACAGGAACAGCTTTCAAATATGGACATGTTGCTGGAGCCATGGCAGGTCTTGCAATCGGAGTGACAGGGATCATGTATGTAATTGTCAGTCCAATCGTCGCAGCCATTATCTTAAAATAAAAAAACATGGAGCAGTATTTCTCGGAAATCTTGCTTCATGTTTTTATTTTATCTTAGTTGATAGCTGCTAGGAGGGCATCTGCTTGGGCAGATAGCTCAGCAAGCTTGTCTTCTGCAAGGACTAATTGGCCAGTTCCCCAAGCTTCTGGATTGATACCGACACCAGTAAATTGATCAATCACATTCATACGAATGAATGGAAGGAGGCTACGGTAGTGCTTGAAGACCTCATCAGGTGAAGTGCCGTTAGCAACAGATGAAACAGTTACCACTTTGGCATTGAGGGCAGAAGGGCCACTTGGATCTGACAAATCAAGTGCGCGTGAAGTCCAGTCAAGCAAGTTTTTCACCACACCTGGGATGGCCCAGTTGTAGACAGGTGAGAAGATCCAGATAGCATCAGCTGCAAGGATTTCTTCACGAACCTTGGCAACAGCAGCTGGAGCTGGACTTTCGAGATCTTGGTTGAAGAATGGTACATCCTTGTAGTCCAGATAAGAAACTTCAGCTTTACCAGCTAGAGCTTTTTCCGCTTGAGCTGCCAACTGATGATTGAATGAACCTTGACGAAGTGAGCCAACAATAAATAGTACTTTAGACATAAATATGTCCTCCATTTTATCTTTATTTAAGAGGTGTCCCTCTTGTTACTATCCATGTTACAACAATTGTCACTAATTAGCAATAATTTAGCTCAGCCTTTTGAAAGTTTTTAAAATCCGCACCAAATCTTCTTTGTCGTTTTGGGAGAGGAATGCAGTCATATGGCGGATATTGGCCATGTGCTCTGGCAAGACAGCCTCGATCTTTTTCTGGCCTTGGTCGGTTAGTTGGATGAGAAAGGAGCGGCGGTCATTGGGATCGCAGCTGCGACTTATCCAGCCATCTCTTTCCATGTTTTTGATAACGACCGTCATATTTCCCGATGTAGCCAGCATGCTGTCAATTAAATCTTGAATCCGCAGTTCTCCTTTACTATATAAGGTTTCCAAAACGGAAAATTGGGTAGGCGTCAAATTATGCTTTTTAAAAATTTGAGCTTCGAGATTGCGAATGGTGCGCTCCGCCTTATGGAGAACGATAATTGCCTTAAGGTCAAGTAGAGTATCCTTGTCTAGGTTTTCAGTTATTTTCATAGCAATATTTTATCAATAAGTAGTAATAAATGCAAATGTAATAAAAGTCCTAGAAAAATCAGGCTATTTGTAGTATAATGATTCAGTGAAACATAAAATTAAAGAAAGGGCTAAATTTCCTATAAGGCACTATGCCATTGGGCTTTTCCTGGTCCTCACGGCGCTTGTTTTTTCATTTTTTACGATATTGCACCTTGCTATCGAGCCTTGGCAGTCAGCCAAGGAGGGTTCTCAAAAAATCGCTAAGGAATATGCAGATTTGGAAAGTCTGACGAGCTTTGCGATTTACAATGGCAAAGAGTCCTATTATAGCTTGATTGGGAAAACTAGTAAAAAAGAGGAAGAAGCTGTTCTGATTTCCAAAAATTCAAACAAGATCCATGTCTATCGCTTGCAAGATGGGATGAGTCAGGCAGAGGCAGAGCAGCTGGCCAAGGAAAATGGAGCGACCTCTATTGATAAGACCACTTTTGGTTACTTAGACGGTCAGCCTGTTTGGGAAATTAAGTCTGGAAGCACTTATTACAATATCGGATTTGAAAGCAAGACATTGCTCAGCAAGGAGGGGCTATGAAATTATCCAATCGTGTTTTAAATATGGAAGAAAGTGTGACTTTGGCGGCGGCAGCCAGAGCGAAAGCTTTGAAAGCGGAAGGCAGGGATATCCTTTCTTTGACCTTGGGAGAGCCGGATTTTCCGACGCCTAAGAATATCCAGCAAGCAGCGATGGCAGCGATTGAAGATGGCAGAGCTAGTTTTTATACGGTGACAAGTGGCCTGCCTGAGCTAAAAGCAGCGGTTGTCGACTATTTTGCCAAGTATTATGGCTATGAGATTCAGCCTAATCAAGTGATAGTGGCAACGGGTGCTAAGTTCTCTCTTTACACCTTCTTTATGAGCGTGATTGATCCAGGAGATGAAGTCATTATTCCGACGCCTTATTGGGTCAGCTATGCCGATCAGATCTTGATGGCTGAAGGAAAGCCTGTTTTTGCTCAAGCGACAGAGGAAAATAACTTTAAGGTGACGGTGGCCCAGTTGGAGTCTGCCCGTACTAAGAAGACCAAGGTCTTAGTTCTAAACTCTCCGTCCAATCCGACTGGTATGATTTATACAGCAGAAGAACTGCTGGCCATCGGAAACTGGGCTGTTGAGCATGATATCTTGATCTTGGCCGACGATATTTATGGCCGCTTGGTCTATAATGGCAATAAATTCACGCCGATTTCCAGTCTGTCAGAGGAAATTCGCAAGCAAACAGTCGTCATCAATGGTGTTTCCAAGAGCTACTCTATGACGGGCTGGCGGATTGGCTATGCAGTAGGTGAGCCTGAAATTATCTCAGCCATGAGCAAGGTTGCAGGGCAAACGACTTCTAATCCAACAGCAGTGGCGCAATATGCGGCCATTGAAGCCTTGACGGGCAGTCAGGATACGGTCGAAAATATGAGATTGGCCTTTGAAGAACGCCTAAATACTATTTATCCTTTGCTGGCTCAAGTGCCTGGCTTTGAAGTCGTCAAACCTCAGGGAGCCTTCTATCTCTTCCCAAATGTTAAAAAAGCGATGGAAATGAAAGGCTATACCGATGTGACAGCTTTTACCACAGCGATTTTAGAAGAAGTAGGAGTTGCTTTGGTGACAGGAGACGGATTTGGTGCGCCAGAAAATGTCCGCCTTAGCTATGCGACTGACATGGATACACTAAAAGAAGCGGTTCAACGCCTCAAGAATTTTATGGAGAAGTAAGAATGATTGATCATTTTGAAATTAAAGTAAAGGATTTACAGATTTCAAAAGACTTTTATACAAGCTTTCTTGCTCCTCTTAGCTACGAATTGGATTTTAGAACTGACTCTCTACTCAGTTTTGTTGCCCCCAATAGTCCTCATCCTGGTGGAGATTTTTGGTTAGGAAAGGGAGAGCAGTCTCCTATTCACTTTGCTTTTTTTGCAGAAAACCACGAGCAGGTTCGAACTTGCTACGAGGCGGGTTTGAAGGCAGGTGGAAAAGATAATGGTGCACCTGATTATCGGAGTGATCATCTACCTTATTATGCAGCTTTTATCCTAGACCCAGATGGAAATAATGTCGAAGTAGTCTGTCACAAAGAATAAAAATAGAAAAGAGAAAAAACGTGTCGAAGAAAAATGTAACAATTATTGATGTAAAAAATCATGTTGGTGAAGAAGTAACGATTGGTGCTTGGGTGGCCAACAAGTCAGGAAAAGGGAAAATCGCTTTCTTGCAGTTGCGTGATGGTTCTGCCTTTTTCCAAGGTGTAGCTTTCAAGCCTAACTTTATTGAGAAATTTGGCGAAGAAGTAGGACTTGAGAAGTTTGATACTATCAAACGCTTGAGCCAAGAAACGTCTGTTTATGTGACAGGGATTGTCAAAGAAGACGAGCGTTCAAAATTTGGCTACGAGCTGGATATCACAGATATCGAAATTATCGGTGAATCAAATGACTATCCAATCACGCCAAAAGAACACGGAACTGACTTCCTCATGGACAACCGTCACTTGTGGCTACGTTCTCGTAAGCAAGTGGCTATGATGCAAATCCGCAATGCCATTATCTACGCTACCTATGAATTCTTTGACAAGAATGGCTTTATGAAGTTTGACAGCCCAATCTTGTCAGGAAATGCGGCAGAGGACTCAACTGAGCTCTTTGAAACAGACTACTTTGGAACTCCAGCTTACTTGAGTCAATCTGGTCAGCTCTACCTCGAAGCGGGGGCTATGGCTCTGGGACGTGTTTATGACTTTGGTCCAGTATTCCGTGCAGAAAAATCAAAAACTCGCCGTCATTTGACAGAGTTCTGGATGATGGATGCGGAGTATAATTTTGTTACTCACGATGAGTCACTCGACTTGCAGGAAGCTTATGTCAAAGCCTTGATTCAAGGTGTTCTCGACCGTGCTCCTCAAGCTTTGGAAACATTGGAACGTGATACTGAGCTTTTGAAACGCTATATTGCTGAGCCTTTCAAGCGTGTTACCTACGATGAAGCGATTGACCTCTTGCAAGCGCATGAAAATGATGAAGATGCAGACTACGAACATCTTGAGCATGGCGATGACTTCGGTTCACCGCATGAAACATGGATTTCAAACCACTTTGGTGTACCAACCTTTGTCGTGAACTACCCAGCAGCCATCAAGGCTTTCTACATGAAGCCAGTTCCTGGAAATCCAGACCGTGTCCTTTGTGCAGACTTGCTTGCTCCAGAAGGCTACGGAGAAATCATCGGTGGCTCTATGCGTGAGGAAGACTACGATGCTCTTGTCGCTAAAATGGAGGAACTTGGTATGGATACGACAGAATATGAATTCTACCTAGATCTTCGTAAGTATGGATCTGTTCCACACGGTGGATTTGGTATCGGTATCGAGCGTATGGTAACCTTTGTAGCAGGTACCAAGCATATCCGTGAAGCTATTCCATTCCCACGTATGTTGCACCGTATTAAACCTTAAAACGATAAAAACGCCCTTGTGGCGTTTTTTCAACAATGAACTATGAAATAATCCAAATATAGAATTTTAGAGAAAGAAGAGGTGGTGGTCATGTAAACCACAGATTAACAAGTGATAAAGGATAGAAATTAGAAAACACTTGTTAAAGGAGAAACTATGTTTAAAAGAAGTTATCGGAAAAATATCGGCCTGATGGCAGGAGTAGAATTCTTTGCCTTTCTAGGCATTACTAGTTTTTGGATTTTATTTCTAACTCAAAACGGCATGTCCCTTTGGCAGATTGGGCTTTTGGAAAGTATTTTTCATGCGACTAGCGTTATTTGTGAAATTCCGTCTGGGATGTTGGCGGATCGCTTTTCCTACAAGACCAATCTTTATCTGAGCCGAATAGCTGGGATTGTGTCGTCCATTCTCATGTTGGCCGGGCAGGGGAACTTTTGGATCTATGCACTGGCCATGATGATCAGTGCTTGGTCCTATAATTTTGATTCGGGGACAAGTGCGGCTATGGTCTATGATTCGTCCGTAGAGGCGGGGCTCAAGGAACGTTATCTGTCCATCTCCAGCTTCATGTCTGGGGTAGCTGAAGCGACCCGGTCTTTGGGAACGGTCTGGGCTGGATTTTTTGTCCATGGACAACTGCATCTGACCTACTATATCATGATTGGCACCTCTGTCATCGTTCTTTTCTTGACTTGGATGCTGAAGGAGCCAAGTGTCAAAGCAGAAAAAGCAGAACGTCTGACTATGAAAAAGATTATTTGGGCTGTCAAAGAGGAGTTGCAGAGAAATCCCAGCCTTTTTATCTGGATGATTCTTTCCCAAATCATCGGAACGCTGATGTGTATGTTTTATTTTTACTATCAAAATCAATTGCCTGACTTAAAAGCTTGGCAAATTTCGGCGGTCATGCTGATTGGCAGTGCTTTGAATATCTTTGCGGTCTATCTGGCGAGTATGATTGGAAAGAAGTATTCAGCCTTGAAACTCTTTCCTTCAGTAGTTCTTCTAACTGGAGCAAGCTACCTGCTGTCCTATTTTGGAACACCAGTCATCTACATTTTGATTTATCTAATCAGCAACGCCTTGTATGCTCTTTTCCAGCCGATTTTTGACAATGATTTGCAAAAGCAGCTGCCAAGTGAAGTGCGGGCGACCATGCTTAGTGTCTATTCTATGATGTTCAGCCTGAGTATGATTGTCATTTTCCCTCTGACTGGCTGGTTGATTGATAATCTTGGCTTCGACTGGACGTTTATAACTTTGGGCGGATTCTTATTAGCAGCGACACCGTTTTTGCATATGGGTCTAAAGAAAATAAGCCAGAACTTACAAGAAATCTAATATCAATGTTCTCTTTCTGCTGGTCAGAAGGAGAATATTTTTTACCCTTTGAAAATTATGGTAAAATAGAAACAGTTTAATGGAGAAGTAGGCAGTATGAAAGATTTATTGAAATATTTCAAGGGCTATATCAGGGAGTCTTTGTTGGGGCCCTTGTTCAAGCTTTTGGAAGCTAGTTTTGAACTCTTGGTTCCGATTCTGATTGCGGGGATTGTGGACGAAACTATTCCTCGAAAGGACAGCTCCCATCTCTACTGGATGGTTTTTCTTTTGATGGGCTTGGCTGCGTTGGGCGTGGTGGTAGCAGTGGTGGCCCAGTATTATTCGTCAAAGGCGGCAGTGGGCTTTACCCGCCAGATGACAAGTGACCTCTATCAAAAGATTTTACGCTTGCCCAAGGCTAGTCGGGATGAGCTGACGACTTCTAGCTTGGTGACTCGGCTGACGAGCGACACCTATCAGATTCAGACGGGAATCAATCAATTTCTTCGTCTCTTTCTGCGGGCGCCTATCATCGTTTTTGGCTCCATCATCATGGCCTTTACTATCAGTCCGGTCATTACCTTGTGGTTCTTGCTCATGGTGGCAATTTTAACGGCTATTATCGTCTTCATGTCACGTCTGATGAATCCTCTCTACGCCAAGATTCGTCAGCTGACAGATCAGCTGGTCAATTTGACTCGTGAGCAGCTACAGGGCATGCGGGTTATACGAGCTTTCGGTCAGACCCAGCGTGAGGTTCAAACCTTTCGCAATCGCAACGAACTCTATAAAACCTGGCAAATCAGGACGGGAGCTCTGGCTAGTCTGATTAGTCCTCTGACCTTCCTCACAGTCAATGGTACTCTGATTGCTGTGATTTGGCAGGGGAATGATTTTATCGGCAAAGGGTTGCTGACCCAAGGGATGCTAGTGGCCTTGGTCAATTATTTATTGCAGATTTTGGTGGAATTGCTCAAGCTGGCTATGCTGGTCAACTCGCTCAATCAAAGCTATATCAGTGCTGGTCGTATCAGTCAAGTCTTCGAGCAAGCAGAAGAAGATGTCCTGCAGGAATTAGTGCAGGAAACAGCTCTGCCAGATCAAGCCATTAAAGTCCAGCAGGTTAGTTTTTCTTATCCAAATGCAGCTAGTCCTTCTTTGACTGGTCTGACTTTTGATTTGAAAAGAGGTCAGACTTTAGGTGTTATTGGTGGGACAGGTTCTGGTAAATCTACCTTAGTTCAGCTGCTGGCTCATCTCTATCCAGTTGCTGCTGGTCAGTTGACCATCTTTTCCCAAGGACGCAGTCCTAAAAATCTCAGAGAATGGCGGTCTTGGATTAGTCTGGTGCCTCAGAAGGCGGAGCTTTTCCAAGGAACTGTTCGCTCCAATCTGACTTTAGGATTGTCAAGCAAGCCAACAGACGCAGACTTGTGGCAGGCTTTAGAGATTGCTCAGGCAGCGGACTTTGTCTCTAAGAAGGAAGGTGGCTTGGATGCGACTGTAGAGGCCTTTGGTCGGAATTTTTCTGGCGGTCAGCGTCAGCGTTTAACCATCGCCAGAGCTGTCTTGCGGAGGGCGCCTTTCTTGGTTTTAGATGATGCAACCTCTGCTCTGGACTATCTGACAGAGGCCAGACTCCTGCAGGCTATTAAGAATGAATTGACAGAGACCAGTCTGGTCTTGATCTCTCAGCGGACCAATAGCTTGCGCTCAGCGGATCAAATTTTAGTCCTAGATAAGGGAGAACAGGTGGCTCTCGGTCGTCATGAGGAACTCTTAATCAGCTCTGCCATTTACCGAGAAATCCATCACTCACAGCATAGTCAAGGAGAGGAGGATAAGCATGAAGCATAAGACATCATCTAGCAGCTTGAGGCGCTTGACTCGAGATTTGCTGCAGTCGCGCTGGCTCTTTCTCCTAGCTAGTCTGGGAACGGTGGCTCAAGTGGCTCTGACTGTTCTTCTCCCAGTTTTAATCGGGAATGCGGTTGATAGCGTTCTTCTCCCTCAAGCGGAGCAGCATTTGATGCCGATTTTGGGCCAGATGCTGCTGGTTATTTTAGCCAATACGCTGATTCAGTGGCTCAATCCCTTGCTCTATAATCAGCTGGTCTATCGCTACAGTCAGCAGCTCCGTCAAGGCGTTATCAAGAAAGTACACTATCTGCCATTGGCCTATCTGGATCGGCAGGGAACTGGCGACTTGGTCAGTCGGGTGACGACGGACTTGGAGCAGCTCAGCAATGGCCTGCTCATGGTTTTCAATCAATTTTTTGTGGGTTTGCTAACCATCTTAGTCACAATTATTAGTATGGCCAGATTGGACTTTTTCCTCCTGCTTTTGGTTCTGCTTTTGACGCCCCTTTCTCTCTTCTTAGCTCGCTTTATTGCCAAAAAGAGTTTTAGCTTTTTCCAACGGCAGACGCAGGCGAGGGGAGCGCAGACCCAGCTGATTGAGGAAAGTCTGACCCAGGAAAGTCTAATCCAGGCATTTAATGCTCAGGAGCAGTTTGATACAGCTTTTACTCGCAGCAACCAAACCTATGCGGACTATTCTCAGGCGGCTATTTTCTATTCATCAACGGTCAATCCTTCGACTCGTTTTATCAATGCCCTGATTTATGCTTTGATTGTAGGCTTTGGGGCTGTCCGAATCATTCAGGGAACAGGCTTTACGGTTGGGCAGCTGGTGACCTTCCTCAACTACGTCAACCAGTACACCAAGCCTTTCAATGATATATCATCAGTCATGTCGGAATTGCAGAGCGCTTTAGCTTGTGCAGAGCGGATTTACAGCGTTTTGGACCAAGAAGAAATAGCAGAGTCTGGTCAGGAAATCCTCCAGTCTGAAGATGTCAAAGGACAGATTAGCTTTGAGCATGTGGCTTTTGGCTATGAGTCCGGCAAAGAGCTGATTCAGGATTTGAATATAAGGATTCCAGCAGCTAGTAAGGTTGCTATTGTCGGGCCAACTGGTGCTGGCAAGTCAACCCTGATCAATCTCCTCATGCGCTTTTACAATGTTGATAGTGGTCTTATTTCGCTAGACGGTATTCCCATCACGCATTACACTAGAGCCTCTTATCGTCAGCAGTTTGGTATGGTACTGCAGGAGACTTGGCTTAAGACGGCGACCATTCATGACAACATAGCTTTTGGTCGGCCAGATGCTAGCCGAGAAGAGGTCATTGCAGCTGCCAAGGCGGCCAATGCGCATTTCTTTATCCAGCAGCTGCCTCAGGGCTATGACACCTATCTGGCGGATGCTGGGGACTCCCTGTCTCAAGGTCAGCGGCAGCTTCTGACCATTGCGCGCGTCTTCCTAGCCGTCCCTAAAATCCTAATCTTGGATGAGGCGACTTCCTCCATCGATACTCGGACAGAAGTCTTGATTCAGGAGGCTTTCAACAAGCTCATGGTGGGACGGACTAGCTTTATCATCGCCCATCGCCTGTCCACTATTCAAAATGCTGACATCATCCTCGTCATGGTAGATGGTGATATCGTCGAACATGGTAATCACCAAGAGCTCATGGCAGCCAGAGGTGTTTATTACCAAATGCAGACGGCTCAGGAGTAGAAGGAGAGCTTTATTAAATCTCACAGATTGATGCTAAACAAAGCAAAAAGAGTTGGAAATTCCAACTCTTTTTGCTTATAATTTAACTTCTTTCAACCCTGTTTCTGTCAGTTTATAAATCTTCTGGCAGACTTCTTTGAGAACGATTCGGTCGTGGGAGACAGCGATAATAGCGCAAGGATAGGTCGCCAAAAGCTGGCGAACCTGAGGCTGAGAGGTGGGAGAGAAGTTGCGGGTTGGCTCGTCCAGCAGGAGGACATTGGGACGGTCTAGGACTAGTTTGAGCAGGAGGAGCTTGGCTTTTTGACCACCTGAAAGTTGCCCAATCGGGTGGCGGGCCTCATCGCGCGTGAACTGGAGACTGGCTAGATGCGTCAGGATTTTCTCTTCTAGAGCTTTGTCACCAGAGGGAGCTAGAAAGTCCAAGGGACTGCTCTCATCATTCAGCAAGTCGCCATAATGTTGGGGCATGTAGCCTACTCGCATATCTGTCCGCTCACGCAGGATCTTCCATATTTCCTTAAGCAGAGTAGACTTGCCTGCACCATTAGCACCAATCAGTCCGATTTTTTCCTGGCCGCAGACCTCCAGAGTCAGGTTCTCCGCCAGCTGTCGTCCGTCTGCTTCCAGTTTCATTCCTTCTAATTTCAGGATTCTTTTGGTCAATGGCAGAGCTTCTATGTCTGAGAAGTGAAGGCTGATGGCATCTTCCTGTGTTGGGATTTCGGTCATTTCAGCGCCCGCCTTTTCAAATCGTTTGCCCTGCGAGAGGACGTTTTTCATCTTCTTAGCTAGTAGTCGGCCTTGGACATCATTTTTGGTATTTCTCAAGGCATTCTCAACATTTTGCTTAACTTGTCGGTGTTTTTCCATAGTCTTAGCGTGTTCTTCTCGCTCTTTCCGTGCCAGTTGCCCCTGTTTTTCAAAGGCCTCCTGACGCTGATGGCGGTAATTTTCATAGTCCAGACTCTTGACGCTGGTTCTGGCCTCCTGTTTCTTTTTGATTCGCTCCAGATGAACAATCTTGGTCGCAGTTTGAGCGAGAAAGTGCTCGTCGTGAGAGACGAAAAGGACAGTTTGCTGACTGTGGCTGATAAAGCTTTCCAGCCAAGTCAGAGTTTCTAGATCAAGGTCATTAGAGGGCTCGTCAAGAAAGAGCATGTCCCAATCGCTGGCTAGTTTCTTGATGAGCTGGACCTTGAGTTTTTCTCCTCCAGATAGGCTAGAGAGCTGCTGCTGACTGGCAAAGCGCTGGCTGTCAAAGTTGAGCTCTCCAGCATAGCGGTAGAGCTTGGCATAGTCCAGTTCTGTCTCAAAATCAGCAAAGAAATAGTCATTGAGCGTCAGTTGGGCATCCTCTGAAGGCAGTTGCTGGGGCAGATAAACAGCAGCAGTATAGGACTTATCAATCTGTCCGCTGTAGCTGACATAGGGGCTGACCAGTCGCTCGTCTAGCAGGAGCTTGAGCAGGGTGGACTTGCCATTGCCCTCCTCACCGATAATAGCGACCTTGTCTCCTTGATTGACAGTCAGTGACAAATCTTTGACTAACTCTTTCAGGTCTTTTAGGTGGGTGATGGTTAGATTTCTTATTTGCAGCATAGATGTCTCCGTTATTTTTTAAAACAAAATACAGCCCTGCTTTATTTAGCAGAGCTGTTGAGATTGCACAAAGAAGACACAGGGGTGTCCAAATAGGGTCATTCGTTTGTAGGCTTCCAGATGGAACTGCCATAGGAGCGACAGGATTGATCTAAAGATAAGCAAATAGAAGTTTGAAAGCACAAAAAAACGAAAGTCCCGCGGATATGCAGAAACATGACAAAATCTACTAAATAAAGTTTCCTTTAAAAAATAGACTTAATTTTTCATGTCTCCGTGTACCTCCGAAATCATTCTACCTTTAGTCTAGCAAAAAGGGCAGCATAAGTCAATAAAAATCCTGAAAGATTACTTTCAGGATTCGTCATATTTATACGTTGAGTACCTTGTCCAAGAAATCCTTGAGACGTGGATGCTGAGGGTTATCGAAGATTTGGTCTGGTTTGCCGTCTTCTAGGAATTCACCGTCAGCAGTGAAGATGACGCGATTAGCAACCTGACGAGCAAAGCCCATTTCGTGAGTCACGATTAGCATGGTCATGCCTTGCTGAGCCAGATCCTTCATAACGTTGAGAACGTCACCAACCATTTCAGGGTCAAGGGCAGAAGTCGGTTCGTCAAAGAGCATAATGTCCGGGTTCATAGCCAATCCTCGAGCGATGGCCACCCGCTGTTTTTGTCCTCCTGACAAACTGTCTGGTTTGGCATCAGCCTTGTCTGCCAGCCCAACCTTCTCCAAGAGCTCCATACCAAGCTTGTCTGCATCAGCTTGGCTCATTCGCTTGTGCTCAACAGGAGCGAAGGTGATATTTTGCAGGACAGTCATGTGTGGGAAGAGGTTGAAGTGCTGGAACACCATTCCGATGTCTTCACGAACATGGTCCACGTTGGTAGCCTTATCTGTCAAATCATAACCGTTGACAGTAATGGTCCCACTGGTTACTTCTTCAAGCAGGTTTAGGCTGCGTAGGAAAGTTGATTTACCTGATCCAGAAGGACCAATGATACAAACAACATCTCCCTCATAAAACTTCGCACTAATCCCTTTTAGGACTTCATTTTCCCCATAGTATTTATGTAAATCATTAACATCAATTTTTAATTTAGCCATTAGTGAATCCTCTTTTCTAAGCGTTTAGCCAATCTTGTTAAGAGTGTGATGATGACCAAGTAAAGCACTGCTAGGATAGCATACATCTTGAAGCTCTGATAGTTACGGGCAATGATAATTTTACCTGTTTGGAAGAGTTCAACAAGTCCGATAGCTGATACGATAGTTGTATCCTTGAGAGCGATGACGAACTGGTTGACAAAGTTTGGTAGCATGATCTTGGTTGCTTGAGGCAGGATAATCTTGCGCATGGTCTTTCCGTACGAGATACCCAGACTTCGGCTAGCTTCCATCTGTCCGACTGGAACGGCTTGAATTCCTCCGCGAACAATCTCAGCGATATATGCACCAGCATTGAGGGACAGGGCAATGGTCCCTGCGACAAAGTCGTTAATCGGACTTTGGTGACCAGTCATAGATTCAATGAGGTTTGGAATTCCCCAGAAGATGAAGGCAGCCAGAATCATAAGTGGAATACCACGAATAACGTCAACAAAAATTTCTGAAATGATGCGAAGCGCTTTGATTGGGCTGACGCTGAACATCCCAAAGATAATCCCTATCACCATGGCAATCGCAAAGGAGATCAGTGCTAAAGCAATGGTAATTCCAAGTCCGCTCAACAGTTGTTTGTAGTTGTTTTGGAGAAGTCCCCAGATAGTTGTTTCATCAACGGTTGTGGAATTATCCTTCTCAGCTGAGAGATATTTATCAAGAATTTCTTGATATTTACCATTCGCTTTTAGATTAGCCAAACCATTATTGAACATCTCGATGAGCTCAGGGTTGGTGCCTGCTTTTACTGCAAAAGCAACTTCACCACTAGGGGTTCCTTCGATTGGCGTTTTCATTTTCTTGCCTTGATTGATGGCATATTTGACAACGGGCTCATCATCCATAATAGCAGCGACTGAGCCAGAATTCAGACTATCATACATAGAAGAACCGTCTGAAAAAGTTTTGATTTTGTAGCCGTATTTGCTTTGATTTTCGACGAGGAAGGTTTGAGAGGCTGTACCGTTCTTGACTCCGACGGTCTTTCCTTTCAAGTCTTCATAGGAGCTAATAGTGCTTGATTCTGTCACCGCAAGGATAGAGTTAGCAGTGTAGTATGGTTCAGAGAAATTAAAGGTTTCTTTGCGGGCCTCTGTCACAGACATCCCAGCAATCATCCCGTCAGCTTGACCAGATTGAACAGCATTGATGGCAGCGTCAAAGCCAGGGTTAGAGATTTCCAGTGTAAAACCTTGGTCTTCGGCAATGGCTTTGATCAAGTCCATATCAATACCAGTATATTGGTTGCTATCATTTTGGAAAACGAAAGGAGCAAAGGATGAGTCACTGGCAATCGTATATTTAGCTTTGACTGGAGTGGCTTTTTGTCCAGACTTGGTTGTCGTCTCTGGTACTGCTGAGTTGGTTGAAGTGCCAGAAGCGGCAGTCCACTTGGTGATGATGTCCTTCAAGGTGCCATCTTTTTTCATCTGAGCCAAGGCTTCGTTAAACTCCGTCACCAGATATTCGTATTTGCTGCCTTTTTTGACACCAAATGCGAAGCTACCAACGGCCTCACCCTTCATTGAGATTTTCAAATCTTGTCCTTGGCTGATTGCATACTCGATAACGGGTTGGTCATCCATGGCCGCATCAACCGCTCCGGCTGTTAGGCTGTTGTACATAAGGTCGCCTGTATCAAATGTTTTGATAGTAAAGCCGTATTTGTCCTTGATTTTTTCAAGGAAACGTTGTGCAGCTGTACCGTTTTTGACTCCGACAGTCTTTCCTTTGAGCTGATCGTAGGATTTTACTGTATTAGCCTTGGTCGTTGCGATGACAACTTTTGTGTCATAATATGTATCAGACATGGTAAAGACTTTTTCGCGTTCAGCAGTCTTGGTCATACCTGCCATAATGGCATCGGCCTGTCCTGCTTGAACGGCATTGACAGCAGCGTCAAAGCCAGGGAAGGACATTTCATATGCCCAGCCTTTGATTTCAGCAACTTTATTGATAATATCTACATCAATCCCTTTATAGGTTTGATCGGAATCTTTAAATTCAAATGGGGCATAAGCCGTGTCAGATACGATTTTGATGGTATCCGCATGAATAGTTGTTCCTAAGGCAAAGATAGGGAACAATGCTAGCAGAAAAGCTATGATTTTTTTCTTCATATTTTCTCTCCTTTGTTAGAATATTGTCTGATTATATCAGAAAAATTTGGAAAAGGCAAATATTTTCTATTTCGATGTTATATCTTCTGACATGATAACAAATATTGGCTCTTATGCTATTATGATAAAATATGCTATAATAGATAAATCAAGAAAGGAGATTTCTATGTTTAAATCACGCATGTTAGATAATGTGAAGCTGTCGCTCTATATTCCGCCGATTTGGTTAGCAATTCTTATCTCCATTGTCTTTATCCACGTAGGAGAAATCTTTGCAGGGATCATCATTGGAACTGTGCTTGCTATGGTAAATCCGACAGCTGACCAAGCAATAGTTATGGAAGTGTTCGGACATTATGGTATCTTTTTTCAGCTGGGTAGTTTTTTCTTTATGTCCTTACTTGTTTTTCTGTGGGTCAAGTTTATAGAAAAGAGACCGTTCTCCAGTCTGGGATTTTTTAAGAAAGGATGGCTGAAAGAACTGGGCAGAGGCTTCCTGATTGGGGCAGCACAATTTTCGCTCGTCGTCGCTTTGCTATTGCTAACGGGTACGGGAAGCCTAGAATTAGCAGAGCTAAGTTTAGAGCCAGTTCTCTTTATTCTTGCCTTGATTCCTTTCTGGATTCTCCAAGGTGGGACAGAAGAGCTAGTGACGCGTGGTTGGCTCTTTCCAGCAGTTAGTGCTAAGTCAAATATCTTCATTGGTATCTTGATTTCTAGTGCTCTATTCGGGGCACTGCACCTCTTTAACCCTGGTGTGACCGTTCTTTCCATTGTCACGATTATTTTGAATGGGATTTTTGCCTGCCTACTCATGATCAAGTATGATAATATGTGGGTCTTGGCTGGGATGCATGGCGCTTGGAATTTCGTCCAAGGAAATGTCTACGGCATTCAGGTTAGCGGGCAAGGAGCTAATGCCTCTGTCTTTAATTACACTTCTCAGACTTCCATTGACTGGTTGTCAGGTGGAGCTTTTGGTGCTGAAGGATCCATCTTTGCCACTATCGTCCTGATTTGCTGCATTGCCTATCTTTATTGGTCGCTCAAAAAAGAAAATCGCCTACCTCAGGCATTGATGTTTAAGAAATAAAGACATCGCTCAGCTCAGCTGGGCGATTTTTGATGCGAATGAATGATTAGAATGCAAGATTAGCCGTTCTTAGAGATGTAGCTACTAAACCAGAGCCAAACCCAGAGAAAATATGTCAAATATGGTAAAATGATAGAAGCACAAGTTGAGGAATAAAAGATGATAAACAGAATAACAGATAATAAATTTGAATTGGTTTCCAAGTACGAGCCTTCAGGTGACCAGCCCCAAGCTATCGAGCAGCTAGTGGACAATATCGAGGGGGGCGAGAAAGCCCAGATTCTCATGGGGGCGACTGGTACTGGTAAGACCTATACCATGAGTCAGGTTATCGCTCGGGTCAACAAGCCGACTCTGGTTATCGCCCATAATAAAACCCTGGCTGGCCAGCTTTATGGTGAGTTCAAGGAATTTTTCCCCAATAACGCGGTGGAATACTTTGTTTCCTACTATGATTACTACCAGCCTGAGGCCTATGTGCCTTCCAGCGATACTTATATTGAAAAGGATAGCTCGGTCAATGACGAGATTGATAAGCTCCGTCACTCAGCGACATCAGCTCTCTTGGAGCGCAACGATGTGATTGTCGTGGCTTCGGTCTCTTGTATCTATGGTTTGGGTTCGCCTAAGGAATACTCTGATAGCGTGGTAAGCCTGCGTCCTGGATTAGAGATTTCCCGTGACAAGTTGCTTAATGACTTGGTAGATATCCAGTTTGAGCGCAATGACATTGACTTTCAGCGTGGGAAATTCCGGGTTCGAGGCGATGTGGTGGAGATTTTCCCAGCTTCTCGGGATGAGCATGCCTTTCGGGTAGAGTTTTTCGGAGATGAGATTGACCGGATTCGTGAGGTTGAAGCCTTGACAGGTCGAGTCTTGGGTGAAGTGGACCATTTGGCCATCTTCCCAGCCACTCACTTCGTCACCAATGAAGACCACATGGAAGTAGCCATTGCCAAGATTCAGGCTGAGCTGGAGGAGCAGCTAGCTATCTTTGAGAAGGAAGGCAAGCTTCTGGAAGCCCAGCGCTTGAAGCAGCGCACGGAGTACGATATCGAAATGCTGCGTGAAATGGGCTATACAAACGGTGTTGAGAACTATTCCCGCCACATGGATGGTCGGAGTGAAGGAGAGCCGCCTTATACCCTTCTGGACTTTTTCCCTGATGATTTCTTGATTATGATTGATGAGAGTCATATGACCATGGGACAGATTCGCGGTATGTACAATGGTGACCGCTCTCGCAAGGAGATGCTGGTTAATTATGGTTTCCGCTTGCCGTCTGCCTTGGATAACCGCCCGCTGCGCCGAGAAGAATTTGAAAGCCATGTTCACCAGATTATCTATGTATCGGCTACGCCGGGTGACTATGAAAATGAGCAGACGGATACTGTTATTGAGCAGATTATCCGGCCGACAGGGCTTCTGGATCCAGAGGTGGAAGTTCGACCAACTATGGGGCAGATTGATGATCTTTTGGGTGAAATCAATGCTCGTGTTGAAAAGAATGAACGGACCTTTATCACGACTTTAACCAAAAAAATGGCAGAAGACTTAACTGACTATTTCAAGGAAATGGGTGTCAAGGTCAAGTACATGCACTCAGATATCAAGACCTTGGAGCGGACCGAGATTATCCGAGATCTGCGCTTGGGCGTCTTTGACGTTTTGGTTGGGATTAATCTATTACGCGAGGGAATTGACGTTCCTGAGGTTAGTCTGGTAGCAATTCTCGATGCAGACAAGGAAGGCTTCCTCCGCAATGAGCGTGGCCTGATCCAGACCATCGGACGGGCAGCCCGCAACAGCGAGGGGCATGTGATTATGTATGCCGACACTATGACCCAGTCCATGCAGCGAGCTATTGATGAAACTGCCCGCCGTCGGGCAATCCAGATGGCATATAATGAAGAGCATGGCATTGTACCGCAGACCATCAAGAAAGAAATCCGAGATCTGATCAGTGTGACCAAGGCAGCCCTGCCAGACAAGGAAGAAACTGTCGAAATCGAAAGCCTTAACAAGCAAGAACGCAAGGACATGATCAAGAAACTGGAAGGCCAAATGCAAGAAGCTGCCGGACTTCTGGACTTCGAGCTGGCGGCACAGATTCGCGATATGATTCTGGAAATAAAGGCGATGGATTGAAATTTTAGAAGGAGATAAAATGGAAGAGTTAAATTATTTTACAGGTAAATTTAATAAATCTGAATTAGTGAATCATTTTGATTCCTTGAATGAAGAAAAACTGAAATCCGAACTTGAAAACATTACTAATCAATATTTAAAGTTATCTGAAGAAGAACAATTAAAATATGCAAGCGATTTTCTGTATGTTTGTATGATGTTCGTTGAAGAAATTGATAAGAGTACTGCTAAAAAACTCTTAGTTACATTAAATAAAGTATTATTAGAAAATGNGCATGCATATAGTTGGTTTGAAAACTTTGAATATTTACATATTTTGTATAATTATTTATTTCTAACAAAAGAATACGAAGAATATTCTTTATTGTTCGAAAATGATAGTTATTTCTTTAAAATCCGTGATTTAATATTACAAGAAAATCTAGAGGATGGAAAAGAACTTATTTCGACCATACTTTCGGTTTTTGTTAGATTATTTGATCAGAATACTTTACCAGAAGAAAGAAGAAACTATTTTAAGAAGGAATTAGAATCATTCATTAGCTTTATATTTAAAGATAATGATTTTAAAGATAATGATTTTAAAGATAATGATTTTAAACACATTGTATATTGGTATTTTGAATTAGATAAGCTTGTTTCAATTTTTCAAAATGACCACTTGAAGATGATAAATGCCTATTTTATGGAGAATCCTCAATCTGAAGATGTTGATGACTACCTAGATTTTGTATCAAGGCATTTTGATGATGTAATTGAAGATTCAATAGAAGTTATTCGAAAGATAGCAGAAGAAAGTGATTCGGATATCATACGAAACCAAGCTATTAAGTTAATTGAGAAGTATGATAAAGATTATTTGAATGAGAAAAGTGATTTAGAATCAATCTCCTCGTTAGACGCTCAGCAACTTTTAGAACAAGCGGATAAGATTATATACTACATTCGCTCTAAATTAACTGTTGATGCAAATGAGTTGAAAGAAATTGGTTCCTTTGGACATTATACTAAGATTGACACTTTAACAAACTACCTCATAAAAGCCGACTGGAAGAATGACAATGATGACAATGATTCTAAAGTGAAATCTCCCTATTTACGACTTACTAATTTAAAACAGTTAAATGACCCAATGGAGGGAAGAGTAATATATGATTATTTAGGTATTGATAATACATTTTTCCAACAATACCAAACTTCCAATGTTTTTATATCTTCTCTAACCACTGTATCTGATAGTTTACCTATGTGGAAGGAGTATGCTGATTCCTCTCGGGGTGCCTTTCTTGAATACGATATGACTTATCTGGAAGATATAGTTGCTCATAAATCTATAGAGTTTGTTAAAGTTCATTATTTAGATTTAATGTCAGAGAATAAGGATGAAACAGATGTTGGTAAATCTCTTGATACTTTAAAACAGATATTTAAAAAATTGCAGGAACTTGAAGCTGAAAAAGAATTAATAGGTTTTGCTGAGAAATTAAAGAAGATTTCTTACCTTTTTAAAGTTAAAGATTATGAGTATGAGATGGAGTATCGTATTTTAATTAATTTAGATGATACAGCTATACAGAATATTATTAATAGAGATGATAATTTATCGTCAAATGAGAATTACCTGAAGAAGGAAGAAATTGGGTTAGAAATTTTTGATAAAGTTAATTATACTGATTTTAGGAAGTATATAGTTTTAAGTCCAAAACGCAATGGTAGATACGATTTATTTGTATACATCAATTTGCTACCGTTGAAATACTCAAAAGTAATATTGGGACCAAGAGTTACGGATCCAGACTATATAGCTCCATACTTGAAACTTGTTGATCCTGATATAGAGATAGAAAGTTCGAAAATTCCGTATCGTTAAAGAAAATAACTATTTTTAAAACATACAAATAAGGAGCACACATGCGTTATGCACTTTTACTCCGCGGCATTAATGTCGGAGGAAAAAACAAGGTTGTTATGGCTGATTTGAAGAAAGATTTAGCTGGTTTGGGTTTTGAAAATCCAGTTTCCTACATCAATAGTGGCAATCTTTTCTTTGATAGCAAAGAGCAGGAGGAGAGGATTCGGGAGATTTTGACGGATTATTTTAGTCGGTCTTATGATTTTTCTTTGCCTTTTGTCCTTGTCAGTTCTGCCATGCTTCAAAAAGAAACAGCAAATCTGCCTACTTGGTGGCAGGATGAGACAGCCTTTAGGAGAGATGTTCTCTTTTATCTGCCAGAGGTAGACAGGGAAAGCGTTCAAGAGCTAACAGGCGACTGGGCGAATGACAAGGAAAAGTTACATTTTGGGCAGACAGCTTTCTTTTATAGCAATGCTGACCAAGCGGACTATCTCAAGTCCAACTACCATAAGAAACTGCTCAAGTCTAGTTTTTATAAGCAACTGACTATCCGAAATGGCAAGACTTTCCAGAAGATTGTGGAGTTGGTTGGAAATGAGTGAGCTACATTTGGAAGAGACAAGGGAAGAAAAAGCGAAGCGCTGGAAGTTTTCTAAAGTTATTTGGCTAGTGCTCTATATCTTGTTGTTTATCTTTGTCTTGCTACATTTTAGCTTGAGTCCGTTTGGCTTGGCCTTTACGCCCCTGCTGTGGAACAATTGGCTTTTTCTTCTGTCAGTGGTCGTATTTTGTCACCTATGGTTTCTCTTTTTGAAAAAGAGAAAGTTTCGCTGGTTCCATCTCATCTGGGGGATTCTGAGTATACCTCTTGCATTGTTTATATGGTTTGCAATTTTCTTTCATTTCTCTATAGTCAAATCAGAAAATTCTGTCCCAATCAATATGGATTACGGGATAGAGGGGAGAGAAGTTATTTTACGAAAAGGCTATTTATTAGGTGAATATGATGAATACCATGATTTAGTCAATCCTTATATCATGAAAACCAAGGTCAATCGTGTTCGCTATATTGATTGATGCAGGTCTTGTCAATGGATCTAGCTCAAAAGCCCGTTCAAACAAGCTAGTAGAGGGAGGTATATGGATGTGAATAAAAATAGGAATGAGTGGATGTGGCTAGATAAAGTGAATATATGGCTCAAGTGCCATGGTTTTCTAGCTTGGTTATTGGATTTCTCCGTCCTTATGCTTTTGCAATGATTACGGGTATCCTAGTTTTTCAAATTCCCTTTCTTCCTACATATTTAAAGAGTAATTATGTTTTTCCTTTGTTTATAAATATTCTTGTTTTACTGTACTATGCCTATGGTTCTATCCTACGTGAAAATAGTGCAAGGAGGGTCACTTCTTTGAAAGACTTAGTCAATCCTCTCCTTTATATAAATCCTCTAGCTCTTTTGTTTCATTACTTTGGAGTGGAGAGCCGCCGTCATAGAACTATTTTGTTACCATTGCTTACTTTGGATCATCGCTATGTCTGGTTTCCAATTGCCACTTATATTATTTTCTTTCTGATAGCAGCAGTCATCACGATTGCAAGCAAAGGAAGTAAGAAAAAATAGAAAAGCCGCTTTATGTACTAAAGTGGCTTTTGTGCTTGTTCTGATAAATCTAAGGGCATAAAGGCGGCCATGACACGGCCGATGACCTTGGGTTCTTCTTGATGCGGGATAAATTTGTCGCTGTATTTTTTATTGAGAGAGATGAGGCGAATGCCAGTTGGATCGTTGAAAACTCTTTTCAAAATGGTTTGCCCGTCATAATCAATGGCATAGATAGCGCCTGCAAATTCAAAGTGTGTATTCTTGATGAGTGCTACAGAACCTTGCGGATACTTGGGTTCCAGCGAATCTGTCCGGATCCAGAGGGCAATATCATAGTCAAGCTCTTTGTCTAACCAGACGATGTCAGCTTGTTCAGGCTTGTTCAAGAAAGTCTGGTAGCTTTCATAGACCTTGTAAGGAAAATAGTCATCTTTTAATCTTTCCTCAGTCGTTTGATTTTCCAGCTCTTTTTTAGCAAAGTCTGTCACAGCTTGCTTGCGAGGTTGGTCTAGGGATTGGAAAATATCCGTGAACTCTAGCGAAAATGGTGTAGGGCTATGAACTGATAAATAGCGAGGATCCAGCTCTTCAACATCCATATCAAAGAAGTCTGCAATTTTTTGCATATTCTCGAGGACAGGCAGGGAATTTCCTTTGATATAGCCAGTAAGAGTGCTGGCTGGGATTCCTGTTCCTCGAGAAAGTTCAATTTGTTTGATTTGCTTTTGCTTCAATAAAGTTTTGATTTTTTTAGAAATGAGCCGCATTGCCTCCTTATCCTGGGGGCTAGCGACACCGCGTCCTCTGGCCATGATATTCACTCCTTTTCTTTCTTCTATTTTAACGAATTAAATCGAAAAAGTAAAGAGCTGAATACAGATATTCAGCTCAAAAGGAGAGGATTAAATTTCGTAGCCCATCAAGAGGCCGCCTTCTTCTGCGTAAAAGCTGCAAAGTCCAGAAGTTGGTAGGAATGAAATGTCGGCAGCTGGGAATTTTTCCTTGATAACTTCCGAAAATTGCTGGCAAAATTTCTCGTTATTGCGGTGAGCAATGATAATGCGGCCGCCCTTATATCCAGCTTTCAGAACTTCATCAACAGCAGCAGTCAGGGCCTTTTTAGCCCCTCTGGCTTTTTGGAGAAGCTCCAGAGTACCAGTATCGCTGGCTTCGCCCACCATACGAATATTGAGGAGGCCGACAACTGCACCAATCAGCTTGCTGAGTCGGCCATTTTTGACCAGATTATCAACCTTAGCCAGCACAAAGAGAAGCTTTGTGTTTTTTTGGTAGTGGGTGATAGCTTCCACGACTTGCTCGAAAGAAAGCCCTTCTTTGATGAGGTCGTTCAATTTTTTGACGATCAGATCGACCTCACCACCAGCCGATAGGCTATCAATGACGTGGATATTTGCTGTTGGATGTTCTTCTAAGAAGAGCTTTTTGGCTAGCTGGGCGCTATTGTGGCTACCAGAAAGGGAGCCTGTAATCGTCACGACAAAGATATTTTCAGCCCCTTCAAAGCTTCTGAGGTAGTCATCAGGGCTTGGGCAGGCTGATTTTGAAGCACTTGAAGTAGCGTACATTTTTTCCATCATGCCATCAATATCAAGTTGCGCATTATCCACAAAAATTTCATGATCAATCTGAATGGTCAGCGGCACACTCTCAAACCTTGTCTGGTTGGCCAGATCTGTAATCTTACGGTAGTCACAGCCAGAATCGGCAACAATTTTCCAAGTCATTTAGTTTCTCCTGCTCTATCAGTTCTCTACATTGACAAAAAACATGTCTTTTCTTACAATTATAACATGAAGATGCTTTGATATAAAGCCTTAATTCTCGGCTGATACAGGAAGAAAGAAATTGTTATGGCGGAAAAGAAAATATCAGAAAAATCCCTTGCAAATTTAAAAACTTATAATCAAGAATCTAATCGAATTACAAAGGAATCCTTGGAAATTTCTCTGATGCAATTGCTAGAGAAGAAAGATTTGAAAAAGATTACCATCTCTGAATTAGTCGAGCGAGCTGGGGTTTCGCGCGCAGCCTTTTATCGTAACTATAGCTCTAAAGAAGAGATTCTAGAGGGGATTTTCAAAAATACGGTTCATGGAATTGTCGACAAGCTGGAGCAGTTTAATTTCAAGACAGAAATGTACCAGATTTGGCTTTTTCTTTTTAAGGAAGCCAAGAAGGAAGCGCGTGTCATTAGTCTGGCCATTGACTATAATTTTGAAAAGTTGCTGACGCAGGCGGTCTTTGATTTCCTTGAAAAGCGTAGCAAAGGTGGGAAGAAGACAGCTAATTCCTATATGAATTCATTCTGGAGTTCTGCAGTTGTTTCGGTGCTTTCCAAATGGATCAAAGAAGGCATGAAGGTGCCAGCTGAAAAGATTGCAGCTTTGGGCATGCCTCTTTTCCCACAGAAAAAGAAAAAGTAAGAGTTTATACAACTGTTTGGCACCAATACATCAGACTGAAATAATAGATAGTGAAAACTTACCTAACAAGTAAGTTTTTACTTAGTGCTTCTTGAACCATTTAAGACTTCTCAGCTACCGTTTAGGATTTGGGAGTCATTTGCGATGCGACCTGTGCTATGCTAGAGCAAAGGAGGTAGACAAATGGCTACTATCATAATCAAAGACAGCAGCACTCTTCGAAAGCTGGATCTTTCAACAATTTACTATGTCCAGTCCCATCCTCAAAAGCCGCACATCGTTCTTATCGTCACTGGACAAGGCAACTACAGCCTTAGGGCTTCTCTGACTGAGCTGGCTAAGCTCTATCCTGATGAGCTGGTTCACTGTGATCGTCAAACACTGGTCAATTTAGCCAAGGTTCAAGGATTTGACAGGGAGCGTAAAAGCTTGTTCTTTGAGCAGTCTGACTTAGGAGATATTGTCTGCTCAAGGCGTCATTTATCCAGTCTTATCAAGCGCTGGTCTCAGGAAGGAAGAAAATAAGATGAAAATTTTTGTATTAGAAGACGATCTTAAGCAACAAGCCTATATGGAGTCAACCATTCAGGGAATTTTGGAAAAGAACGGCTGGGAATGCCAGTTTTTAGAAATCTATGGCAAGCCGGACATGCTGATTGATGCAGTAAGGGAACGGGGGAGCCATCAGATTTTCTTTTTAGATATTGAGATTAAGCAAGAGACTCAGAAAGGACTAGAGGTAGCAGGAAAGATTCGCAAGTTGGATCCCTATGCTCTGATTGTATTTGTGACGACTCACTCAGAATTTATGCCCCTGACTTTTCGTTATCAGGTATCAGCTTTTGACTTTATTGACAAAGGCTTGCCTGAGGAGGATTTTATCAAGCAGATTGAGCAGGACTTGGCCTATCTTTACGAGAGAAAGGACAGTTTTCAAGCTGAGGAAACTTTTCTCTTTGAAAATTCCAAATCAGATTTTCAGGTGCCTTTTAATGAAATCTATTATTTTGAGACATCAGAAGTGCCTCATAGACTAGTTCTCTATACCAAGAAAGAGCGGATCGAATTTTACGGACAGCTTTCTGAGATTACAAAGCAGGACAAGCGTCTCTATCGCTGCCATCGCTCTTATGTGGTCAATCCAGCGAATATCTCTCAGCTGGATAAGATAGAAAACATAGCCTATTTTCCTAATGGCGCTAGTTGCTATGTATCACGCCTCAAGATGAAAGGATTACGGACAGCTTTAAGGCAGTAGGGAAGTAATATGATAGAAGTAGGAGGAGTTTATGTTCATAGGATTGAAAATTGTAGCATTAATATTTCAGGTTTTAGCTTTATTTATTCTTTTTTCAAATATCAGTGGCGAAAAAATGAATTGGAAAAAGTATCTATTAGCAACTCTAGGATTGAATTTTATAGGGATTTTGCTTGCGATCATAGACTTAGTGATTGAGAATAAATTTTTTTCATATGTTAATTTCTTAACGCTTCCTATCTATTTTTTAATTTTTTCCTTATTGATAAACAAAAATATACCAAAGGTTCTTTCTATATTCTATGGTCTTTTTCCAGTTATCTTTTGGAATGTTCTATATCGTCTATTCTCTTTCTTTTTAAGAAATATAATACATCCCCATGTTCAAGTTCAGATAGATCCTAATAAATATACTATATATATTTCAGCAATTCTAGCTAGTTTATTATCATTATTCTTACCTAGACTATTGTATTATGATTTTAAACGATTAAGAGAGTATAAGTTAAGAAAAAAAGATATAAAATTAATTATTTTTCTAAATATTTCCATGATTCTTTATTATATATTTGTCAAATATTTTACTTATATCGAAATGTATCAGCAGTCACCTAACTTATATTATCGTGAAATAATCGTAGTTGTTTATATTATTCTCTTTCTAAGTTCGATAAATATCCTAGACCGTAATTTGCGAGAGCGAATTCAACAGCAGTTAAGTGAACAAAGAGAGTTACAATTGAGAAATATGTCCGATTACAGTCAGCACATTGAAGAACTTTATAATGAGTTGCGAAGTTTCCGGCATGATTACATCAATATTTTAAGGAGTCTGAAGTTAGGAATTGATACGCATGATTTACCAGCCATCGAGCAGATTTATAACCAAGTTCTTAAAGACTCAGGTCAAGCGTTCAACCAATCTAAATATGATTTGGGTCGTCTATCCAATATCCACAATGATGCTCTCAAGAGCGTCTTGTCAGCAAAATTTCTAGAAGCTCAGAGCAAGGGAATAGAAATTGGCTTGGAAGTTCCTCAAGAAATCAAACCTCAAGGAATGGAGTTGCTTGATTTTATCACGATTGTTTCCATACTGGCTGATAATGCTATAGAAGCAGCAGTGGAGACTAGTCATCCAGTAGTTTCTTTTGCCTTTTTGGAGCAGGAAGGTAGACAGATTTTTATTGTTGAGAATACAATAAAAGAGTTTTCTATCCATTCCGATAATATTTTTAAAAAGGGCTTTAGCACTAAAGGAGAAAATAGAGGGCTTGGTCTCTCCAATGTTCAAAATATTATCAGTCACTATCCCAATGTTTCTCTGCGTACCATTAGTCATGATCACTCTTTTAGACAAGAGTTGGAGATAAAATGAATTTATTAGATTGCGAATGATTAGATTTGCCACTTGATTTAACTCAATGAGAGTAACAAGAACTGTTTATGAGTTAAAAAGACAATTTAAGATTTTTAGTGCCACACCTGTTTAAAAGTGCTATAATTAATATAGGGTCTAAGAATACGAAGGCACTAAGAGAAATGCCTTGTTTAGAGACAAATATAACGTAAACTCAAAGTGTTGTCTGGTTTTTTTGTTATTTAATTGTTAGGAGTGACAAGAAATGAAGAAATTATATAGCAATACATATCTAATGCGATTTTTAACTGCCCAGCTTCCTAGCCTGGCTTTATTCATTATGATTTTAAGCAACCAGGTTTTTAAAGCATCGCTTCTAGTCCAGATTTGTTTTTATTTGATACTTGGGAGCAATCTTGTGTTAAATCTTTATTTTATGAACCAAATAAAAAAAGAAAGCAGTTCCGACATCTTATCAAACCAAATTTTCTTTACTATTTTGACTTTGGCTCTGTTTATATTTAGTTCTTACAGACTGATAACGATCAGTGATGAATTTCAAAAATTAATTGCTCTGATATCCACTATTCTATTATTTATCTTACTTATTCTACTAATTTGGGGAATAAAATATGCCAAGATGGTTAATAGAAAACATAAAACAAATTAGATTTGCTAAAATTGAGCGGTATATCGCTATACTCTCTCTGTCTTACTTTTTCGTAATGTTTTCTAAGAATATTTCTTATAGAATTTTTCCAAGAAGACGATATGGAATATCCTGCTGGTCAATTCTTTCTTATGCTCTTTGTAATTTAAATTTTATTTTTTCAATAAAATCAGCATTTGCTTCTAGCAAGTGCTGTGTTTTTTTCTTCAAATGACCATTTAGGATGAAATACAGACTGTTTATGATTTTCGGCTTGTTATTTGAAGAAAGTGCGCTATAATCTAAGCAGATTAAGATTGACTTTACAAATGGTTGAAGTCTATTAAAAAAACTTTTAATCAAAAATTTATGTTATAATAACAGTATAATAATCGTTTATAATTTTTGGAAAAAGGTGATTTGCTATATCTAATGGCGCTTTTTGGAATGGAGGGCATCTATGAAGTTAGAAATGATAGGCATTAGCAAGAGCTATGGCTCTAAGTCTGTTCTTAAAGATATTTCCTGCGAATTTACTGAGGGAGTTTATGGTTTGCTTGGGGCAAATGGTACGGGTAAGACGACCTTGATGAATATCATTTGTGATCTCATAAAGCCGAGCCAAGGAAGGATAAAGTTTGATGGCGCCTCGCATGTAGAAGAGTATATCCAGTATCTCGGATTCTTGCCTCAAGATTTTTCTTATTATCATAACTTTACGGGGCTCGATTTCCTTTTATATATGGCCGCTCTTAAGGGAATGACGAAGAAACAAGCCAGAGTAGAGAGCGATAAGTTTTTGAAACTTACTGGTTTATACGATGTTCGGAAAAAGAAGATTGCTTCCTATTCGGGTGGTATGAAGCAAAGACTGGGCATTGCGCAGGCACTTCTCAACAATCCCAAAATATTGATTTTAGATGAGCCGACTGTGGGACTGGATCCCAAGGAAAGGGTGAAATTCAGAAATATTATCAGTGAGCTATCGGCTAATAAAATCATCCTCTTATCTACCCATATCGTATCGGACGTAGAAGCGATAGCCAAGGAAATCCTAATCTTAAAAGATGGAAATTTTGTGGAAAGAGGTAGTGCTAAGGAACTTCTTTCACTTATCGAGGGGCAAGTTTGGGAATTTCGTGTTTCCGAACGTGAGTGGCAGCGTTTTGCAAAGGATTATGTAATTGTGAATGAGCGGATAGAACCAGACGGTATCGTCTTGCGGGTTATTAGCGATAAGGGTCCTGTCGAAGGGGCGCAACGAGTGATTCCGAGTCTGGAAGATTTGTATATTTATTACTTTAGAGAGGAGGTAAATGGATGATAGCATTAGTTCCTTTTGAATTGAAAAAATTACTAAAAAAGAAGTCAGTTTTAGGTGCAGTCCTGGCTATTATACTGGTTTTAGCTGGATTGTTTTATGCAAATTTTTTTAATGATGGACAGATTAGCGGATCTTCAGCTGATCGAATACATGGGAAACAAGCAGTTGTGATCAAACAAAAGATTGCTGAAGAGCATACTGGTTATTTATCTGATGAGTTAATGGATAAAATCGTTAATGACTATGCAGCGAATATGCCCTATTTCAAACAGAATGATTTGTATGATATGTTTTCCTGGTATGCCATTGATCGCCTCGTATCGAATTCTCAAGAAATTTTAACAGATACTTATAAATCTGACGATGTCTTACATTATGACCGGATTAGCCTCAAGTCACAAGAAGAGCTGCAGTCTCATTTCCCTTTAAAAACGTTAAAGCTGGGAAATTTTGCTCCTTGGCATAAGTTGTTTAATACCTTAAATGCTGCTTTTAGTTTAATGGTGGTATTTGTGATCTATATTTGCTGCTCTGTTTTCTCAGGTGATCGAGCAAGAAAGATGGATTCATTGCTTTTAACGACTAAATATGGTCGCAACCAGTTAACGATTGCAAAAATCGTATCTGTTTTTGGAATTGCTACTTTAACATTTGCCCTTGTTAACAGCCTTGTTTTGCTGGTGTTTGGGACCTACTTCGGTTGGAGCGGTTGGGATACCAGCGTCCAGATGAACTTGGAGTGGATTTCGACTATTTATAATATTTTGCAATTTCCTGTCCATATGAATCTCTTAGAATTGTTGATTCGCCTTATTCTATTCCAGTTTGTTGGTTTACTCTTTATTCTTGGGGTGATGGTTCTCATATCCAGTTTGACAAAGTCGCCGCTAGCAACATTTGCAAGTTCTGTAGGGATGTTCTTGGCTCCAGACTTTTTGATGAATATCTTCAGAGATGGCCTGATGAATAAGATACTAACTATTTTTTCAATTTCAACCGATGGAACGGAAGGAATCTTATTGAAACTTTCCAATAGCAAAGGATTTTTCTTCAGTGATTTTACCGCAAATGGTGTCAGCGTAATCATGATCCGGCTCTCTCTCATGCTCCTCTGCTGTCTGATGACTTATCGGATCATCCGAAAAAGAGGACTTTAAACTAGCTGTTGTCTATTTTAGTTTATTTTAGAAAAGTAGTTTCGCTTTTCTGATGGAATATACAAGGAAAAAAGAGGTCACTAATATGGAAAAAAATTGGTTTATAAAATTTGTCTGCTTATATCTTTTATGCTAACGGCAGGAGGTCTATTATTAACACTCTGTAATTATTTATTTTTCAATTATCCGTTTTTAAACCAAACTACGGTAGGTCTAATTGTCTCGTTTTTAATGGTTTTGCTTATAGTTCTTAGTTCTCATCATAGAAATAGGAATTGATTTTTTGAATTACTTGAGAATAAAAAGGAAAAAAGTGCTAAAGACATTCTTTGAATTTATCCTTTAAAGGAGTTGATTTTATGACTAATACTAGGCGATCAGTAGCTGCTACGAGCTTAGGCCTCATCTTATTGTTAGCAGTGGGCATTCTACTGCAGATTCGCTTTGGGAGCATGGTATTTTTGCTAAGTCTATTCTGTTTCGCGGAAACATTTATCATCTGGTACTCGAAAAGTAAGTCTAAGTCGCAGATCAGTGGCAGTCTGAGTATTGAACTCTTCTGGCTTTATATTAAGCAGTTGAAAGTCTTTTATGTCATAATTTTGTGTCTCGCGATTCCTTTCGTTTTCCTGTCCTCTGAGTCCACTTATAATTTATTTTTTGTGCTTGGGTTGTTAGTATTCTTGCTCTTAAGCAATTATATCTTTAGCTCTCATGGCATTCAGCCATCTAAGAAATAGAGAAATGTAAAAGATTAGTTGTTTTATCTATAGCAGTTATTCAGCTTGCTGTTTTCTACAAAAGAAAAGAGGCTGGGACAAAAGTCCTAGCCTCTCAATTGTCTTTGGATTATCGAGCAAGACGCAGTGGTTGAGTGGGCTCTACTAGGCTGATTTCATCAGCTTTTACAGCCCTACTCAACTGTGCGGAGGTGGGACGACGACATCGAATTCTAACGAATTAACGATTTCTGTCCCACTCTCTTTTGTAAAATGTGCAGGCTTAGTGTGCTACACGTTTGCGAGCGGCTTTCTTACGGTTTTCTTCGATGAAAGCTGCTTTTTGTTCCTCAGGTTCGATGACTTTTTTCTTAAAGGCATAGACTGCACCAGCAAGAGCAGCGACAGTACCTGCTACACCTGTAAGAACGCCTTTTCCAAATCCTTTAGCCATGTGATTTCTCCTTTTCTGAACTTTTATTATTTATGTTATAATTAATAGTAACGAAAAATCAAAATTTTTTCAAGGAAAAAAGATGAAAACCAAAATAATTGTGATAGTGGGGCCGACGGCAGTTGGGAAAACGGCTCTGAGTATCGAGGTAGCCAAGCGCTTCAATGGCCAAATCATCAGCGGTGATAGCCAGCAGGTTTATCGTGGCTTGGATATTGGCACGGCTAAGATTCGTCCTGAAGAGCAGGAGGGCATTCCCCATCATCTGCTAGATGTGCGGGAGGTCGGCGAGAGTTATTCTGCCTATGATTTTGTGACTGAGGCGTCTCAAGCAATTCGTGAGATTGCGGCTCAAGGACAGCTTCCCATCATTTGCGGTGGCACAGGGCTATATATCCAGAGTTTGCTCGAGGGCTATCATCTGGGCGGCTCTGTCTCTCATGAGGAGATTTTAGCCTATCGGGCGCAGCTGGATAGTTGGTCAGATGAAGCTTTGTTTGGGAAAATAGCAGAGCTGGGCATCGAGATTCCTCAGATAAATCGACGCAGGGCTATGAGGGCGCTGGAGATTGTTCATCTAGGAGGTTCGCTAGAAAACAGCCAGCCAGACTATGAAGCCCTGCTGATTTGCCTAGATGATGAGCGACAAAAACTTTATGAGCGAATCAATCAGCGGGTTGATCTGATGATAGAAGCCGGACTTTTAGAAGAAGCCCGTTGGCTGTTTGAGAATGCTCCAACCAGTCAAGCCAGCAAAGGCATCGGCTACAAGGAACTTTTCCCCTACTTTGAAGGCCAGATAAGTCTTGAAGAGGCCGTGGACAAGCTCAAGCAGAATACCCGCCGTTTCGCCAAGCGGCAACTGACTTGGTTTCGCAATCGGATGGCCGTGACCTTTTATCAGGTGGGAAATCCAGACTACAAAGAGCAGGTTATGGAAGACATCAGGAAATTTTTGGACAAATAACTGGCTCACCAAGTCTTAGTAAGGATATGAAATGATAGAAACAGAAAAAAAAATAGAGCGTGTCTTTCTGGTCGGTGTGGAACTACCAGACACGGAGAATTTTGACCTATCCATGGAAGAACTGCAAAGTTTAGCCGAGACCGCAGGGGCAGAGGTAGTGGGTTCCTATAGCCAAAAGCGGGAAAAGTATGATAGCAAGACCTTTGTCGGATCTGGCAAGTTAGAAGAAATCCGACAGATGGTTGATGCCGAAGAGATTTCGACAGTTATTGTCAATAACCGCTTGACACCTCGGCAAAATGTCAATCTGGAGGAAAGCTTTGGTGTCAAGGTCATTGACCGTATGCAGCTCATTTTGGATATTTTTGCCATGAGGGCTAGGAGTCATGAGGGGAAACTTCAGGTGCATCTGGCCCAGCTCAAGTACCTCTTGCCTCGCTTGGTTGGCCAGGGCATTATGCTCAGCCGTCAGGCTGGTGGAATTGGCTCTCGCGGACCTGGTGAAAGTCAGCTGGAGCTCAATCGACGCAGTGTCCGCAATCAGATTCATGATATTGAGCGCCAGCTCAAGGCAGTGGAGAAAAATCGGGCAACCGTTCGTGAAAAACGGCTGGAATCCAGTATTTTCAAAATCGGCCTCATCGGTTATACCAATGCTGGCAAGTCTACGATCATGAACTGCTTGACCAGCAAGAGCCAGTATGAGGCGGACGAACTCTTTGCGACGCTAGACGCCACTACTAAGAACATCAACCTCAGTGGCCAGCTCAATGTCACTCTGACGGACACAGTTGGCTTCATTCAGGATTTGCCGACAGAGCTGGTATCTAGCTTTAAATCCACACTGGAAGAGAGCAAAAATGTTGATTTGCTGGTCCATGTCATTGATGCCAGCGACCCTCACCATGAGGAGCATGAAAAGACTGTCCTTGACATCATGAAAGAGTTGGATATGCTGGATATTCCCCGGCTGACTCTCTATAACAAAGCGGATAAGGCTGAGGATTTCACCCCGACCCTGACTCCTTATTCTTTGATTTCGGCTAAGGCGGACAATAGCAGAGCTATTTTGCAGCAAGTCCTGCTGGAGCGGATGAAAGAGCTCTTTTTGCCTTTTACCATCAAGGTAGCTCCTGCTAAAGCCTACAAGATTCATGATTTAGAGAAGGTCGCAATTATCGGACATCGAGAATACATAGACGATGTCGAAACGATTTCAGGTTGGATTGCCGAAAAAAATAAATGGAAACTGGAAGAATTTTATGACTGATTATATTGACTTGGCCCTCAAATACGGCGGTTTTACTAGCCTAGACAGGGTTTACTTAGAGCAAGTATTGGCTGGCCTGACAGAAGAGCAGAAGCTTAGCTTCATCACACCGCCGCCCAGCGTTATCAATGCTTACTTTGCTGAGCTTTATCAAAAGAAAAGTCCGGAAGCCGCAACAGTTTATTTTCTAGAAATTACGCAAGCGCTCGATTTGTGGAATACTGAGCCTAGCTTTGTAGAAAGCAAGCCTTTTGTCCGGCTCAATCTTTCTGGCAAGTCCTACGGATTTTGCTATGAGAACGAGGAAGTCGGCTTGGTCTTCCCTGAAAATCCAGAGCCGGTATCAGCTGACTTGCTCTTTGAAATCGCCCAAGTCTTCCCACAGTACTTGGTTTTTGAAGAAGAAAGTCAGATAAAATTGATGCCTCTCAGACCTGAGTCTCAAGTCGTGGACAGTCAGGCGCTGACTGCCTTGACCGACTGGCAGCAGCTGGCGGATGGCAGTCAGAGAGTTCTGGGCTACAATCAAGATGAAGTCAATCAGTTAGCCCAGTCCTATGCTGGCAAAAAATACTATCACTCGCAGAATCGCTCTGCTATGATTTATATCATTTAGAAAGAAAAATATGCAATTACAATTTTTAGGAACTGGAGCCGGTCAGCCGTCCAAGGCTCGCAATGTGTCTAGCCTTGTCCTCAAGCTTTTGGAGGAAATCAATGAAGTCTGGATGTTTGATTGCGGCGAAGGTACCCAGAATCAAATCTTGGAAACCACCATCAAACCTCGTAAGATTTCAAAGATTTTCATCACGCACCTACACGGCGACCATATTTTCGGTTTGCCGGGTTTCCTCTCTAGCCGAGCTTTTCAGGCCAATGAAGAGCAGACGGATGTGGAAATTTATGGACCAGTCGGTATCAAAAGCTTTGTGATGACAAGCTTGCGCGTGTCTGGTTCTCGTCTGCCCTATCGAATTGATTTTCATGAGTTTGATGAAAACGGTCTGGGCAAGATTCTGGAAACGGACAAGTTCACTGTTTATGCGGATAAGCTGGATCACACGATTTTCTGTGTGGGCTATCGGGTGATGCAGAAAGATTTGGAAGGAACGCTGGATGCGGATAAGCTGCGTGAGGCGGGCGTTCCTTTTGGCCCTCTCTTTGGAAAGGTCAAGAATGGTCAGGATATCGTTCTCGAAGATGGCACGAAGATTATCGCGGCTGATTACATCTCAGCTCCTCGCCCGGGTAAAACTATTACCATCTTGGGTGATACCAGGAAGACTGACTCAAGTGTTCGCTTGGCTGTGGCTGCGGATGTGCTGGTTCATGAAGCGACCTATGGCAAGGGAGATGAAAAGATGGCCCGCAAGCATGGTCATTCGACCAATATGCAAGCCGCAGAGGTAGCCAAAGAAGCTGGTGTCAAACGCCTCTTGCTCAATCATGTCAGCGCACGTTTCTTATCGAAAGATATTAGCCAAATGCGGCGCGATGCCAGTGCTGTCTTTGACAATGTCCACGTGGTCAAGGACCTGGAAGAGGTTGAGTTATAATTTTACAGTCTCGGATAGTTTCGTTGAGAGGAAAATAAAATGGCAGTTGAAAATCGTTTATTAGATAAAGCTGATTGGTATTTTGAGGATGCATTAACCAACTATCTTTATAGCTACCAATTACAAAATGAGGAATTGACACAAGATGATTACCGAGAGATTCATCGTTGGGCTGCGAATCATATTGGCTTCTTTGTGACTTGGCTCATCCAGCATGATGCAAAGGAAATGATGAGTCCTGATGAAGAAACATCACTCCAGAGTGTCAAAGACGAGCAAACTTTGGGTGTGGATTATGTTCTAGACTGGTGTGACGGAAAATTGGGAACAATGGATGTCAAAAAGGACTTTCAGGCTTTTGTGAACAATTATTATGAACATCAGTACATGAAGGATTATTCCGAATTTGTAGTCAATGACTTGTACGACCTACCTTTGGAATTTTTAGGTAGCTGGGAGGATTATCATCTTTTTGCTCCGGTCATTGATCAAGCTTATGCTGACTATTTAGCTGGAAAAAGATTTCATTAAATTAACAACACGAAAGGCAGAACAATGCGCACCATCATCATCACAGGGGCTAGCGGTGGGCTGGCTCAGGAAATGGTTAAGTTCTTGCCCAAGGATCGACTGATTTTGGTCGGACGGAGCAAGGCTAAGCTGGAAAAATTATATGGAGAAAGGGAAAATCTTGACCTAGTGGAGCTGGATATCACAGATGGCTCAGCTTTGGAAAGATTTGCTGAGCGGATTGACAAGCAATACGGCCAAGTCGATGTCCTAGTTAATAACGCTGGCTATGGAATTTTTGAAGAATTTGACAAAATCAGCTCAAATGATATCGAGGCCATGTTTGAGGTCAATACCTTTGCCCTGATGAACCTGTCCCGTATCTTTGGGGCTCGCATGAAGCGGGCAGGCCGAGGCCATATCGTTAATATCGTTAGTATGGCCGGTCTCATTGCCAGTAGCAAGTCTAGTCTGTATTCGGCGACCAAGTTTGCAGCTATTGGTTTTTCTAACGCCTTGCGTTTGGAACTCCTGCCTTTTGGTGTCTATGTCACGACGGTAAATCCAGGTCCTATCAAAACAGCCTTTTTCGATCAAGCGGATCCTGACGGATCCTATGTAAAAGCAGTCGACAAATATATGCTTGAGCCAGACTTTGTAGCAGGCAAAATTGTCAAATCTTTTGGCAAAAAGAAGCGGGAAATGAATCTACCTGGAATTCTCAATCTAGCGCACAAGCTTTATACCCTTTTTCCAAGAATTGCTGACAAGATGGCAGCCAATATGTTTAACTATAAGTGAGGTTTTATGACAGCTAATCTACAAGCTTACAAGGCCCATCTGCAGGCGCCTTGGGGCAAGCTTCAGTATGATATTATTTTTGCCTTTCTAGAGTCGCTGAGGGGCCAGAAAATCCTTGATTTCGGCAGCGGTTTTGGGATTGTGGCTGATTTTCTAGCGGAAAAGAACCAAGTGACCGCCATCGAGCCGAACCCAGAAATGATTGCCGAGCGCAAGCAGGACTTTTCCTATGAGCAATTGCAAGGCAGTCTAGAAGTTCTACAAACATTGCCAGACCAGTCTTTTGATGTCATCATCTGTCATAATGTTTTAGAGTATGTGTCTGAGCCAGCTCTTTATTTAGCTGAATTTTCCCGTCTCTTAAAAAAGGATGGAAAAATTTCTCTGGTCAAGCATCACGAGGTTGGGCGCATTATGCATACGGTGGTTTTTGAAAATGACACTGAGAAGGCTCAGCAGCTTTTGGCAGGTGAGGAATATCAAACCCACAGCATGGGAGCTGCTAAGGTCTATCAGGTCCAAGAAGTGATTGCAGGTCTGCCATTAGAAATTGAGGATTATCAGGGAGTACGAATTTTTTACGGCTTACAGGCCAATGACTATAAAACTGCCCCTGACTGGGCTGAAAAGATGCTTGAAATGGAGCTGGCTGTCTGCAACCAATCGCCTTATCGGGATATTGCTGCTTTTCAGCATGTTTGGCTGAGCAAGCACTAAATCTATTTATTAAGCATATCTTCCTAGGGAGAGTATTTATGGCAGAAAGAAATGTCAGAGAGCCTGAGCAGCCGGTCAACTATGCCATGCTCAGTTTGTTTCAGTACCTAGCTTCAATTTTGGTAATTTTGGTGCATTGTCAGCGACTTTTTGAAAATGAAGTCTTGCATTTTACTCAGAAAAGCATGTTTGGTCGCATGGCAGTGCCATTTTTTCTGATTTCATCAGCTTTTATGCTAAAATCCAGCTTGGCTAAGAAGCAGGATATGAAGCTGTACGTTAAGCGTATTTTGAAGCAGTATCTTTTGTGGAGCGGGATTTATGTTCCTTATGCCTTGGCGTATTTTTGGACCCTGCCAGTTCAAAAACATTACGCTCCTTTGGCCTTGTTGGCTGGGCTTTTGTATATCGGCTTATGTTATCAACTTTGGTACATTCCAGCCTTTCTATTAGGCTTACTGTTGGTCCATTTTTTATATAAGAAATTAGGCCCCAAGAAAACATTTGTCCTTTTACTGGTTCTATATGCCTTAGGTGCTATTGAGACTTATCACGCCTATCTGGCTCCTAGTCTTCTAACAGACTGGTATGATGCTTATGCTAAGCTCTTTTTTACTAGCAGAAATGGTCTCTTCTATACGCCTATTTTTATCTATTTAGGCTACTTTCTAGCTGATTATAGACATATAGAGTTATTACACAAAAAATGCAGGCTTTTACTTCTGCTATCAAGTCTCTTGCTAGTAGCAGAAGGAGTGCTGATTTACTTCAGGCAGGGATTAGATAAAAACTTTTTCTTTGCTCTTATTCCGTTTAGTTTTTTCTTATTCAATTGGCTGTTAAAAACTAGATGGAAGCAAGAAAAAAACTGGAGACATTTAAAAGACCTAAGTATCTTTTATTTCTTCCTTCATCCCATCTTCATTGAGTTATCTTTTTTTCTTCTTAATTTCCAGCATCTGCCCAAGTGGGAAAAGGGCCGTTGGGTCTTCCTTCTGACGATTATCCTGACTCATCTGACTTCAGAATTAGTGATCCGCTGGCGAAGGAAGGGTTAAATTTATCGCTAAAGAATTTGGCATGTTTAAGATGAATAGTTACTATTTCTTTATATCTTGAATATACAATATAAGTGCACAATAAAAACTCATAAGATTTTCTAGTAAAATAGAATTGAACGAACTAGTTACGAAAGGAAATCTTATGAGCTATAACCATTTTACCATAGATGAGCGTGAAAGTATTCACATTTACCATATGCAAGGCCTAAATTTTCTCAAATTGCTAAGTTACTTCATCGTCATCCTTCCAGCATTAGTCGGGAGTGGAAGCGACATTCAAAATCAGGAAGTTATTCTCCCAACAAAGCACAAGCATCTTATAAACTTGCAAAATCACACTGTGGGCGAAAGAAAAAGCTTGAAATAGATCATCATTTAAGCAATACCGTCAAGCACCTTTTCTCGATTGCCAATGGTCTCCTGAAGAAATAGACGGCCGGTTGTGCCTAGAATATGGGAAATCTGTTATTAGTTATCAAACGATTTACAGAGCCATCTATCGCGGTCATTTTGGAGACAAGCTTTCACATGGTGCTCGTGGTGTGATTCGCAAACTCCCTCATCCTGGGAAAACACGTCATACGAAAGGTCATGTTGAAAACAGAGGGAAAATTCTTATTTCTCATACCATTCATGAAAGACCCGAAGAAGCAAACAAGCGAACTAGGGAGCGGTGATTGGGAAGCAGACACGGTTGCAGGGAAAACTGGAAAAGCTTGTTTAGTGACTCTAACCGATCGCTATTCTCGTTTTCTTAAAATCAAGAAGGTAGCGGTCAAGAAAAGCAAACTTGTCATAGAGGCTATGGTACAAATGTTGGAGCCTTTGCCGAAAGAAACCGTCATTCCAGATAGAGGAAAAGAATTCACGAATCATCAAGATTGGACCGACAAATTAAAGGTAGAGGTCTATTTCCCAAACCCTCATGCGCCTTGGCAACGAGGAACCAATGAGAATACCAATGGATTACTACGAGAATATTTTTCCAAAGGGAGTGATTTGACATTCATTGATGAGCACACCATTCAGCTGTGGGAAGACAAACTAAATAATAGACTACGAAAGTGTCTCAACTGGAAAACTCCTTATGAAGTATTTTATGGTAAAATTGTGCACTTACTTTGACAATTCAAGTCAAATAAAAAGTTAGGCTGAACACTTTTGTATGTCCTTCTACGATTTCAGTGAATTATCCTTTGTATTATCTCCTTCAGCTATGCCATAGACTGCTGCTAACTGGATAATTTTCTTTGCCCATTTGCTATGCGGCTTCACTTCATTCATCCGGTTTTCTTTATATCCTTTTATTACACCAATTTGCTGCTGATTTGTATTAAGAATGGTCAGAGCATCTTGGTAGTCTTCTAAACTAACAATGTTATTCTCAGCAATAAGGCTTAGCTGAGAAGGATGGATGCAAGTTTTTCCAATGAATCCATTAAGTTTGTCTAACTCTAGCTCTTTTTTCAATCCATGAGCCCAATTCCCGTCTTGAAATTGGCTATTAAAGTATTCCCATACTGGTCCTGAACAGATATAATCTGCGGAAAAAATATTTAAGATATCTGTTAAACAGTCAGCAATAAGTTTAACATCGTAGATAGTCTGGTGGACATTACGACGAATACCGAAAATATTACTAAAATCAGTTGCACCCACACGGATATTTAAAACTTGCTCTTTATAGGGTTTTAATAACTCTGATATAAAAAGAAGTTCTTCCATTCTGGTATTCTTTTTCATGATGCTCTTGCTTTCAAGAATTGGCATTATGTAAAATGTATGATTTGTTCTTTTGCTAAAATTGTCGAAAACTTGAAGGTAGGCAGGAGCAGTAGTAGAATCAAATTTAGGAAAATTAAATCCAGAAACTACTTTAAAGATATCAGGAGAAGAATGGTCGAGCATTTGATTAAATTGTTGGGCAGAACGGACTCGGATAAAAATTAAAGGGAGAGAATCAAAATCTAGCTGGCCAGTTTCCAAGGCTTGATTCAGTTTGTCTAAAGTCTCAAAGAGTTGTAATTCAGCTTGGTGAACAGTTCCATCTCCAATAGAATCTTCTAGATCTAGGCAGATTGAGCTACAGCAAGGATGGAGGCCAGCAATGATTTCATCAACTATCTGAGTTCGATGAGCGGGCATATAAAGAAGTCCAGATATTGCATATTGCAATAAATCTTTTGGGGAATTTTGATTAAATTGGCAACCTTCTTTAAATAGAGGTATAGAATTATAAGTAAATTTCATTCAAATCTTCCATTCAACACTTTTAAGTTTTTTGTTCGAGGACTACTGAAAGAATATCCTCAGCGCCTTCTATTCCTTGGTTAACAATCGTATAGCTATCTTTATTATCGATAAGCTGGTAAACTTCACTGTTCTTTGGTATCATTTTTATATCGCCTAAAGATAAGAAGCCAGCATCTAATTTTCCGTCACCCGAAGTAATTAGAAATTCTTCTTTGANATAGTCTTTTAAAAAAGAAAGAGCGTTTTCTTTAGAAATTTCTTTAGGGATGATGTAAAGTTTAAGCCCCTGAAGAGTGAAAGTCCATTCTAAATTTTTTAAATCTTTTTCAAGATTTGGCAAGATAAACTCTTGAACAATATCCTGATCTTCGGTAACTTTAGTAAAAAAGAATAAATTGTCAACCAAAGACGGAGTTCTAGTTAAGTATTTTTGATATTTAGTTAAAATTTCTAAGATTTTAGGATAATCTAAAGCTTGTATTTGTCTAGTTCTTTCGATGTGTTCCTGCCAGACTTTTAAAGGTTGGCCTTTATGTAGAATGATTCCACCATTAGCAACAACAGCATAAGGGCAGTCTTGTAGGGGGATAATGCGTGAGAACTGCGTTAGCGAGCGAGTTGTAATTGGAACCAAGTGGATATCACAGCGAGTTTTGACTTGAGCCAGTAATTCCAATGCTTTATGACTCATATAGGAGATTTCACGTCCGGCTAGATGTTCTACACAAGACACAGTCTGATAATTTTCAACAAACTTATTAGAATAAATGACGGTTCGATCTAAATCAGTAGCAAAAAGCATAATATTCCTCTCTTTTTTGGGACTGATAGGTGTAAAATTTTAATAGAAAACAAAAATTTCTTTTTTAATTTCAAGTAGTTATATTTAAAGCTTATTAAAGTTAGATTGATTATCTTAAATTTTTGGTCAAACTTAAATGACTTAAGAGAATAAATTTTAGTTATCGAAGTGTGTAAATTCATCAAACTATACCAATCTTACTATAAAAGATCCGATAAGTAAAGGCTGAAACACTAGTGTTTCAGCCTTTCTATAACTAACATTTATTTTGTAAGAGCTTTTCGAATGAAGTCTATTGGGATAATCAGAACAGCAATCGCAAGAGCTACAATATAGTGTTCAATATCCATAGGAACAGTGTTAAAGACCTGTCCACCAAACTGAATGATTAAAGATTGAACAATAGCAATGGAAATCATGACAATTGAGAATTTTTTGTTTTCCGAAATATGTTCAAAAACATTAAGACCAGTACTGCGAGTATTGAGGGAATTGAAGATAATCGCATAGATAAACACAGTAAAGGTGAAGGTAGTCACCATTTCAAAGTTTCCAGTTCCATTAGTGATGAAATCTTGAATACCAGCTACATTTTTAAGAATAGCTAGACAGACAAGAGTAATGAAGATACTAGCAACTCCAATAGCAGACTTCATATATTTTGTCAGAATATTAGCTTTTTTAGCTACTGGCTTTTCATTCATATACCGTTTTAAGGTAGGTTCTTCACCAAATGCCAGAGCAGCTAGAGTATCCATGATGAGGTTAATCCAAAGAATTTGAATAATTGTAAATGGTTCTTTCAGACCAAAAAGAGGAGAGAGGAGAGACATAGCAATAGTAGTTACGTTAACTGTCAGCTGGAAAATAATGAATTTGCCAACTGATTTGCTCATTGTCCGACCGTAAAGTACAGCTTTTTCTATAGAAGTCAAACTATTGTTTAAAATAACTATATCAGAAGCTTCACGGGCAACCTCAGTTCCATCCCCCATAGAGAAACCAACATCAGCAGCTTTAAGAGCAGGAGAGTCATTGACACCATCACCGGTCATACCACAAACCATATCAAGATCTTGTGCTGCTTCAATTAAGCGCTTCTTATCCATTGGTAAGGCACGACTTACAACTTTCATATTAGGGAGTTGCGCTTTTAATTCTTCGTCAGAGAGGTTCTCTAGCTCATCATGGGTTAGGACTAAGTCTGTATCACTGGTAACAATTCCGGCTTCTTTAGCAATAGCGACAGCTGTTTCTTTACGATCCCCTGTAACCATAACTACTTGAACTCCAGCCTTATTCATTGTTTCAACAGTCTGTTTAATGGAATCTCGTACATTGTCTCGAATACATACAACAGAAATCAAGATTTTGTCTGCTCCCTCTTTCTTAAGGATAGCGAGAAGGCGCATAGAACGATTAGCCTGTTCCAAAGAGATAGCAGAGAATTTATCTTTATCAGCTGCAGTAAAAGCGGTCTTATTTCCGTCTTTATCAAGATAGAAATGACAATCGTCTAAAATAAATTCTGGTGCTCCTTTGATGTAAATTTCGCCTGACTTAGTTGTAACACTAGCATATTTTTTAGCAGAATTAAACTGTTCTTTTTCAGCAATAGTGTTTGTATCGAAATCTAAGAGATTACGGTTGATTAGGAAATCTAAAAGCGCACGGTCAGTTGCGTTACTTCCGACAGCTATACCGTCTGCAACATTAGCGTCATTATTCAAACCAATACCATGAATAACTTGCTTGAGTAACTTTTCAGACATACTAGAGAAATCAGCAGCAGAACTCTCATCGGTTGTCTCATAAAGAGTTCCATCGCCAAGGAAGAAATCAACAACAGATAGTTTCCCCTCTGTAATTGTTCCAGTTTTATCGCTGAAAAGGATATTCATATAACCAGCTGTTTCAATAGTATCTGGATGGCGAACCAGAATATTCTGAGCTAATAAGCGGCCTGAGTTCATTGAAGACACAAGAGCCAGCATCATAGGCAACCCTTCTGGAACTGCCATGATAATGATAGTCACTGCAAAGAGAATTGTTTCAATTACTAATAAGAAAATAGATGAGAGATTTAAATTATTTGCGGCATTTAAAGCGAGTAAACCAAGAATAAGATTGATGACAGAGTAAGCCGCACCAGCACTGTATCCAAGAACACCAATATTTTCTGCCAGTTTGTTCAATTTCTCTTTTGATGGAGAATCTTTCCCATCCTCTTGGAGAGAGGTATTGATGCTTCCAAGAACAGTATGGTCACCAATATCAGTTGCTTCCATAACAGCTTCACCAGATGTTACCACAGTTCCACGGAAGATTTTTAATTCTGTAAAGAGGTCCTGACTATCTGGTTCTACATGATCACCTAAAGCGATTTTTGTAGCGTCTTCACTTTCTCCATTCAAGATAGCTTGATTTACTTTTAATTCCCCAGCAAGAATAATACCATCAACAGGAATTTTATCACCAGTTTGAAGTAGAATTTGGTCCCCTTTGACAATATCATCTACTAAAATTTCTTTAAGTTTACCGTCACGATAGACTTTAGCATTAGTTTTGCTTGCTTCTTCTTGTAATGTATTAAACTTTTGCTCATTTTGATATTGTGAGATAGCTGAAAATCCAGTTGATAGAAGAATGGCAAAAATCAAGGAAATTGCTTCGTACCAATTTGCTTCACCAATACCTGGGAAAATCATACCGATAAAGTTGAAAATAATTTTGAGACCTAAGGCTGCAAGTAGAATCAAAATCCACTGGTCTTTAAATGATTCAATAAAAATGGAGAGAAGTGAATTGGCTTCTTTACTGGAAAGTTTATTGTCACCATGAGCTGATTTACTTGCTGCAACCTCAGCTGAGCTTAGCCCTTTAAAGTTATTCATTTGGTTTATTTGTCCTTTCTAAAAATAAAGAGGCTGAGACAATAGTGTTCAGTCTCTTTTTCGCATGTCAATAAAACTTGATATGGCTACTGTTTGTCTTTAGCTAAAGAGTGCAGCTATACCATTTAAATCAGCCTGTTTTCCTTCACCGATGGTGTGGAAAGCCCAAGTTGAACCATCTCTTACGAGTTCTGCAAAGACAACAGCTGTATCGGTCGAATAATCATCTTTCAGCTGGAATTTACAAAGTTCAGAATTGTTCTCGACATTAACTAAGCGAACATAGGAATTATTAACCATGCCGAAAGTTTGGCGGCGGGCGATAGCCTGATCGATGGTAATAGCACAAATGATTTTATGGATACTTGGTGAGAGAGTAGCTAAATCCAAACTGATAACTTCGTCATCACCATCTCCTGCACCAGTACGGTTATCACCATTTAAGTAAATCCCAGGAGCAGTTTTGTTATTATAAAAAATGACATCACTAGCAGAAGTAATTTTACCTGCTTCATTTAATAGGAAAGCAGAAATATCAAGGTCAAAATCGGCACCGCCGGCAGAGATATCCCAACCAGCGCATAAGTCAACTTTTGTAAGGCCTGGAGCAGCTTTAGCTAAGTCCAGGATAGTATTTTTTTCTAAATCAAGAGATACACCTCCCGTTGCAGGAGCAACTTCAGTGGGTGTTGGAGTAGGGTTGGCAGGTCCGCCAAGTGAGGTGAAATTAATAGCCATGAGAGATTCCTTTCTGATTAACGGTAAGATTTTTCAATGTCTTGGATTGAAGCGTTTAGGTATTCTCCAACTGCTTTGAAAGTCCAACCATTGACAGTGCGTGTAAGTTCAGCAAATTTAACGGCCGTCGCTTTACCACCATCTTCTGATAAATTGAAGCGAGCGATTTCTTTTTCAGGACGTTGTGCCTGATCAACTAAACGAACGTAGGCATTCTTTACTTGGCCAAAATATTGTTTGCGATTTTTACCAGAATAGATAACAACTGCTACAACGATTTGAGCCACATCTGGATGAATATTATTGAAATTCACAAACATGTTTTCATCATCACCGTCACCAGCACCAGTAAGGTTATCATGATCTAACTGAATACCTTGAGATTTCTTTTTACCGAAATAGACAAGACCATTAACTGAACGGGTCAAATGACCAGAAGCATCAAGAAGGAAGGCGCAAAGATCAAGGTCGAAGTCGGAGCCAAAGAAACTTGTCTTAACATCCCATCCTGCTGAAACTCGGATATTTTCTAAAGAGAAATCCGTTTTAGAAAGATTAAGGAAGTCATTCTTTGCGAGGTTAAGCATGCCTCCTTTATTTAAATCGAGTGTAACTTCACGCCCTTCCGTACTAACTGTTTGAATAGGTGTGTTAGCAGCAGGAGATTGGGTTTGTTGCTCATCTCCACCGAATAATTTACCAAAAAGTCCCATAATATTTTCCTTTCTATTTTCTTAATTACATATAGCGAGACAAGAGTTGGTTGAGGTCAGCGATAGCTCCCTCACCGATAGCTTCAAAAGCCCAACCATTAGCTGTCCGACTGAGGGAACAAGCTGTTACAGAAGTATCAGCAGAATAACTGTCACTCAATTCATAGCGGCAGATTTCCTGTTCGTTATTATCAGCATCTAGGAGGCGGACGAAAGCATTTTTAATCATGCCAAAAGTCTGACGTTTAGTGACTGCATCAAAAATAGTAATGAAGAAGACAATTTTCTTAATTCGAGGTTCAATTGCATCAAGATTAATTTGGATTCGTTCATCGTCGCCTTCGCCTTCTCCAGTACGGTTATCACCTTCAAGACGAATTCCAGCTGCAGACATATTATTGAAGAAAATAACATCATTTGGTACTTGTGCAACGCGGCCGTTTTCTTCAACTAAGAAGGCAGCTAAGTCAAGGTCAGCAGTGGGTCCAGCAACAGCCATATCCCATCCGCCACCTAGAATACAATTTTTTAATGCAGGAGCCTGCTTTGTTAAATCTAAAACGCTCCCTTTAGAGAGGTTAAGAGGAGCAGCAGAGCTGCCAGAGTTTAAATGAGTGAAATCCATATAGATATTCCTTTCTGAATCATAATATTTTTAAAACTCTTTAGCTTAAGGGAAGCCAAGTAAGAGTTATTGCTACCATATCTTAAGTGATATCAATGACCGCTTATAAAACCTTTTTCAGCCATGTCAGATTTCATATGTTCTAACTCAATAGAATCACTTTTTCGCTTTTCAGCAATTTGATTATTGATCTGCTTGGTTTCTTCAATTCCTTTTTTGATTGTCTCATAAGTTGTACGAAGAGTCTCCATTTGAATAGAGCTTCCACCAGCCATACGAGCAATATTAACAGATTGATTAGCAGTATTTTGTGCATTACGAATTAGAAGTTCATTTGTTTTTTCATCCAATTGTTTGATAGACTTAGCTTGAATTTCCTGTCTTTTTAATTGAATAGCTTGAACCAAACATTGCTTGAAGATTGGCAATGTGATAATAAAGGAAGAATTGATTTTCCGCATCAGATTAAAGTTAGACATTTGCATGGTCTGAATCATAGGACAGGTTTGCATGGCCACGTTTTCAGCAATTTGCAAGTCATAAGTTCGTTGAGCGAGCATGTCTTTAATCATACTTAGCTTTTGCTGTTGAGTTTGTTTTTCTTGATCTGTTATATCTGTACGAGTCGCGATCTGATTGCTGTATTCTTCGATTTCTTCTTGAGCGATCTCGCCAGCAACAATATATTTTTCTAATTCTTCATAGTAAGCCACATTCGTTTTATATTGTTTTTCCAAATTTTCTTGGGTTTGGTGAATCTGAACTTCATATTGCTTCAATATGGTATAAATCTGATCAACTTCTTTACCCATATCTTCATATTTAGCAAAAAGTTTATCAATATTATTCCTTATTTTACCAAATAATTTTTGCAGAGCAGATGCTTTTTCTGGATTTTCAATTTCTTTAATATCGAATTTATCCATGATTTTAGTGAGTTGGACGAGCATTCGAGAAGCTTCCTCTGCATCTACTCTCCGCATAGAAGATAGTAGAGCATCAGATATTTGAGAAATCCCTTCACTCGGTTTTTGACCGAAAGCCATAATTGAGTTGACATTAGTAATATCAATCTCATTGGTGAGGTTCTGAACCTCAGGCAGTGATCTCAGCTTCTGCTTATAGGCTAAATTGTCAGCTAGCACTTCTGGTTTAGCAAGTTCAAGTTCAGTTGATTTAATCTCTTGGGGAGTCGAATCAAAACTTCCTGTGTTGATGGGCATATTGTTTTCCTTTCTTTAATTAAAAAGTTTACTGAAGAAATTTTGTTTTTTCTGCTTTCGTTGAATAGCTTGAAAACTTTGCTCATAGTTTATAACATCTAACCTGATAGTGTTAAAGTACTCTGCATTAATATAAGAGTTCAGGTCAGATAAGCCGGCAGGTGAAAAAATGATGATGTCAAAACCAATTTTTCCAAGATAGGCAAGGACATAGCAAGTATTTTTTGATAACTGAGTTTCGCCTTCCAAGAAAAATACAATCTTGGGTATAAAGCCAGTAAAATCAAAGCTATCTATGAGTCGAATTACTCTTTTATCCAACTGTAGAATCAACAATGCAAAGTTTAATATTTCTTCTTTGGATACTGTCAATGGTTGTTTGAATAGTCGAGTATCAGCAATGGTTTCGTTAATCTTATTGAGAAGGAATTTTTCTGTTTCATCGTTATAAGGAGCATAGCGATAGAATGGGAGCTTCATAATCTCCTCAATATCAAAACTTCCATTACTGAGTTGACAAAACATAAGCTGATACTTATCGGAATCATTAATTTCGTGAGTAATCAGTTCATCACCATTGGATGTTAAAACGAGCGTATTATCAGACGAAGAGCAGATATTGACCAAATGGGCATACTTGTCAATTGGATTATATTCTCCCTCTATTTCAAAAAAGAAATGTGGGACATAGACTGTTTTCTCAACGGTCTTAAATCCGTTCCGAACTTTTGCGGGTGCGTTCCAATTTTGTTCTACATCAATTAAAGTTGAATTGAAGAAAATGGGGCTTGTCGTTCCATTTCGGAACTGCCAAGGCCTATAAATGCCAGAATTTGTAAATAACTGTTCTTCAATTTGTGTTTCTATATCCAGTGTAATTGAACGATTTTCCTCTATAATTTGTCCATTTTTAGCTCTTTCTGTCCAACTTTGGATAGGCAGGATTTGAGTGTTTTTATGGACAGTACTGATTTGATCAGAGTCAACTTGAGCAAAATTTTCATCATCTTTTAGTGGATTGATATAAATGACATCAAATCCAAAGCGATTTAGTAACAGCAAGAAATATATATCGTGTCTTGAAATACTACCATAGTAGATGCACTTGTTTGTAAGGTAATCTCTATCTTGATAGGATAAGCTAAAAATATGTAAGTATGCATAGAGTAGCATTTTGCATATAAAATTATTTCTCACGCTGTTATTCAGGAAATTTTCTTGACGGATAGCAAGGTTTGTTATATATTCTAGAGCAATCAGAAATTGGTGATTGAGCTCTGCATCTTCAAAGAGTGTAATATCCTGACTGGCTATTTGACTAACTTCCATTGAAGCAAGCTCGTTTCTTATGCTGTTAATGAAATCAAAATCTGCATCCATTGGGATTTGGCCGTCAAAGTAAATAGTGTGAGTTGAATCCTCTTGAGCTTTTACCAAAATAGTTTTTAATACACTATCATATTTACTTTGATTTTCAACCCCGATATATCGTGTAAAAACAGGAGCGAAAGTGGCTTGTATTCCTTTTCGTTCTGTGATTGAACGCCAAAGTTCAAAGGGCAGATTTTGCAGACTGGTCGACATGAAATATACCTGCTTTCTACGATTATAATGTCACATCTTTTGTCTTCTTTGTATAAAAGTTAAACGAAGAGTGCAGATGGTTTGCTTTGTACCTCCTAAATCACTGGAGATAGCTTATTAAAGTCTGCTCTCCCCTGCTTTATAGATACCATTGTATATTTATAAAATGGTCTTTGTCAAGAGATAAACTATAAATCAGCGACTTCCTTTATAATGCCACAAACATTATATTTCTGTAAGTTGACATATTCGATTGGGATCTGCTTTTCTTCACATAATTGAAGGATATGTTTAAGGTATTTTTGATTAGCCTTTTCTCGAATTAATACCCTGTCTGGAAGGCGCCTAAGCAGAACTCTAGTTGTCTCACCAACTCCTGGTTTTATTTTATTGATATCACTAATATTGTAGGATTGGGCGATTTTCTTAACTTCGTCCAAGCCTTTGAAATCCTCATTGAGCTCTTCTTGTGAAGGATTAAAATAATCTAATTGAACTTGGTCAAAATAGGATTGCACTTTATCTAAGAATTCCAATGAATGGTCGTAAGCTTCGTTTTCTGCATAATAAACGGCTCCGTGAAGCTCGTCGTCACTCATTTCTTTTAATTTGACCGTCCTGCTGACGAGGCCGCTGACAGTAGCATTTAAGCAAGCGCTAGGAATTAAAAAGTCCTGACGAGTACCATAAAGCGGTGTTACCGAAGCTGGATCACTGAGTACAGCTAGAGTAGGATCAAGTTCGGAAAAGAGTTTATTTTCCTCTGCTAACCTCTGGCAGGCTTCTCCTAGGACAGTATTTATTGCTCCTTTTCCAACCCAACCATCCACGAATTGAATATCTTTAGGATGGTGCTTGTTGGCTATAATATTCATGGCGGCTATGTCAATCCCTTTACCTCTAATGATAGAAATACTATAATGTGGCACATCAAGCTGATACTTATAGTGAAGGTACCTTTTTATTAGAATACCTATAGGAGTCCCTGCCCTTGCTAAGGAAACTAAAACAAGATTTTCTCCTTTTTTCTTGAAAATCTTTTCAGAAAGACTTGCTATAGCGTTAGCAGTCTCAAAAGAAAGAGTTGCGAGGCTTTCTTGATAGATTTTCATATAGCGCTCTGTTGGGGCATATTCTAGAGGTAGCATTTCGGAATAGTGAACGCCCTGTTGATTTAACTTTTCTCTTTCAGCAGTGTCTAATACAGGAACCTTTCCACGCACATCTTGTAAGAGGATGGTTACATCGGATTCAGGGTAACTAGTTTTTACTAAATTCATAAAAGCCTTTCTTATTGTTTAACAAAAATTAATGTTTGCTTACTAAAGGGCTGCAGTTTATTTTGAAGAGCTGTTCGAAATGCATCAGTCATAACCTCATAGACGATGATAATTTGGTCATAATGACGTTCAATATCATAAAGGAAAGTCATTCTATTCGTTTCGTAAGCACTGGCCAAAGCTATGCCGTTATGGAAAAGATAGTTGTCTTCACTGGAGAGGGAAATAGGACTTCTTGTGGTGGAGCGAACCTCTGCATCAAGTTCTTGGGCTAGTCTAATTGGTAACCACATGTTTTCCTCAGTTCCAATGACGGCTATTGTTTCTTCTTTAGATTTCCGAGAGACTTGCGAAGTCAATCGATTTAGAGCAGTTTTTTGGAAGACTAAAAACTCTTCTTTAGTGAGACCTGTTCGAGGATTGAGGTTGTCAGATAAATGATAGTGAACGTCTGAAGTTAGTCTTGGTTTTTCCAGTGTTGTTTCTTTCAGTTCTATGAGAGGAGTATTATCTCTCATTTGTCCACTGACTAGGTATATCCTTTTGATTTCTTTTTCTTGAAAAATCTTACGATTCTTTGTATTTTGCCAGTTTAATATAGAAGCGGCTGCAAAAGAAATACCGTCTTTAACTTTTTGAAATTTTTCAATAAAGTTAACAATTGTATTTCCTGTTGTTATTTCATCTTCGATAAACAAGACAGTATCGTAGTCAGGAATATCTGAGCGATAATATAATTTTTGTGTACTTGCATGTGAATGCTCTTCTTCGAAAGAGATATTTTGGATATCTGTGTTAATGCTTTCTCGAGTAGTCTGTAAATAAAAGACAGTTTTCAGATCTTTATTTTCCAAGGCCATATGCATGATTGCCTGGGCGATCCCAGTAGCCGTCTCTGAAAAACCAACAACCAAAATACGCTTGTCAGAAGGAATTTGCCTTTTTATTTCTTGATAGAGTTCGTAAAATAGCTGCAGCGTGTTATGGGCTTTAACAGGATAATGCTTAGCTTGATATTTATTAACAAATAAATAGTCTCGATTGGGATTATTATTTCGCTTGCAAATAGCAACNATATCATTGATAACGAAGGAACTCTTATTTTCTTCTATATTAACAAAATCTTCTACTTTTAAAAGATAGGTCATTATTATTCCTTTCAAAGTTTGCAATTAATTAACCTTTATTGTCTTAGTATATCACTAATTATTTCAACTGTCATTTTTATACTTCAGACAAATCTTGACAATCATATTGAGGATATTGTGATATAATAATAAAAACATTTCAAAAGAATTTTCCCTATGTTTGAACATCTACAGCAGCAGTTAGCTTTTACAAATGAGCTGGAAAAACTGAAAGCCACTCATAGGAACAACAGAACCTTGGATGCCTATCGTTTTGAGAATTCTGCTGAGCATAGTTGGCAGGGAGCGCCTATGGCGCTAGTCTTTCGAGAATATATCCCCTAAGAAGTCAATCTGGAAAATGTCTTGTCTATGTTATTGATTCATGATTTGGGAGAAATATATGCTGGTGATACCTTTATCTTTGACGACGCGGGCAAGAGCGATTCTTACGATAGAGAGCTGGACTCCTTGAAAATCAGTTTGAACAAGCTGCCGTCAGATCATCAGGATTCCTTTTTAGAGCTCTGGCAGGAATTTGAAACCGGCATTAGCATAGGGGCTAAATATGCCCGAGTGATGGATGCTTTGGTACCCCTACTCAATCACTTGGAAGTCGCACAGCCCCATGACAATCCTCATGGCCTGACCAAGTCGCAGGTTATTGCGAAAAAATCCTTTATACAAGAAACCTCTGAAACTCTTTGGGAATTGGCTCAGGAAGTTATTGACCAAAGCGTTGCCAAGGGACTATACCTGGATGAGTGAGGCTGAGAGCCTTACTCGAAGATAAGAAGTTTGAGACTGGTTGAACCAGTCTTTTCATGTTATAATATTCAGACAAGATTGAACGGAGAAAGTGTTTCACTTATCATGATTAGCTCAAAATACGACTGGCAGTTTGCCACAAATTTTACAGATGAAAAATTTTTAAAAAAGGCTAAGAAGGCTGGGCTAGAACCCGCTGTTGCCAGTCTTCTTTACCAAAGAGGAGTGCAGACTGAAGAAGCTTTGCAGGAATTTTTAGAGCCTAGTTTAGACCAGCTTCACGACCCTTATGACCTGCATGATATGGAGCGGGCAGTGGAGCGCATTCGCTCAGCGATTGAGAATTATGAGCAGATTTTAATCTATGGTGATTATGATGCTGATGGTATGACTTCGGCATCGATTGTCAAGGAAGCCTTGGAGCAGCTGGGGGCTGAGTGTCAGGTCTATCTGCCCAATCGCTTTACGGACGGCTATGGTCCTAATAGCAGTGTTTACAAGTATTTTATTGAAAATCAAGGCATCTCGCTCATTATTACAGTGGATAATGGAGTGGCGGGACATGAAGCTATCGAGCTGGCCCAGTCTCTGGGCGTGGATGTCATCGTGACGGATCACCACTCTATGCCTGAGGAGCTGCCAAATGCCTATGCGATTGTCCATCCGGAACATAGCGGAGCGGATTATCCTTTCAAGCATTTGGCTGGCTGCGGGGTGGCTTTTAAGCTTGCAACAGCCTTGCTGGAAGAAGTCCAAGTCGAACTTTTGGACTTAGTTGCCATCGGTACCATTGCCGATATGGTCAGTCTGACGGGAGAGAATCGGATCTTGGTCAAATACGGCCTTTCCGTCCTAAAAAATACCCAGCGAGTAGGACTTCAGGAACTCTTCAAAATTGCGGGTATTCAGTCTGATGAACTGGATGAAGAAACAGTTGGTTTCCAGCTTGCTCCCCGACTCAATGCCTTGGGACGGCTGGATGATCCAAATCCGGCGGTTGAGCTTTTGACAGGCTTTGACGATGAAGAAGCTCGTGATATTGCTCTCATGATCAACCAGAAAAATGACGAGCGCAAGGAAATTGTCCAGCAGATTTATGAAGAGGCACAAACCATGCTGGACCCTAAGAGACCAGTGCAGGTGTTGGCCAAAGAAGGCTGGAATCCCGGTGTGCTAGGGATTGTCGCTGGGCGCCTGCTGGAAGAGCTGCACCAGCCAGTCATAGTGCTTAATATTGAGGATGGCATCGCTAAGGGCAGCGCCCGCAGTATTGAAGCAGTCAATATCTTTGAGGCCTTGGACAGTCACCGTGATCTCTTTGTAGCCTTTGGTGGCCATGCTGGAGCAGCTGGAATGACCCTTGAAGCAGACAAACTAGCAGAGCTATCTGATATCCTGACAGCCTACATCTTAGACAATGATTTGGATTTGACTGGCAAAACAACACTCTATTTAGACGAGGAGTTGCAGCTACCAGAACTGACCCTTGATACACTCAAAAGCTTCGAAAAACTGGCGCCTTTTGGTATGGACAATAAGAAGCCGCTTTTTTACCTCAAAGACTTTAAAGTGGACAATGCTCGGACTATGGGAGCTGGCAATAGCCATCTCAAGCTAAAAATTTCTCAGGAAGACGCATCTTTCGAAGTAGTAGCTTTTGGGCAAGGAAGCCTGGCGACAGAATTTGCCCAGACCAAGAATCTGGAGCTAGCTGTCAGCCTCTCTGTCAATAAATGGAATGGACAGACCAGTCTTCAGCTTATGCTGGTAGATGCCCGTGTGGACGGCGTTCAGCTTTTCAATATCCGAGGCAAAAATGCGACGCTGCCTGACAAGGTTCCAGTCTTGCGTTTTACAGAGGAATTGCCGGATTTGACAAATAGCAGAGCAGTTGTGGTTTATGACCTGCCTGATGACTTGCAGGATTTGAAGAATATTCTTCAGTCTCAGGATTTCGAAGCGATATACTTTAAGAATGAAATTGCCAAGCCTTACTATCTGACCGGTTATGGTACTCGTGAGCAATTTGCTAAACTTTACAAGACAATCTACCAGTTCCCTGAGTTTGATGTTCGCTATAAACTTAAAGAGTTGGCGGCTTACCTGAAAATCGACCCGATTCTCTTAGTCAAAATGATTCAGATTTTTGAAGAACTGGGCTTTGTCAGCATCACCGAAGGTGTCATGACAGTTAATAAAGAAGCAGAAAAGAAAGAAATTGAAAGCAGTCGTATTTACCAAGACCTCAAGCGTCTAGTCAAAGAGCAAGAACTCATGGCTCTGGGTACTGTGCAGGAGATTTATGATTATTTGAAAGGATAAAAATGATTTTTTTAAAAAATTTTAAAATAAGGTTTGTCAGAAACAAGGAGATAGTAAAATTAACCTTACTTTTCTTAATAGTTTCTTCGTTGCCAGTATTGTATGTGATGGCTAAAAAATATTTAAAAATAGATTTGAGGATTAATTTAAAAGAAACTATAGATTTTGATTGGTTATCTTATTTTGGGTCGCTTATTGGAAGTTATTTGATTGTATTTACTCTATATTTTGAAAATAAAAAATACAAAGAAGAAAAACGTGATTCAGTTAGGCCGATTTTTAATATAGGGACAAACTATGAATCTATGGGAAGTAGTAGTGAAAAGCCAAAATATACAATTATATGCACTATAAATCCTGAAAATAGAAAAGAAAAATCTAATCCAGTAACAAAAGAATATACACTTAATCAATGCAATTATATAAGAATTTTAAAGAAAGTTAATAATAAATTAAGGGAACTATATACCTGTTTACACTAACCACAATATGTAGTGCTTCCGATAATATACAAAAAAGCGACTTCTATATTAGAGGTCGCTTTTGGTATAGATATTAAACAACTTATAAAAAGCGGAATTGCTATCAACTTAATATTGATGATATATACATTTCCATGAATTCGAAATCAGGTTCTCCTTCAATCGTTACAGGTAACATTATCTTCTGATGAAGAAGACGTTTAGAGTTCAGTTTGTTTCCGTGCCCAAATTTGTTAGCTTGTTTAGTTATGCAAACAGATATAAACAGTTTAGCTTCTTTACTCATAAACTTCCTCTCCATTAGTGCTGTCACATCTTGAGTTGCAACGTACTTATAGTTGTGAAAAAATGCTAAACCTGCTCCACCGTCGCCGTTATTGTTTATTGATATTGATTCTTTGAAGACTTTGCTTTCGTCAACTGTAACGAAACTATCAAAAGCATTGAATTGCTTACGGGCAGAAATAAGAGGGATTTCTCCGCTCTGGAGCTTTCCTTTTGCTCCAGATTTACCTCTTTCAGCTTCAAAAAAATCTGATATATAAAAATCTGACCAAGGAACACTATTCAAATCTATGAGCGGAGGAGTCAAGAGAGAGTTATTAGCTAGTTCTTTTAACGGCTTAATTTGACTATTTATAAAACTATCCATGTATTCCCAATTAGGTTCATTTTTTTCATCAACTGGCAAAACAATTTTCTTGACACGCAATCGTCCTAAAGTTGCTCCGTTTCCTCCCCAGTTAAGTAACACTAGTTGTTTTTTTATTAGTGGAATTAAAAATAGGGCGATATTTTTAGTCATAAACTTAGATTCTAATATTTGAACATTTTGACCAGTATAAAAATCCGTAGGTTGATAGAAAACTGTTTGAGTATCTAAACCAATTGTAATGGAATTTCCTTTATCAAGTGGTTTATCCTGCTTTCCTACAAACATATCACAGCCGTTATTTTTATCTGTCCGAGTAATGTATGGAAAATATTCTTGGTCATTTGTAATCTTTAATCTCACTTTATCAATACCAGAGCTTGTCGAGTGTAACTTAAAGTATCTGGTATCTGATAATTCAAAAGGTAGATATTTCAAAGTTTCAGTCATCAAAAATATCTCCTCTATCGCTAATTTTCATGCTGTATTCAAACGTTGCATAGTCTCTTAATGCAGATAAAAAGTCCTTTGGAGTTGGAATTGAATCATCAAAATAGAAATAACTGTGCAACCATTCATCATCTGCTGTCAGAGTTGTTTTTATTGAGTTAACACCATCTATATCTATCTTATCTTTAATAGTATCTAGCAGTCTTTTCCTCTTTTCTGTTGCTGTAGCATCTTCTAACATCCCAAGATGAGGATTAAGAATATTCCCGTCATCTCTAAAATCATACAAAATGCTTCTACTATCCTTTTGTGGTACACCATGTTCCAATACGATAACAACCGGACTTGTCCCATAAGGATAAAATGTCTTAGGATTCATTGTAATCACTGCAATTATTCTGTTATTATCTAACAGCTCTTGTTTTAATTCTCTATAATCAGCATCTTTTATAGCTTTTGGACCACTGGTCATTGTTGATTGGGGGACGATAAATGCTGCTCGACCTCCGCATTTTAATCTACCTAAAGCCTTTATCATAAAGTTCATCTCAGATAAATGAGAAGTAACTTTTGTTTTGGCTTGACTATACGGTGGATTCATCAATAGTTTATCGAAATTCCCATCGTTCTCTAAAGAAAGATGAAACATATCCCCTTCTTCTAAATGCGCACGACCGTCATTTCGCAATATCATATTAGTAGCTGATATTGCATATAGTTTGGACTTCAACTCTATTCCATATAACCTATCTGACTTTATTTTTTTGATTGCTTGTTTTTTAGCTTCACTAGTTTTATAATTGACATCATCTTTTTCAACCTGCTCAATCATCTTTTGCATTGAAGCAATTAGAAAAGCACCTGTACCAGTAGCAGGGTCAATCACCGTGTCGGTAGGGCTTATTTCAATTAGGTCAGCCATTAGGGAAGTAATATTCAACGGTGTTAATACAATACCTAAATCCGAACCATCATTGCCACCATACTTAACAAATTCGCTATAGAATGAACCTAATATATCAAATGGAGTACCACCAACTACCCTATGATAGACTTCATTGCTTAAACGGTCTGTAAAATACCACAAAGGTGTTCTATTGCCTAATTCTGTTAACTTAGTATTCAATCGCACATCAGTAGTAATAAATCGAAAAGTATCTAAAAGAGAACCAATTTTTTTGCTTCTAACTTGATACAAATTATTCAACTCATCTTCGATAGCTCTAAAAATAGTATTACCATCTGAACTACTATCAACACCTCCAGTTAGTTGATTTGCTGTCAATCCATGTCGTAGTGCTAACAAAATAGCTGATACTACAGTTGCTTTATTATCTGCTCCTAAATTTCCATAATTTCTCAAATCTTCGTGAATGCTATATGCAATTTCATTGATATTTTTCAGTTCTTCTTGATAAAGAGATAGCTCACCAAGAACTGAAACTTTATAATATTCTTCAATATTCTCTTCTTTAAAATTTTCAAAACTTAATACATCACTAAGTCTTTTTATAACAAGACCATCTTCCCTATTTTCAATATAATAAGGTTGTATTTTATATCGTCTAGGAGAACCAACTATTCCTAATGCAAAGATTTTATCATAAATAGAAGAATGCTCAACAATCCATTTTGCATAATGAACGGCTCCATTTACAGCATATTCTTTTATTGAATGAACATCCATCAATAGATTACCATTTTCGTCGAAAGTCTCCAATTTAGAAAAATCTTTTTTGTTTTCTATAAGTATGTGAAATCTGCCAGATTGAAAATTGAAGTCAGGAATTCCTTGTTTTCCTTTTAGAGATTTAGAAGCTCCTTTTAATGCTTCTATCCATGTTGCTTCACCAGCGTTTTCTACATAGAAGTCTTTGTTCGAAAAATTAGCTTCTGAAAAAAGCTGATAAACTAATTTACCTGTGCTATCACTTTCGTTTGTTTTTCTTACTAACATACAACCTCCAATTTAGAGATTATATGATAAAAGACCTCCTCACAAAAAAGTGAAAAAGTCCTCAAAAGGGGTTGACAAAAAGACTGAATAGCTACATAATCAGCTTGATTTGATTTGATTTGATTTGATTTGATTTGATTTGATTTGATTTGATTTGATTTGATTTGATTTGATTTGATTTGATTTGATTTGATTTGATTTGATTTCTGTCATATTTTTCTCCTTGCTTATATAACAATACTATTATATCACAAAATACTAGTTTCGAAAAGGATTATACCCAATTTTACACCAATTTATTGACTTTTGTGTTTTAAATGATATAATGATTTTAGAATATAAAAGGAGCAGAGAGATGTTAGGTGAGTTTAAGTCATTGTATGATTTGATGAATGCTTTCCCAAGTGATTATCATTGTGAACAACATTTAGAAAAAATTCGCTGGAATGGCTATGTAGTCAGTCCTTTTGATGAAACATCTAAGGTTTATAAGTGCAAGAATGGAAAATACAGGTGCAAGAATACTGGCAAATACTTTAGCGTTAAAACTGGTACAATGTTTGATAATACTAAGGTTTCTCTTCAAAAATGGTTTATTGCTATTTGGATGGTGACTTCTCATAAAAAAGGCATCTCCTCGCTTCAACTTTCAAAAGATATTCACGTTACTCAGAAAACAGCCTGGTTTATGCTGGAGCGTATTCGTAGATGTTTTGGTTCAGAAAATAACAATGAATTAGATGGAACTGTAGAAGTAGATGAAACTTACATCGGTGGTAAAAATAAGAATCGTCATAACTCTAAAAAGGTCAAAAATGCACAAGGTCGTTCTCTAAAAGATAAAACTCCAGTTGTCGGTATGGTTGCACGAGAAGGAAAATTAAATGCCCATAAGGTAAGTGATACAGGTATAAAAACTCTGACAGAACAAGTCGTTAAATTTGTTAAAGATACCGCTCAACTTTACACTGATGAATGGTTAGGTTATAATAAAGTTGCGAAGATGTATGACCACGCTTTTGTAAACCATGGTGCTCATGAGTATGTCATTGATGATATATATACAAACACGATTGAAGGTTTCTGGGCAGGACTTAAACGAGGGGTATTAGGAATTTACCATTCATGGTCTAAGAAACATTTGCAGGACTACGTGGATGAATTTGTATTCCGCTATAATACTCGTAGTATGGCGGATAATGACCGCTTCAATCTTCTACTAGCATCTTCAGGAGTTCGTACAAAATACAAGGAGCTAATCCATGGATAAACTACATGCAGAAATGGAGCGAACAGTTTCCAAAACGATTGACAATAAGTTAGTAGATTACCAAATTTCTCTTTCTGATAATTTTTACAAGAAATATCTCAGTTATTATAATTGCCCTTATACTCAGGCAGTTGTTAAATCGCATCGGAAATTTTTCCAAGATTTATCGTATTATGCAATTTACCAAAAGCTCGACGATATTACAAAAATCAGCATACAGAATCGACTTTCCGAACTAGATACTCTAGTAGATATTTCAGATAACAAAGAGGAGTTCAACACTTTCTTTTATAAAAAATTTCGTTTTAAACTTCCCGATATTCCTTTTGAGGAGGAAAAACTAGAACTTTCTGATTTCGATTTAAAACTACAACAGGCTTTGAATTATAACCCTAAAGAAGATAAACAGTTAAGAAAGAGAAAAAGTTAGACTTTTGAATATAAACGACAATAACATGAACTAAATCTTACAGGAGGAAGATGATGGATTGGTATGATTATATGATAAATGCATCCAAGCAATCACGTTTCAATGCAAGTCATTGGTTTCGTTATTTGCGTAAAGTTATTTTTGAAGACCATTCTTATTTAACAAACGAGGATGTTGAGAAATTACTAGCCTCCAAAGAACTGACCGATTTTCAAAAAGTTAGCTTGAAATATGCTATTCAAGAGCACACACCAACTCATGAATATGTGATTTCGTTAAATAAGCCAGCTAAATTAGCCAATGTTCAGAAAATGATGGAGAAATACAAACATGGATAAAATGAAACCTGTCTTTGAAGCCTTGAATAAAGAATTGGTTCAGGCAAATCTTACTTTGACCATTATCTGTGTTGGTGGCTATGTCTTGGAATATCATGGTTTACGTGCGACACAAGATGTGGATGCTTTTTATGAAGAAAGCCAAAAAATCAATGAGATTATCGCTCGGGTAGGACAAGAGTTTAATCTTAACACTCACGAAGAGCTGTGGCTCAACAATAATGTGGCAAATATGAACAAACAGCCGCCGTTAAGTTTATGTGAAACTTTGTACTCGTTTAAGAATTTAACGGTTTTAGTTGCCCCGATTGAGTATGTGTTAGGAATGAAAATGGTCAGCACCAGAGAACAGGATTTAAAAGATATTGGTGCAATTATTAAATACAAGCACTTTCGTTCACCATTCAACACCTTTGATGGTTTGAAGAAAATGGGATTTGATAGCATTGACTTCTCTGTTCTCCTAGAAGGTTTTAGTTATGCTTATGGCATGGATTGGTTAGAGGATTTTTTCAAAGAAAATCAAGATAAACTTAGAAAGTATTATTGATATTATATTAAAAGACGGTTTCCATTTTGGAAGTCGCCTTTTTTTGTATATTCTCGGAAGCACTATATATTGTGGTTAGTGTAAACAGGTATATAGTTCCCTAAATTAATTAGTCAGCAAAAAGAAAATAGTAGCAATGACCAGAACTTATCGAAGTCTATTCTTATTAAGGTTAGAAACATTGGTTCAGGTCATGCTTTAATTGATAAAATAAAATATAAAGATTCTAAAGGATTAGATAGAGAGCATGTATTAGAGCCTTATGAAAGATTTATGATTGATAAGGGGACATCAAATAATCTACTCTTACAATTTGACTCTAAAATTTCAGATATAGATCATGTTAAAATTTATTTTATTGATGTTTTGGGTTATGAATATGTCTATAAATTAAAATTAGAGTGTAGGCTCAATAGCTATCCGAAACATTATATAAAGTTAGACAATACAAAGGTTTATTTGGCCAATTTATCTAAGGCATATTTTGAAAGTTATTTTCCAAAACTTGTAGGTAAAGCGAAGGAGACAGATTATTAAAGAGCAAGAACTCATGGTTCAGCCTGTTAGCGAAAAGTAAGTTTTGTTCTTGGAGTTAGTAGAAGAAGTGATTATGAAGTGATTATAAAGATTAACCAACTCAATCCCAGCCTCAATACGGTGGTCTATAAATGAATGAAATATACTCTTTTAAATTAAATAATCTATCCCCTTAAAAAGTAAGTTTTTCTGTTACCATTTGGATGAAAAAGTGGTATAATAGAGAGTAAAAAATTTTTTGAAAGAAAGAACATTATGAATTTAAAAGATTATATTGCAACTATTGAAAACTACCCAACGGAAGGGATTCTCTTCCGCGATATCAGCCCTTTGATGGCTGATGGAAATGCCTACAGCTATGCTGTTCGTGAAATTGTTCAATATGCGACTGACAAGGAAATCGACATGATCGTCGGTCCAGAAGCGCGTGGCTTTATCGTAGGCTGTCCAGTTGCCTTTGAATTAGGAGTTGGCTTTGCTCCTGTCCGTAAGCCAGGCAAGCTTCCACGTGAAGTTATCTCAGCTGACTATGAAAAAGAGTACGGTGTAGATACTTTGACCATGCATGCGGATGCAATCAAACCTGGTCAACGCGTTCTGATTGTTGATGACCTTCTTGCAACTGGTGGAACAGTTAAGGCAACCATTGAGATGATTGAGCGCCTTGGTGGCGTAGTGGCTGGCTGTGCCTTCCTCATCGAGCTGGATGAGCTTAAAGGTCGCGAAGCAATCGGCGATTATGACTACAAGGTATTGATGCACTACTAAAGATATAGCTTATTACTATATCTAGTTAGAGAAAAAGTATAATTGAAAACTATATCTCCTTTGAGTATAATGAGTATATTAAACAAANGGAGATATTTTCATGCCTATCAAGATTGATAAGAAGCTTCCCGCAGTTGAAATTTTAAGCTCTGAGAATATCTTTGTCATGGATGATGACCGGGCAGATCATCAGGATATCCGCCCCTTGAATATCTTGATACTCAATCTCATGCCCCAGAAAATGGTGACAGAAACTCAGATTTTACGTCATTTGGCCAATACGCCCTTGCAGCTGACCATTGAGTTTCTTTATATGACTTCTCATACGTCAAAGACCACCCAAGTGGAGCATATGCAGACCTTTTACAAGACTTTTGATGAGGTCAAACATCGTTTCTTTGATGGCTTGATTATCACTGGAGCGCCAGTGGAGCATCTACCCTTTGAGGCAGTAGACTATTGGGAGGAATTCCAGCAGGTGATTGAATGGTCCAAGACTCATGTCTTTTCGACTTTACATATCTGTTGGGGAGCACAGGCTGGCCTTTATGCCCGCTATGGCGTGGATAAGCACCAGATGGAAGAGAAACTCTCAGGTGTTTACGAGCAGTCGGCTCCAAGCAATAATCTACTTTTTAGAGGTTTTGATGATGAATTTATCACGCCTCATTCAAGGCATACAGAAGTACTGAAAGAAGACATTCTGAATCTGACCAATCTAGAAATTCTCTCTGAGGGAGAAGACACGGGCTTGTCCGTTTTGGCGAGCCGAGACTTGCGAGAGGTGTATAGCTTTGGTCACATGGAATACGACCGTGATACCCTTGCCAAGGAGTATTTCCGTGACTTGGAAGCGGGCAAGGATCCTCATATTCCTGAGAATTACTTCAAGAATGATGATGTGAATACGACTCCTTGTCTGCGATGGAGTTTGGCGGCAGCTCTCTTTTTCAGTAATTGGGTCAATTATGCAGTCTATCAAGAAACGCCATTTGATTGGCAAAGTCCAGAGAATGATGCATCCTTCTTTGCTTATTTATAAAGAGGTACTATGACTTATTTAGCAGCTTACAAAAATGGCAACTTGGTTCTTCCAAGTGCCCTCTTTTTGCATTTTAAAGACATTTTTGATTCCAGTGATGATTTTTTGGTCTGGCAGTTTTTCTATTTGCAAAATACCACCTCATTGGAGGAATTTGCGCCCAGTCAGATTGCGGAGCATATTGGCAAGACCTTGTCCGAGGTCAATCGTTCCATGTCCCATCTGACAGAAAAAGGCTTGCTCCAGTACAGAACCATTGAACTGAATGGGGAAATTGAAGCAATTTTTGATGCTTCACCAGCCTTAGAAAAGCTAGATGAGCTTTTGGAGACTTCTGATCCTACTGGGTCAAGGCCAGTGTCGGATGGTAACCTTCTCAAGGAACTGGTTGAAACCTTCCAGCAAGAGCTAGGTCGTCTTTTGACTCCATTTGAAATTGAGGATTTAACCAAGACCATTAAGGACGATCAAACCAATCCAGACCTGGTCAAGGCTGCTTTACGCGAAGCGGTTTTCAATGGAAAGCCTAATTGGAAATATATCCAGGCAATCTTGCGTAATTGGCGGCGGGAAGGTATTACAACCCAAGCTCAAGTAGAAGCCAAACGGGCGGAGCGTGAAGCAAGTAATCCACAGAATGTAACGGTTTCGGATGATTTTCTCAATGCCATGAATTTGTGGAAGGACTAGTTACAAGTAAGTGCGGTGGGGTTGTGCGAAATGTTTGAAGATTTTGCTTTTCTTTCTACTATCTAGTTTCAGATTTAAAGATCTTCAAGTCATTATAAATAGTTCCAACTCCGAGTGATTGCTCAGCAACCGCTGGCCATTGATCAATTATCAACCATATTAATAGTTTCTGAACATAATAAGGCGAGACTGAAACATTTTTGTTTCAGTCTCTTTTTGTTTTAGAACCTATGATTTTGAGGAATTGTGATATAATGAAAAGGTATTTTGGTAATTCTATAAATAAAAGGAGAAGCGAAGATGGGACAAATTAAATCAAACACTATTTCAGCTGGATCTGCTATTAGCGAGCTAGTTGGAGTTGATACCAGCAATGCACAAAATCAACAAGTCAATTTTTTCTATACAACAGGGATTGCTGGAATGGAAGCTGGCTGTCAAGCTTGCAATCAAATGTTGCAGGCTATCAGTGACTTCAGTTCGGCCGTCCTAACTCAGGCCAATAAATTTCCAGAAATTGCTGCAAAAATTGAGAAACGCGATATAGAGCAGGCTAAGCGCTGGGAGAGTTAAAATGAAGGTAGATAAAAGCGAAAAAGAACGCCAAGCACTTTACGAAAAAATTCTCAAAGTTGACGAAAAAGAAGATGAATTTATGGCTCTCAAACATCAATACGAAGATTCTCTGGTAAATTTTGCGACGGATTTCCAATATTTGACGAATCGAATGGAAAATCTACTTTATGAGCATCCGCAAAATACTGCTGCCCTCAGTCATGATTTAGCAGAGACTCAGCATCTTAACCAACAGGTTAAGAACTATGTGGATGTTCAGATGGATGAACTAGAAAAACTCGGTCGTCAAACAAGAAAGACTCTTGAAGAAGAGCGAGAAAAACTGACCAAAGAAAGGAATAGTCTGCCATGGGAGTGAAATATAGTGCAACAGATTCAGCACAGCTTATCCAAGCGATGACTAGCAACCTGCAGGTAGCTAATCAGGTGACCGATCGTCTATCTAGTGGCTGCGATCACTTGATTGCCTCTTTGGAGTCGGGTGAGCTGCAGGGAGCGGCTTATACAGCGGGAAAGGGCTTATTTACAGAAATTATAATTCCTGCTATCAAAAAGCTACAAGCTGCTATTGATGATATTCAGGAGGAGCTGAATTCTTATAAATATGCTGACTCCACCGTATCTGAGTATGGGATACTGGATCTTGACTTGCTGAAAGAACAGTTGGAAACAAAACAGGAGATGTTGGAGAAAACCCAAGCTCAGCTAGCAGAGTATCAATCTCTATTTCGCCGGATTATTGATGGACTTGCAGGGGAATTAGCTGACAATCTGTCCAAGACGAATGCTCTGACAGTGCTGGAAAACCAGCTAAATATCGGCATTCGGGAAATTCAGGAAAAAATTGACAAACTTGAATGGTTTGTGGCAGATGTTTCAAAATACTTTACAGACAGTCTAGAAATTTTGAGACTAGCTATTCAAGGAGCAGTGTCATTGAGTCAAATCACAATTGATGCAGAAGGAAACTACTATACAAATGGTGCGGACATGTCTTGGGTTTCAAAACTGAAAAATGAAGAGATTCGTACTTATGGAAGAGGAGTAGATCCTAAGATTTCTTTGATTAATCAGAGTATCAGAGAATTGATGCTGCCTGATGAAGCAGCGGCTTACTATCGTAAACAATTGCTGGCCTACTTAGAGGGGAAACCTTCTAGCGACTGGCCAATTTTGATTCAAGAATTCAATCAATCTTTACGCTTTGACCATGAGGGGAATATACTGACTTTTATACCTACTAAAGTTAGTGATGTCCCAGTTGTTGGTGAAGTGTGGGTTGTTCTAAAAAATGGTAATTTTGATGAAGAATACACTCGGCGTCTGAATGATGAGCGAGGTGGGCAATTCTGGGAAAGTATCCGAGAAAATGCGGCAGAATTCTTAGCGGGCCTAGGAAGTATTGCCCTTGGTGCTATGATTGATACAATAAGCTTAGGAGGAGGGGCGGCAGGCTTAGTAGTTTCTATACCAAGTTTTGGGACTTTAACTATTCCCATAGAAACAGCGGCAGCGGCTGGTTTTGCGACAGGAGCGACGATAATTGCTGGTGGCACATATGCCGTTAATGATGCTATTATCAAGACTTGGACAGCTAATGCTAGTTTGAATGTCAGCTTTGCCCAGAGCTATGACAGCTGGAAGGCAAATAAACCGACGAGTAAGTCTTTTGGAAAAAAGATTTCTGGACGAGTTAACGGTAAAAAAGTCGATAATATTCGAGTTGATGCGGAGCCAGATAGTGGGAAAATCCAAGTTCAATCGGGGAGTGGAAAGTCAGGTTATAACCTCGACATAGATATTGAAGCCTCAACTATTTCAAGTAGGCAGGATATTGTAAACTGGGTAAATGAACAATCTGAACTAAATGGACTTGGAAAAGGAGCTAAAGAAGAAGTTATCAAAAATATGTGGAAAGCTTTTAAATACTTGACGCAATAAGGAGTGAACAATGAAATTATATTTAAAAGGTGATTATACAAAAAGAGTACCTTATGGTTATTTAGAACTAGCTGGTAAAATGTGGTTTCCAGAAGATGAGCAAATTTCTTACTCAAATGCTGGGAACAATGATGCATTACAAGAAGATTTTTTCTCAAATTTATCCTTGAGGAAAGGCACTGCCGATAAGAGATGGTCTAGTGTCCCCCTAAAGGAAGGGGTACGAAGACTCTTTTCACATATTAAGGAAAGTATTGAAATTAATTTTGAAGATGCATTTGCTACGGATTATAATGAAAAGGGAGACTATCTCCGTATTTTAACCACCCATCTAGAAGTTTTGACAGTTGATAAACGAGCTATGTACATTATGGCGCTTGAGATTGCAAAGGTGATTGATGGGCAAATTAGCGAGGATAATAAGGCTAGCTGGTTGACAATCGAGGAGTTTAAAAGAAAACATGAGGATATTCTATCTCTAACTTTTGATGAAGCAAATGAACGAAGTTTGACTGAAATTCAAACGATGGATGTGGTAGACGACCCTCTTTGGGAGGAAGAAGCCACTCGTCGAAAAGAATATATACTAGCACATGGAGGCGATATCTCAGATTTATGAGACTATACATCAAAGGTGATTATGCTAAAAAAATAACATTTACTACTAGAGAACTAGTTTGGAAGATGTGGTTTAAGGAACGGAATGGCAAGAAAATAAGTTACTCCAACGTTGGTGATGATGAGATGCTGCAAGAAGATTTTTATTTCGGAGCAGAGTTGCGCAAATGGGCTTCAGTTGATGAAAGATGGGATAAGGCTCCTTTTATAATTCCGAGCAATCCTTGGTTGTCCTTGCAATATGAAGATATTGAACTTGAATTTGAACATGCCTTTATTTCCGACGACCGCGAAAAAGGAGAGTTTCTTCGAATTGCCTCAACTCATGTAGATATTTTAATGGTTGACAAGCGCGCTTTATACGTTATGGCTATTGAAGTAGCATCTGCCATTGATGGTCAGATTAGCGAAGACGGCAAGCAAAGTTGGCTAAGTGTAGAAGAATTTAAGGAATATCACAAGGATGTTCTTTCACTGACTTATGATGAAGCTGTTGAAATCAGTTTGGAAGAATTAAAGACAATGGTACCGGTAAGAGATCCTCTATGGGAAGAGGAGGAACGGCTTCGAGAAGAATATATCAAAATCCACGGTGAACGTGTTTATGACGATGAGGAAGATGAGTGAGACTATATCTTAAAGGCAACTACGAAACTAGTATTTACCAAAACTGTATGGAATATCCTTGGAAAATGTGGTTCAAGGAACGTAAGGGAGTGAAAGTTGGATTTTCTTATGCACGTGATGATGACTTCTATTTTAGCGTTAGTTTGGATAAATTTTCTTCAAATGATGAGCGTTGGGGAATGACTGATTTTAAAATAGGAGATAATCTATGGAGTTCATTTAAATATGAGTATCTAATATTGGATTGTGAAGATTCCTATGAAAGCGATGGGCGAGAAAAAGGAGACTATCTTCGAATCATCACGACTCATAAGGATATTCTAACGGTTGATAAGCGAGCTCTCTATATCATGGCGATTGAAGTAGCATCTGCCATTGACGGTCAAATCAGCGAAGACGACAAAGAAACATGGCTGAGTATTGAAGAATTTAAAACGAAACATGCAGACCTGCTGAATTTGACCTACGACGAAGCAGTCGATATTAGTTTAGAAGAGATAAAGGTTATGAAAGCCATTGACGAGCTACTCTGGGAAGAATTGGATAGGAAGCGCGAGGAGTATATCCAAATCCATGGAGAGGTAGAGTTGGACGACGAGGAAGAATGAAATTATATTTAAAAGGCGATTATACTAGAAAAGTGCCATTTGGCTACAGAGAACTCGCATGGAAGATGTGGTTTAAAGAAAGAAATGGTCAAAAAATAAGTTTCTCAAATGTCGGAGATGATGAGATGCTACAAGATGACTTCTATCTATCTTTACGGCTAGATAAGTGGGGAGCAAGTGGTTCTCGTTGGAAAGATGCCAAGGTTAAAGGTGGCAGTGCAATCAATTCCCAATTGTATGAAAATATTGATTTGGATTATGAAGGAAGTTATGAAAGCGACGGTAGAGAAAAGGGAAAATACCTAAGAATCGCTTCGAATTATCTAGATGTATTAACAGTTGATAAACGAGCTATGTATATTATGGCACTCGAAATTGCGACTGCGATTGATGGGAAAATTAGTGAAGATGATAAGAAAACATGGCTAACAGTCGAGGAATTCAAGGAAAAGCACCAAGATATCTTATCTCTGACTTTTGATGAAGCAAATGAGATGAGCTTAGAAGAAATTCAGACGATTGACGCTATTGACGAACCCATCTGGGAAGAATTGGATAAGAAGCGTGAAGAATACATAGCTATCCATGGCGAACGTGTTTATGACGATGAGGACGACGAGTGAGAATTTACATCAAAGGTGATTACACTAAAGAAATTCCATTTGATTACTTAGAATTAGCGAAGAGAATGTGGTTTGAAAATTATCAAGGAGAAGGCATCCCTCTCTCCTATTCTGGTTTTCTTAAAATCAGAGATAGGAATGATATAGCCATTCATCTAAAACTAGATAAACAGGATTATGATGAACGTTGGTTGCATGTTCCGATACAAGAAGGGCTAAAATATCGCTTTTTTTCACAAATTGATGAAGACCTAAATTTGGAATTTGAGCATGCTTATGTAACAGATTTTCGCGAAAATGGAGACTGTTTACGTTTGGCCTCTACCCATCTTGAACTGCTCACTCTTGATAAAAGAGCGTTCTATATCATGGCTATTGAGATTGCCACAATCTTTAATGGACAAATTGGCGAAGATGACAAGAAAACATGGCTAACAATTGAGGAATTCAAGGAAAAACACGAATATATCTTATCTCTAACCTTTGAGGAGGCAAATGAGATGAGTTTGGAAGAAATTCAAACGATTGATGCTATTGACGATCCCATCTGGGAAGAATTGGATAGGAAGCGCGAAGAATATATCAAAATCCATGGTGAACGAGTTTATGACGATGAGGAAGATGAGTGAGACTATATCTTAAAGGCAACTACGAAGCTAGTATCTATCAAGCTAGTATGGAATATCCTTGGAAAATGTGGTTCAAAGAACGAAAAGGTGTGGAAGTTTGTTTTTCTTACGCACGTGATGATGATTTTTATTTTAGCGTTAGTTTGGATAAATTTTCTTCGAATGATGAGCGTTGGGGAATGGCTGATTTTAGAGTAGGCAACGACCCTTGGGCGACTTTTAAGCGTGAAAATATAAATTTAAATTTTGAAGATTCCTATGAAAGCGATGGACGAGAAAAAGGAGACTATCTACGAATCATCACGACTCATAAGGATATTCTAACTGTTGATAAGCGAGCTCTCTATATCCTAGCAATTGAGGTGGCAACTGCTATTGACGGTCACATCAGCGAAGATGACAAGGAAACTTGGCTGAGTATTGAAGAATTTAAAACGAAACATGCAGAACTGTTGCATTTGACCTACGACGAAGCGGTCAATATTAGTTTAGAAGAGATAAAGGTTATGAAAGCCATTGACGAGCCACTCTGGGAAGAATTGGATAGGAAGCGCGAGGAGTATATCCAAATCCATGGAGAGGTAGAGTTGGACGACGAGGACGAATGAAATTATATTTAAAAGGTGATTATACAAAAAGAGTACCTTATGGTTATCTAGAGCTTGCTGGCAAATGTGGTTTCCAGAAGAAAAGCAAGTATCTTACTCAAATGCTGGAGACAATGAGCAACTACAAGAAGATTTTTTCTCAAATTTATCCTTGAGGAAAGGCACTGCTGATAAGAGGTGGATGTTACTTATAATGTTGAAGGGGATTCCTTTACTCCTCTTGCTATTGAGAAAAAACTCACTATTCTATAAGTGTTAAACGATTTGATGGGGAAGCTTAATTTAGATAGAAGGTACAAATAGCTAAAACAAAATAATTTCACTTGATGACACAGAAATGATATACTGAATAGAAGAACGTTTAGAAAAGAGTAAGCAATGCAAAAAAAGACTATTTCTCAACGCTTGGAGCGAGTAGCTGCTTTTGTTCCAGATGGGGCAAAGCTGCTGGATGTTGGGAGCGATCATGCCTATCTGCCTATTTACCTGATTCAGCAGGGACGGATTGAGAAGGCTCTGGCCGGTGAAGTGGTAGAGGGGCCTTTTCAGTCTGCCCAGAAAAATGTGGCAGAGCATGGGCTGACGGAGCAGATTGAGGTTCGCTTGGCCAATGGTCTGGCGGCTTTTGAAGCGGAAGACCAGATTGACACTATCGTCATCGCTGGCATGGGCGGTCGCTTGATTTCAGAGATTTTGGAAAATGGCAGAGCTAAGCTTGCGTCCGTTTCCCGCTTGATTTTGCAGCCCAATAATCGAGAGGATGAGCTCCGCAGCTGGCTGGTATCTAACGGCTTTCGTTTGCTGGCTGAGGATATCTTAGAAGAGGCTGGTAAGTTTTACGAAATCCTAGTGGCTGAGGCAGGCCAGCAAACTTTGACAGAGCAAGAAAAGCGCTTCGGCCCTTTTTTATTAGAGCAACAATCATCTGTATTCAAACAAAGATGGCAGAAAGAACTGAAGAAATTTGAAGAAGCTTTAGCCCATATCCCAGAAAAAAATGAGCTAGAACGCTCTGCTATGTCCCAAAAAATCAACAGTATCAAGGAGGTACTCCATGTTAGCAAGTGAGATCATCGCCCGTTATGAAGCCTATTGCCCGCAAGAATTGTCCATGGAGGGCGACATTTCAGGCCTGCAAATCGGAACTTTGGACAAAGAAGTGGACAAGGTTCTAGTGGCATTGGATATTCGTGAACAGACAGTGGCGGAGGCTATTGAGGCTGGTGCTGGACTGATTATTGTTAAGCATGCGCCTATTTTTCGCCCGCTCAAGAACCTAGTGGCAGATAAGGCGCGAAATCAAATCATTCTAGAACTCATCAAGCATGATATTGCTGTTTATGTCAGCCATACCAATATTGATGTTGTGGAGGATGGACTAAATGATTGGTTCTGCCAATTATTGGATATTGAGGAGACAAGTTTTCTCAGTCAGACAAGCCCAGAACATGGTATTGGTCGTGTGGGGAAGATTGTGCCTCAGACTTTTGGGGACTTTGCGGCTAAGGTCAAGGCAAGTTTTGGACTAGATAGTGTGCGTCTGGTCACTTATGAAGAAGCGGATCTCGAACGTGTGATTGATCGTGTGGCTATTTGTGGTGGTAGCGGTCAGTCCTTTTATCCAGAGGCCATTGCTAAGGGAGCGCAAGTCTACATTACAGGTGATATTTACTATCACACAGCTCAGGAAATGCTGACAGAAGGGCTTTTGGCGCTTGATCCTGGACACCATATCGAAGTTCTATTTACGGAAAAATTGAAAGAAAAATTTGATACTTGGAAGGCAGAAGAGGGATGGGAGATTGAGATTATGGCTAGTCAGGCTTGGACCAATCCTTTCCGACATATTTGAGAGGGAGCGACATGAAAAAAGTAGCAGTGATTGGTGCTGGGATTGTCGGATCAACAGCGGCTTACTATCTGTCCAAATCCCCAGATGTGGAGGTGACTGTCTTTGATGACGGTAAGGGGCAGGCAACCAAGGCAGCTGCAGGCATTATCAGTCCTTGGTTTTCCAAGCGTCGCAACAAGGCTTGGTATAGGATGGCGCGTCTGGGCGCTGATTTTTATCAGGACTTGATTGCGGAACTGAAAGATGCTGGAATCCAGACAGACTTTTACCAACAGACAGGTGTTTATCTGCTGAAAAAGGACGAGAGCAAGCTGAAGGAACTTTATGATTTGGCTGCTAATCGTCGTGAAGAGTCGCCCTTAATAGGGGAATTGAGTCTTCTCGGTCGTCAGGAAGCGCAGGAGAATTTTCCAGACCTGCAAGGCTTTGAGCGACTTCTCTATGCTTCCGGCGGTGCCCGTGTGGAGGGAGCGCTCTTGACGGAGACGCTTCTGAAAGCCAGCAAGGCAGAATTGGTTGAGAAAAAGGTAAGATTGACAGTAGAAGGAGAGCAACTTCTTGTGGACGGACGCAGCTTTGACTGTGCCATCTTAGCTGTGGGTGCTTGGCTGGGAGAAATCTTGCAGCCACTGGGCTATGAGACAGATGTTCGACCGCAAAAGGGACAGCTGCGTGATTTTAAGCTGGCTGAAAAGACGGATGACTACCCTGTTGTGATGCCTGAGGGCGAGCTGGATATCATTCCTTTTCTAGCAGGTAAGGTGAGTGTTGGTGCCAGTCATGAAAATGATCAGGGCTTTGATTTGACGGTAGATAAGACGGTGCTGAATCAGTTGCAGCAAGAAGCGGAAACTTATTTGCTGAGGTTGGCTACTGCAGAGATTCTAGGCGAGCGCGTGGGAACGCGGGCTTATACCAGCGACTTCTCTCCTTTCTTTGGCGCTGTGCCAGACTTACCGCATGCCTACGCAGCCAGCGGTCTAGGCTCTTCTGGTCTGACAACTGGTCCGATCATCGGGCGCCAATTAGCTCAGCTGGCTTTAGGAGAAGCGGGGCTGCTGAATCCAGCAGACTATCCTATTGAACGGTACGTGGAGAAAGAAGAAGGCACTTAAGGAAAACAAATGATTATAATATTTCTCATTTTACTTTTACTAGTAATATCAATATCAATTTCAATCCCACTTATTCTATTTACTAGACACAAAAGTCGTTCTCAACATCCTCTTATTGCTCAAAATAATGGAGGAAATCAGGAACTAGCAAAGAATACAAAAAAGAAAATAGGCTTCGGTGTTTTGGGCTGTTTCCTATCTAGTGTGGTGATCGTTTTTCTCATGGCTCTTGTCTCTATGTTTCTGAATTTCATAGATATGTGGGGAGTTTTTGTACGAGTGCCGAAATATGAAATAGTACAGGCTGTTCAGCGCTCTTATGAGAAGAGTGGTTTTGAAGGGACGGTCAGAGTTTTAGATGCTAATAAAAACTATACCTCTTTTGCTGGTTATTTAGTCAGTGCTGAGTATTCTGAGGAAATTGAGGGGAAAACGGTTAAGATCGGTGACCGAATTGAGTACTACATCTCTCGGGATGAGAAATATGGAAAAACGGATATTGACCTACAGCTTGAAAAGGGATATGCGATTTATCAAGCTTTTCCTAGTATCGCTTATAGGGGACTAGAGCTGAGTCCGGGCTATAGTGAAACTTTAGAAACTGTAAAAGATAGCTTCACAAGAGCAGATAAGAAGAAACTATATCTAGAATCCCTTGATTTTATGATAGATAAGGATGCGCCAAATATTGATGCATACGAGGCCCTGATAAAGAAGAATCAGGCAGAAGGCCAGCCTTTGCAGGGCTTATATCCAATTCCTATTTCTGACATGTTGGAAAAAGAGGCTCTTGCCATTGAAATGAAGGTAATTTTGAACGTGGAGCAAGACGATGGATCTATCATTAGTATTGGCCAAGACCAGAAGAATGACGATAAAATCAAGCAGATTTTACAAGAGCAACTAGATTTAACGAAGCTACCAAATGCACGCTATCTTATGGCCATTAGTGTCGGGAAACATAGTAAGTATTCTGGATTTGGTAAATACGAAGTCATTGTTCAAAATCATCAGATCGTTCGATTTTCTATCCAAAATAAAGAATATTGAGTTGGAATAATTTTTTTTGGAGCTTGTGTTCAATTACAGCTTGTGCTTGTGCAAATGTATGATTTAAAGTTACTAGTTCCATGTGGAGAAGGTTTGATATGACAGAAACTATTTTGAATTGGGTCAATATTTGTGTAAAAAAAGATGATGAAATTTTACTGCTTAATCGCCAGCATGATAACTTTAAAGGGTGGATACAACCTGGCGGGAAGGTGGAGTTTCCAGAATCTTTTTTCGAAGCTGCAAGGCGCGAATTAAAAGAAGAAACAGGGCTGACTGCTCTAAACTTGGAATTGAAGGGAATTTCAGGTTTCACTAATCCGAGTAAAAAAGAACGGTATGTGTATTACGATTTTCTTTGTACTGCCTTTGAGGGGCAAGTTAGGGGAAACGATCATGAAGGGGAGTCCAAATGGTGGAAGATTTCGGAACTTGATCAAATAGATATGCAGAACGACATACGTGAACGTTTGCCTCTCTACTGGAGGAAAGGCTCTTTCGAGCGGATTCATTACTGGAATGAGGAAAAACACTGTATCGGGGAAACCAAGACGATTTTGTATGATTGATTTCAGAGAATAAGGAGAAGTTATGGACTGGTTACGATCGCAGCCTGTGGTTATGCAGGCGTTCTTGGCTGGGCTTTTTACATGGGGTTGCACTATTATTTAAAGAGAGTGAAAAGGGTGACATCCGCTTTCAAAAATGGTAAAATAAAGGGAATACATTAAGAGAGGAAACTCATATGAAAGGTATTATTCTTGCAGGTGGTTCTGGTACACGTTTGTATCCATTGACCCGCGCTGCGTCAAAACAGCTCATGCCGGTTTATGACAAACCCATGATTTATTATCCACTGTCAACTCTTATGCTGGCTGGTATCAAGGACATCTTGATTATCTCCACTCCGACGGATCTGCCTCGTTTTGAGGATCTGCTGGGTGATGGCTCTGAGTTTGGTATCAAGCTCTCTTATGCAGAGCAGCCAAGTCCGGACGGATTGGCACAAGCCTTTATCATTGGGGCTGATTTCATTGGCGATGACAATGTAGCGCTGATTCTTGGGGATAATATTTACCATGGACCAGGTTTAAGCAAAATGCTCCAAAATGCTGCTGCTAAGGAAAAAGGAGCAACTGTCTTTGGCTACCATGTCAAGGATCCAGAACGCTTTGGTGTTGTAGAATTTGATGAAAATATGAATGCTATCTCCATCGAAGAAAAACCAGAACAGCCGCGCTCTAACTATGCAGTAACAGGACTGTATTTCTACGATAACGATGTTGTAGAGATTGCCAAGAATATTAAGCCAAGTCCTCGCGGAGAACTGGAAATCACTGACGTTAACAAGGCTTACTTGGATCGTGGCGATTTGTCTGTTGAGCTTATGGGACGTGGTTTTGCCTGGTTGGATACAGGTACCCACGAAAGTCTCTTAGAGGCAGCTCAATATATCGAAACAGTTCAGCGTATGCAGAACGTGCAGGTGGCAAATCTGGAAGAAATTGCCTATCGTATGGGCTACATCACTAAAGAGCAAGTGCATGAATTGGCGCAGCCATTGAAAAAGAATGAATACGGACAATACTTGCTCCGTTTGATTGGAGAAGCATAAGAAGATGACAGAACAATTTTTTGATAAGGAATTCGCAGCGCGTGAAGTTCCCGGAATTCCTGGAATGCTAGAATTTGATATCCCTGTTCGCGGGGACAACCGAGGCTGGTTTAAGGAAAATTTCCAAAAGGAAAAAATGCTGCCGCTAGGCTTTCCTGAAAGCTTCTTTGCAGAAGGAAAACTGCAAAATAATGTCAGCTTTTCTCGTAAAAATGTCCTGCGTGGGCTTCATGCTGAGCCTTGGGACAAGTATATCTCTGTTGCAGATGACGGTAAGGTGCTGGGTTCTTGGGTAGACCTGCGTGAAGGTGAAACCTTTGGTAACACCTACCAGACAGTAATTGATGCCAGTAAGGGGATTTTTGTGCCACGCGGCGTAGCCAACGGCTTCCAAGTCCTTTCTGACACCGTTTCTTATAGCTATCTGGTGAATGACTATTGGGCTTTGGAACTTAAACCGAAGTATGCCTTTGTCAACTATGCAGATCCAGCTCTAGGCATCCAGTGGGAAAACCTAGAAGCAGCAGAAGTCTCAGAAGCAGACAAGAACCATCCATTACTCAAGGATGTAAAACCACTAAGAAAAGAAGATTTGTAAGAAGAATTCTTTTCTGACGCATTAATTTATATTGAAATATATGATTTAGCTCAGCTCTAATCCGAGCGAAGCGAATTAAAGAAATGATTGCCGCTGTGGTGTAAGTCATGTAACAAATTGTTTAGTTTGTTACATGACAGGGGATTTTTGAGACATTAGGCTCAAAAATAAGCAATGAAACCGGAGGTTTGCTTGCGTCCCCACCACTTAAGGCAATTATAAAAAAGTTTAAGGAATAAAAATGACTGAATACAAAAAAATTATCGTGACAGGCGGAGCTGGTTTTATCGGTTCTAACTTTGTCCACTATGTTTATAATAACTTTCCAGATGTTCATGTGACTGTGCTGGACAAGCTGACTTACGCGGGTAATCGTGCCAATATTGAAGAAATTTTAGGCGACCGTGTTGAGTTGGTTGTTGGAGATATCGCTGATGCAGCCTTGGTAGATAATCTGGCAGCTGAAGCTGATGCTATCGTTCACTATGCGGCAGAAAGCCACAATGACAACTCGCTCAATGACCCGAGTCCATTTATCCATACCAACTTCATCGGAACTTACACACTTTTGGAAGCAGCTCGTAAGTACGACATTCGTTTCCACCATGTGTCGACTGACGAGGTTTATGGAGACTTGCCTCTGCGTGAAGACTTGCCAGGTCATGGAGAAGGTCCAGGTGAGAAATTTACGGCTGAAACCAAGTACAATCCAAGCTCGCCTTACTCATCAACCAAGGCAGCTTCAGACTTGATTGTCAAAGCTTGGGTGCGTTCATTTGACGTCAAAGCGACTATTTCTAACTGTTCAAATAACTATGGTCCTTACCAGCACATTGAGAAGTTCATTCCGCGCCAAATCACCAATATCTTGAGCGGTATCAAGCCAAAACTTTACGGTGAAGGTAAAAACGTCCGTGACTGGATTCATACCAATGACCATTCATCAGGTGTTTGGACGATTCTGACCAAGGGTCAAATCGGTGAAACTTACTTGATCGGTGCTGACGGTGAGAAGAATAATAAGGAAGTGCTGGAGCTGATTCTCAAGGAAATGGGACAGCCAGCTGATGCTTATGACCATGTGACAGACCGTGCCGGCCACGACCTTCGCTATGCCATTGATGCCAGCAAGCTCCGCGATGAGCTAGGATGGAAGCCCGAGTTCACCAACTTTGAAGCAGGTCTCAAAGAGACAATCAAGTGGTACACAGACAACCAAGACTGGTGGAAATCTGAAAAAGAAGCAGTAGAAGCTAATTATGCTAAGACGCAACAAGTGATTAAGTAAGTCTTCTTATACAGGCAATATATGACTAAGAGGCTGGGATTATTTGTCCCAGTCTTTTTTATAGTATTGTTAGTCTTTTAATCTCTTTGTTACAGAAAATGATGTAAAAATAGTGTAAAATGAGATAAATCCTTTCTGTGTTTTAAGCCAAGGATATTTCTCAAAGTAAAGGAAGACAAAAATGAAATTGATCAAAAGATTGGTAGGGATTGTCTTGGTGCTGTTGCTTGCAGCAGTGCTATTTCTGGTTCCTTCTTCTATCAATCCGAATGAACAACTAAAAAATGTTCAAGCTAATACTTCGTGGGAAAGTATGATTGAGCCGACTTTGAACAATGCTAATGTAACGGCTCAGGGAGTCAGCACAGAAGTCTCTCTAAACAGTATCCAGCTTAATCAGCTTCTCAAGTCTTCGCTGACTGATAGTGATAATCAGGAACTGCTAAATGGAGCTTACAGTATTGAAGGCAATAAGCTGCGCATCCAGTATCCGGTTAAGCTGTTTTTTATTGATAGTAAGCTAGATCTAGAGGTGGATGTGACGGTGAAGGGGAGTGCCTTATACATCACAATCGATAGTGCCAAGCTAGGCATCCTTCCTATCCCTAAATCTTGGGTGACTGGCATGCTGAAGCAGCAACTGCAGACCTCTAATTCTACTATCACGACGGAGGGAGATAGTTTCCTTCTATCTCTGCCGCAGAGCCCATTCAGCATTGACGAAATCAGCCTGCAGAATGGAGTTGCTAAAATCCAGATCAGTATGGCTTATGGAATTCAATGATTTTAAAATCTAATTTAAACCAAATTTCTAGATTGAAGAAAAGATCTATTTTAGATGACGTTCTTCAATCTTTTTATATTTAAGAAAATTAATCGAATAGAGCATGATGAAAATACCATATTTTGTAACTTTGTAGGTAGTAATTAGGAATATTAAAAAATTCAGACAATTCTTCGGAATTATGCTAAAATGAAGAAAAGGAGGGAAAACGATGAAATTTTACTCAATAGATCCAAATGTTGATGTGGTTGAAACTCCGGTCGAAGAGCAAGGACGTCTCATCCGACATTTGCACCTTGCTAAAGGAAAACAAATCCCTGAGCATAGCGCAGATGCTCTTGTTACAGTTGTCTGTCTAGAAGGAAAAGTGGATTTTACTGCCTTAGGAGAAACTGTACAATTGGTACCGGGAAGTTTTCTGACTATGGAGCCGAATGAACTTCATAGTTTATATGGCGTAGAAGAGAGCCATGTTTTAGTGATTCAGCAGTTGCTTTATCCGTGATCTGCTCGAACAGAGTCTCTTTCAACATTAACTCAAGAAATTTTTCTATTTCTTGAGTTTTTTATTCTATTTTCCAAGGGGACTTTGTCGCTAATTTTATGCTATAATAAATACTATGCAAACTAAACCGACTTCTGCCTATGTGCATATTCCTTTTTGTACTCAGATTTGTTATTACTGCGATTTTTCTAAGGTTTTTATCAAAAATCAGCCGGTAGATAGTTATCTGGAGCATTTGATTGAGGAGTATGATTCTTACGATATCAAAAAGCTCCGTACTCTCTATATCGGAGGGGGAACTCCGACAGCTCTATCTGCACCTCAATTAGCCTTTTTGTTGGAAAAGTTGGCAGATAAGTTGGACTTGTCTTATCTAGAAGAGCTGACCATTGAAGCCAATCCTGGGGACTTGGATCAGGAAAAGATTGCTGTACTAAAAGACTCGCCTGTCAATCGGGTTTCTCTGGGCGTGCAAACCTTTAATGACCGCATGCTCAAGCAGATCGGCCGCAGTCACTTGGAAAAGGACATCTATGAGAACATTGCCAATCTCAAAAAAGCAGGTTTTGATAATATTTCAATCGATCTGATTTATGCACTGCCCAAGCAGACTATGGAAGATGTGAAAATCAATGTAGCCAAGGCTATTGCCCTGGATATTCCCCACATGAGCTTGTACAGCTTGATTTTGGAGAATCATACGGTCTTCATGAATCGGATGCGGCGTGGGAAGTTGCCTCTGCCCAAGGAAGACTTGGAAGCAGAGATGTTTGAATACATTATAGCTGAGCTGGAAAAGGCCGGCTTCGAGCATTACGAGATTTCCAACTTTTCCAAGCCAGGCTTTGAGAGCCGCCACAATCTCATGTATTGGGACAATGCGGAATATTATGGTATTGGAGCGGGAGCGTCTGGCTACGTTAATGGTGTTCGCTATAAAAATCACGGCCCCATTCGTCATTATCTGCAAGCGGTGGAAGCGGGCAATGCCCGTGTGCAGGAAGAAGTGCTGACGCTGCATGAAAAGATGGAAGAAGAGATGTTCCTGGGATTGCGTAAGAAGTCGGGTGTTTCTAAAAAACGTTTTGAGGAAAAATTCGGTCTTTCCTTTGAAGACCAGTACGGTGCTGTCGTGTCTGAGCTAACTGAGCAGGGTTTGCTAGTCCCGGATAGAGACATCGTACGCATGACTAAAAAAGGCCTCTTTTTGGGCGATACGGTTGCTGAGAAATTTATAATGGAGTAAATCATGGGCTTAACTTACCAAATGAAAATGAAAATTCCTTTTGATATGGCGGATATGAATGGCCATATCAAGCTGCCTGATGTCATCCTGCTGTCCTTGCAGGTATCAGGCATGCAGTCGATTGAGCTCGGCGTCAGTGACAAGGACATGCTGGATCAGTATAATCTAGTCTGGATTATTACGGACTACGATATTGATGTAACACGACTGCCACGATTTGCAGAGGAGATTACCATTGAAACAGAGGCTTTGACCTACAATCGGCTCTTTTGCTACCGTCGCTTCACGATTTTTGATGAAGCGGGTGAGGCTATTATCCAGATGATGGCAACCTTTGTCCTTATGGATCGTGATAGCCGCAAGGTTCATGCAGTTGAACCGGAGATTGTAGCACCATATCAATCAGAGTTTTCCAAGAAATTACTGCGTGGCCCTAAATATCCAAACTTAGAAGATCCTGTCAGCAAGGACTATCATGTGCGCTTTTACGACTTGGATATGAACGGACATGTCAACAATAGCAAGTATCTGAACTGGATTTTTGAGGTCATGGGGGCAGATTTCCTTACCCAGCATATTCCTCAGAAAATCAACCTGAAGTATGTCAAGGAAGTCCGACCGGGCGGCATGATTGCCTCTAGCTATGACCTAGAAGGCCTGCAGAGCACTCACCAGATTTCCAGTGACGGCGAAGTCAATGCGCAAGCTATAATCACTTGGCAAGAGATTGAAAAAGATTAGAAAGTAATGTATGACTTATAAAGGATATTTGATTGATTTAGATGGGACGATTTATAAGGGAAAGAGCCGAATTCCGGCTGGCGAAGCCTTTGTGCATGAGTTGCAGAAGCGCAAGATTCCCTATCTTTTCGTGACCAATAATACCACGCGCACGCCAGAAGCAGTGCAGACCATGCTGGCTGCAAACTTCAATATTGAGACGCCACTTGAAACTATTTACACAGCTACTTTAGCTACCATCGATTATATGCAGGAGAAAAATCTGGGCAAAAAAGTCTATGTCATTGGTGATGTCGGACTGAAACAGGCCATTGAAGAAGCTGGATATATAGAAGACACAGAAAATCCAGACTATGTAGTAGTGGGGCTGGACTGGGAAGTGGATTACGAGAAGCTGACAATAGCAACTCTGGCCATTCAAAAGGATGCTCACTTTATCGGAACCAATCCAGATCTCAACATTCCGACTGAGCGAGGTCTGCAGCCAGGAGCAGGTGCTATCAATGCCCTCTTGGAAGCAGCCACTCGGGTTGAGCCGACCTTTATAGGCAAGCCTAATGCTATCATCATGGAAAAAGCCATAGAGCATCTAGGGTTGGCGCGTGAAGAAGTGGTCATGGTGGGGGATAACTATTTGACAGATATTCGAGCGGGAATCAACAATGGCATTCCGACACTCTTGGTTACGACAGGCTTTACCCTGCCAGAAGAGGTGCCCAATCTGCCTATCCAACCGACGCATGTCTTGTCCAGTCTAGCGGAGTGGGACTTCGATGCGTGATAAGTTGAGATTTTCAGCCAGCGTCTTGTGCTTGCTAGCAGCATCCATTTTGTTGACCATTTACCTAGCTTGGTTGTTTTACCCGCTGGAAATTTCCTATTTCGCTTTGCCCGATAAGGTTCATTTGAAAGCAGAGACCATCCAGTATAATTTCAACATTTTGATGAATTACCTGACCAATCCTTTTAGTCAGAAGCTGGTAATGCCTGATTTTCGTTCGTCGGCAGCAGGTCTGCATCATTTTCAAGCGGTCAAGTATCTTTTTCACTTGGCGCAAGCTATTTTTCTAGTTACTCTGCCGGCTTTGATTTTCTTTATCAAAAAAGTGGTCAAAAAAGGATTTTTAGCTCTTTATCAAAGAAGTTTGTTTTTCTTGAGCGTATTGCCCTTCGTCATGATTTGCTTGGCTGGCTTGATTGGTTTTAACAATTTTTTTACGCTCTTTCATCAAGTGCTTTTTGTGGGAGATAATACATGGCTATTTGATCCAGCCAAGGATCCAGTCATTTGGATTTTGCCAGAAGAATTTTTCATGCACGCCTTTATTCTTTTTGCTCTTCTTTATGAAGGAATCTTTTTAAGTTTGTATTTTTTCAGTAGAAAGACTCGTAGTCAATAATAACAAAGGAGAATTTATGAATACGTTACCTGAGCCTTTAAATCCCAAGAAAGATTTGGGGAGATTTTCAGCAAGCTGCTTCACTTATTCTATCGTGATGCTAGTGGTTGTCATACTTTATACTGTCTTTTCCTATTTCTTTGTTCTTTTTCAGCAGGGCTTTGATATAGGTAAGACTGAGGAATTTGTGAAAAGTTTTATGGATAAAGATGGCGGTTCCTACATTATAGCTTCTTGTGTGGGAGTGCTTATTTTCACGATTTTCAGGGGCAAGCAGCTTTTCACTCGAGATTTGCGCAAGAAAAATAAGAAAATGACAGCCAAAGTCTTCTTCTTCATGATTTGCTTCTTGTTTTTCTCTCAGCTGTTTAGCACTGTGACAAGTCAAATCATGAATGCTATTTTGTCTCTCTTTGGTTTGGATCTTTCTGAGATTTTATCACAGGCTTTTAGCTCTCATTCAATCACCATGTTTATCTATACAACGATCATGGCACCGATTACGGAGGAGATTATTTTTCGAGGAGCAGGCTTGCGAGCTTTGGAAAAGCACGGAAAAGTCTTTGCCATTGTCATGACGGCTCTTCTTTTCGGACTATTTCATGAAAATCTCTATCAGCTTTATTTTGCTGCTATGATTGGTCTGGGATTTGGTTACATCGCTTTTGAATATTCCATTTTCTGGGTGATCTTCTTCCATATTTTCAATAATTTGGTCATCGCAGAGGGGCTTGATTTCCTGACCAACTATATCCCAGAAAGCATCGTGAATCTGATAAATTATGGATTGATGACTGCAGGAACAACAGTAGTATTGATTGTACTCATCCTAAATAGGTCGAAAATTAAAGCTTATATTGCTGAAAATAGATCTCAGCCGGGGACATATAAGCAAGCTCTTAAATCAGTCTGGTTCTGGGTATTTTCAATCTTATGTGTGCTTGCTGCCTTTTTACCAATTCTTCTTGTCTATATCACTACAAGATAATAAAGAAATTAAAAGAAGTCTAACAGGCTTCTTTTTTCTATATTCAAACAAATGATTAATTTTGATAGAAAGCGAAAGAAAATGCTTGACTTTGGAATTTAATCTTGTATAATAGAACTGTAATCGATTGCAGAGGAGGTATTCTATGCTGAAGTCGAAAAGAAAGCAGCTGATTCTCGAGAAAGTTATGAAAGATAAATTTGTTTCTTTAGAGTATCTAGTAAAAGCTTTAGACACTTCAGAATCAACTGTTAGAAGAGATTTAGATGAGCTTGAAAGCGAGCGGAAGTTGAGGCGTGTGCATGGTGGTGCCGAGAGTCTTCACTTTTTGCAGGAGGAAGAAAGCAATCAAGAAAAATCTATCAAAAACATTCAAGAAAAAACCAAGATTGCTCAAAAAGCAGCCAGCTTGATTCAAGAATACGATGTCATTTTTATTGATGCAGGGACGACCAATGAACTCTTAGTCAATGAATTGCACGATCCGAGCGTGACGGTGGTGACAAACTCTATCCATCATGCGACTAAGTTGGTGGAGCGCAACATTCCCACTGTGATTATTGGCGGTGTCGTGAAACGGTCGACAGATGCCAGTATCGGCGGTGTCGCTCTAAATCAAATCGGACAACTAAATTTTGACAAGGCTTTTATCGGAATGAATGGAATTGACGATGGATTTTTCACGACTCCGGATATGGAAGAAGGAGCAGTGAAACGCGCTATTCTCGAAAATGCTAAGAGAACTTATGTTTTGGCTGATGCTTCAAAGTTAGGTCAGACATCTTTTGCAAAAGTGGCACCAGTATCGCGGGCAAGGCTCATTACAAACCAAACTGAATCTGAAGTGATTCAAAAGATTAAAGAAAAAACGGAGGTAATAGAAGCATGATTTATACAGTCACACTTAATCCATCCATTGACTATATCGTTCGCTTGGACCAAGTTCAAGTCGGGAGTGTCAATCGTATGGACAGTGATGATAAGTTTGCTGGTGGGAAAGGAATCAATGTCAGTCGTGTCTTGAAACGCTTAGATATTCCAAATACAGCGACTGGATTTATCGGAGGTTTTACTGGTAAATTTATCACTGATACTCTGGCAGAAGAGGAAATCGAGACGCGTTTTGTCCAAGTAGCAGAAGATACTCGCATCAATGTTAAAATCAAAGCAGACCAAGAAACAGAAATCAACGGGACTGGTCCAAATGTGGAACCAGCTCAGCTAGAAGAATTGAAAGCTATCTTATCTAGTTTGACAGCAGAAGATACGGTTGTGTTTGCGGGTTCAAGTGCTAAGAACCTAGGCAATGTTATCTATAAGGATTTGATTGCATTGACACGCCAGACTGGTGCGCAAGTTGTTTGTGACTTCGAAGGTCAGACCTTGATTGATAGTTTGGATTACCAGCCACTTTTGGTCAAACCAAACAATCACGAACTTGGAGCTATCTTTGGAGTGAAACTCGAAAGTTTGGACGAAATCGAGAAATACGCTCGTGAGTTACTGGCCAAAGGTGCTCAAAACGTCATTATCTCCATGGCTGGCGACGGTGCCCTTCTTGTCACATCTGAGGGAGCTTACTTTGCCAAACCTATCAAGGGAACAGTGAAAAATTCAGTCGGAGCTGGCGACTCTATGGTTGCCGGATTTACAGGTGAATTTGTCAAATCCAAAGATGCAGTAGAAGCCTTCAAGTGGGGAGTCGCTTGCGGAACGGCAACTACCTTCTCGGATGACTTGGCAACAGCGGAATTTATTAAAGAAACATATGAAAAAGTTGAGGTAGGAAAACGATGAAAATTCAAGACCTATTGAGAAAAGATGTCATGTTGCTAGATTTGCAGGCAACTGAAAAAACAGCTGTCATCGAAGAGATGATTAAAAGCTTGGTCGATCACGGTTATGTGACGGATTTCGAAACTTTTAAAGAAGGAATCTTAGCGCGTGAAGCTCTAACTTCCACTGGTTTGGGTGACGGAATTGCTATGCCTCACAGCAAAAATTCTGCTGTCAAAGAAGCGACTGTTCTCTTTGCTAAGTCAAACAAGGGTGTTGACTATGAAAGTTTGGATGGTCAGCCAACTGATCTCTTCTTCATGATTGCAGCTCCAGAAGGTGCCAATGATACTCACTTGGCAGCCTTGGCAGAATTGTCTCAATACTTGATGAAAGACGGTTTTGCTGACAAATTGCGTAAAGTATCTTCGCCAGATGAAGTTATTGCTCTCTTTGACCAAGCTTCAGAAAAAGCAGAAGAGCCTGCAACTGTTGCTCCTGCCAACGAATCTGGCGACTTCCTCGTAGCCGTTACAGCTTGTACAACGGGGATTGCCCATACTTACATGGCCCAAGAAGCCCTTCAAAAAGTGGCTGCTGAAATGGGCGTTGGCATTAAGGTTGAAACCAACGGTGCTAGCGGTGTTGGCAACAAACTGACAGCAGAAGACATCAAAAAAGCTAAAGCAGTCATTATCGCTGCAGACAAGGCTGTTGAGATGGATCGTTTTGACGGCAAAGCATTAATCAAACGTCCCGTTGCGGATGGTATTCGTAAGACGGAAGAACTGATCAATCTGGCTCTTTCAGGGAAAGCTGAAGTATACAAGGCTACTAATGGTGGAGCAGTAGAAGAAAACAATGAAAAACTTAGTCTGGGAGCTGCATTCTATAAGCACCTAATGAGCGGTGTTTCTCAAATGTTGCCATTCGTTATCGGTGGCGGGATTATGATAGCGATCTCATTCTTGCTTGACCAGGGGGTTCCTAAAGACCAATTGGGTCACTTGGGGAATTATAATGGTTTGTCAGCTCTCTTCAATCAGATTGGTGGAGCAGCCTTTGGCTTCATGGTTCCCGTATTAGCTGCTTATATCGCTTATTCTATTGCCGAAAAGCCTGGATTGGTAGCTGGTTTCGTAGCAGGGGCAATTGCAAAGGCAGGTATTGCTTATGGAAATATTCCTGTATACAAAGATCTTGCAAATAAAACCCCAGAACAAGTTCAAGAAATCTTGCAAGCTCTTGCTAAATCTCAAGTCTCATCAGGCTTCCTTGGTGCCCTGGTAGGTGGTTTCTTAGCTGGTGGTATTGTACTATTGCTTAGAAAATACATCAAGGTTCCTCGTTCACTTGAAGGTGTTAAATCTATTCTTCTTCTCCCTTTGTTAGGTGTTGCTCTTACCGGATTTGCTATGTTGGCAGTAAACATTCCGATGTCAGCGATTAATACAGCTCTTAATGACTTCCTTATGAGCTTGAGTGGTACATCAGCAGTTATTCTTGGACTTCTGGTAGGAGGAATGATGGCTGTCGATATGGGTGGGCCTGTTAATAAGGCTGCTTATACTGTGGGTACTCTTTCTTTGGCTGAATCATTGACAAGTGGTGGTTCAACTGTTATGGCGGCTGTTATGGCAGCTGGCATGGTTCCGCCTTTAGCAGTGTTCGTAGCAACAATTCTTTTCAAAAATAAATTTACAGAAGAAGAGCGTGACTCTGGAATTACCAATATCGTTATGGGACTATCTTTCATCACAGAAGGAGCGATTCCATTTGGAGCTGCTGACCCAGCCCGTGCAATTCCAAGCTTTATCGTCGGTTCAGCTCTTACAGGTGCACTTGTCGGTCTGTCTGGCATCAAACTTATGGCTCCTCACGGAGGAATCTTCGTTATCGGTTTGACTAACAACCCAATCCTTTACCTTGTGTATGTTTTGATTGGTGCAGTAGTCAGCGGTATTCTTTTCGGATATTTGCGTAAACCACTTGAAAAATAAAACATATGCGAAAGAATCTTGATGCTTTATCAAGATTCTTTTTGCATCTTCTAGAATCTTGATAGGCAGAGGTCTCATTGTTAGGTGAAATAAAAGGAAATGAAATCTTGATAAAAACTTTACTTACAGAAATAAAATAAGAAGCGTTCTTTGGATTAATATCTATACCATGTTTTGAAAATAATTTCAAGAATTGAATTTGTTATCAAAGAGAATCTAGAATCTGATTTTAGTAAATATAGCAAGTTGTTCCGAACATTAGATCATATTTGACAAATCCCCTTGATATTGATATAATATAGTCAAAATTTATTAAAGGAGAATACTTATGAAAAATAAGAAGCGTTCTTTATTTTGGAAATGCAAATCTGTTTTATTTTCAGTTGCCCTAGCATCTGTTTTTACAGCAGTTACACAAGCTGATGCTGATGAGGTAAATAAGCCAAGTCAAGCTGCTAATGAGCTAGCTCAAGTAAGCTCAAATGAACTTGCTGCTAAAACAACTCAGGCTAATCAACAACTTTCTGAGACAGCCAAAGAGATTCAAGAAAAGGTTAATACTCCAGTAGTGCCAATTGATAAGGCTAAACCTGGTGATGTAGTGAAAGTATCTACTACTTCTACTGATGTCAAAGTGGATACGAAAGAAAATGAAGCTGGTACAGAAGCTGTTGCTAAAGCAGAGGCTTCTGTGAGTGTTGAGACAACTAGTGTAGCTGCTAAAGGAACTGCTGTTGGAGAAAAAGCGCCAGTTGCTACATCAAAGACAGTTACCGATCATGTTGATACGGATGAGTATGTAGCTGATGTTACTCAGACCATCAAGAAGACAACATTTGAAAAAGTGATGAAAGAAGCAGATGTGACAATTACGAAGCAATCGTCTGGTTCTGCTGACATCGTTTTTACTATTGATAAGTCAGGTTCAATGGGTTCATCTATTCAGAATGTTATGCAAAATATTGAGGCTTTTGTCCGTGATTTGGCTAGTAAAAAGGTTGATGCTCGTCTTGGCTTAATCGCGTATGAGTCTGCTAAGGATGTTCAATATTTCGATTTTAATGGGTCTAAATTCACTAAGAATGTAGAAGAGTATATTAAGGCTCTTAGATCTATTCAAACAGGCGGTGGAACAGAAGAGCCTACAGCCCCTCTTCATCATATTGCAACTTCAAAAGATTACGATTGGTCTACAGCTTCTAATAATCGTCGTTTTGCTTTCTTGATTACTGATGAAAGTATTGATTTCAGTACTCCAGGTATTCCAACAGTAGAAGAAACTCTGAAAGCTCTTAAAGCGGCTGATATTTCCCTGTCGGTTGTGGGTGTAGAATACGAAAAAACGACTTTTAAACCTCTAGTTGAAGGAACAAAAGGTCTTTACCTTGATATCCGTCAAGAATTTTCTAGTCTTTTAAATCGTGATTTTACAAATCATGTTGTTAAGACTGTCCAAGAAGGACGTGTTTACCGCATTGTGACAGAGAAATATGACTTCTTGGCAGAAGCACATGTCGTACTTAAGCAAAAAGCTCCAGCTCCTACAGTAGCGAAACCTATTGGAAGTACGAAGCCAGTTTATCATACTACATCAATTTCTAATAAGGTGGCTGAATTACCAAAAACTGGGGAGCAAGTTTCTTCAGGTTTGGCTGTAGTTGGAGTAGCATTAGTTGCAGTAGCTTCAGGATTGACTATTGGTGCTAAGAAAAAAGACTAATAGAGTCATGGATAAAGTAAGTTTTACTTGCTTTTCGAAAGTGATATAAGTCATGTGAGAAAAAGTCTTGGTTTTGTACAATACAGAACTAAGGCTTTTTGCTTTTTTGTTAACTTGTAGCTGGGTGATGTTAGTTAACATTGATTTCTTTATTGATCAATACATAGGAAAGGATGGGCGATAAAAACGTTTATTCCTTAGTTTTTGACTATCTTGTTGGATGAATTTCCAGCATCGTTTTATTGTCTTGTAATCGCGAGATTTTTGATCAAATTGTTTCATGATTTGGATGTGAAGGCAGTCCATAGTCTGATTTAGGTGTTGTACATGTGAAAGCGATCGAGGACAATTTAAGCAGAAAGAAAGAGATCCTTAGCTATGTTGTAGTATACCCATGGCAATAACTATAAGTCCGTTTCGAACCAGTCTGGAATAGCGCCAAAATCAATTACAAGTAGTTACTTGAGCACATCCATCTAAGGTAGTTATAATCTTTCTTGAATTGAAGTCTTGCGCAATAAAACTTATTTAAAAATGCTAAATTAAAGATTTGCTTACACTTGTGCAATGTTAGGAGAAGTTTTTTATCTATTTGTTGGGTAGGCTCCTTTTTTACATAGAAACTTTCCTTAAATTATGTTATAATGGACTATCGTATATTTTTAGGAGAATAGTAATGGAATTACAACGTGAACAAGAATTTGTCAGCCAATATCATTTTGATGCACGCAATTTTGAATGGGAAAAAGAAAATGGAACACCTGAAACAAAAGTTGACGTGAATTTTCAGCTGATTGAAAGAAATGAAGAAAAGAATTCAACATCCATGATTGTGATTTTGACTTTCATGATTGTGTTTGATCGTTTTGTAATTAGTGGAACGATTACACAGACAAATCATATTCAAGGACGTTTGGTGCAGGAACCTAGTGAGTTTGAGCATGAAGAAGTGGAAGAATTGGCGCGTCCTTGCTTGACTATGCTCAATCGCTTGACTTATGAAGTAACTGAGATTGCGCTAGATTTACCAGGTATTAATTTGGAGTTCTAATGATGAAATTAGCGGTTATAACGGATTCGTCCGCTTTTTTACCGGATAGCCTTCGTGGAAATGACCATCTTTTTGTTCTCGATATTCCAGTAGTGATTGCTGGAGAGACTTATGTGGAAGGAAAAAATCTGACAGCCAGTGACTTTTATGAAAAAATGGCTGCTGCAGATGATTTGCCAAAGACAAGTCAGCCTAGTGTGGCAGAGTTAGAGGAGACGTTGACGCGTCTTGCTAGCGAGGATTACACGCATGTGCTGGGGCTCTTTTTATCCAGTGGGATTTCAGGATTTTATCAAAATATCCAGTATCTCAAGGACGAGTTTCCTGACTTGAAAATCGCCTTCCCTGATTCAAAAATCACTAGTGCTCCGCTGGGGCTCATGGTCGAAAATGCTTTGACTTGGGCTGCGGAAGGACAGGATTTTGAAGAGATTTTTCTCAAGATTCAGAGACAAATTGATGGAACCAGTGCCTTTATCATGGTTGACGATCTCAATCATCTGGTTAAGGGCGGTCGCTTGTCCAATGGCGCAGCTATTTTGGGAAATCTCCTAAGTATCAAGCCGATTCTGTATTTTAACGATGCAGGTGTCATTGAAGTTTTTGAAAAGATTCGGACAGAAAAGAAAGCGATTAAGAGATTGATTGAAGTGGTGGAGGAAAAAACTGCCTCTGCTTCCTATCAAGTCATGGTGATTCACGGGAATGCTGAAGAGAAGGCGGAAAGCTTACGCCAGCAGCTGATAGAGGCTGGCATAGCGGACGATATTCCTCTGGCTACCTTCGGTAGTGTGATTGGAACTCACTTGGGCGAGGGTAGTATCGCTTTGGCCTACATTCCGCTGGTCTAGAGTTTTGCAGAGCGGTTAGTCAAGAATAGAGAGAGGTTCTAGATGAGTATAAAAGTCATTATTGCTGGTTTCAAGGGAAAGATGGGACAAGCAGCCTATAAAATGGTAACAGAAGATCCTGAGTTGGTATTGGCCGGTCTACTAGATCCCTTTACAGATGAAAAGGAAGTAGCAGGAGTTCCAGTTTTCAATGCTAAAGAAGAACTAGCTGGTCTTCAGGCGGATGTCTGGATTGACTTTACGACTCCCAAAGTGGCTTATGATAATACTCGCTTCGCTCTCGAGAATGGGTTTGCTCCAGTGGTCGGAACGACTGGTTTCACGCCTGAGCAGATTGAAGAATTGACTGAACTATCGCGTCAAAAGCGTCTGGGCGGTTTGATTGCCCCGAATTTTGCTCTGGGAGCTGTTTTGCTTATGCAGTTTGCGGCCCAAGCAGCCAAGTATTTTCCAGATGTGGAGATTATCGAACTGCATCATGACAACAAGAAAGATGCACCGAGCGGTACGGCTATCAAAACAGCTGAATTAATTAGTCACGTTCGGACGAGTAAGCAGCAGGGAGCGGCTGATGAAGAAGAATCGTTAGCTGGCGCCCGTGGAGCTGCCTTTGACGGCATGCGGATTCACTCAGTGCGTTTGCCTGGCTTGGTCGCTCATCAGGAAGTTATCTTTGGTAGTCAAGGAGAAGGGCTGACTTTGCGGCATGACTCCTATGACCGGGTTTCCTTTATGACTGGGGTAAATCTGGGTATCAAAGAGGTAGTGAAGCGCTCTGAGTTGGTCTATGGATTGGAACATTTACTATGAGATTAGAGAAGATGCCTTCTGAGTTTCAGGAGGCTTTGCCAGTATTAGAGAAGATTAAAGAGGCTGGTTTTGAGGCGTATTTTGTCGGCGGTTCTGTACGAGATGCTCTGTTGAATCGGCCGATTCACGATGTGGATATTGCCAGCTCGGCCTATCCCGAGGAAATCAAAACCATCTTTCCTCGGACTGTCGATGTTGGGATTGAGCATGGAACGGTTCTGGTCTTGGAAGGCCAGGGGGAATACGAGATAACGACCTTTCGGACAGAGGATGTCTATGTGGACTACCGCAGGCCTAGTCAGGTCTCTTTTGTGCGCTCTTTGGAAGAAGATCTGAAGCGCAGGGACTTTACAATCAATGCCCTTGCCTTAAACCAAGAGGGGGAGATTGTAGACCTCTTTAACGGTTTGGCAGATATGAAAAATCGCACTCTGCGGGCAGTGGGAGTAGCTGCAGAGCGTTTCAATGAAGATGCTCTCCGCATCATGCGAGGCTTTCGTTTTCAGGCTGGTTTAGACTTTGATTTGGAAGACTTGACCTTTCAGGCTATGGCAGATTGCGCGCCGCTTCTAGAGAAAATATCGGTAGAACGGATTTTTATCGAGTTTGACAAACTCCTGATGGCACCTTTCTGGCGGAAAGGCTTGGAGAGTCTGATTAAAGCTGCTGCCTACGACTTTCTTCCTGATATGAAACATTCAGCAGAAGCTTTGCAGGAATTATTAGACCGTCTAGCAGGAGATTTTCAATTTTCTAGTTCCGAGCAGGCTTGGGCTGCGCTTTTGCTGGCTTTGAAGGTAAAAGATGTTCGTAAGTTTTTGAAACATTGGAAGACGTCCAATGACTTTCAAAAGCGAGTGAATCAGCTGGTAGCTGTTTATGAGATTCGGCAGGAACGGAGCCTTTCTAAGCGTGATTGTTATCAGTATGATTTGGATTTGATTCTGCAGGCAGAAAGTTTGAGACAGGCAGCAGGCTTACCGGTTGAGTTTGAGGTTATTGAGGCAACACATGCTGCTCTGATCATTCATGACAAACATGAGATTGTGGTGACGGGCAGTCATTTGATCCGAGATTATGGCTTTAAACCCGGGCCAGAATTGGGACAAATCCTGACTAAAATTGAATTGGCCATTGTCGACGGAGAATTGGCAAATAGCAAGGAAGAGATTATGAACTTTATTAAGGAGCAAGTTGGATGAGTGACTTTATCGTTGAAAAGCTGAGTAAGTCTGTCGGGGATAAGACAGTCTTTCAAGAGATTTCTTTTATCATTCACGACTTGGATCGGATTGGACTGATTGGGGTCAATGGGACAGGAAAAACCACTCTTTTGGATGTCTTGTCTGGCAAATCAGGCTTTGATGGTGATGTATATCCCTTTTCAGCAAAATCTGATTATAAAATCTCTTACTTGACTCAGGAACCAGACTTCGATGAAGCGAAGACAGTCTTGGATACTGTTTTGTCCAGTGATTTGCGAGAAATGCAGCTCATTCGAGAATATGAACTGCTTATGGCAGCTTATGATGAATCTAAACAAGCTCGTCTGGACAAGGTCATGGCAGAAATGGATTCACTGCATGCTTGGGAGATTGAGAGTCAGGTAAAAACCGTCCTATCCAAGCTCAGTATCTCAGATTTGGCAGCAAAAATCAGCCAGCTTTCTGGTGGTCTACGCCGGCGGGTTCAGTTGGCGCAGGTCCTACTTTCAGAAGCGGACTTGCTGTTGTTGGATGAGCCGACCAACCATCTGGACATTGATACGATTGAATGGCTGACAAATTTCCTGAAAAATTCAAAGAAGACCGTCCTCTTTATCACTCACGACCGCTATTTTTTGGATAATATTTCCACGCGGATTTTTGAATTAGACGGCGGGAGCTTGATTGAGTATCAGGGCAATTATCAGGACTATGTTCGGCTCAAGGCTGAGCAGGATGAGCGCGATGCTGCCCTGCTACACAAGAAACAGCAGCTATACAAGCAGGAACTGTCTTGGATGCGCCGTCAGCCTCAAGCGCGGGCGACCAAGCAGCAGGCACGTATCAATCGTTTCCATGACCTTAAAAGTGATTTGGCTGGTCAGACCAATCAGACGGACTTAGAGATGAACTTTGAAACCAGTCGTATTGGGAAGAAGGTCATTGAGTTTAGAGATGTGGATTTTGCATACGGAGACAAGCAGATTTTGTCGCATTTCAATCTCTTGCTGCAAAATAAAGATCGACTGGGCATTGTCGGAGATAATGGAGTGGGCAAGTCTACTTTGCTCAATCTAATTGCTGGTCAGTTGCAGCCTCAGTCTGGTCAGGTTATAATTGGTGAGACAGTTCGAGTGGCTTATTTTTCTCAGCGTATTGAAGGTCTGGATGAGTCCAAGCGGGTCATCAATTACTTGCAGGAAGTGGCAGAAGAAGTTAAGACAGGGAGCGGCACAACCTCTATTGCTGAGCTCTTGGAGCAGTTTCTCTTTCTTCGCTCAAGCCACGGCACTTTGATTGAGAAATTGTCTGGCGGAGAGAAGAAGCGGCTTTATCTGCTCAAGCTTTTACTAGAAAAGCCCAATGTCCTGCTTCTGGACGAGCCGACCAATGATTTGGATATTGCAACCTTGACAGTTCTAGAAAATTTCCTGCAGGGCTTTGCAGGGCCAGTAATTACAGTTAGCCACGATCGGTATTTCCTCGATAAGGTAGCCAGCAAGATTTTAGCTTTTGAGGATGGACAGGTCAGAGAGTTCTTTGGCAACTATACGGACTATCTGGATGAAAAGGCATTTAGACAATCCAGCGCAGCTATTTCCCAAAAGAAAGAAAAGGAAAAGTCCGTCAAGGCGCGGGAGCAGAAGAAGCGGATGAGCTACTTTGAAAAGCAAGAGTGGGAGACCATCGAGGCGGATATCGAGAAGCTGGAAGCACGCATCGCCGCCATTGAGACGGAGATGGAGCAGAACGGCTCAGACTTTACTAAGCTTTCGGAACTCCAGAAGGAGCTGGATGACAAGAATGAGCAGCTTCTTGGAAAGTATGAGCGCTATGAGTATCTGAGTGAGTTGGAGTAGGACAGTACGTGGTACTTTCGTTATGGATACAGGTTTATGAGGGAGAATGATGGAAATACAGATTTATAGCAAGCCTAGTCAGGAAATCAAAGATCAGCTTTTTGAGCTGGTTCAAAGCTGTCACGTTGCAGATGGGACTTATCGTCTTCCTTATCTGGACAACGCCTATAATTTTGATGGGGATATGCCAGCATTTTTTCTGGCCAATCTAGATCATCAAACGGTTGGTTTTTTATCGGTATATGCGGATGAGCCGAGGCAAGCAGAGGTATCTGTCTATGTCTTGCCCGACTATCGCAGACAGGGTATAGCGAGCGCTCTTTTGCAGGAATTTTCCAAAATTGCAGAGAAATACGATTTATCCCAAATTGAATACATCAGTGAAGTCAAGTTTTTAACAGACCATCCGACCTTTGCTGAGAAGTTTGACTATGATTTGAAAGAAACGGAAATCTGGCTGGAGCAGGCTGCAGGAACTTTACCTGAAGAAGACAAAGAAGGCGTGGAAGTTTTACTTGGGAAAAAAGAAATGGTTGCGGAGATTGCAGCTTTTCAGTCGCAGGTTTTTGAAATGCCGATGGAGACTGCGCTTCACTATGCCAGTCAAGCACTGGAGAGCCCAGATAGCCTACTCTATGTACTGAAAAAAGATGGTCAGATTGTGGCGTCTTGCTCAGTGGATACAAGTTTTGGAAGTAATCATCTGTTCGCCTTAGCTGTGGATCAGGCCTTTCAGGGACAGGGCTTAGGGAGTCACTTAGTCAGGTCTATCCTGAATGACCTTTCTGGCCGAAATGGACAAGTCTGTCAAATCGTAGTAGAAGCTCAAAATACAGGTGCCCTAAGGCTGTATGAAAGATTGGGCTTTAAACGAAAATCGGAAACAGTTTATTTAAAGAGAAAATAAAAAGATTAACCTTCAGAGTAAAGGGCTATGGAGGTCAGGAGATCTGTTTATGATAAAGAGAAAAGAGCCATTCTTAGTTCAGGCGGGCTTGGTACTAGGCCTACTAGCCTTGGGAAATTTAGTCGGTGATGTTAGTCAGCTCTTACGTTATCTTTTAGCAAGTCTGGCACTCTTGTTTTTCCTCCATCTAGTGATGGGAATGCTGACGCATGCCAAGCAAGTCAAAGAGCAACTAGGTCAAGCGCTAGTAGCCTCGGTCTTCCCGACTTTTTTCATGCAGGGAATGGTGGCTTCGACTTATTTAACGAGCTGGACTTTTTTGGGAAATTTTGCCCGCATTAGTGCACAAGTGCTGTGGTGGCTGAGCTTCAGCGGGCTGGTTTTCTTGATGGTCTACTATATTCTAGCTTTTGTATTTCCTTTCAAGTGGGAGAATGTCTTTCCCGCTTGGACGGTCTTATTTGTCGGGATTGGTGTCGCTCCTCTGACCATTTCAGTTCCCCAGCAGTTAGCTTTGGGCCAGCTGGTCTTTTGGTACGGGCTTTTAGCGACTATTTTGGTCTTGCCAATCGTCCTTTATAAGACTTATAAAATTGGCTTAGTAGAGAATGTTCGCCCGAATACGACAACGATTTGTGCGCCTATTTCCTTGATGACGGCGGCTTATGTAGCTACTTTTTCTCAGCCGAATCCTGTCTTGTTGAGCTTTCTCTTGATTTCAGGTCAATGCTTTTATGCCTTTATTTTGTGGCAACTGCCTCGTTTGATCAATCGTCCTTTTTCAGCAGGATTTTCGGCCTTTACCTTCCCCTTGGTTATTTCGGCTGTAGCCTTGAAGCAGTCTTTAAATATACTAAATTTCGGTCTAGCAGGGCAAATTTTGCTTGCTTTTGAGGTCTTAATAGCCTTGTTTGTCGTACTTTATGTCACCTTCTTATATGCAAAGGACATTTTTGGAAAATGATGCAGATTTCAGAGATGTATTTCTAAGAGGAAAGTAGCTGCCTGCCTTTGAGGAAGGTTGATTTTGTGGTATAATTAGGAGTATTTATAAAAGGAAAAAGATATGAATATTCAACAATTGCGTTATGTAGTGGCTATTGCCAACAGCGGAACTTTCCGCGAAGCAGCAGAAAAGATGTATGTCAGCCAGCCCAGTCTATCTATCGCGGTGCGAGATTTGGAAAAGGAGCTGGGATTTAAAGTTTTTCGTCGAACCAGTAGCGGAACTTTTTTGACCCGACGGGGGATGGAATTTTACGAGAGAGCTCAAGAATTGGTCAAAGGATTTGATGTCTTTCAAAATCAGTATGCCAATCCTGAAGAGGAAAAGGATGAATTTTCCATTGCCAGCCAGCACTATGACTTTTTGCCGCCTTTGATTACGGAGTTTTCGCAAAAGTATCCAGAATATAAGAATTTCCGGATTTTTGAATCAACGACCGTGCAGATTTTGGACGAAGTAGCCCAAGGCCACAGTGAGATTGGGATTATTTATCTCAATAATCAGAATAGCAAGGGCATTATGCAGCGGGTGGAGAAGCTCGGCTTGGAGGTCATTGAGCTAATTCCTTTCCAGACCCACATTTATCTGCGGGAAGACCATCCTCTGACTCAAAAGGAGGAACTGGTCATGGAAGATTTAGCTACCTTGCCAACTGTTCGCTTCACACAGGAAAAGGATGAGTACCTCTATTATTCCGAGAATTTTGTCGATACCAGTGCCAGCTCCCAGATGTTTAATGTGACGGATCGAGCTACGCTGAATGGGATTTTGGAGCGGACGGATGCTTATGCGACTGGATCTGGCTTTTTGGATAGTAACAGTGTAAATGGAATCACTGTCATCAAACTCCGAGACAATTTGGACAATCACATGGTTTATGTCAAGAGGGAAGATGTAGAGTTGAGTCAGGTCGGCGAAGCTTTTGTAGCTGTTATGAAAGAATATTTTGCACAGAAAAGAGAAGTATGAAACGTAAAATTGCGATTCCTTTTTTAGTTATTCTTTTGATTGCTCTTGATCAGGCAGTCAAGTGTTATATTGTTTCCAATTTTTCTTTGGGGCAGGTCAGGAAGTTTATTCCTAAGATTGTCAGTTTGACCTATCTGCGAAATACTGGTGCAGCCTTTTCTATCTTGGAAAATCAGCAGTGGTTTTTCGCTCTGATAACTTGTATCGTGATTGGAGTTGCTGTTTGGTATTTGATTAAAAATATCCAAGCTTCCAAGTGGATGCTGACGGGACTCATTCTAATTATTGCTGGTGGTTTGGGCAATTTCATTGACCGGATTCAGCAAGGATTTGTAGTGGATATGTTCCAGCTAGATTTTGTCAATTTTGCTATTTTTAACGTAGCGGATATGTACCTGACTGTTGGAGTAGCAATTTTATTACTGGTGATGTTGAAGGAAGAAACAAATGGAATTGAAAATTGATGCAGTAGCCGCAGGTCTGCGTTTAGATAAGGCAGTGGCGGACCTAACAGAGTTATCCCGTGGTTTAGCCAATGAACAGATAAAAAATGGTCAGATTTTGGTCAATGGAGAGGCAAAAAAAGCCAAGTATGCCGTCAAAGAGGGTGATGTCATTTCCTATGAAGTACCTGAGCCAGAGGTGGTTGAGTATGTGGCAGAGGATCTTCCGCTAGAAATTGTCTATCAGGATGAAGATGTAGCCGTCGTCAACAAGCCACAAGGCATGGTGGTTCACCCGTCAGCTGGGCATACCAGCGGTACTCTGGTCAATGCCCTCATGTACCACATCAAAGATCTCTCTGGAATCAATGGTGTACTGCGCCCAGGGATTGTCCATCGGATTGATAAGGATACTTCTGGTCTTTTGATGATTGCCAAGAATGACCAAGCCCATCTGTCACTTGCAGATGAGCTTAAGAACAAGAAATCCCTGCGTAAATACTGGGCGATTGTACATGGCAATCTACCTAACGACCGCGGAGTGATTGAGGCACCGATTGGCCGTAGTGAAAAAGACCGCAAGAAACAGGCAGTTACAGCTAAGGGAAAACCCGCTCTGACACGTTTCCAAGTCTTGGAACGTTTTGGAGACTATACCTTGGTGGAGCTGCAGCTGGAGACGGGGCGGACGCATCAAATCCGTGTCCACATGGCTTATATCGGCCATCCAGTAGCTGGCGATGAGGTCTATGGGCCACGTAAGACCCTGAAAGGACATGGTCAATTTCTGCACGCGCGAACACTGGGCTTCACCCATCCTCGGACTGGCGAAGTAATGGAATTTACGGCTGAAGCGCCAGCTATTTTCCTAGAAACTCTTGAAAAACTCAGAAAAGCCCATGACTAATCGTCTTCGTATTTATGAGACTCTAGATAAATGGAAAATTAAGTCGACTGTCTTGGTTACAGTCGTTTTTATTTTCGACAAATCATGATATAATAAATAGAATACCCTAAAAGGAAGAGAAAAATGAAGTTAGAAGATTTGAAAAAACGTCAGGAGAAGATCCGCAATTTCTCCATCATTGCCCACATTGACCACGGGAAATCAACCTTGGCTGACCGAATTTTGGAGGCGACGGAGACAGTTTCCAGCCGGGAAATGCAGGCCCAACTTTTAGACAGCATGGACTTAGAGCGGGAGCGCGGTATCACCATTAAGCTCAATGCTATCGAACTCAATTATACTGCCAAGGACGGGGAGACCTATATCTTCCACTTGATTGACACGCCGGGACATGTGGACTTTACCTATGAAGTATCGCGTTCTCTTGCGGCCTGTGAAGGGGCTATTTTGGTCGTGGATGCGGCTCAGGGGATTGAGGCTCAGACCTTGGCCAATGTCTACCTAGCGTTGGACAATGACTTGGAAATCCTGCCTGTTATCAATAAGATTGACCTGCCAGCTGCGGATCCAGAGCGGGTGCGAGCTGAGATTGAGGACGTGATTGGGTTGGATGCTAGCGAAGCCGTTTTGGCTTCTGCCAAGGCTGGTATCGGAATTGAAGATATTTTAGAGCAGATTGTAGAAAAAGTTCCAGCTCCGACTGGAAATGTTGAAGCACCGCTCAAAGCCTTGATTTTTGACTCAGTCTATGATGCTTATCGTGGGGTAATCCTGCAAGTGCGGGTGATGGACGGTGTGGTCAAGCCGGGAGATACCATTCAGCTCATGAGCAATGGCAAGACCTTTGATGTGACTGAGGTCGGCATCTTCACACCTAAGGCTATTGGACGTGATTTCTTAGCGACAGGGGATGTTGGCTATATCGCGGCTTCTATCAAAACGGTACAGGATACCCGGGTCGGAGACACAGTAACTTTGGCGGACAATCCAGCATCTGAGCCTTTGGACGGCTATAAGCAGATGAATCCGATGGTATTTGCTGGTCTCTACCCGATTGAGTCCAATAAATACAATGACCTACGTGAAGCCCTTGAAAAATTGCAGTTGAACGATGCCAGTCTGCAATTTGAACCAGAAACGTCGCAAGCACTAGGATTTGGTTTCCGTTGTGGCTTCTTGGGCTTGCTGCACATGGACGTCATTCAGGAGCGCTTGGAGCGTGAGTTTAATATTGATCTGATCATGACGGCGCCGTCTGTTATCTATAAGGTTAATCTGACAGATGGTGAAGCTATTGATGTCTCTAATCCGAGCGAGTTTCCGGATCCGACCAAGATTGATTCCATCGAGGAGCCTTATGTCAAGGCGCAGATTATGGTGCCGCAGGAATTTGTCGGAGCGGTGATGGAATTGGCTCAGCGTAAGCGCGGTGACTTTGTGACCATGGACTATATTGATGACAATCGTGTCAATGTCATCTATCAAATCCCGCTCGCTGAAATTGTCTTTGACTTCTTTGACAAGCTCAAGTCCTCTACTCGTGGCTATGCTAGCTTTGACTACGAAATTTCTGAGTATCGCTCGTCCAAGCTGGTGAAGATGGATATTCTCCTCAATGGGGACAAGGTTGATGCTCTTAGCTTTATCGTTCACAAGGAATTCGCCTATGAGCGTGGTAAGCTGATTGTAGACAAGCTCAAGAAAATCATTCCTCGTCAGCAGTTTGAGGTACCTATTCAGGCAGCTATTGGTCATAAGATCGTGGCTCGTACTGATATCAAGGCCCTTCGTAAAAACGTACTTGCCAAGTGTTATGGTGGTGACGTTTCTCGGAAGCGCAAACTTCTAGAAAAACAAAAAGCCGGTAAAAAACGAATGAAAGCTATCGGATCTGTCGAAGTCCCACAAGAGGCCTTCCTCAGCGTCCTAAGTATGGATGAGGAATAAAGTCTTATATCTCTAAGTAATATATATTAAAAGGAGAAAATCATGAAACGATCATATCTGCTTGGAGCAGTTCTGGTATTAACTTCACTTACTCTTGCATCGTGTGCCAATTCTGGACAAAAGCCTGGTCAATCTAGTTCTTCAACCAGTTCCAGTGCACAAGTGAAAAAGAAGTCTTCAAATTCTTCTTCTAAAAAAAGCAAGAACAAAACCAATCAAGAAACAAAACGTGTTGGTTCTCCAGAGTTTGGTTATATCGATATCCCAAGTAAATGGATTAAATTTTTTGATGCAGAGGTTGAGGGACTTATCCAATATACCGACGGTTCTGCTTATAATATTGTTACCATGAATGCTGTTTCTAAGGCAGAAGCTGAAGTAGCAGATGGTGAGACTTTCAATGCAGAAACAATTGCTCAACATGTAGCCTATAATTGGAGCCAAAAAGATAATATTGAGAAGATGTGGGGCTCTAAAAGTACTGTCTCAGGAAGAGAAGCCTTTCAAATAAACATCATTCTGAAATCGGGACAACTTGCTAATACATTAGTTTTCCAAAAAGATGACAAAGTTTATATACTATCCTTTGAAGGCGACGAAGAAACTCTTGATGATTTCATTACAAACATGAAAGATACTTGGAGCCTTGATGGCAAGGGAGCAGTCAGCGAAAAATAGTTTAAAAAACAAGAGGCCTATTTATTAAGTCTCTTGTTTTTTCAGTGTAGATGCTAATTATGCTTCACAAAAATATAGTAACAAATCAAAAAACGTTCGACTACTATCAAATCTAAGTAAAAAGGCTTACAAAAATTTGTAGGTCTTTTCTTGAAATCCGAACGTTAGGAAATATTTTTTGGATTTTAGTTGACATTTTTTGAAATAGGAATATGATGAAATGTGAACACTGTATAAGACAAATCTTGTGCGTGTTCGAAAATAATAGAGCGTTGCATCCGTAAGTCAATTTGACACGGCTCTTAAAAAACAAAAGGAGAAAGAATGAATACTTATATCCAAAAGAAAATCGCAAACATGAAGCTGACGCTTTCTGAAATGTCTGGTGGCTATAAACGAATGGTGACTAGTATGAAGAAGCTCGGCTTTTCTGGTACCTTGAAGCTTATCTGGGACGATTTGTTTGCTCATCGCAGTCTAGGTCAGTGGGTTTATCTCTTGATTCTAGGGAGTTTTCCGCTCTGGCTGGAGCTGATATATGAACATCGCATCGTGGATTGGACGGGGATGATTTGCAGTCTGACTGGGATTATCTGTGTGATCTTCGTTTCTGAAGGGCGGGCTAGCAATTACCTCTTTGGTTTGATTAATTCTGTGATTTACTTGATTTTGGCTTTGCAGAAAGGCTTCTATGGCGAGGTCTTGACTACTCTTTACTTTACCATCATGCAGCCAATTGGCCTCTTGGTGTGGATTTACCAAGGTCAGTTTAAAAAAGAAAAGCAAGAGTTTGTTGCTCGTAAGCTAGATGCCAAAGGATGGACAAAGTATCTATCGCTCAGTATGCTTTGGTGGTTGGTCTTTGGCTTGATTTATCAGTCTGTGGGGGCTAATCGTCCTTATCGTGATTCAATCACAGATGCGACAAATGGAGTAGGGCAAATCTTGATGACGGCTGTTTATCGCGAACAGTGGATTTTCTGGGCAGCGACCAATATTTTTTCTATCTACCTCTGGTGGGGTGAAAGCCTTCAGATTCAAGGGAAATATTTGATCTATTTAATCAACAGTTTGGTAGGATGGTACCAGTGGAATAAGGCCGCTAAAAAAGCATAGTCCTATAAACGGAAAAGAAATCGGATGTGACAATGTCTCTCTTTCCTTTCGTCCTAAAAATATGGTAAACTAGTATTAGTAAAATTTATTAGATTTAGGAAGGAATGACCATGAAAAAGAAGTACTTTCTGCTCTCCCTGACTATCTTAGCCGGCCTTTCTCTGTCTTCCTGTAGCCTTATTAAGAGCTACAGCAGTCGGAAACCATCTGATTCTTCCAGTCGGGTTTCCCTGAGAGATGACAGCGATACAAGCAGTAGTAGCAGTAGAGACAAAAAAACGTCAAAGACTACTGGTACGCAGCGGGTTGGCTCTGATGATTATGGCTATATCAGTATTCCTGATAATTGGATAAAGTTTACCGACCTAGATGGCGGCGACAGTATTCAGTACACAGATGGTTCAGCTTATAATATCGTTACCATGAATGGCTATACTAGAGAAAAAGCTCATGTCCAAGATGGAGAAACTTTCAATGCTGAGTTAATTGCCCAGCGACTAGCCTATAGTTGGAATGATAATAAAGATGTAGAAAAAATGTGGGGAGCAAAATCCACTGTTTCTGGCAATGAAGCTTTCCAACTGAATGTAATTATGAAATCAGGGCAGTTAGTGGTTTCTTGGGTTTTCCAAAAAGATGACAAAGTGTATTTGATCTCTTTTGAAGGCGACCGAAAAACTCTGGCTTCTGTCATCTCATACATAGAAGAAACATGGAGCCTTGATGAAAAAGGCCCAACTAACAATATTTAATACAAAGTAAATGAGGTCTACCTGAAAGTAGGTCTCATTTTTTTGAGATTTATGATATAATGCTAACGAAAATCAACTGATTAGAAAGTAGTTTATGACTCAAGAAATCGACCTTGAAAAGTACCACCAACTAGCCCTGCAAAAGCAGAAAGAGCATCGAAAATTTTTAGCCAGTCTCAAGAAAAAGCCACCAAAAAATCTCGATAAGATTGCCCAGCAAATCCATGATGAGGTCTTTGAGGAGATTGACTGTACAGCCTGTGCCAATTGCTGTAAGACGCTTGGACCAGACTTTAAGGAAGCCGATATTGTCCGTATTGCCAAGTATTTTAAGATGAAGCTGCCGGCTTTTGAAGAGGAGTTTCTGCAGGTGGACGAAGACGGTGACAAGGTCTTCAAGGCTATGCCTTGTCCTTTTTTAGGTGGAGACAATCTCTGCTCGATTTACGATGTCCGTCCCAAGGCCTGCCGTGAGTTTCCCCATACAGACCGAAAAAAGATCCATCAAATCAACCATTTGACGATTAAGAATACCCTGACCTGTCCAGCGGCTTATCTCTTTGTGGAGAAGCTACGGGATAGGTTGTAGAATCCCCCTCTAAATCTTGTACAAAAATTCTAGGGCGGAAGTATCTTATATCTGTTAGACTATAGTTAGAATTGAACACGGCCTAAAAGTTGTGTGAAAAAGATGAAATTTTCTCGGAGCAGGAGCCCCTCCGTCAATTTTTCTATTTTCACTTTGCTTTTAATGGCCTTAGTATCTTTTGTGAGGTGAAAAAGAATATGATGCATCAATTCAATCGAACCATGGAATATCTGGAAAGTAAGTTGGACGCAGAAGTGGATTTGCAGCAATTCCAGCAGCTATCGGGCTATTCTTATGCTCTCTTTAGCAGGCTCTTTTCTATTCTAGCAGATATGACATTAGCAGAATATTTACGCAATCGCAGGCTGTCAGAAGCTGTGACGGACTTGCGGGAAAGCTCTGAGAAAGTCATTGACATAGCGATGAAATACGGCTATGAGTCTGCCGATGCCTTTAGCGCAGCCTTCAAGAAATTCCATGGTGCGACTCCCTCAGAAGTTCGAAATGGAAAATCTTATCGGGTCTTTCCTAGACTTCAATTATCCTTAAAGATTACAGGAGGAAAAAACATGGATATCAAGATTCAAAAGAAACCTACTTTTACCGTGGCAGGCGTCCTATTGGAAGCTATTGACAATAGCCAGTGCCCGTCTGTATGGGAGCAGCTCTATGCCAATCACAGCTTTGAAAGCCTGGAAAGTCTGGGCAGTGGCCAATCCTTTGGCATCTGCTCGGATGTCAAAGAAGGTGAAATCATTAACTACATGGCGGCTTATGATGTGACGGATAAAGCGAAAGCAGAAGCCCTAGGCCTTTCTATTAAGGAAATCCCAGCAGCTGAATATGCCATCGTACCAGTCAAGGGGGCTATACCTGCCAGCATCCACCATGCTTGGAAATATGTTTTGGAAGTCTTCTTCCCAGAAACTGGCTATCGCCATTCAGGAGCACCAGACTTTGAAGTTTACACCGAGGGTGATATGTACTCTCCAGATTATCAAATGGAACTCTGGATACCAGTGGTGAAATAGATTAGAAATCAGCCGTTCATTTTTGAGCGGCTGGTTTTTTTGTGGCTTGTGGTATAATGTCCGCACTTTACTTAGCAGTCCTAATTTTATATATAGATTGAGTCTCAGATCGCTCTTTTAAATATCAGCAATACATATGACTTTGAATAACTCGCTTCAACTCATCATTTTATGGGTAATTTTAAAAATATATTTTGCAATGATTGTTTCATGCCTAATTAGGTAAATTAGCCATTCTTCGAGCGGTCGTATTTATATTTTCATCGTTTGAGGGAAGATCTTACCGTTTTCAAATTGATGGTTAAGTCGATATATTTTTCCTTCTCAAATATTTTCCAAATCATTTAATCTTTTTAAAGATAAGAACCACTTTCTAATTAATCAAAGACTACTTCAAATTTTTCAACTCTTGATAACATGAGAAAACCTCCGTAAAATGATTCAATTTATCATAACAAAAAAATACCGGAAAAACACCATATTATATTGGTATGTGTCTGGNGTTGGATGAAATTGACTTTCGAAAACATTAACTATATAATGTCTGTAAACAAGAAATAATGAGGTAACGATATGAATAAAACAGAATTACTGTTACAAAGACTAGATGATATTGGTCAGTCTCTAAAAGATTCTAGACAAGCACTAGCTTTGCTGGCACTTGGTTCTTGCGGAGCAGAAAGAGAACGATTGGATCAGTACTCAGATTTGGACTTCTTTGTTATAGTAAAAGATGGCTACAAGCATGCCTATATCCAGGACCTAACCTGGTTAAGTAAGCTAGAACCAATTGCATTTCACTACCAAAATACAGTGGATGGACATAAAGTTCTATTTGAAGATGATGTTTTTTGTGAATTTGCTGTCTTTGAAGCTCATGAACTAGTAAACATTCCCTTCGCTGAAGGCAAGATTATCTGGAAGGAGGTCGGTTTTGATGGAACAATCTGCCAACCACAAAGATTGCCATCAAAAGAAAATAGAGACCGTGAATGGCTGTTGGGAGAAATTTTATGCAATCTATATATAGGACTAGGTCGCTATCAACGAGGCGAAAAATTAGCTGCTTATGATTTCATCCAAAACAGATCCGTCAAGCTTTGGACTGAATTAATCAATTTGGAAAAAACTTCTAAATCTGATTTTATAGATATTTTTAACAGCAACAGACGATTTGAAAAAGGTTATCCAAATGAGGCCAAACAATTACCCTACTTTTTGCAAGGTTACGAACGAATCTCTGAATCTGCTCAGGCACTCCTAGAATATCTTGATAAACACTATTCTCTTAACGCATTTATAAAAGAAAAAATTCGCAATTTATTATAATAGAGACTTTCCAAAAGATGACCTAAATCCCAAAAGTTAGATATCTTTGTCAACTGTAGTGGATTAATGAAATTTTAAAATCTGTAGAGGATAATTGACGTCCTCTCCTTTTTTATGTTCAGAGTGAGAAAGATTCATTTCTTAAAGTTGCCAAAGTTAAAAAATCCAAAGGTTGGTATTTGATTGGTTTAATTAGAGCCTAAAAAGCGCCTTTGAGGTTACTTTTTTAGTTGAGCTTAGAGGTTACTTTGGTTATTGGACTGCTAGGTACAGTATGATATAATAAACCTACTACAGTTATAGAAAGGATTCCAACCTTGTCATACAAATTTCTACTTTTCGACCTTGACCATACCTTACTGGATTTTGATACGGCAGAATACATTGCCCTGACTCACTTTTTGGAGGAGCAGGGCGTGACGGAGATTCAGACCTACAAAGATTATTATATTCCCATGAATAAGGGGCTTTGGCGGGATCTGGAGCAGGGGAAAATCTCCAAGCCAGAGCTGGTCAATACTCGCTTTTCTCGTCTTTTTGCTCATTTTGGCATTGAGAAGGACGGAGCCGAGCTGGCCATTCTCTATCAGCAGCATATTGCTTAGCAAGGACAAACTTACGCTGGTGCTAGCGAGCTTTTGGACAGTCTGACAGCAGCTGACTATGAGATTTACGGGGCGACCAATGGCATCACGGCTATTCAGACCGGCCGTATAGCTCATTCCGATATTGCGCCCTATTTTAATCATGTTTTCATTTCGGAGCAGATGAGGACTCAGAAGCCGGAAGCTTTGTTTTATGAAAAAATAGCAGAGCAGATACCCGATTTTGACCTGTCTCAGACTTTGATGATTGGAGATTCCTTGACAGCAGATATTGCTGGCGCTAATAATGCTGGACTAGACTCTCTCTGGTACAATCCCAAAAAGCTGATTAACACTAGCAGTGCGCAGCCGACTTATACGGTATCCTCCTATGAAGAAATTAAAAAATTGCTGCTTTGAAAAAATTTTTAAGTCTGTCAAGAAAAAAACTTGACAGCCGTTTTTAATCTGCTATAATAGAACATGTGCCAAATAGCTCAGCTATTTCACCGAAATAAAAAATAAGAAAAGAGAGAAATTTTAAAAATGGCAGTAAAAATCCGTTTGACTCGTATGGGTTCTAAGAAAAAACCTTTCTACCGTATCAACGTTGCAGACTCACGTTCACCACGTGACGGACGTTTCATCGAAACAGTTGGAACTTACAACCCACTTGTTGAAGAAAACCAAGTGACTTTGAAAGAAGATCGCGTTCTTGCATGGTTGGCTGATGGAGCTCAACCTTCAGATACAGTTCGCAACATCCTTTCAAAAGCTGGTGTTTTGAAGAAATTCCACGATTCAAAATACTCTAAATAATAGAAGTGCAGGTTGATATATGGACACGATTGAAAATCTCATTATTGCGATAGTGAAACCTTTGATTTCACAGCCAGATGCCTTAACTATCAAGATTGAAGATACACCTGAGTTTTTAGAGTATCATCTTGATCTTGATCCAAGCGATGTTGGACGTGTGATCGGTCGTAAAGGTCGTACTATCTCCGCTATAAGGACGATTGTTTACTCTGTCCCAACCGAGTACAAAAAAGTTCGCATCGTCATTGATGAGAAATAAGAAGCAGCGGGGCCATGTGTCCCGTTTTTCTATTTCTCTTAGCGAACTGAGTGCCTAGCACGCAAGTGAAGTTAGAGAAATTGATGCGGTTCGAGCTTCGCGAGAACTACGTTCCTTATTTTCCTTGATGCAGTTCGAGCTCCGCGAGAAGCAAGTATCTCAGTTAAGACAAACACAAAATCTACACTCGAATTTAAATAAATTCGAAATCGGAGGACATATGAAGTCAGAAGATTATGCTTGGAACGCTCATGAGCGCAAGTCTTATGAGAATGATCAAGTGATTTTACCGAGCCCTTATAAGCTAAAAATTCTGGATGACAGTGAGAAGAGATTGGAATTGGAGCTTGTTTTGGAGGAACTTCCTCAGGGGCAACTGGCTCGATGGGCTATGAAAATGGCGTCAAGCTTTATAGCTCTGATTGATGCGGAAGATGAGATTGAAAAGCAGAAGATTTTGACTCATGTAAGAGAGGTTTTTCAGACTCGGCTTGATGGGAGGGCATCTGCCTATGAACTAAGAAAGGCTGGTTTCTTAGCTAACAAACTGTCTCAGCAGGCTCAATCACAAATCGGTAAATATGCTGCGCGTGTCTTTGCCCAGGCAGTCGCAACAGCCCATATGCGGGGACATGCTATTGTCGCAGCGGATTATGCCATCAAAGTCAGAAACTTGCAGAGTCCAGATGATTTACAGCTGGCTATCAAGGAAAGAGGAGGGCAGATAGAGCTAGCCTCTGCATTTATTAGATCAGGAAAGGAAACTTTATGAAGCATTTATTTTCACGCTTGTCACCAGCGCAAAAGATTATCTTGTCTTTTCTTCTGGTGATATTCTGTGGCTCCTTGCTACTCAGTCTGCCTTGGGTGCAGACGGCAAGTTCCCAAGCGGGCTATCTGGATCATCTTTTTACAGCGGTCTCCATGGTCTGTGTGACAGGGCTTTTTACACGATCGGTTGCAGATACATACAATGTCTGGGGGCAGCTCCTTTGCATGCTGCTGATTCAGATTGGTGGTTTGGGAATCCTGACCTTTATCGGATTTTTCACCATGGAAAGTCGGAAAAAGCTCAGCCTCAAGGATCGCCGCATTCTGCGAGATAGTTTTAGTTATGGTCACAATCGTACCTTGGGTCAATTTGTCCGTTCGATTTTTATCACGACTTTTACTATCGAAGGACTGGGCGCTCTCCTTCTCATGATTCGCTTCATTCCTAAGTTTGGCTTGGGAAAAGGGATTTTTAATTCTATCTTTTTAGCCGTTTCTGCATTTTGTAATGCAGGATTTGATAATTTTGGCAATGATAGTCTACTAGGCTTGCAGACAGATGTTTTGGTCAATATCACCTTGGCTCTCCTCATCATTACTGGCGGACTTGGTTTTATGGTCTGGTTTGACTTGGCAACTAAATTGGGAGGAAAACAGAAGGGGCTACACTTTCATACTAAGGTAGTCTTGCTTCTGACTGCTGGTCTCCTCGTTTTTGGGACGGTCACGAGTCTCTGGACGGAGTATAATAATCCTGGAACAATTGGCAATCTTTCCTTTGGCGATAAGCTACTGGTCAGCTTTTTCCAGACAGTCAGCATGAGGACAGCTGGCTTTGCTTCTATCGATTATACAGCTGCTCGTCCAGTAACCCTGTTTATCTATTTGCTCCAGATGTTTCTAGGAGGAGCTCCGGGTGGTACAGCGGGTGGTCTAAAAATTACGACCTTCTTAGTTCTTTTCCTGTTCGCCCGTAAGGAAATTTTGGGCTTGCCACATACTAATATCGGTCGGAGAACACTGGCTCCTCAGCTGGTGCAGAAGGCTTTTGGTGTGACAGTGATTTTTCAGTTGACATTTCTGCTTGGTCTTTTGGCTCTTGGGCTAGTGACAGATAGCAGTCATCGTTTTATTTACCTGATATTTGAGACTGTGTCGGCATTGGCTACAGTTGGTGTCACGGCCAATATCACTACTAGCCTCAATACAGCTGGTATGATTGTGATTATGTTGCTGATGTTTATTGGACGGGTGGGGCCGCTAACGCTTATGGTCAGTCTTAACCATTACCAACCGAAGAAGGCTACTACCTTGCACTACAGCAAGGCGGACATTATGATTGGATAGGAGAAAAGAAATGGCAAAACAAACAGTTGGAATCCTCGGCTTGGGGATTTTTGGACAGAGTATCATTGAGGCCTTGATTTCTCAGGATGTAGAAATCATTGCCATTGATAATCACGAAGAGACAATCAATCAGTATGAAGACATGATTGCCGTCGGTGTAATCGGGGACATTACTGATATGGAGCTTTTGGAGGCGGCAGACGTTGGTTCCTGTGATACGGTCGTCGTGGCGACTGGAGAAAGTCTGGAATCCAGTGTCTTAGCGGTCATGCACTGTAAGGCATTGGGCGTTAAAAATGTCATTGCCAAGGTCAAGGATGAAGTGACCCAGCAGGTACTGGAAAAGGTGGGAGCTGATCTGGTTATTCTGCCTGAAGTGGAGGCTGGTATTTCATTGGCCAAGACCATTCTCTTTAACCATTCGATTGAGGTTTTCCAGTTGGATGACGATGTAGTCGTGGCTGAGTTTGAGCTGCCTGCTAGCTGGGTCGGGAAAACAGTTCGTGATGTAGACGCTCGTAGGTTGTATCATCTCAATATTATCGGCTATCGTCTGACAAAAAATCAGCCTTTGGAAAGTCAGTTTACTCCAGACTTTGTCTGGCCAGCAGGAGTCAGCATTATGGCTGTGACAGATAATCAGCATTTGGATAAATTACGTGAAATAGTGAAGTAGCGGCTGGGAGTCCAATCGGGACCAACTATCAGTAGTTCTTAGGAACTCGGCACCTTACTATCATTTCAGAAAAATAAATACATAAGAGCTCTTTCAGGGCTCTTTTTTGAACCCTTTTGTAAAATTTGTTATACTATCACTAGAAAAGGAGTGATTTTATGAGCTTAACCAGCCAGATCATTACAGCAGATTTTCCAGATTTGGATAAGGTAGAAGCCTTGAATAATGAAGCTTTCCCAGAAGAGGAAAGGATACCGCTCAGTGAATTTTTACGATATGAGGAACAGGAAGATGCTAATTTTTTCGCCTTTTATCATGAAAAGGAGTTTGTTGGTTTTGCCTTTGCCATCTCCAACGCGCAAGCCTTTTATGTTAGTTTCTTTGCGATTATGCCGCATCTGCGCAGCCATGGCTATGGCGGTGAAATCATTGAAAAGCTGGTCAATTTCTATCAGAGAACCATGATTTTAGAAATCGAGCGTTTAGACGAGCCTTGTGACAATCTTGAGCAGCGTCAAGCTCGCTGGGATTTCTATCAAAGCAAGGGCTTCCGGTCAGCCAATGCCTTTCTGGAATATGAGGATCTTAGCTTTGAAATCCTTTATCGAGGGGAGTCTTTTGATGAAGAAGCCTATCGGGATATTTTCCACCGACTTCAGGAAGAGAATTATTTCGACTTTGAAATCAAACATAGACGTTTCAGCGATTATTAAAAGGAAGTTCTCTGGAGCTCAATTGCGATTTGGAACAATAAAAGATTGCTTTGTTTTTACTATATGGAGGTTAGAATGAGACTTTGGCATCAAGCACTGATTCCCAAGCTTCCCCGTCCGCAACTACTTGGCCAGCATCGGGAATGCTGCGCCCTTCGTGGCAATGGCTGGGGTAAGAAACATGCGACCGTTGACTATGTTTTTACTCACTCTCCTTACTTGCTTTACCGCTACCATGAGCTGATTATGGAGGAGATGAGCAAGCGAGGTTATCGTGTGTCCCCAGAGTGGCTGGAGCGGGACTATCGTGGCAAGACTTGTTCGGCTTATGTGCATCTGGAAGAAATGGCTGTGGCGAGCCCTATTTACCCCGAGCATGATACGGCTTACTATGAGGAATGCCTGCAAAATCTCAGAGAAAAAGGCATTGACTTATAGGCTTTTCTGCTGTCTGAGCTAGCTGTCTATCTTGAGAAAAAGCCAGCAAAATGATACAATAAAACGAATAGTAAAAAGATTAACTGGAGTAAAAATGAATTATTTTAATGTTGGGAAAATCGTCAATACTCAAGGTTTACAAGGCGAAATGCGGGTTTTATCAGTGACAGATTTTGCGGAGGAGCGTTTTAAAAAAGGCAATAAACTGGCCCTTTTCGATAAGAAGGATCAGTTTGTCATGGATGTGGAGATTGCCAGCCACCGCAAGGCCAAGAACTTTGATATCATCAAGTTTAAGGGCATGTACCATATCAATGACATCGAGAAATTTCGTGACTATAGTCTGAAAGTAGCCGAAGAAGACTTGGCTGATTTGGAAGATGGGGAGTTTTACTACCATGAGATTATCGGTCTTGAAGTTTATGAAAATGATGTTCTGCTAGGTACGATTAAGGAGATTCTCCAGCCAGGAGCCAATGATGTCTGGGTAGTCAAACGTAAAGGTAAGCGTGATTTGCTGCTGCCTTATATTCCTCCAGTGGTGCTAGGAATTGACATCGAGCAAGGTCGGGTTGATGTAGAGATACCGGAAGGACTGGACGATGAAGATTGATATTTTGACCCTCTTTCCGGAGATGTTTGCGCCCTTGGAGCACTCGATTGTGGGCAAGGCTAGAGAAAAAGGCCTCTTGGAAATCAACTACCATAATTTTCGAGAAAATGCGGAAAAATCTCGGCATGTGGATGATGAGCCTTATGGTGGCGGTCAGGGTATGCTGCTGCGGGCTCAGCCTATTTTTGATGCCTATGATGCCATTGAAAAGAAGCAGCCGCGCGTGATTTTGCTGGATCCTGCCGGACGTACCTTCGACCAAGCCTATGCTGAGGAGCTGGCTCAGGAAGAGGAATTAATCTTCATCTGTGGTCACTATGAGGGGTATGATGAGCGGATCAAGACCTTGGTGACGGACGAGATTTCGCTGGGTGACTATGTCCTGACCGGAGGAGAATTGGCGGCTATGACCATGATTGATGCGACAGTTCGCCTGATTCCAGAGGTTATTGGCAAGGAAGTCAGTCATACAGATGACAGCTTTTCATCTGGACTCTTGGAGTATCCTCAGTACACTCGTCCTTATGACTATCGGGGCATGGTTGTTCCGGAAGTTCTCATGAGTGGCCACCACGAAAATATCCGCAAGTGGCGTCTTTATGAAAGTCTGAAAAAAACCTATGAGCGTCGTCCCGACTTGCTGGAAAACTATGAATGTACAGCCGAAGAAGCTAAAATGTTGGAAGAAATTCGGGCCAATAGTAGGGATAGTGAACACTAGTCCTTTCTATCAAGTAGCAAAATTTAGATATTGATTTCTCAAAGCCACGTTTGTGGCTTTCTTAATTTGTATGAAGAGCTGGAAAATTTTTGAAAAAATTCAAACTTCCTTCTTGACAGAAAAAATAAAAAGGAGTATTATCTTAACTAGTTAATAAACCAGTTAACAAAAGAAGCTATTTTTTTAAGCAATTCTTTGGAAAGAATGTTTTGAAAATAGTTCTTTCTTTGAATGATTGCTAAACTGGTTAAGGAGTTAAAATGAAAATCAAAAAAGTTTTGATAGCTTTAAGTCTAGTCTTGCTGGGGCTTGGCCTTGCTGCTTGTAGCAAAAAGGAAGCAAGCGGTGCTGGTAGCAAACGCGGGCTCAATATTGTCACGAGTTTTTACCCGATTTATTCGATGGTCAGAGAAGTTTCTGGAGACTTAAATGATGTACGGATGATTCAGTCGGGTGCAGGGATTCATGAATTTGAGCCGTCAGCCAGCGATGTAGCGGCTATTTATGAAGCGGATGTCTTTGTGTATCATTCGCGGACTTTGGAGTCTTGGGCTGGTAGTTTGGATCCTAGTTTACAAAAGTCCAAGGTAGCGGTCGTAGAAGCTAGCAACGGGATGCAGTTGGACAAGGTGGCCGGCCTAGAAGAAGTATCCGCTGAGGAAGGGATTGATGAAAAGACCCTCTATGATCCACATACTTGGCTAGATCCTGAAAAAGTGGCAGAAGAGGCGCAACTCATCGCTCAAGAATTGTCCAAGCTAGATAGTAAAAATGCGGAAACCTATCAAAAAAATGCTCAAAAATTTGCAGAGAAGGCAAAGGCCCTGAGCGAAAAATATAAAGGAGTATTTAGCGGACTAGATGAAAAAACTTTCGTGACCCAGCATACGGCCTTTTCTTATCTAGCCAAGCGTTTCGGTCTCAAGCAATTAGGGATTTCAGGCATTTCGCCAGACCAAGAACCTAGTCCAAGGCAGTTGACGGAGATACAAGATTTTATCAAGACCTATAAAGTCAAGACGATTTTTGTTGAGAGCAATGCTTCTTCTAAGCTGGCTGAAACCTTGAAGAAGGCGACAGGAGTCAACTTAAAGGTGCTGAATCCTCTCGAAGCAGATCCTGAAAATGACAAGACCTATCTTGAAAATTTAGAAGATAATTTAGAAATTTTAGCCAAAGAATTAAAACATTGAGGTGATGTATGAAAAAGAAATATATTATTAGTTCAGTTGCGGCACTAGCTACACTTGGTGTGTGCGGTTATGCGATCATGCAGTATCAAGCAGATAAGCCACAAGAACAAGCAACAAATCGAGTGGCCTATGTAGAAAAGAAATCTGCAAAGAAGCAGGACAATAAATCTCAAAAAGCGGAGAAATTGACACCTGAGCAGATTCAGGCCAAAGAAGGCATTACTGCTGAGCAGATTGTTGTCAAGATTACGGACCAAGGCTATGTGACTTCACATGGTGATCACTATCATTACTATAATGGCAAGGTTCCCTTTGATGCAATTCTGAGTGAAGAGTTGATCATGCGGGACCCAAATTATCAATTGCAAGAATCAGATATTGTCAACCAAGTGAAAGATGGCTATATTATCAAGGTTGCAGGCAAATATTACCTATATCTGACCAATGCTAAAGAAACCAGCAATGTCCGTTCAGTTGATGAAATCGCACGGCAAAGACAAATTCATCCTAGCAAGGAAGAAGGCGAAGGCAGTTCTGAAGCTAAATCGGGTCAAACTGTTAGCAGAAAAACACAAGACTTCAGTCGTCCAAGTGCCGCTTATGCTGCAGGAAAGAGAACCTATCAAGCAGAAGGCACTGCATCGAGTCGGAGCAATGGCGCCTATACAACAGATGACGGCTATGTTTTCAGTCCATCTGATGTGATTTCGGATACAGGAGATGGATTCCTTGTGCCACATGGCGGTCATATACATTATATTCCTAAAAGTGATCTGTCGCCAGGTGAATTAGCGGCTGCCCAAGCCTACTGGGATTCCTTGCAGCGAGGCAAGCAAGCAGCTAGTCCAGCTGAAAATCCTACTACAGGGGGAGAAGCTTCTGCTCCTACAGCTAAAGCATCGGAAAATCAACATGCAGGAACTGCGACTAAGCCAGCGTATCAAGCTGATAAGGGACAGACTGCTAAGCCAGCTCAACCGTCCAAACCTGCCCAATCAGATGCTGGGCACGGAGCTAAACCAGCTGAAAAAGCAGAAGATGCACCATCAAGTTACCAAACCTTACTTGAGAAGCTCTACCATACACCAAAAGAAAAACGCTATGCTGAAAAAGATGGTCTTGTCTTTGATCCAAGCAAAATCGTTAGACGGACTGCAGAAGGAGTGGCCATTCCACATGGAAATCACTATCACTTTATCCCTTACAGCAAACTGTCTGCCCTAGAAGAAGAAATAGCTCGGAACATTCCTGTTACTGGTCAGAAGACTTATCCTAAGGCTGCTGCAAGTACACCAAGCCAGCCTAGCCAACCAGCAAATCCAAGTCAACCAGCCAAACCAGCTGATAAAGATGAGCACGATCATGGTTTCCATGCTGAGCATGTCATCTCAAAAGATGAGGAAGGATACGTTGTCCAACACGGCGGCCATGCACATTATTTCTTCAAAAAAGATTTGACCAAAGATCAGATTGCAGCAGCAGAAGCCAATCTGGCTAAGCACAAAGATTCAAGTCAGTCCAGTCAAGTCAGCACAGAATATGACCGTTTTTCTCGTGACGCAAGTGACGAAGAGAAAATCGCTTATATTTCCAAGACTTATGGCGTACCGCGTGAAGCGATTAAGATTTCAAAAGGCTTCTTTGTCTTTAATAATCCAGATCAAGACTACGATCCGACACATATCCATCCATACGCTGTTCGAAAAGAGCACGTTCGGATTCCTCTAGAAACTGGAAATCCAGAGCTGGACTTCCTAAACGAGCTTTATACAACAGCCCTGCGTTCAGGTCTGTCTCCGTACAGTATTCAGGTGGAAAATGGTCAGTTTGTCATTCCGCATGGCGATCACAACCACTACATCCGTGTCCAATCCAAAGGATTGAATCTGGGCTTGAAGAATAAAATTCCAGCCTTACAATCAGCTTATCAAGCAGGAGGCTATGATGAAAAGGCTGTTCTTGAAAAGGTGGATGCCCTCTTGGCAGCTAGCCGAACCATTTATGCTAAAGACTTGCTCATGCAGCGTCGAATCGAGCTAGCCCTCGGTAATTTTGTAGAAACCATGAAGCAATTACCAAGCAACTCAACTGAGGGATATTTGGCAAGCCTGGATCAATTTGATAAGCACTACATCCATGTTGACGAGAAAGCGAAAACGGAAGAGCTGACAGAAGTTGATAAAAAATATCAAGAATTGGTTGACAAGATCAAACGTTTGGAAACGGACAGCTACAATGTGAATAAAACCAGCTTGCTCAGTGAATTGCAGGCAGCTAAGGTAGAAAAAAATGAAGCTAAGATGGCTGAGATTGAGCAACTCTTGGCAAGCCTGCAAGATTATCAAGATCGGACAGGAGTGACCTCCGTTGAATATCTCAAAGCTTTCTATCTTGCGGTTGATGATGCTCGTTTGCAGCCAGAACTTCGTAAGAAAGTTGCTGATTTGACGCTCAAGCTTTATAAATCTCAGGCCTTTATCGAAGCGGTCGATCTGAAAGCTCTTTTCTTGGAACTCTATCAAACCAAGCTAGAAGTTGATAAGGCTCTGGCAAGTGGCGAGGCAGCTTCAGCCAAGGATAAAACGGTTCTGGATACCGAAAAGCTGGACGATCACAGTTATAAGACGGCTATCTATGGTTTCTTGAAAGAATTGTATGGAGAATTTGCACCGCAGCCTACAGAGGAAATCTCAGAAGCAACTCTCCAAGCTCTCTTCCAAAAAGGTCAAGAACTTTTGGAAAAAGTAACGAATTCGACTCTGCAAGAAAATTATCAAAAGCAACTCGCAGCACTTCGAACTGATTTGCAAGAAGCACGAAAAGATAGAGAAACAATCTTAGCAGAAACGAAAACGCTCTTGACCCAAATCGTTGAAACCTTAAAGGAACAGCAGGCATCTGCAGCGCTCAAGGATAAAGAGATCTATCTTAAAATTTACAATTTGCTGATGTCCGCCCACAAGATGCTTGAGGAACAACAGGGAACAGATGAGCAATTTGCCAAGGTAGATGCTCTATTGGATAAATTATCCGATCCGAGTTTGGACAAAGCAGCTTTGCTAGCCGAAGCAGAAGCATTCTTTAATCAGCTTCAAGCCAACAAGCCTGCTCCGACTGAAGCTAAAACTGAGATGGAGGCCAGTCCGGCTGAGGAGACTAAAAAAGAAACACCTAGCGAGGCTCCTAAAGAGACAGTGGAAGAGTCAAACTCACCTGCCACTCCTGAAGTAGAAAAATCAAATTCAGCAGCTCCTTCAGAAAAAGCTCCTGAAAGTCAAGTGACATCAGAAGCAAATAAGCAGTAAAGAAATTTTTTCTAAATAAATGGAAATGAGGAGCGGAAGAGGCGAAAAATGCTTTAAATCCGCTCTATTTCTATATTCTTAGGATGGAGCGTTCGATTTTTGTCATAAAATTGTAATAGAATTTCTATTTAAATGATATGGTTTTGACTGGTTTAACCAGTCATTTTATGTTAGTATTATAGCATAGGACTGATTGTAAAATGATACATGTGCTATTAGAAGGAGATGTCTATGGACAAGAAAATTGGTAAATCCGTTGTAGCAACTGGCATTGCAGCGACAACGATTATTTCTGGTGCGCTCAGCCATCAGGTAAAAGCGGATGAACTCGTTGAGTCAACGGCTACGAAACCAAAGGAAACAGCAGTTACCGAGAAACCAATTACGACAGCGGATGTAGCAGAAGCGAAGGAAAAAGCGGATGCTGCCAAGAAAAATGTAAATCAGCAACAAGAGCAAACTAAGAAAGCTGAAGCAGACCTTGAAGGAGCTAAAACTGCAGTTTCAGAGGCTCAAGAGAAAGTGGCTACAGCTACTGAAAATGAAAAAGCAGCAACTGAAGAAAACATTTCTCAAGCAGAGACCAATGTTAAAAAAGCTGAAGAAGAAGTAACAGCAAAATCAGAAACTGTCAAAGAAGCAGAAACTACTGTACAAGAAGCAAGTCAAGCAGTTAAAGACCAAGAAAATACAATAGCTGGTCAACAATCATTGGTAGATGTGGCAGAATCTGAACTAAACAAAGCCAAAGAACCAGTTCATGCAGAAACTGCTGCTGTAGAAACTGCTAAAAATCAGGAAAATCAAGCTCAGACAGCTGTGAAGCATGCTAAAAATGAACTAGCAAAAGCAGAACAAGCAGCAAATGCTGCGCCACAAAATCAAGCAGAAATCCAAAACAAAATCAATCAAACTCAGGCTAAGTTAGAACAGACCAAGCAATTGATTGCTGCAACAAATACAGAGTTGGTGCATGAACAGAAAAATGCAAGTACAGCACCGGTTGATTTACGAAATACGACCTATTCGCAATTCTTAGAGAATCTTCGAGATAATTCGAATAATGAAGCCGTAAGAAATGCTGCAGCTGATGCTTTAGCTCTTTACAAACGTGGTCAGAATGAATTTAAGATCACGGTTGGTTCAGATCCATCTAGCCCAGCCAGCTTGGAAAATAACTTGCAGGCTTTGGAATTGGTTAAGGCTATCAATGCTTACCGTCGTAATGCGGGTCTCCCAGAGCTTTTGGTGGATCCATATGCTAATGTTGCCAGCCAAATTCAGACCTTGTACTTTGAGAAGGAAAATTGGCACATGGGCAAGCTGATTGGCAATGAAAACGTAGCTATTAGCTTCGATCCTCAAGGTGCGGTTAATTTCTGGCATAGTGAAAAAGCCTTGTATCAGAAGATTGCTGCTCAATACGGCTTGCCAACTGATGAAAGACAACTGGATGCCAATGATATTTATATGAAGGTAGGGCCTAACGTCTTTGCGCAAATCGGTCACTATGTCCAAATGATGGATAACAAGGCCAATGCTATTTCTGCAGCATATGACACTCATCCAAATCAGTTTGGAACTCCGCATGGAACTTCAGAAGTTGGATTCCACAATGTTCGTAATTTCAACCAAAGAGTCAATAATGGCACACTGCTAACAGTTGAAGCGATGGAGAAACTTCTTCGCAGCGGCGGCAGTCGTGGGGCTGCTTCAAGTGCCAATGTGACAGCCTTGAAGAATCGTTTGGCAGAGTTACAAGCGCAAAAAGTTAGTCAAGAGTCTGGCTTGAATCTTTTAAATAATCAGTTGACAGATTCATACCAAGCACAGAAAGATCGTGCGGCTGCTGTTGTAAAAGCTAAGCAGAATCTTGAAGCTGCTGAGAAAGCCTTAGCTCTGACTCAACAAAACTTGTCAGATAAAAAGGCTGCTTTGAAATCAGCAACAGCTAGAATCGCGTCTGCCCTCTCTCCATATCAAGCCAAATTACAAAAAGCTCAGGCAACCTTAGTAGAGGCTAAGAATCAGCTCGCAGCTTTGAAGACGGCTGAGGAAAACAAGAATAAGGACTTAGAAGCAGCTAAAGCTGAATTGGTCGCTGCTCAAAATCGTGTAGCAGCGGCTCAGAAGAAAGTTTCAGATCTGAAAACAGCTCCACAACAATTGGAAAAAGCTAAGCAAGACTTGGTTGCAGCAGAGGCTGACCTGAAGGCTAAACAAGCTATTGCTGAGACTGAGAATGCAAAATTAGTTGATTTGCAAACAGTCTACAATGAGTTGCTAGCAAATTACAATTATTTGCTAGACCTTCTTCCAAAAGAAGTGCGCCAAGCCCTAGTATCTGCCACTACAACTACTTATCAAGCAAATGGTGGACTTAATTTTGCAGCAGCAGGTGCAGGTAGTCAAACGGTTCTGACTTCGAATGCAAATTCAGCTTCTCAAGATGAGAAGGATGCATCGGTTGAAACATTGGCTAACGTAGCTGCTCAAGTTCAGCCAAAGACTGATAATAATACTAATACTCCAGCGACTCCTAAAGCTTCGCCTAGCCAGTCAGTTGTCCTTCCTAATACAGGAACGGAAGCGGAACAATTAGCCTTCCTTGGAATGACTCTCGGTGCAGCTCTTCTCGCAGGTGCAGTGAAACATCGCCGCAGAAAAACTTTATAGTATATAATAGTGAAGTGAGTGTTACATCTCACTTCATTTTTTATTGGCTAATTAGTTTGATTGAAACAAATTTAAGAAGAAAATTTTTTGAGACTCAAATAATTCTTAAATTTAGCTAGAAAGCACTCCTTTTATCTGCTTTTCAGGGGATATCATGTTATAATAGCAGAGGATTTTATACAAAAAGAGGAACTTATGACTAAAAAAGCTATTCTAATGATGACCTTTGGATCGCCAGAGGGCTATACTTTTGAGGATATTGCAGAATTTTTCACGAATATCCGTCGTGGTGTGCGGCCTACTGATCAGGAGATTCAGCACCTTCATGATAATTATCAGCGTATTGGTGGCAGTCCCCTGCAACGCATCACACGGGCAGAAGTTGAGCTGGTGAAAGAAGCTTTAAAGGGAGAGTATGCTGTCTATTTTGCTAATAAATTTTCTCGCCCCTTTATTCCAGATGTTATTAAGCAGATGGAGAATGACGGGATTGAGGAATGTATCTGCTTGATTTTAGAACCGCATTATTCTTTTTACTCTGTCATGGGGTATGAAAAATTTATTACGAGTCAGACAATTAAATTCCATATTATCAAAGAATGGTATCAGGCTGAGGACTTGCTTCGCTTTTGGGAGAAAGAAATCAGGAAAATCTTGCAAACGCAAGTCAAAGATGAAAGTTTTAAGGTCATCTTTTCAGCTCACAGTGTGCCAGTTTTAGCGCTTGATTTTGAAGATCCATATATTGATCAGATTATTGAAAACTCACAGTTGATTGCACATCGGCTGGGCCTTGCTCCATCTGAGTATACCAATACCTGGCAGAGCGAAAGCGATATTGGATTGCCGTGGATCAAGCCAGATGTTTTAGAATATCTCCGAGATCAAACGAACCATCCGCAACATTATATCTTTGTCCCAATCAGTTTCATCAGCGAACATATCGAGGTACTGTTTGATAATGATGTGGAGTGTCAGGAATTGTGCCAAGAACTCGGTGTGGTTTATCATCGTCCACCAATGCCTAACACAGACTCCCGTTTGATTGATGCATTATTAGCAACTATTCGTCAGCATGAAACAGAAGAGCTTCGATACCTGCACCCAGAAGAAACAACCTTTGACGAATTGGCTCCTTCAGAAGAAAGTAATCAAATCTTAAGCGAAACAGAAGAACTTCAAATGCCTGAATTTGTCAAAAAGTTAATAGAGAAAAAGGGCAGAGAAAATGTCAAAATGCCTTATTTCATAAAGAAAATGTTAGAAAAAAGAGCGCGAGAAACAAAGTAAGTCTAAGATCTACCAACCTAGAAATAAACATTTGCAACGAGGAATGATCATGAATTGTTAGGAAAGTGCATGCTCTAGGAAATTGAAAAATTTCTATTGAAAAGATAGGGTTTTGGAAAATATGTCTACAAACAAGCTAATTCAAACCAAGCTGGAACTGTTGCCGACCAGTCCCGGCTGTTACATTCACAAGGACAAAAACGGTACTATTATCTATGTCGGCAAAGCCAAGAATCTACGTAATCGGGTTCGCTCTTATTTTCGTGGCAGCCACGATACTAAGACGGAGGCTCTGGTTTCAGAGATTGAGGATTTTGAGTTTATTGTTACTGAGTCTAATATTGAGGCCTTGCTCCTAGAAATCAATCTAATCAAGGAAAATAAGCCCAAGTACAATATCATGCTCAAGGACGATAAGTCCTATCCTTTTATTAAGATTACCAACGAAGTCTATCCGCGTCTGATCATCACGCGCCAAGTCAAAAAAGATGGCGGTCTTTATTTTGGACCTTATCCAGACGTCGGTGCAGCCAATGAAATCAAGCGCCTGCTCGATCGAATTTTCACATTCAAAAAATGTACCAATCCACCTGCAAAAGTCTGTTTTTATTATCACTTGGGGCAATGCGAAGCCCATACGATTTGCAAGCGGGATAGCCAGTATTTCAAGAATATGGCTCAGGAAGTGTCGGACTTTCTCAAGGGACAGGATGATAAGATTATCGATGAGCTGCGTGATAAGATGAATAAAACAGCTGCAGCTATGGAGTTTGAGAGAGCGGCTGAATACCGTGACCTGATTCAGGCTATTGGAACCTTGCGTACCAAGCAGCGGGTTATGGCCAAGGATTTGCAGAATCGTGATGTTTTTGGTTACTATGTGGATAAGGGCTGGATGTGTGTGCAGGTCTTCTTTGTGCGCCAGGGCAAGTTGATTGAGCGTGATGTCAATCTTTTCCCCTATTACAATGATCCCGACGAAGATTTTCTGACCTATATTGGCCAGTTTTACCAAGGAAAGTCCCACCTCAAGCCCAATGAAATCTTGATTCCAGCAGACATTGATGAAGAAGCTGTCCGGGCCGTGGTGGATACCAAAGTAGTCAAGCCTCAGCGAGGCGAAAAGAAACAGCTGGTCAATCTGGCTATTAAGAATGCTCGGGTCAGCCTTCAGCAGAAATTTGACCTTTTGGAGAAATCCGTTGAGAAAACGCAGGGCGCTATAGAAAATCTAGGGAAGCTCCTCAATATTCCGACACCCGTTCGGATTGAGTCTTTCGATAACTCCAATATCATGGGAACTAGTCCCGTCTCAGCTATGGTGGTCTTTGTCAATGGTAAGCCGAGCAAGAAGGATTACCGCAAATACAAGATCAAGACTGTGGTAGGGCCGGACGACTACGCTAGTATGCGAGAAGTTATCAAGCGCCGCTATAGTCGGGTGATTCGTGACGGGCTGACGCCACCAGACTTGATTGTCATTGACGGTGGACAAGGCCAGGTCAATATTGCTAAAGAAGTTATCCAGAACCAGTTGGGGCTTGATATTCCTATCGCTGGACTGCAAAAAAATGACAAGCACCAGACTCATGAATTGCTCTTTGGCGATCCTCTTCGAGTCGTAGAACTGTCCCGTAATTCTCAGGAATTTTTCCTTCTCCAGCGCATCCAAGATGAGGTCCACCGCTTTGCCATTACCTTCCACCGTCAGCTTCGATCTAAGAATTCCTTCTCATCGCAACTCGATGGCATCGAAGGCTTGGGGCCAAAACGTAAGCAAAATCTCATGAAGCATTTCAAATCACTGACTAAGATTAAAGAAGCCAGTGTCGATGAAATCGTCGAAGTGGGCGTACCGCGAGCGGTGGCAGAAGCTGTGCAGGCAAAACTCAATCAAACAGAGCCATCCCGACCTTTGTTAGAAGTGGCGGAGCCGATTCTAGATATAGATTGAAAGAAAAATTTATCTGATTTTCGAGAGATTCAGATACAGCTTTCAAATACTCATTGATATTGCTCAACCAGATTGATAGAGGATATTTTTGGTGCCAGTAGTGAAAAGAGGCAGATATGTTAAGAATTTTTCCAAATAAAACCGATGGTGTCTTAGATGAAATAGAACAATTGGAGAAAAATTATTCTATGTCCTTGCCTGAAAAATATAAAGAATTTTTATTAAGGTATAATGGCGGAGATACGATTGATGCAACCTTTAAAGTAGAGAAAGTTCGTTCAGATATCCACTCCTTTTATGGTTTTTCATTAGCTAACTATTTTAGTAATTTTAACTATCTAGTCGAAAAAGGATTTTTAGAAGATTTTATTGACAATCATTATCTACCCATAGCTAAAGACAGTTTTGGTAATAGTATTCTAATTGGTGTCGGCGCTAGTACTTATAATAAAGTAGGTTTTTTTGATCATGAAAAGCAAACGTATATTCCATTTACTATCGATTTTATCGAATTTCTAAAAAAGATAAAAAGTCCTGTTGTTCATATTCCATCCATTGAGGAACGAATGAAAGAAATGGAAGAAATTGGAAGTCCTGTTGTAGTTGATGATGAGTTAAAAGCTTTATGGCAAGAAGAAATCGATGAATTTGCAGACCGAGAGCAAGTGATTGTTAAGCTGTAATACTATTTTTACTGACTTTCTGAGTTGACTCTGATTTTGCGATAGATGGACAAGAAAGTCTAAAAGGCATCAAGCCTTTTAACCAAAAGGGGAGCATGTTCAACAAAATCGTAAACCAAAGATTGCGATATTGAAAAGAAGAGGAAAATTTGATGAGCTTAATGATTCGACCACTAGGTCATGCCAGTGATCAAGAAATAAAAGATTTGGAAGAGAAGTACATGCTAACTCTTCCAGAAGACTATAAAAACTTTTTGAAAGAAAACAATGGTGGACGATGTCCTTCCTATGAGTTTGAAAATTCTATTGAGATAAAGAACAACAATGAAGAAATTAATGTTGCTGTTTTATATGGGATTAAGACTGGCGTAAAAAACTCTGATATAGAAGATTGGACTGATGAATACTTAGATGATCTTTTTTCTAATTCAATCATTATAGGTGATTCCTTGCAACATGGTTTTCTTATTTTCTGGTTGAGTGGTGATGAAAATGAAGGTATTTATTACTATGATGATACATATAATCTGGAAGCTTCAAGTGATGAAAATAATGCCTATTTTCTGGTTCGCACTTTTACCGAATTTCTAGAATTAGTCCAAAATTAATGGTAAATGGGAGGGATTAGAATGTGTATTCTCTCTTTTTATTTAGTACTTATTTTAAAAATAGTGGATTGATTGAATTGAAACCCAACAAGATGGCAAGAAGATTTGGAGTTAGAAATGTTAAGAATTTTTCCTTACGATACAGAAGGTGTAGAGCAGGCTATAGCGGATTTTGAAGATAAGTTTACAATCAAGTTTCCAGAAAAATATAAAGAATTTCTACTTAAATATAATGGCGGGAATAGCTTACAAACTAGTTTTAGTATAAATCGTAAAACTTCAGACATACGAGCATTTTATGGATTTAATAAAGCGAGTCAATACAATAATTTCCAATATTTGATTGAGAGTGGTTTTTTAGAAGAAGTTTTAGACAGAGGTTTTAGACAGAGGTTTTATTCCCATAGCCAAGGATAGTTTTGGGAATTCTATTCTTCTTGGTGTTACAGAAAAAAATTTCAATCAGCTAGCATTTTTTGATCATGAAGGCCAGCTTGTGCGGCCTTTAGAAATCAATTTTGAAGACTGGGTGGCTAAACTTAAAAGCAAAAAGAAAAAGATTCGCACGATTGAAGAAAGAATCGCCGATATGAGAGCTGTAGGTAGCAAAAAAGAATTACACCTGGATTAAAGGAAATCTGGCAAGAAGAAATTGATAGATATGCTGGTCGTGAGCAAGTGATTGTTAAGTTGTAGTCTTATTTTGTTTAATGTGATAACCTGATGTTGTCACATTTTTATTTTTTGGAGAGTTTCTGTTATACTAGATTTGTTCATCATTGACGTTCTAAGCTACTTTCCTGATGGAACTGGCACTATCAATCTATCTCAGTCAAAGATGTATAATTTATCGGAACGTATTTCTATCATGAAAATGGCTATAGGAAAAGAAGGATTAGGATAATTGTATGGAAAATAATTTATTGTTGACAGGGATAGATTTCGGCCTGGTTAGTTCCTCTTCTCTTGAAAATTTGAAAAATGATCTACTGTTTTTATCTGATGAAAAAGATTGTGTCTTACTCATCGCAGAAATTTTAAAGAAGGGAGATTTTTCGGTTAAACCGTTGCTGATTGAGCTGATGAATCAGACTAAAGATGAGTCTGTATTAAATTTGTGTATTCGACTTTTTTGCTCTATTTGTAGCAATGAAGATTTAAGGGATATTTCCAATCTTAGATTTTTATCCGATACGTCGGAATTTGCAATTTTCACATTTGTTACGGGTGCTGTGGAAGCTATGTCCTATGAGGTGATTCCGTATTTACTTGCGCTCTGGGACAAGTGGGAAGATACGAATTCTGATATTGAAAATGCGATCAAAGATGCATTAGATTATTATTTTTATGATCAGGAATTGTTGACGGATGAATCAACTAAGGAAGAGGTTGAAGAATTATGGACTCTGGTACATGATCGTAGAGATCCAGATACCTATTATTACAAGGGCTATCCTGTATTTCCAGGAATGTTCGCTAAGGAACTCATGACCTCATTGTATGCAGGTATTCAAATTGAAGGTAAATTTCATAAATACCTTCAATCTGCTCTTCTTTCTACATATACTGGTAAAAGAGTTTCAGTCAAAAACAATGAAAGGATTTCTAAAAAAGATATCGAGTCTATGGTAGAATACATTGAAAATGTATCAAAACAAGAATGGATAGAAGGAAGAAAATATTTTTATGGTTTTGAAGTTAAATAAGTCCTTCAACTCGATGAATTGCTAGCAATTTGGCAAGAAAGAGGAATAAAATGACAATTGAGAAAGAGTTGGAAAAAATAGTGGAAAGCATTTCATTGATTCAAATAAGTCAAGCTGAGGTGCCGTTTTCAGAAGATGTTCTAGAAGATTTCACAGACTATTTAAGGGACTACATTCCAAATCATGTAGGTTGGATACAAAAGGGAAATGAAAAGCTGGTTCAGTCTCTTACAAAAGACAATCAGTTGGACAGAGAAGCAATTTCACAGATGATAGTAGGTCTACGCAATCTATCTTTGGATTTTGAGGAATTATGTGACATATTGCTTAAACTTTCCGATGAAATAGCTAGAAAAAGCTGAAATTCAAGTATACTGGCTATTCAAGAACAAAAAAGGAGAAAAAATGTTAAGAATTTTTCCATTTGATAAAACAGGTGTTTTAGAGGCAGTGGCTCAATTTGAAAAAAATCATGACATTTTGTTGCCGGAAGAATATAGAACCTTTTTAATAAACTATAATGGTGGAAATGCCTTACAGACAAGCTTTAAAATAAAGAAAGAGAGTGCGGATATTCGAGCCTTTTATGGTTTTGAAAATGCTGATTACGAATACAATTTCCAGTATTTTCTTGACCATGACTTTCTATCCGAGCATATCCAAGCTGGCTACCTACCGATTGCAGAGGATAGTTTTGGAAATTATATTCTTTTGGGAATTTCTAAACAAAATTATAATCTCATAGCATTTTTTGATCATGAAAAACAAAAAATTATTCCCTTCCATCTTTCGTTTAAAGAATTTATAGCCATCATTAAAAGTAAGGTATGTAAGATTAAATCTATTGACGAAAGAATTCAAAAAATGAAAGAGGTAAATAGTCCAGTCATTGTTGATGATGAATTGATAGCAATCTGGCAAGAAGAAATCGATAGATATGCTGGTCGTGAGCAAGTGATTGTTAAGTTATAGTCTTATTTCGTTTAATGTGATAACCTAATGTTATCACATTTTCATTTTTCCTAGAGTTTTTGTTATACTAGTTTTATTGTATATTGATTTTTAACAACCTGTCTATTTTGTGAGAGGCAGATATTGTTTTGAAGTCAAATACTTTCCTAAATAGAATGAATTAAAGGACACTTATGAAACAATTATTGGAAGAATTAACAACCCTTTATTCGAAGTTAAATTCCCATTATAACGAGCATTTAATAAATCCAGAAAAGATATCGGATGTTTGTGATGACATTCGTGAAGATTTCCAAGAAGACATCGATACTCTTGCAAGAGGGCTTGCTACAATGAAAAATTTAGACTTAGAATCAATACATGATACTGCTAATCAAGCCTATCTAAATGGGATGTATGATATCTATACTGCATTGCTAAATATTGAAAATTATGTAGCCGATTTAAGGGAGATTCACATTCAAATTTCAAAGAAGATTAGAGAAATCAATGGCGAAATTGTTGATGAAGATGTGATTGGCAAAGAAGATAGAAAATGAGTTTACTCGGCGAATGGATCGATTTTAAAAAGGAGCAGTCATGCATAAATTTATGGCCAAAATAAAGTCAGATAATAGCGATACGAAAATTTTGAAAATAATTAGAGATTTCAGTCATGAACCAATCGGAGCAATCAAGGAAAAAATGACTCATCATATGGTTGTGCTTGAAACAGAATATCTGAATTTAGAGCGACTAAAGAGCTTTAAAAAGACAGTAGAAGAGATAACCGAATTGGGCGGGGAGCTTCAATTATTTCTTGATGATGAAAAGGTAACCATGCAATTTTTGAGCCATGTCATTGAGTCACAAGAAGATACCAAAAATCAAATTGAGGAAGACGATTTTTAATATATTCGATGATGCGAAGTAATGGTTCCGACTTCCCAACATAGTAATAATGCGAAATTGTTCCCTCTCAGTCAAGATTGTGGTCTTTGAAGATAGAAGTAGATGATAAATATATAAGGAAAGTAGAAAGTGAAAGAAGTACTAGAAAATTTGCATCAGGCATGCTCAACACTTAATGATAAATTTAATGGAAAACTGCTTGATCAGGAGAAGTTAGATGATTTTCTGGAGGACATTCGTGATGACTGGGATTCAAGTTTTGAACAGTTAAAAGATGGTCTTCAGATCTTGGAAAGTCAGGTTGAATCAATTGAATCTTCAAGAAACAGGGTCTATACAAAAGGGATTATTGAAATTTTTTGGGGACTGAGGCGACTAGAGGTTTTATTGGATGATGCGGATGACTTGCTGGTAGCCCTAAATAAGAAATTGATGTTTGAAAGCGGAGAAACATCTGAGGAAGAATACCTAGATGATGGAATCCTAAATGTTAAATATCTGGATGAAGATGGTGACTCAGATTAAATCAAGTTTCTCGAATAACTACAGATGGGGTGACCGAGTGAGGGAATTCTTTTAATGGAAGATGTTTATAAAGGAGCGAATGGTGTCAATAATCTACGCAAAGGTCAAAATGTCAGATAATATCTTACAGGCATGTAAAATAATGAGGAAACATAGCACTTTGCCAATTGGTGAAATCAAGACGAGAATAGAGAGAAATGAGACTTTGTTAGAAAGTGATTATCTGGATCTAGACCAGTTAATAGTTATGCAAGAAATTCTCGCTAGTCTCATAGGTTTAGGTGCAAAAATTAACTTGTACAAAGGACAAGCTGAAGTGGATATGGGATTTCTAAATAATACCATTGAAACCTATAAAAATATTGCTGCTGATAGAGAGAAACTAGATGAACTAATGCTCGATAGTGAGGGATAAAAGCTATAAGTTCTAGCATCAGTAGCATTTTTAGAATAAGCCTAGAATTTTTAATAGCGCGACTTTCAGTATAAATAGAGGTGAGAATATGGAGACTGAAAATACAGTATCAATTTGGGTTGGAAATTTTGCAAGTAGGGAAGAGCTGGATACCTATATCGACTTAAGGTATAATGATGACGGAGAAATTATCAGTTCCAAGTTTTATGATGCTTTTCAAATTGATATCGATGATATTGACGAATACCTAATCGAAAAAGAATATCTTGATTCAAGATTTTTAAATGTATATGACCATTTAATCGAAGCCTCATATGCAGATGTTGTCATAGATAATTTAAAGAAGATTGAAGATGGCTTAGCCATACCTGAAAGTAATTCCATTATTTTGCTTTATAATTATAAATATTGTGGGCAAGACGAAGAGCAGCCCAATATCAAATTTATTGCGACAGTTGATTATAGATAGGTGTAGGATAATGAATGAGCTAATAACGAGGTATATCAGCTTTTGTGAGAACTTAAATCAGAACTGCAATGGAAAGCTTTTAAGTGGTGACAGCCTAGATGATTTAAAAAGCTGTGAAAAAGCTATAAATGGATGTTTGAACCAATTAAATAGCGGGCTTAGCTTGTTAGAAAAAAAGAAAAATGAAATTTCATTATCTCAAGAACCCTCTTATACATCTGGATTTGTAGATATCTTTTTAGCTCTAGACGGTCTGGAGGATGCATTTTCTGAACTAAAACACATTTCAATAGTAATGAATAAGCACTTTATGTATGAAAGTGGAGAAATATCTGAGGAAAAATTCCTAGATGATGGTATTTTAAATGTAGAAATAGTGGATGCAGGAGATGAAGAATGAAGCTAGATACTAGAGTCGAACAAGCTTTAATAGAAATCAATTTCGTAGAACGATATGAAAATATTTCTAAAAAATACAATAGGGAGAGAACTCCGAAAGGTCAAGAATTAGATTATTTTGATGGCGATTTTCTGATGGAAATTGTGGAATTATTAGGCTACAAAGTGCAGTATGATAGACGAGAACGTTTTTTCCATATTAAACTGGAGGAAATCGGACATTTTCGTTTTGGCTTTCATTTTGCTTTTGAAAGTGGTCGATTAGAATTGATTTGGGTTGTTTATGAAGGAGATAAAGTTGTCCTTGGTTCTCCTTGGACTAGATATCCAAGGTTGATGATTGCGCGTGATTATATTATAAAACAGCCAATTGTTTCCGATTATGTTGATTTTCGAGACATTATGAAAATCGCTTTTGACATGTATGAGGATTTCAAGCAAGCATTTTTGAAGGCTGCTACAGGAGATGAAGAATGAAGCTAGATACTAGAGTTGAACAAGCTTTAATAGAAATCAATTTCGTAGAACGATATGGAAATATTTCTAAAAAATACGATAGGGAGAGAACCCCAAAAGGTCAAGAATTGGATTACTTTGACGGTGATTTTCTGATGGAAATTGTGGAATTATTAGGCTACAAAGCTCAATATGATAAACGAGAGCGCTTTTTCTATATTGACTTGGAGGAAATCGGACATTTTCGTTTTGGCTTTCATTTTGCTTTTGAAAGTGGTCGATTAGAATTGATTTGGGTTGTTTATGAAGGAGATAAAGTTGTCCTTGGTTCTCCTTGGACTAGATATCCAAGGTTGATGATTGCGCGTGATTATATTATAAAACAGCCAATTGTTTCCGATTATGTTGATTTTCGAGACATTATGAAAATCGCTTTTGAAATGTATGAGGATTTCAAGCAAGTATTTTTAAAGATTGCTAAAGATAAATAATTTAAAAAATCAAAATATGGAACCTGAAAAAGTAAAAGGTACATTAGAAATGTATCAATCTAATCCAATTGGTGTATGTACTTCGTGCATTTCTGGCATCACAAATGATGCTGCTAAAGAAGGAATTTTTTTACAATTTTNAAAAAAATATCCAGATTTAAAAATTGTTGTTACATCAGTCAAGAGAGATGGTGTTAGAAAAGTTGGAAGGTTAAATTTCACAATCCAAAATGGAAAGTATTTGAAGTAGTGAGGTAAGGAAAGTAAAAAATGAGTAAAAATATAAACGCAATATATAAACTAGGGATTGCTACGTGGTTATCCAAATCTATGCAGGAAAGTAAGTTTTATAAAAATATTGATGAGCTTCTTGAAGCTTGTTGGAAATGGGTAGAAAATCAGGAGGTGTCAGCAGATTATTTATACTCTCTTCTTGATGATGGGACTGAATTCGGAGGAGCTTTTATTTATATGGAAGAGGATGATCCAAAATATGACTCAAGGTGGAACTGTATCTTTGAAGCGGGTGCTTCGATATCTTCATTAGCTTTTGAGTTCGAGAGGAAAAAATATATACCTGCTTTATTAGAAGAAATTGATTCTGAACAAGAAGAGGAGTATTTCAATGAACAATTACAGGATATTTTTGGAAACAAAATTGATGTTTTAGAAAATTACAAAAAATATTTATCAAGCAATTCTGATATAACAAAAGATGGAATTTTAAATGAATTATCAGAGATACTCGGTTAAATGTGAAGTTAGTAATATGTCATTTTATCAGCTGTTAAACTGTTGGGTTAAATAAATATATCCAAAACATAGAGTTGGTAGATAGCTTTTTTAAAGATTGATGAATATAATTGATATACATAAAACGAAATCATCCAATTCATATGGGTGGTTTTCTCGTTTTTCAAAAGTTTTTGTTATACTAGATTTCTATTGGTCACACAATTATCTGGTTGTGATATAATATGTCCAAAGTACGCCCTAGAATTACAATTCACTGAGGAATAAATAGATGAAATTAGATACTAGAGTTGAACAAGCTTTATATAATATAAATTTTGTAGAAAAATATGAGAATATTTCTAAAAAATACAGTAGGGAAAGAACTCCGGAAGGCCAAGAATTGGATTATTTTGACGGTGATTTTTTGATGGAAATTGTGGAATTATTAGGCTACAAAGTGCAGTATGATAAACAAGAACGCTTTTTCCATATTGATTTGGAGGAAATCGGAAATTTTCGTTTTGGCTTTCATTTTTCTTTTGAATGTGGTCGATTAGAATTGATCTGGGTCATCTATGAGGGAGATAAAGCCATCATGGGTAGCCCCTTTGCATCTTATGCCAAATGGTTAATCTCAAGAGACTATATCATTTTGGATCCCGTAATTTCTGATTACGTTGATTTTAGAGATGTCATGAAAATTGCTTTTGATATGTATGAGGATTTCAAGCAAGCATTTTTGAAGGCTGATGAAGGAGATGAAGAATGAAATTAGACACTAGCTTTAATGGAAAGTCAATATTCTAGAGCTACGATAGCTTTTGCAGCGTCCTAGGTTCGGAAAGGAATCAAAATGGAATTTACTCTTAATCTCAATCTTTTGCAATTTATGCAAAAATTAACGGAACCGCTAGAAACATATATAGGCAACTCGGATTATAAGGAATTTGTGCATGAAACGTTAGACATTGCGGGCCGATTTATTGATAGGCTTAGTGAGTCCGACCCAGACTTTCTGTATGATAGATTGGAAAATTTAGACGAGGAAGACATCTTAACCTATTCGGAGCTGGATAAAAGCACCGATCCAGCTGTGTGGAGATGTATTGATTCTTTCATTGCGTTAGTAGTTTATCAGTCATACAAAGCTGTTGGACAGCGATATTTGCCCCAAACCATAGAGTGTGTGGATGAAGATACGCTCGAAGATTATTTTATTCATTATAAGCAACTGGTTAGAAGCTACAGTGACATTGCAAGGAAAACGAAATTGCTTGAGAAGGAGGCGTATGTCTCAGACTCCTCTGTTATCCCCTACTTAGAATTTTTATTTAAGGAGTAAGTGCGAGAATATGAATACCAATCAACTTTATCTCATGCTGGTCTACTCAGAAGCTATCCTAAGTCATATGGAAACAGAATATAAGCCACAAATTCGAGTTGCCTTGGATGCTTGCTGGAGTTTTTTGGAAAATAAAAACAAAACGGGCAAGGAGCTTTATAGTCTGCTAGATGATGGAACGGATTTTAAGGGAATTTTTATCTACATGCAATTAGACGAGAATGAGGCTAACCTTCCATCGTGGGACAACCTCAGCTATGCAATCGGTGCAACTGCTAGGGAAGCCTATCTGCTGGACAATCAGCAACAATTGCCTTCTCCTTTGGAAAATATTGATTCAAGCTTAGTAGACTTATTTATTGCGAATTTAAAAGAAATCAATATGAATTTTTATAATTATCTTGAAGAAATTAAGGGCTTTGTGAAGAATAATTGTCCTCCTTCAAAAAATACTGCTTTGCAAATATTGGAAAGCTTAGGATTATTAGGAGGGAGTTGAAGTTTTAAATGGATAATCGACAAATTCAGCAAATAGCTGATATTTTGTACGCTGAAAGCAATGCTAAAGCTGTGGCGAGCCTTAAGCAGCTTCAAACTGAAGATGAGCTGTTTGTCTTGCTGGACAATTTTAACTGGGATAATGGATTTGAAGTGCCAAAAGCAGTGCTTAATCATTCCAAGTGTAGTCTTTCAGTGGCTTTATTAGCTTTCTATCGTGCAGATGGCATCAGGTATTTACTTGAGGGAGAGGCAGCCTTTGAAAATCCGCTATCAGAGGAGTGGGAAGGTTTTGTAAAAGATGTCTATACTAAAATTCTTGTAGGCCAATTTCCAAGTGGGACTATCTCTTTTCAGCCCGAAATAACGAAGATTCAAAAATTTAAACTAACAAAATTAAGACCAGAAATTGATGAAGTATTTCTTGAAGGTATTTCGGGCAAAGATTTGAATGTAGTCATTTAATGAAATAAATAGTAGAGCCATCCCGTCATTTGTTAGATGTTGCTGAGCCTTTAGTAGAGTTGGATAGTTAATATATAAAGCAAGACCGTGAAAACGGTCTTTTGTGGTATAATTATGATTAAACTAAGGTTTAGAGGTGAAAAATGATTCCGATAAAAAAGAGCAATTCTAAACAAGTATATGAATTTTGTCGTGATATTTATGAGAAATTACCAGAAAAAGACGAATTAGATATGTTAATTTTTAAGAATTTTGGATCTCACAATGGATTGGAAAACTATTTTACACAACAAGATAAAGCCTTTTTAAAACTTATGACGGTGGATTACTCTACCTTACTAAAAGTAAAAGAAAAATTAGATAGTTTATCTGATGTTAAATTGAGTTTTGAAATACGTGTGGATAGATTTAATGATTTGGTTAATCAAATCTATCACTATTTAGATAACACTTTTATAGAAAAATGTAATGGAGAAATTGAGGCTTTAAAAATAGGAGATATTAGTGGTGTAACTACTGGTATTAATTTGAAAAAAATCCTGTTATATAAGAATGATGATAATCTCAAAAAGATTCGAAAAAATAGAAAATTGACTGGAGACTTACTAATTCTTGTTAATAGAATAAGGGATACAAAAGAATTTATC
>NZ_RJPR01000001.1 GCF_003943465.1 Streptococcus cristatus | reverse complement strand
CCCTCTTGTTCCCAGTCACTACTCTCCCATAAATGTACATAATAATCTCGTGCACAGCGCCGGACGATCCACTGCACTTTCTCATAGCGTTCCTTGAAGTTCATGTTATCTCCTTTTTCTTTGATAATATGATTCTACAAGAAAAAATCTTCCCTCAGGCCTCCTGTCCCTATCCTGTCTATTTTATACCCCAACTGGTACCTAACAAAAATATCTATGACATCTCAGGGACTTTTTAAGACATATTAGGCTTTAAAGAATAAAAAATAGCTTGATTACACAATTGGTAATCAAGCTATTTAATTAAGAAAAGCATCTCTTAATTTTCTTCCATTTTGGATTTTATTTCATCATAGGAAAGGGCATGTGCTTCTCGTTCCAAGTCTTTTTCAGACTCTTCTGGCATATGACCTGTTTCATAGAGAGATTTAATTTGGGTGCTATCAAGCGTTTCATATTTAAGTAATGCTTCTGCAATCAATTTATGGGTTTCACGATTTGCTTGAATAATCTCAGCTGCTTTGTTTCGTGCTTCATTTAGTAATGAACGAACTTCCTCATCAATCTCATAGGCTGTTTGCTCTGAAATTGATTTTTGAGGACTTTGTGCACCAAACATAGCATGGTTACCTTCGTATTGGACTGGGCCAAGTTTTTCACTCATACCGTACTCAGTGACCATTGCACGCGCCATTTGTGTAGCTTGTTCAAAGTCATTGGAAGCTCCTGTAGTTTGGACATTAAAGATAATCTCTTCAGCTACACGACCACCCATGAGACCAGCCAATTGCTCTTTCATATCTTCTTTAGACAGAAGCATTTGGTCTTCTTTAGGCAGGGCAATCATATATCCGCCAGCACGACCACGAGGCACAATGGTTACCTTGTGTACGACACGCGCATTGGACAAAACAAGTCCAACAATCGTATGCCCCGCTTCATGGTAAGCGACAATCTGACGATCACGCTCTGAAACAGTTTTATCTTTTTTAGACGGTCCTGCAATCACTCTGTCTTCAGCTTCATCAATATCATCTGCATCGATGACTTTTTTGTTACGACGAGCTGCAACTAGAGCTGCTTCATTCAAGACATTTTCCAAATCAGCACCAACAAAGCCAGGCGTCTGCTGAGCAACTAGTTTCAAATCAACGTTCTTAGCCAGCGGTTTATTCTTAGCATGAACGCGAAGAATAGCTTCCCGACCTTTCACATCAGGACGACCAACTAAAACTTTTCTGTCAAAACGACCTGGACGTAGAAGAGCTGGGTCAAGAACATCCGAACGGTTAGTAGCCGCAATGATAATGATTCCTTCATTGCCTTCAAAACCATCCATTTCAATCAAGAGCTGATTAAGAGTTTGCTCCCGCTCATCGTTACCACCGCCAAGTCCAACACCACGCTGACGACCGACGGCATCAATTTCATCGATGAAGATAATAGCAGGAGCCGCTTTTTTCGCATCTTCAAATAGAGAACGAACACGGCTTGCTCCGACACCAACGAACATTTCAACAAAGTCAGAACCTGAGATGCTGAAGAAAGGAACACCTGCTTCACCAGCAACTGCCTTGGCAAGCAAGGTCTTACCAGTCCCCGGAGGACCCTCAAGAAGGACACCTGCTGGAATACGAGCACCCAGCTTAGTATAACGTTTTGGATCTTTCAGGAATTCAACAACTTCAACAAGTTCTTGTTTTTCCTCTTCTGCACCAGCGACATCTGAGAAGCGTACTTTGATATCTTCTTTATTGGCCGCACGAGCTTTGTTGCGTCCAAAATTCATAGCACCACGAGCACCGCCACCGCCTTGATTCATCATAGACATAAAGATGAAGGCGATGATGATAAATGGAACCAAGGAAATCAAAAGATTAATCCACATTCCACTGGAGCTTTCACGCTTAATAGTTACTTCTGTCTCATGCTCAGCAGCTAGCTTTTGCAAATCAGAAACTGTTGTATCTGATGGCAAAACAACACTAGTAAATCTGCTAACTTTTGAGATTTCCGGACTGAAAAACAGGATTCCTGTCGTATCTTTTGATTCTTTAGGTTTTTTGTAAGTACCTGATACCTCGATAATACTACCATTTGGCTGGTAGCTCATCTCTGTAACATTATTATTTTGGATTTCTTTTACTAATTGGCTGTAGTTGATTTGCTGGCTACGACCTGTCGCACTTCCTGTAAAGAAATACTGAAAACCTGTAACAAGGACTACAATAATTAGAATATAGAGAAAAGGATTTTTTATAAAACCATTATTTTGTTTATTTTTCATTTATATCTAGTAAACCTTTATTTTGTATAAACTTCTTCTTTCAAAACACCTACATAAGGAAGATTGCGATAATACTCATCATAATCTAGTCCGTAACCTACTACAAATTCATTTGGAATTGTAAAGCAAGTATAGTCTGCCTCAATGTCAACAATGCGTCCTTCTGGCTTATCCAACAACGTAGCAATTTTTACAGATGCTGCATTTCTTTCTTTGAACAAGTTACACAAATTCTTCAAAGTTTGGCCAGTATCGATAATATCTTCGACAAAAAGAATATCACGACCCGTAATATCTTGATCAATATCTTTGATAATATTAATCACGCCACTACTAGTTGTACCGCCATGGTAACTAGACACCAGCATAAAATCTAATTCGATATCTGTATCCACGTGTTTGATTAATTCGGCCATAAAAGGAACCGAACCCTTCAAAATTCCTACAAAAATAGGCTTTTTACCTTGATAATCTACGGTCAGCTGTTGCCCCAATTTTTTTGCCGCTGCTACGATTTCCTCATGAGAAACCAATACTTTTTTAATATCTTGTTCTAGCATAATTTTACCTATCTAATTTTCTGAATATAAAGTACAGTACTCATTATATCACTTTTTAATTCCTTACTCAAATCACTGATAGCGATATTTACAATTGCCAAGATCTGCTGATTTTGCTCCACAATAATCGCTTTTTCGCGTTCTTCAAATGGAATTTTTTGATCAATGAATAGTCGACGAAGTTTTTTGTGATGTCCTTTCAAACGAAGACAATCACCTATTTTCCTGTGACGTAAAAGAAGTGGTGTTTCACGTGAAACTGCAATCGCTTGAACATTTTCACCCTCCAAAGGAGTGCCAAATGAGAATTGATAGTCCCCAAATTGAAGTTGATTACCACATTCTAACAGAATTGAGTCCACTTTCAAATCAGACTTACGACTGATTTTTCTGATTTCAAAATGCTTATAATCTTTCACCAACTCATATCCATCCTTTAAAGGGTGGATGTAATTAGCCTTGGTTCGTAAGATTCCTAAGATTTCTTCAAATTGCTTTTTATTTATATTTAATGAAGGAAATTTCTTTAAATATTCCTGCAGGAGAAAATTTTGCACTTCTGGAATTTGCCGCTCAAACACTTCAAGATTTGTAATGTCCAATCCCTGCGTCATATGAGACAGAGCTGTCTGTAAGTTCTCAACTTCTTTCCCCAAAGAAATCAGTGAATCCTTAAAGCGTGGATTTTCTTTTTCAAGACTTGGAAGATAAAGATTGCGAATACGATTTCTGAGATAGTCATTTTGAAGATTGCTCTTATCTTCAAAATGCAAAATATCAGGGAAATCTTGCTTATGAAAATGAAGCAGAGGTCGGATTAATTCGCCATTTGCAAAGGGTTGAACCTCGGTCATTCCAGACAAGTGGCGTAGCCTTGCTCCTCTTATTAACCTCATAAACACCGTCTCGGCCTGATCATCAGCATGGTGAGCCGTTACCAAGGCCGTGTAGCCTTCTGCCAACATGATTTCTTCAAAAAAACGATAGCGAAATTGCCGAGCTTTTTCCTCAGAAAAATCACCTGAAAAATTTGAGCTGAAAAATTTCACACCAAGTTGCTGGGCAAAATTTGACAGCTCTTTTTCTTCCATATTTGACTCTGGACGTTGCTTGTGGTTGACATGCACTATCCCCAGCTCAATCTCTAATTCTTCCCTGTTCTGGTACAAAAGATGGAACAAGGTCATCGAATCCAAGCCACCAGAAACTGCTACCAGCACTTTCTGATGATTTTGAAAATACCGCTTTTCCTGCATTTGTTTGCGAAACTTCTGATCGATCATTTCAGAACTCCGTACACATCATCCGCGATTTTAGAAATTGTATCGTAATCCGAATTATTCGTAAGAATAGCAATGATAAATGGCGAATCCGTATACACAATAGCGACATCATGCTTGAAGTCATAAGCATCACCAATTTTATGGGCAACTTTTACATTGATATTTTTAGAAATTCGCTGATTATCATAATTTGTCTGAGATAAAGCATCGATAATCATGCCATTTTGTTTATAAATGGCTTCCATAACATTTCCTGCCATTCGAGCCGAGGCTTGTCTGCTCTCCACATCCCACTTTTTACCCGCAATTTTTTCAATAGTATTTTGAAATTGGCTATCAGATTGATTGCTTGTATAATAGGCGAGGATATTGTGGGCCACATTATCCGACTCTTTTGCTACTCCATTGATTAAGTCCTGCACAGAATATTCCTTATCATTTGCTGATTTGGAAATACTACCGCTTCCCTCAGGGTCATAGGCACCTGCAAAATCATTGACAGCCGCTGTATATTTTAACTTTTTATCCAAGGAAAGGCTATGATTGTTTAATTGCTCCTGGGCATAGTAAAGATAAGGAATTTTCGTCACACTGGCTGAGTACATTTGTTGATCTGGATTAATGCCTGCTTCTTTGCCCGTTTCTAGCTGTTTTACATAAATAGAAAAGTCAGCTCTTTTGTACTTAGAATTTAAAAGCTCCTGAACCTTTTCCATTCGATTATCTTCTTGGGAAAGAAAATCAACAGAAACCCAACCTTGACCTTCAATTTTAGCGTATTCTCCCTTAGCTGTTTGAGCAATTTGTACTACCTTTACTTTGCTATAAGCAGGTAGTTTAGCTGCAATCTTTTTAGAAGAATTGATCGGGATAGTATCGTAGAGCACATAGTTAGGAGCCAGCCATTTGTCCTGTTTGACATCTGTGATAGACTGAACCGTGTCCTCATAGATGCTATTCTTATCTGCAATTACAAACTGGCCATTCTTTAATTTAAAGATAGGAATCCCAGCTTCATTCACGTGCAACTCTGTCAGTTGTAGTGGCTGATCCGGCAGAAGTTTCCCAGCTACCTTAGTCAAAGTAGCATCTGTAAAAATAGGCGTTTCTTCATAAACATTAGGATTTGTAGGGATACTCGTATGGTAACGGCCATAAGCTGTACCTGTAAGCTGATACTTTTCTTCTTCGTCTAAAACAAGTTCCTTTTCAGTACTGATTGCTGTTTGACTGCTCCATAAGGCTGGCAGTAAAAATATCAGCAAAAGTAACTTACGCATGACCTCCCCTTTCCTTTTTTGTTTCTTGAAGTTTTAAAGCTTGATTCTTTTCGGATAATTCTGCTAGTTTTTCATCCGAAAAAGATAAAAATTTCTCTATATTTTGAAGTAAATTTTCCATGACTATTGTGGTAATAAATCTGGTGTTGTGTAAATGTATTCTCCTTCTTTTGAAAAAGAATACTTGGCACGAGCATATTTGGCAGCATAGCTGTCATCTTTCAACTTGGTTGCAATATCAGACTGATAGCTCTTTTCTTCACCTAATTTTTCATATTTTTTTTGTAGTTGTGCATATTGAGCACGGCGATTAAGTAAAGTTTCGTAACTTTGATATAAATTATAGGCTGGAAGAATAAAAAGTAGCATGACTAAAATTAGAACCCATCCCATAAAACGATTTCGTTTCCGACGCTCCTCATCGAGGTATCTACGACGCTGATTTTCATCTTGGATAAAGCGATTATTTATTTGAACAATATTTCTAGACATTTTCTTCAATCCTTGCCTCACTGATAATTTCATACATTTTAGCAGCATCTTCTTTTTTGGTGCTGTCTTTCATTTCTAGCACCCGCACTGTTAACAGCTTATTGCCAAAACGAACTTCAATTTGATCATTGACTTTCAAATCTGTCGAACTTTTTGCCAGGATTCCATTTACCTTGATACGACCTTTATCTGCTACCTCTTTAGCTACAGGGCGTCGCTTGATAATACGTGATACCTTTAAATATTTGTCTAATCTCATAGTCTTTTCCTCGATTTTCTCTTAATATTCTATCATTCTTTTGAAAGAAACAAAGCTAAAAAGCTGAAATTTTACCGAATTGTAATGTTTATTCAGCTTTTCGATTCTTGATTTCTACCAGTTTCTCACCAAAGTTCAGCAAGTTTTCCAAAATCTCGAAATCTTTTTTATTCCGAACATCAAAAACGACTTCAATCAAGCCTTGTTGCTCACCAATTCGAGCCTTTAGATTTGTCGCTGACAAGGCTTCAAAATAATCTTGGGTCAGATAGATTTGCTGAGAAATTTTTTCAAAACGAATGATGACAGATTCTTTCTTCCGCTCAACAAGTGCCACAAAGGCTTGATCAAGATAGGATTTAACTAAACCAATCTCTAGTAGGTAAGCCACTACGTCCGGATATTCTCCAAAGCGATCGATCAATTCATCTTGCAGATGTTCATAGTTTACACGATTGTCAATTTCACGAATTCTCTTGTAAACCTCGATTTTCTGACGCTCATCAGAAATATAATCACTTGGAAGATAGGCATCAATTTGAAGATTGATTTCAGCGTTGCTTTTTTGACGCTTGGTTTCCTTACCTTGCTTCTTGGCAATGGCTTCTTCTAAAAGCTGAGAATACATTTCAAATCCTACAGAATCAATGAAACCTGACTGAGAACTTCCTAAAATATTTCCTGCTCCGCGGATAGACAAATCCCTCATCGCAATCTTGAATCCAGATCCTAACTCAGTAAATCCTTTAATGGCTTCTAGTCTTTTTTCTGAAACTTCAGTCAGGGTTTTATCTGGCCGATACATAAGATAAGCATAAGCGATTCGATTGCTGCGGCCAACCCGACCACGAAGTTGATACAAGGTTGACAGACCCATATGATCAGCATTTTCGATAAAGAGAGTATTTGCATTTGGAATATCAACACCAGTTTCGATGATCGTTGTTGTGACTAAAATATCGTATTCGCCATTAACAAAGTCTAAGAGGGTATTTTCTAAACGCACCTCTGTCATCTGTCCATGAACGTAACCAATTGAAGCCTCTGGAATCAACTCTTTTAATTCTGAAACTTTTTGCTCAATGGTGTCAACTTTATTGTAAAGATAGTAAACTTGTCCGCCTCGGTCTATTTCACGTAAAACCGCATCCCGAATAACCGTCCTATTATTCTCTAAAACATAAGTTTGGACTGGATAACGATTTGTCGGTGGTGTTTCAATGACCGATAAATCTCGAATCCCTAGCATCGACATATGAAGGGTTCTTGGAATAGGGGTAGCCGTCAAGGTCAGCACATCAACCTTCTTTTTTAGTTCCTTTAACTTTTCCTTATGCTTGACACCGAAGCGCTGCTCTTCATCTATCACCAATAGCCCCAAATCGGAGAATTTTACATCTGCTGATAGAAGGCGATGAGTACCGATAATAATATCAATCTGCCCTTTTTCCAATTTTTCCAGAGTCTCTTTTTGCTCCCCTTTGCTTCTAAAACGACTGAGAACATCGACATTCACGGCAAAATCATTGAAACGTTCTTTAAAGTTTGTGTAGTGTTGCTGAGCTAAAACAGTGGTCGGAACCAAGATTGCCACCTGCTTATGATCGTTGACAGCCTTAAAAGCAGCCCTCATAGCCACCTCTGTCTTCCCAAAACCAACATCGCCAACCAAGAGTCGATCCATTGGACGGTCGCTCTCCATATCCTTCTTGATTTCCTGAATGCTTCTGAGCTGGTCATCTGTTTCCACATATGGAAAGGCATTATCAAACTCTACTTGATGCTGGTCGTCACTAGAAAATTGGAAACCTTTTAATTGACTACGCTCTGCATATAATTTAATAAGGTCATCGGCAATGTCTTCAACCTGGTGTTGTACTTTTTGCTTCGTTTTTTGGAAACGCCCATCATTTAGCTTGTTAATTTTAGGTGCTTTTCCATCGCTAGCTACATATTTAGATAGAAGGTTAATTTGATCCACTGGAATAGAGATACGATCCGCATTCTGATACTGAATCGTCAAATAATCCCGATGAACTCCTGAAACTTCAATCGTTTCAATTCCTAAATAGCGACCAATACCGTGGATATTATGAACCACATAATCGCCTTTTTCCAGCTCATTATAGTCTTTCAGCCTTTCAGCATTAGAAATATTTTGACGACGAATCCTACGTTTGATTTTTTTCTGAATCATCTCATGTTCAGTAATCAAAACGATTTTTTCATCTACAAAATTAAATCCTTGAACGAGATTTCCTTCTATGAGCTGGACAGCTTTTTCATGGATGTCTTTGTCCTTGATGTAATCTAAATGAATCTCATAATCCTGTAAAGTTTTATGTAAACTTGAGGACGAATTTGCCTGCAAGATTACCGTATAGTCCGATTTCCTAAAGCGATTGATTTCTTCTTTCAAAAGAGGAAACTGACTAAAAAATTCCTGCATTGGATATTGATTGAATTGATAAAGTGTATCAAATTTTAGATTTCCCAATCCTTTGTGGAAGTTGGAAAAAAACGTAGCAGGTTTATATTTACGATAGTCCTGATAGTTATTTGCAAAGTATTGTTGATTTGACAGTGCTTTACTGTTTTGTAAATCATCTGTCAAGATATTCGCAACTTCTAATTCAAACTGTGCATGCTTGTCCATTATCTTTTGAAAATCATCAAAAAATATAGGAGTGTGCGTTGGCAAATAGTCTAAAATGGTCCATTCTTTCTGATAGAAAAAGGAAAGAAATTTACGAATATCTGCATGATGAGATTGCTCTCTAACAGAGCTTAATACTTCTTCTAAATAGGATTTTAAAGAAGGATCAACAACCGTAGAAAGGGACGCTTCAAGATTTTTCTGTCCTCTTGCATAATCTTCTTCTGTTAATAGAAGATCTGTAACAGGCTCTATCAAAATCTGTTCCACATTTTCAAGAGAAAGTTGATTTTCAGGATTGAAAATCCTTATACCATCAATCTCATCGCCAAAAAATTCTATCCGATAAGGATATTGAGCCGAGCGTTCAAAAATATCTAGAATATCCCCTCTCAGACTGTACTCTCCTTGACTGAGAACCTGAGAAACCTTTTTATAACCATTACTTGACAAAGACTTGACTAGGTTGTCAAGGTTGTATTCTTCAGTAACAGAAAGAATAAGCTCAGATTGTTTAAAAATATTAGGCTGGGGCAATAATAAACGACTGGCTGCAACATTGATGATCAGAATCCCATTCTTCTCTTTGTCTGATAAAAATTTCATGGCTTCTAATCTGGCAAAGATTTTTTCTTGCGATGAAAAAACAAACTCAGCCAAAGGGGTATCATCTGCCAGGAAAGTATAAACCTTTTCTTCTCCCAACAAAGAAAGCAAATCACTAGCCAGCCGCTCTGCTTCATTTTGACTAGAAGTGATGACTAGGATTTTATCCTGCTCTTCTAAACTACTGGCAATCGCTAAAGCCTTTGTTGAAGCTGAAAGTCCCATCACTAACTGACGGGTCTTCTTTTGCAATTGTTTCTTCCAGTCTACAATTTGTCGGTTTCGACCAAATAGATCAAGTAGTGTCATTGTCTTATCCATTGTATTGTTGCATGGTCTGCTCAAAATTCTCAGTTTGTAAATAATAATTTACAGCACTGTCAACTTTTTCTAATGTGTTTAAAATACTGATATAATCTTCCTCATCAAATTTTCCTAACACATGATGAATAACTGACATATTATTTTTAGGTCTTCCAATGCCAATTTTCACTCGCTTGAATTCCTGTGTTCCAATATGTTTAATGATAGACTTAATACCATTGTGTCCGCCAGCTGAACCTTTGGTACGAAGACGAATTTTCCCAACTTCCATATCCAAATCATCATAGATAACGAGTAAGTCATCTATATCCAAGCCATAGTAAGTGAGCAAGGCATGGACTGCTTTCCCACTTTCATTCATAAACGTAGTTGGTTTTACAAAATAGACTTTTTCTCCATTCAAGAAAGTTGAAGTAATCTCTGCTTGAAAAATCTTATCTGATGTAAACTTTAGATTTAATTCTTTACACATCTTGTCAACTAACATAAAACCTACATTATGTTTGGTTTCGAAATATTTATCTCCTGGATTTCCCAATCCAACAATTAATTTTGTCATTTTACTCCTTTATAAAAGCCAAAAGGGCTGGAAATTTCTTTCCAACCTATGTATTTTAAATTTACACTTAATTTACACGTTAAAGCGGAATTCCATAATATCGCCATCTTGAACGATATATTCTTTTCCTTCTTCACGCAAGCGTCCAGCTTCTTTTACAGCCTTTTCAGATCCATATTTTACCAAATCATCATAAGACATCGTCACTGCACGGATGAAACCTTTCTCAAAGTCTGAGTGAATGATGCCAGCTGCTTGAGGAGCTTTCATACCACGCTTAAAGGTCCAAGCCCGGACTTCCTTTTCACCAGCGGTAAAGTAGGTTCCAAGTCCCAACAAATGATAGGCTGCTCGTGTCAATTTGTCTACACCTGACTCTGTCAAGCCAATAGCTTCCAAAAATTCTGCCTTGTCTTCATCATCCAGTTCAGAAATTTCTTCCTCGGCACGCGCTGAGATGACAACAACTTCAGCATTTTCTGTAGCTGCAAATGCACGAATCTGCTTCACATAGTCAATATTGTCTGGATCTGCCACTTCATCTTCACCTACATTGGCCACATAAAGTACTGGCTTAGTCGTTAAAAGAAAGAGACCTTTGACGATTTTTTGCTCTTCTTCTGTAAACTCAACTGTCCGAGCCGACAGACCATCTTCCAGAACAGGCTTGATTTTCTGCAAAACATTAAATTCTGCAACTGAGTCTTTGTCTTTCTGAGTACGGGCCATTTTCTCAACACGCGCATAGCGTTTATTAATGCTTTCCAGATCGGCCAAAATGAGCTCCAGATTAATGGTCTCAATATCAGCCATAGGGTCGACGAAGTCAGACTCACGGCCCTGTTCCCGCATGACATTTTCATCATCAAAGGCACGGACTACATGGACGATAGCATCCACTTCACGGATATTGGCCAAGAATTTATTTCCCAGACCTTCTCCTTTTGAAGCTCCCTTTACAATACCTGCAATATCTGTAAACTCAAATGTAGTAGGAACCTTCTTTTGAGGTTTAATCAATTCTGTTAGTTTGTCCAAACGAGCATCTGGCACCTCTACCCGACCGACATTTGGATCAATGGTCGCAAAAGGGTAGTTAGCAGCTTCTGCCCCTACTTTTGTAATTGCATTAAATAAAGTTGACTTGCCAACATTAGGCAGTCCCACAATCCCTGCTGTTAAAGCCATTCGTATCTTCTCCATTCATCTTTTCAATCCAAACCATTATACCATAAATCCTTATCCTAAACAGCGGATTTGAATGAAAAATTTCCTGCTTTCGGGATAGAAATAAAAAATATTTTCTGTAAAAAATGATATAATATAGTTAATATTTTGATAAAAGGAGTTAGCCATGAAAAAAATGACAATGAAAACTTTTGTTCTTTCTTTCTTGACCATGTTTACTTTACTTTTTTTAGCTGCCTGCAGTAGCAGTCCTAAAAAAGCCTATTTTCAGTTGATTGACCAAAAGACCAAGCAAGACAGTCGGATCACTCTTGAGTACAAGGGCGATGATTTACTGAACAATGAAACCAGCAATGTTTTCTATTATGAGCCCATCGGATTGACAAAAGATACCGCCAAAGAACAAATTGGAGGCTACATGCAAACGCTGGAAAATATTAAAGGACTTACTAATAAAATCGAGTATAAAGACGATCATTTGACGCAAAAGATGACGATGGATTTTAGCAAGGCAGATATTTCAGAACTGAAAAGCAAGCAACTTATCCAAACAGATGGAGACCAAAAAGCTAATTATATCAGTTATAAAGAAACGGTAAAATCTCTTGAAGCTTCTGGTTATAAAGAAGTCAAAGACGGCAAATTTGAAGAACTTAAATAAAAGCAGAAAAACGAGGCTGGGACAAAAGTCCTAGCCTCTAAATTGTCTTTGGATTGTCGAGCAAGACGCAGTGGTTGAGTGGGCTCTATTACGCTGATTTCATCAGCTTTTACAGCCCTACTCAACTGTGCGGAGGTGGGACGACGAAATCGAATTCTAACGAATTACCGATTTCTGTCCCACTCTCGTTCTTTGTTGATGAGGTAGCTCATTCAAAATCAAGCTAAGTCTAAAATATGGACTATTCAATGACCTTCTTCATTTTTCTTTCAAAATCATATCTGCTCATCATGACAACGTGTTCGCAGTTGCTGCAGCGAATCTTGATATCTGCTCCCATGCGGACGACTTCCCAACAATTAGCCTTCTTGCCCGTCGACTTAATGGTACAGGCATGAGGCTTTTTCATTTCTACAAAAGTTCCAAGTTCGTACATCTTCTCTCCTTTTGACAATCTTTTTTTATTATCTTAGAAATACAGATTGGCGCTTCTCTCAACCCTAGCTGTATTATACCACAAGTTTAGAGTCAGCTGGCTTGTAAATGATCAAAATAAGACAAGGCGGATCGAATCAGCCTTGTCTTAAATCTTATCTTCTAATTGGTACGGACTGGCGTAATCAGCTGGATAAAGTTTTCAGCATCTTCGCTTGGCACCAAGGTGAAAGGCCGAACAGCTGAAATAAAGCTAATGGTCACCTTCTCACTATCGACTGCCTTTAGCGCTTCGATCAGGTAGGTAGGATTAAAGCTGATGGTCAAATCTTCTCCTGACACACTTTCTGTATCAATTTCTTCATTCACGCGCCCAACTTCTGGTGAATGGACATGAGCGCTGACAATGCCTTTCACAATTTCTAGTTTCACTGTTCCGTTTTGAGTCGCATTGGACAGAAGACGAGACCGTTCCATGGCATGACGTAAATTATTGGTATTAAAGGTCACAACGCTTGAAAATTCTGTAGGAATCAGGCGGTCTGTGTCAGGATAGTTTCCTTCCAGTAGGCGTGTATAGAAGCTGATATTTTCACTTCTAAAGAGAAGTTGATTATTTGCAAAGAAAACTTCTACTGCTTCAATTTCATCTGTGAAAACAGCCGTAAATTCACGCAGAGAACGGCTAGGTATCACCACGTCAAAGTCGTCACCCTTCTTGTCCAAAGTAATTTTCTTTTGGCTCATCCGGTGAGAGTCTGTCGCAACTGTTTTGAGGGATTGGTTATCTGTCAAAACAAAATGAACACCCGTCAAAATAGGACGGCTTTCTTGCGTGCTAGCAGCAAAAGCTGTCTCATTGATGATATTTTTAAGGACTTTTGTTTCTAGAAACAAAGGATTGCTAGTAGAGACTTCTTGGATACGTGGATATTGATCTGCATCTTTTCCTTTTAGTGTAATTTCTGACTTGCCGCTGGTAAGGACGATTTGTTTTTGCTCAATTTCTTTGAAATCAAGCACGATATCTGGCAAGCTAGAAATGACATTGATAAAGAAATTTGCTTCAAGGAGGATAGAACCTGGTGAAGTAATCAAGAGCCCAGCATTTTCATTTTGCACTGAAATGAAGTTTTCAATGGAAATTTGACCATTGGAACCAATCAAGGTAATGCCTTCTTTCGTTACATCAATTTTAACTGTTGATAAAATTGGAATAGCGTTTTTGGTACTGATAGCTCTTTTAGTTGTATTCAAAGCTTGTAGGAATAAATTTTTATTAATAGAGAAGTGAATCATAGGGACTCCTTTTATTATTTATGATTATGAAGTTAATAGTAATAGTAGTTCTTGTGGAAGCTGTGGAAAAATGGAGCAAAGTATCTAAAATCAAGTTTTAAGACTTGTTCACAACCTGTGGAAAAAACTTTAGATTCGTTCAATCTTTTCCACACCCTTATTTTATCTTGTTTTTGATATTTTCGATTTCAAGTCGCAAGCTATCGTCAGTTTCGAGTCGATTTTTGATTTTTCCATGCGCGTGAATGACTGTTGTATGGTCTTTGCCGCCAAATTCTCGCCCGATTTTTGGTAGGCTATTGTCTGTTAGTTCGCGGGCTAGATACATGGCTACCTGTCTAGCTAAAACGATATTTTGGACTCGACGACTTCCCTTCATTTCCTTGACACTGACGCCATAGAAATTGCCGACCTCAGATTGGATTTTTTCAATCGGAATGACTGTTACCTGACTAGAATCCTGCTTGCGAGCTCGAATGGCTTCGGCAGCAATGTCAATCGTAATTTCCTTGAGATTGCGGACTCTTGCAATGAGCGTAATATCATTGAGCGCCCCTTCTAGGTCACGGACATTCGAGTCAAATTGTCCGGCGAGGTACTCCAATGTATCATTAGGGAAAATATAGTCCAGATTTTCGATTTTGTTTCGGAGGATGGCAATCCGCGTTTCAAAATCAGGTGGTGTAATATTTTGAGTGAGGCCCCATTTGAAGCGCGTGACCAAGCGTTCTTCCAAATTATCAAGATGATCTGGACTGCGGTCGCTGGTCAGCACAATCTGCTTGTTATCTCCGTGCAGGGCGTTAAACGTATTGAAGAATTCTTCCTGGGTAGAGACTTTTTTTCCGCCAAGAGACTGGATATCATCAATCAAGAGCAAATCCAAGCTCCGATAGATCTTTTTGAAATTATCCATGTCGCCGAGCCTCAGATGCTCCAGAAAGTCATTGATAAAGGTTTCCGCTGGAATATACTTTACACGCGCATCAGGAATATTTTCTAAAATTTGATTGCCAATAGCATTCAGTAAGTGGGTTTTTCCTAGACCTGGTCCGCCATAGATAAATAGTGGATTATAGGTAGTTGCTAGATTTTCAGACACAGCCAAGGCTGCTGCTTTAGCCCAGATATTTCCGTCCCCTTGTACAAAATTATCAAATGTATATTTAGCTTTTAATCCAGTATCAATTGGCGGCAAACTTGGCCGAAATGGAGTTTTTTCAGGAACTTCTTCCAGCTGATATTTAGAAATACTGTCATGTCCTGCTTCTTCAAAGACGTATTTGGCCGTGATTTGATCGTTGAAAATTTCAAAGCCAGCTGTAAGAATAACGCCTACTAAGTTTTGTTCCCAAAATAACTGTTTGACTGGGCTATCCAGAAAGATAGTGGCCTGGTTATTTTCAATGGCTATCAATTTTGCTTCTGCAACAAAAAAATCATAGGTTGTCTGTTTTAGTTGAGCAGCTGAAAGTTCTAAAATTCTTCGCCAAAATTCTTGCTCTTTGGTCATTGCCTCCTCCTTTTCAAAAAATTATTCTCTATGTCGACTCCCATTTTAACATAAAAAGGTTAAGTTTTCCACAACTTGTGGAGAAAAATTAACAATGTTTATAAAACTTATCCACAGTTTGTGAATTACATGTAAAATCCTTATTTTTCAACATTTTAAGCTACTTTTAAAGGTGGAAAAGTCTGTTAGTTTGACAAAAGAAAATAACAGCCCTATTTCAGGCTGTTTATAATTCTTTGATACTCTTCCTCGTTTTCAAAAGGAATAATGATCTTTCCTTTTGAAGGATTTTTTAATTGAATGGAGACATTGAGTCCAAGGATTTTTTTTAATTTTTCTTCTTCTGAATGGGCAAAAATCTCTTTGTTCTTCCTAGTCTTTGACTTCTTGGTCTTTTGTAATGAAAGTTCGAGAGCACGAACGGATAAATTATCTTGAATGATTTTGTCCAGCCAAAAGACTTGTTCTTCCTTTTTTAGTGGGATGAGGAGACGAGCATGCCCTTGCGAAATCATTTCCTCTTTGACAGCGTCCAGCATAAAATCTGGTAGCTGTAACAAGCGGACAAGATTACTGATGTAAGGCCGAGATTTTCCCATAATTCTTGCAATTTCTTCATGGGTCAGACCTTTCTCAATCAGATGCTGATAGGATTCCGCTTCTTCGATCGGATTGAGGTCCTCCCTTTGCAAATTCTCGATGATGGCCTGCTTCATCATGTCATCGTCAGATAGGTCTTTAATAAGGGCAGGAATGTTTTCTAAGCCAGCAATCTTAGCAGCTCTGAATCGTCTTTCACCTGCTAAAATTTCGTAACCAAATAAGGAAGATTTTCTCAAAATAATGGGCTGGATAATTCCATTCTCTTTAATAGAAGCTGCCAATTCATTTATTTTCTCTTGAGAAAAGCTTTTTCTAGGCTGATAAGGATTTGTTCGAATGTCTTTTAGTGGTATGTATTGATAATTTTCCATTTGTATATAGCATAACACACCTTTACGATCGTGTAAAGGTGTGTTGACAATTATGTAAAGGCTTAGTTGTTACTTAAGTCCTGGGTTGATTTTGTCAATTTGATGGTTGTAGTAGCTTCTTTACCATCTCTAAAGTAAGTCACTTTTAACTCATCTCCTAGAGAGTGTCTGTAGAGAGCAGATTGTAAATCACTGGTTGACTCGACATCCTTATCGTCAACTTTTGTGATGACGTCGTATTTCTGAAGTTTATTTTCAGCAGGCATTCCTTCTTGTACAGAGCGGACAAGGATACCTGATTTTACAGATGAAGGCAGACGTAATTTTGCTAAGTCAGAAGTGGCGATATTAGATAAATCGAGCATTTGGATACCCAGAGCAGGACGAGTCACTGTTCCATTTTTCTCTAGTTGCTTGATAATATTGACAACATCGTTTGATGGAATTGCAAAGCCCATGCCTTCTACAGCAGTTTGACCATTGTGAGAGATTTTGCTGGACGTAATACCAATAACTTGCCCTTGGATATTGATGAGTGGGCCACCAGAGTTACCAGGGTTGATAGCAGCATCTGTTTGCAAGGCAGTCGTCGAAATATTTTGGCCGTCTTCAGATTGCAAGGTTACATTTCTACCCAAACTAGAGATGATTCCTTGTGTAACAGAGTTAGCGTATTCTGTTCCGAGAGGGCTTCCGATAGCAATAGCAGTTTCTCCTACTGTCAGGGAGTTGGAATCTCCAAATTCAGCTACATCTTTGACCTTTTCAGAGCTGATTCTTACTACAGAAATATCAGAATAAACATCTGATCCCACTACTTCACCAGGAACCTTACTACCATCTGCTAGTAGAATATCAGGATTTTTTGCTCCATTTAGCACGTGAGTATTGGTAACAAGGTAGGCATATTTTCCTTCCTTCTTATAAATAACACCTGATCCCTCACTAGCTACTTGAGGATCACTGGTCGATTCATTATTGATCACTCCTTCTTGATTAGAACCTGTATAAGTAATTACTGATACAACTGCATTTTGCACCTTTTTTACAGCCTTTGTGGTGTCGGTTGTGTTTTTATAAGACGTTGATACAGTAGTCTTTGAATTTGAAGAACCAAGATTAGCCATTTTATTATTAACAAATGCGGTGGCTAAATTTCCTAGGCTTCCGCCAATAAATCCTACAACTAAAACAATAAAAAGCAAAAAAGATTTTTTAAAGAAATTTGAAGCGTTTTTCATATTTTCCTCCTTGATTACAATTGATGAAATTATAGAAATCTATTCTTAATTATAACTTAAAATCCACAAGTTTTCCACAAGTTGTGGAAAACTTATAAAAAATGTTGATAGAGGTTAGAAAATACATAGATTCAACCAGTTTTCCATAAAAAACTGATGTGAATAAAATGTGAAATCCATGTGGATATGATAGAATGGAAATATGAAAATAAAGCTTGTAACCGTTGGAAAATTAAAAGAAAAGTATCTCAAGGATGGAATTGCTGAATATGCTAAACGTCTGAGTCGATTTTCTAAGTTAGAAATTGTGGAATTAGCAGACGAAAAAACACCAGATAAGGCCAGTGAGGTAGAAAATCAGCAAATCCTTGAAAAAGAGGGAAATCGGATCTTAGCAAAAATCTCTGAACGAGAATTCGTGGTTGCTCTAGCTATTGAAGGAAAACAATTTCCTTCAGAAGAGTTTAGTTCGATCTTGAACGACATCACAGTCCGTGGCTTTTCTGATATTACTTTTGTAATTGGTGGCAGCTTGGGGCTGTCTCCTGCTGTCAAAAAAAGAGCTAATCTACTGATGAGTTTTGGAAAATTGACCCTGCCCCATCAACTGATGCGCCTTGTTTTGGTAGAGCAGATTTACCGTGCTTTCATGATTCAACAGGGAAGTCCCTACCATAAGTAAATCTTGACGATACTAGATTTTTCTGATAGAATGAAAAGGTATCGGTCTCATAGCTCAGCTGGATAGAGCATTCGCCTTCTAAGCGAACGGTCGCAGGTTCGAATCCTGCTGGGATCATAATATACATTACTCAGACACGAAAACTTTCGTGTTTTTTTATTATATTTTTGAGAAAACGACATTTCAGGAATAAAAAATGACATTTCAGGGAAAGATGACAGATTATTTGAAATTTTATTTATAATAGATCTTGTAAGGTAACACTTACGAAAAAATATTTAGGAGAATCTATTATGAAAAATACTCAGAAAAACTTTAAAACAATCGCTCAATTCCCAGCCTTGAATGAAAAAGAACTTAAAGAAGTTCTTGGAGGAGATTTTAGAAAGATAGGCCTTCCTCGAATTATTTTTAAGTAAAGGAAGTAATTAGGAGATAAAAATGATATTAAACTTCATTTTATGGTTTATATGTGAATTAATAGAAATTTTTGCAATTGTAAAAATATATAAAAAAGTAGAGAGTAAAGTAAAATCTAGATTTTACTTTATTTGTCTTTGTATTTTTACAGTTATTATTGCTCCTTTAGCATCTCTGATTAATTTATTACTCTATTACATCATCTTAATGGTGCAACCTTTCCTTTTTTATGCTTATTTTTATAAGAAAGAAAAGTTGCCTAATTATCTTTCTTTATTTTTATCTTTTTTCCTTTATTTAGCAACTCAGGCTTCGTCTACCTTTTTTTCAGTTATTATTTCATCTATTACAGGGGATCAATTTGTAAAAAGTAATTGGGCTATCTTTTATATCACGATAAATAGTATCTCTGTTTTGTTTATGCTAAAATCCATTGATTATTTTGAATTTCAACTGAGAGATTTTAAAGACTCTTCCTTTAAAAAGACAGTTCAAAAGACTAATATTTATTATTTTCTAACGATTCTCATATTGAATGTTTCGCATTGGTTAAGTGAAGACGATCATTTTAATAGTTTTAGCAGTATGCTAGCGACTATTTGTTTCTTGATCTTTATGACGACTCTTTTCTATTTGAAGGCAATTCGGGAAAAGTATGAAAAAGAAGAGGAGATTCGACAAAGAGAATTGGAACAGTTGCAGCTGCAGCAGTATACAGATGAAATTGTCTCTCTCTATAATGAAATTCGTGGTTTCCGTCATGATTATGCTGGCATGCTGACCAGCTTTCAGACGGCCATCAATACTCAAGATATCAAGGAAATTGAAAAAATATATCAAGAAGTTTTAGTTGATGCAAATTTAAAATTACGCTCGGATAAATACACTTATTTTGATTTGAACAATGTTGGTGACTCAGCTCTCCGAAGCGTTATGACGGAGACTTTATTCAAAGCGCGTGAGCACCAGATTGATTTGACATTCGAAGTCAAAGATCCTGTTGAGAAATTACCGATTAAGCTATTAGATGTGGTAAGAATGGCTAGTATATTGCTAAACAATGCTGTTGAAGGCGCAATCGAAAGCTATGAAAAAATGATTCATGTGACTTTAGTTCAACTCGATACGGAGATTATTTTTGTTGTAAAAAATTCCCGCAAGCAAAGAAAATTAGATTTAGAAGAAATTTATGAACCAGAGTTCTCAACGAAAGGTTATCGAAGAGGCCTAGGTTTAAATAATCTGAAAGAAATTTTAGAGAATTATGAATATATCATGCTAGATACAGAAATAAGTAAGTATGATTTCACCCAAGTATTAACAATTAAAAGAAGGAATAGTTTATGAGAATCTTAGCATTAGAAGATACTTTAGCCCACCAAGTCCGCATGGAAAAAACTTTAGCAGAGATTGCTGAAGAAATGGGTCTCGATATCCAGGTAAAAATCACAGGAAAAATTCAGGAATTTAAGGACTACGTCGAAAATGAAGATGTCAATCAGATTTATTTTCTGGATATAGATATTAAAGGGGAAGAGACCAAAGGACTGGAGGTCGCTCGTTTTATTCGTCATCATAATCCATATGCTATTATTGTCTTTGTAACTTCAAAATCAGAGTTTGCGACCATGACCTTTAAATATAAAGTATCTGCTCTTGATTTTATTGATAAGGATATTAACGATGATTCGTTTAAAAAACGTATCAAAGATTGTATCATTTATACGAAAAACACCTTAATTACAAACACCAATATGGTTGATTACTTTGAATACAGCTATCGAGGCAATGATGTGCGCGTGCCATTTAATGATATTTTGTATATCGAAACCTCAAGCTCCTCCCATAAGTTACGGATGGTCGGAAAAAACTTTATAAAGGAATTTTATGGAACAATTGCCAGTGTTCAAGAGCAGGATGAGAAAACCCAACGTTTTTTTGCTTCCCATAAATCTTTCTTAGTCAATATCGATAATATCTGCGATTATGATAAGAAAACAAAGGAAATTATATTTTATGAAGGCCGTCGTTGCCCTGTTTCTAGGCTAAGAACAAAACATTTAAAAGAAATTTTAAAAAATAAATAAAAAACTGTTGACAAAGATTCAAAACCTGATATAATAGAATATGTTCTGAAAAGAACATAGATGGTCCGTTGGTCAAGGGGTTAAGACACCGCCTTTTCACGGCGGTAACACGGGTTCGAATCCCGTACGGACTATACTATCCGCCATAGCTCAGTTGGTAGTAGCGCATGACTGTTAATCATGATGTCGTAGGTTCGAGTCCTACTGGCGGAGTAAAAGAGTTTCAGGTATGCGAATTAACAATAATGAAAAGAGGACAATTGTCCTCTTTTTTTGTATGATATCAGGCAGAAATTTGATAAGTTTGATATAATAATTTTAGAAAATATGTTCAAGAGGTTTCTTATGAAATCATTAAAATTTCAATCTGTTTTTGACATTATCGGTCCTGTCATGATTGGCCCTTCCAGCAGTCATACTGCAGGAGCTGTGCGTATCGGTAAGATCGTATCCTCTATTTTTGATGATACACCAACTGAGGTTGAATTCCAGCTTTTTAATTCCTTTGCAAAGACTTATCGTGGGCATGGAACAGATTTGGCTCTGGTAGCAGGCATTTTAGGAATGGATACGGATGATCCTGAAATTCCTAACAGCCTTGAAATTGCCCATAAACGCGGTATCAAGATTGTCTGGACTATCCAGAAAGATAGCAATGCTCCCCATCCAAATACGACAAAAATCACGGTTAAAAACGCTCATAAAAGCATCAGTGTAACGGGTGTATCTATTGGCGGTGGAAATATTCAGGTGACCGAGTTAAATGGTTTCTCAGTCTCACTCAGCATGAATACGCCAACCATTATCATCGTCCACCAAGATGTTCCAGGTATGATTGCCCATGTAACGGAGGCTCTGTCCCGCTACAATATCAATATTGCTCAAATGACAGTGACTAGAGAAAAAGCGGGTGAGAAAGCGATTATGATCATTGAGGTAGATAGTCGTAGTTGCGAAGAGGCTATTGAAGAGATTCGGAAAATCCCCCATCTCCATAATGTCAATTTCTTTAAATAGGAGAAGAGATGTTTTATTCAATAAAAGAATTGGTTGAGCAGGCTGATTTAGATTTTAATGGCAATGTTGCTGAATTAATGATTGCGACCGAATATGAATTGACGGGTCGGGAAAGAGACGAAGTTTTACGTCTGATGAGTCGAAATCTTGAGGTGATGAAAGCCTCAGTCCTTCTTGGGCTTGACGAGAGCAAGTCTCGCAGCGGATTGACCGGTGGAGACGCAGCCAAATTGCACCACTATATCCAGTCGGGGAAGGCCTTGTCAGATTATACTGTGTTGACTGCTGCAAAAAATGCCATTGCTGTCAATGAACACAACGCTAAAATGGGCTTGGTTTGTGCTACACCAACAGCCGGTAGCGCTGGTTGCTTACCAGCCGTACTTACATCAGCGATTGAAAAACTAGATTTGACAGAGGAACAGCAATTAGACTTTTTGCTGGCTGCTGGTGCTTTTGGCTTGGTTATTGCCAATAACGCTTCTATTTCCGGTGCAGAAGGTGGCTGTCAAGCTGAGGTGGGCTCCGCTTCTGCTATGAGCGCAGCTGCCCTGGTTTTGGCTGCTGGTGGCTCTGCTTTTCAGGCGAGTCAAGCTATCTGTTTTGTCATCAAAAATATGCTGGGCTTGATTTGTGACCCAGTAGCTGGTCTAGTAGAAGTGCCTTGTGTCAAAAGAAATGCTATGGGAGCCAGCTATGCTTTCATCGCAGCGGATATGGCTCTTTCAGGAATCGAGTCTAAAATCCCTGTTGACGAAGTCATTGATGCCATGTATCAAGTTGGGTCAAGTCTGCCTACTGCTTTCAGAGAAACAGCTGAAGGCGGTCTAGCTACAACACCTACAGGCCACAGACTTTCAAAAGAAATTTTTGGAGAATAAATAGTATCTTTGAGCAAGAAAAAATGACTAGATATTCTAGTCATTTTTTATTATTTTAGTAAGCCCAAGCAGATAGTCCTTGTGCACTGTAAGCACGGTAAGCTGCTTGAATTTGATCTTCAACAGTTGCAGTAGATCCCCAACCTGGCATTGTTTGGAAAAGACCACTTGCTCCTGATGGGTTGTAAGCATCGACTTGTCCGTTAGATTCGCGAGCAATAATATTTTCCCATGTAGATGCAGACACTCCTGTCATTTCAGCCATACGAGCAGCTGCGTAAGAACCTACAGCACCTGGAGTATTACCATTTGCGAGTACGACGTCTGATGAATAGGCAGAGTAGTCTGAAGTTGCAGTAACTGCAGGAGTTTCTGTCGTTACTGGAGTTTCCGTAGCTACTGGGGCAGCTGGAGTTACTGGAGCTGGGACTGCTGGTGTCGCTGGTGAAACAGCAGGTGCTGATGTTGTTTGTTTTGCAATATCTTTCAAATCACCTAATTCCAAAACTTGTCCAGTCATGATAAAATCTGGATTTGAAATTTTGTTTAATTCTACCAAACGTTCAACAGTTGTTTTTTTACTTTCAGCGATTTCTGATAGGGTATCTCCAGCTTTTACTGTATAAGATTCAGCACTAGCAACAATAGTTGATGCAAATAGTGTTGCTGTAGCAATCGTTCCTGCTAGAGTCAATTTTTTCACTTTCATACTCATTTTAAAAGTTTTCTCCTTTAGTTATAATACTATCATACACATTAAATATTACTAAAAGATTACATTTTAAGTACGAATATTACAAAAATATTGAGATTTACACATAAAAATATTATTTTAAAAGGATTTTTAGTGTATTTCATTAGATCTCTAACAAAAATATTGCTATCAAACTTATACTATTCTTTATTTTTTAAAGATAAAGAGCAAGATACCGATCAGGAAAATAGAGAGAAGAGCAAGGTTATCAATCATTTTCCAAGAAAGTTTTCGATAGCGGCTTCTTCCTTCACCACCACTATAGCCACGCGCTTCCATTGCGATAGCTAAGGCGTCTGCCCGCTTGAAACTAGAAGCAAATAAGGGAATTAAGATTGGAATGATTGATTTAACCTTTTGAACAATCGTTCCTTCGCCAAAATCAACTCCTCGAGCTCTCTGAGCATTCATAATTCTCGTAGTGTCATCCATTAAAGTTGGTACGAAACGCAGGCTCATAGACAGCATGAGACCAATTTCATGCGTAGGAACTTTAAAGACTTTGAGTGGTTTCAGTAGAGCTTCTACTGCATCTGAAAGGCTGAGTGGTGTTGTGGTTAAAGTCAGAAGGGTTGAAAAGAAGATAATCAAAACAAAACGGCTAAAGATAATCCCCGCTTGAGAAAGACCAAATTCCGTAATTTTAATGAAACCAAACTGGAAAAGTACCTTGTCTCCCCCCGTCAGAAAGAGCTGGAAGAGGGTGGTAAAGGCAATAATGAAAACCATTGATTGAATGCCTTTTAGAAAGAATGTCAAAGGAACTTTTGAGAGAAAAATCAGAGTAAAAACGAAAGCAAATAGCAGCAAATTAGTGATGAGATTGTTGGCCCAGAAAATTAATAAGATAAAGAAGAACATGGCCACCAATTTACTGCGCGGATCCAATCGATGGATGACTGAATTTCCTGGGATATACCGTCCTAAAATCAATTTATCCATGTATCATCTCCTTAAATTCCTCAATCGTAATTGGATAATGAGAAAATTTCATTCCTTTTTCAGCTAATTCTTGGGCAAATTTTGTGATTTTAGGAACCCCTAGCTGAATCTTTTCCATAAAATCGACATCTTGAAAAACCTGAGCAGGCTGACCGCTTTTGACGACGCGGCCCTTCTCCAGTACATAGACTGTATCAGCAAAATTTGCTACATCATCCATTAAATGGGTTACAAGAACAATGGTCATTCCAGCTTGATGCAGTTTCTTAAAGAGTTCCATCAATTCTTTGCGTCCTGCTGGATCAAGTCCAGCTGTTGGTTCATCTAAAACCAAGATATCAGGCTCCATTGCTAGAATTCCAGCAATAGCGACCCTTCTCATCTGTCCGCCAGAAAGTTCAAAAGGACTGCGGCCAAACAATTCTTCAGAAATGCCGACAAGGCTTAATTTTTCACGCGCTAAAGCCTCGGCTTCTTCCTTAGAGATACCAAAATTTTGTGGGCCAAAGGCCACATCTTTCAAAACAGTCTCATCAAAAACTTGACTTTCAGCAAACTGAAACACCAAACCAACCTGTTTACGAACTTGTTTAATGTCCTTGTTGACGGAATTTGAAGTAATGGTAACGTTGTTGACTTGCACGCTGCCCTCACTAGGAGTCAGCAAGCCATTCAAAAGCTGTAAAATGGTTGATTTTCCGCTACCAGTATGCCCAATCAAAGCCGTATAGCTACCATCTTTGATTTCCAAATCAACTTCAAAAAGCGCTGGACCCTCAAATGGAGTTCCAGCCTGATAGGTATAACTGACTTTATTTAGAGTAATTCCCATAATTGTTCCTGCAATTCTTTTTCGGTTAAATAGGTTTCTGGCAGAGTTAGCCCAGTTTGAATCATGGCAGCTTTGACCTGGTTGACAAAGGGTTGATCCAAGCCCAAGTCTTCCAAATCAGGTCTTGAAAAGAGTTCTCTTGGTGTAGCAGTTGACTCAACCCGACCATTTTTCATAACGAGGACACGGTCACTCAGCGAAATCTCGTCCAAATCGTGGGTAATAGAGATAACTGTTAAATGATTCTTATCTTTAATTTCCTTGACAGTCCGAATCAATTCCAGTCGTCCTTCAGGGTCTAACATACTGGTTGCTTCATCCAAGATGATAATATCTGGCTGGAGCGCGACTACGCCAGCAATAGCGACTCTTTGCTTCTGTCCGCCAGAAAGTCGAGCAGGTTCTCTCTCTTTAAAATTCTGCATGCCGACTAGTTCCAGAGCTTCATGGACGCGTTTCACCATCATCGGATAATCCATGCCTTGATTTTCCAGACCAAATGCAACGTCATCCTCAACAGTTGCTCCAACAAACTGATTATCAGGGTTCTGAAAGACCATGCCGATTTGGCGACGTTTTTCCCAAACATTATCAGCCGTCAATTTATCCCCAGAAATGATAATATCGCCACTCTCGGCCTCCAAAAGACCGTCAATCAAACGAACCGTAGTCGATTTTCCGCTGCCATTGTGGCCGACAATAGATATCCATTCTCCTTGTTTCACGTGAAACGAGACATCTTTCAAAATATAATCTTCAGACTTATGGTCATAACGATAACTAAGATTTTTTACTTCAATGATATTTTTCATATTATTTAAATGTATCTTTAAAGAGATAGGCACTGCCCTTGAAATAATCATAGCCAGAATAAATAGTGAAAATCAGGGCTATGTAAAGGAGAATCTGACCGATTAAAGTCCAATGGAGCAGAAGAAAGAGGATGGCAAACATCTGTGTGAAAGTCTTGATCTTGCCTGGCATAGCGGCCGCTAGAACTGTTCCGCCAGTTTCTACTAAGAGGAGTCTCAGACCAGTTACGGCCAGCTCTCGGCAAATGATGATAGCTACTACCCAAGCAGGAGCCATTTTCATTTCAATCAGCATGATAAAAGCGGACATAACCAGCAGTTTATCGGCCATAGGATCGGCAAATTTTCCAAAATTGGTCACGACCTGCCACTTGCGAGCCAGATAGCCATCCAGGTAGTCTGTGATACTGGCAAGGGCGAAAATGATTCCAGCTAGGATATGCATGGCTGGCGAATGCCCAAAAGTCAAAATCAAAATAAAGATTGGAATTAAGGCAATTCTGGCAAGGGTTAAAGCGTTAGGGATATTTTCTTTTTTCATCATTCTTCCTTTATGATTCAATTGTAAGGGTAATTATAGCACTGTCGCTGGTCAAGGTAGATAGGTCTATTTTCTGACTGCCGACAGTGACAGTGACGCCTTTTACAACTCCTAAGGTAATTGTATAAGTGGTATTGGGAGAGAGTGTCACTGTTTGGCTTGATTGGGTTGGAGTAAGGGTTGTACCAGCTGCCAAGTCTGTATTTGTCACACTAATCCAGCTTGAGGTGTTGCTCGCTGAGATTGTTAACTGAGTAGTTTGCGACTCGCCACGATACTTTGCAGTCAAATAGTTTCCTTCTCCAGTGACTTCCAGCTTTTCTTTTGTTGAGCTAGAGTCTGTAGTGGAGGTCTCAGGTGGAGTTGAACCATCTTCGAGACTTGAGCTCGAGACGAGGCTGTAACTATCGGAGCTGGTAAACTGCGGAGCAGTTGTATTGGCATATTGCCAAACGTAATAGGTGACAAAAATAATGATAGACAGGGCAACTACTAGGAAATAAAAGAGCGGAAGCGAGAAAGAACGATTTTTATATTTTCTACTTCGAAATTCCTCGTTTTCAGCTAATTCAATTTCGTCATAAACGACAGTATTATCTGTGTCGTATGCCTCCAATAGAATCTGCTCGTCTAAATCCAGAGCCCAAGCGTATTTTCGCAGCAGGCTACGGACGTAAAAGGCATTTGGAAATTTCTCGTATTGATTGTTTTCAAGAGCCTTTAGGTAGTCAGTTTTTATATCTGTTTTTTTGGCTACATCTGCTAAAGTAAGTTTCTGGTTTACTCGAGCAAGTCTGAGTACCTCTCCTATCGTTTTTTTTCTCATAAGGATAGTCCTTTTCTCTTAGACATTATTCTAACAAAATTTTGAAATAAACTTGGAACTATTTTGGGAAAATAGTAAAATCTGTCATATCACACTGGTCGATAAACCGACGTCCGACTTTTAAGACGTCATTTAAAGTGATATCCTGTAAAATCTTAGGTAAATCAAAAAGATTCTCCCCTGTTAAATGCGGTTCGTACTGGGTTGCCATGTATTCAAGAGAATTCAGACCATGCAGCAAATCTCCAAACATTTCACTTTTAATCGTATCTAGGTGTGTTTCTGTGACATCTGGATCCTGAGCAAACTTTCGAATGGCTGAGCGGAATTGATGAGAAATTCCTACGGGTTCCTGCGTGTCCATAGTTAGGATGACAAAGTGGAAATCTTTTTCCACTTCTACTTCAAGAGTGAGCGAATTGTCAATTTTTCCGTTTTCATACAGGGTCTGGAAACGCTTGGAAGTCCAACCAAACATCATGGCAAAAAGCAATTTCAGGGCAATTTTATAGCGATAAAGCTCCGTATCCTGTATCGTATCTTTCCCACGAATACCGATTGCCAACTTAGGACTGGCAACTTCCATCCGACTAGTAGCGGTTGGAATCACAGGCTGTAAGCTGAGAGGCTCTTTTTCAATTGTTTCAGTTAATAATTTAGGAGATAAGGTCTCTTGTGTTTTGACGATGTCTTCAAAAGTGGCCTCTAAATCAAAATTACCAATGACAAATAAAGTCATATTGGACGGACGGTAGAAAAGCTCAAAGTTCTCTGTCAGATCTTCCACAGTAATATCCATGATTGACTCTGTCGTTCCGGCGATATCTTCTGCTAGTGGAGTTTGAGGATAGAGATTACTCAAAGCACCAAAGAAGAGCCGATAATCTGGATCGTCTTGGTACATTTCGATTTCTTGCTGGATAATTCCTTGCTCACGCTGAACAGATGCTTCTGAAAAATTAGCTTGGGAAACGAGTTCCTGCAACAGCTTTAGATTTTCTGCTACACAGTTTGTCGTAGAAAACAGATAGCTAGTCCGTGTAAAGCTTGTAAAGGCATTACTTTCTGCGCCAAATTTAGTAAATTCCAGCAGCAAATCCTCACCGTTTTCACGCTCGAATAGTTTGTGCTCCAAAAAATGTGCAATCCCTGCTGGATAATGAAAAACTTGCTTTGTTTCACGTGAAACAACCTTAGTATCAACAGAGCCAAAATGTGTTGAGATGATGCCGTAGGTTTCATTAAAATCATTTTTAGGGAGTAGGTAAACCTGCAATCCATTTGCTAGCACCGCCCGATAGATGCTTTCTCCCACGGCTATATAATTGATTTTTTCTAGACCTGGATTCTGCATTATTTCCCTTCCATAAAGTAAATCGCCTGTAATTTCAACTGCTGGACTGCCTCTATAAGATCAGCCTTGCTGACATTTTCTAATGCTTTCAGCCAAGCCTCTAGTGACAGAAATTTTTTCCCTAGAACAGAGGACATGTAAGCACGCTCAATCAAGGTGTTTTGTCGATCCTGAGCCAGAAGTATTGAATTTTTCAGCATATTCTTGGTTTGTTCAAGTTCTTCATCTGTGAAATGTCCCCGCTTCAAATCTAGAATTTGGCGGTTGATTAAAGCGATGGTCTTTGTCCGATTTGCTCGGTCAATTCCAGCATAGATTCGCATCAAACCAGAAAAAATATCAAAACTACTAGAAATAGTGTAGGCTAGGCTCTCTTTTTCCCGAACATTGACAAAGAGTTTGGAATGAGCAAATCCTCCCAATAAGCCATTCAAAACAATTAGGGGCAGATGGCTGCGATCCCCATATTGACTAGAAAAATGGTAGGCCAGTTCAACAATCGACTGATGCACATCTCGCTGCTCCAGCTTTTCTCTAGTTATATTTGAATAGTTTTGCTGGTAGCTAAGCTGTAAAGGCTGTTCTCGCTCAGAAAACTGGAATTCTTGGATTTTCTCACGAACAGCAATCTCATTGAAATCACCGATGAAGAAAAAATCAATTTGATCCTGATTTAGCATTTGCTGAAAAGCAGCGAAACTAGTTTCAGCCGTTTCTTTTTCTACTAGCTCGATTGTTGCCACGCGTGGAATCCGCATTTCTGGTAAATCGTAAAATAAATTATTTAACTCTCTGTGAGCATGGTAGAAATGATTCTCAATTTCAGCTTCCAAGTCTGTTAAAACATTTCTCTTTTCAATTTCAAAGGTTTTGGTATCAAAAGCCTGTCCATTTGACAGAGGAAAAAAGAGACTAGCCTTCAAAAAATCTAGTATTTCATCTGCCAACATATTTTTTCGGCTCAAGAATTGATCCCGCACGAAAGAAAGATTGATATCTAGATAATGCACTAATCCCCGTCGTGAAAGGCTTGTCGAGTAATTAGCACCGTATAAATTCGCTAATTTTTCTCGAAAGGCTTGCGATGTTGGATAAAGAGCATTTGAAGTCTCCAGCATACTGGCCGTAAGAACCCGCCCAGCTATTGTTTTTTCAGACATAGGAGCTGAAAATCGCACTTTAATTTTATTGGTTTTAAATTTTTCTGACTGAATGAAGTGAAGATGTACTCCTTTTATGATTTCCATTGCGCTCCTCATACCGAATAATATAGACTTCTATTATAACACGAAATGCCGTTTAATGCTTTGTAAGGAACGGCATTTTTAGAGATTAAAGCGTTTTCTATTTTTCTAGTAAAACTTGTCCTTGAATGAGACTACCACGGAACAGTTTCCGCTTAAATTATGATATAATGACAAGGATTGAGGTGAAATATGGAATACAAATTATTTGACGAATTTATTACTCTACAGGCTCTCTTAAAAGAAGTCGGTATTATTCAAAGTGGCGGAGCAATCAAGTCCTTTTTGGCAGATCATCAGGTCTTTTTTAACGGCGAACTAGAAAATAGACGAGGGAAAAAACTTAGAATTGGAGATGTCGTCTCTCTCCCAGACCAAGAACTGGAGATCATCCTCCTTGCTCCAAGTCAGGAGGAAATTCTTGAACATCAAGAGGAGCAAGCAGAGAAAAAAAGAGTGGCAGACTTAGTTAAAGCCATGAATAAGGACTTAAAAAAATCTCAACCAGTAAAAAAAGAACAAAAGAAAAGAAAGCTCGAGCAGAAAAATAAAAAAGCTCCTGTTCGCTTTCCAGGAACCTAAGCCATGTGGTTAAAAACGCTGAAAATTAAACATTTTCGTAATTACCAGTCTGCAGAGGTTGATTTTGATCCTGGCCTTAATATCTTTCTGGGACAAAATGCACAAGGGAAAACCAATATTCTAGAAGCCATCTATTTTTTAGCCCTTACTCGCAGTCACCGAACCCGAACCGATAAGGATTTGATTCATTTCCAAGAAAAAAATCTTCAAATTTCAGGAATCATTGAAAAAACAACGGGTAAAATCCCACTTGACATCGAGTTGACAACAAAGGGGAGAATCACCAAAATAAATCATTTAAAACAAGGGAAACTATCAGATTATATAGGGGTTGTCAACGTTGTCTTATTTGCTCCAGAAGATTTACAGCTCATTAAAGGCGCCCCTGCTTTACGCAGAAAATTTATTGATATTGAGCTTGGGCAAATCAAGCCCATCTATCTTTCTGACTTGTCTAACTATAATCATGTACTCAAGCAAAGAAATGCCTATCTTAAGGCCAATGATAAGGTAGATGAAACCTTTCTCTCTGTCTTAGATGAACAATTGATTGATTTTGGTTGTCGTGTCATGCAACATCGCTTAGACTTTATTGAAAAGCTAGAAGGTTTTGCTCAGGAAAGTCATGGAGATATTTCTCAAGGAAAAGAGAAATTGACAATCAAGTATTTATCCTCTGTTCCGTTTTCACATCTCGAAGACTTGGAAGCTTCTTTTCGAGCAGCCTTATCAGAAAGTCGTAGACGAGACCTTTTCAAAAAGAATACAGGTGTCGGACCTCATCGAGACGATATCAACTTTTTCATCAATGAAATGGATGCTGGATTTGGTAGCCAAGGCCAGCACCGCAGTGTCGTTCTATCTATCAAGTTAGCTGAAATTAAACTAATCGAAAGCCTTACAAAAGATACTCCTATATTATTGCTTGACGATGTAATGAGCGAACTTGACAATATGCGTCAATTAAAATTGCTAGAAACCATCTCTCAAAATATCCAGACTTTCATCACGACAACCAGCTTAGATCACTTACACAATTTACCAGAAGATATTAATATTTTTCAGATAAGTCAGGGCGTAATTAAGAAAGAAGAAAATGTTAACCTTACAGATTAGTCAATGATTTGTAAATACCGTTTACAACTTTGTAAACTATAAAAACAACCTTGTCAAGGAGTTGACAAGGTTGTTTTTCTTTATAATTCTATTGGACAGAGTAGTTTGGAGCTTCATTTGTGATTTGTACATCGTGAGGGTGACTTTCTTTCAAACCAGCACCACTCATCTCAATAAATTGAGCGTTTTCATGAAGTTCTTGCAGATTAGCTGCACCGACATATCCCATGCCAGAACGGATACCGCCCAACATTTGGAAGACGATATCTGCAGCCGCTCCTTTATAAGCTACACGACCCTCGATTCCTTCTGGAACTAGCTTATTAGCTTCATTAACAGAACCTTGGAAGTAGCGATCGCTGGAACCTTTCTTCATAGCTGCGATAGAGCCCATTCCACGATAAGTTTTAAATTTACGTCCTTGGAAAATTTCAGTCTCACCTGGCGCTTCGTCTGTTCCAGCAAACATGGAACCAAGCATGACTGCATTTCCACCTGCAGCCAAAGCCTTAACAATATCTCCAGAATATTTAATTCCACCATCAGCAATGATGGTTTTTCCATATTCACGCGCAACTGCAGCTGCATCGTAGATTGCTGTGACTTGTGGGACACCAACACCAGCAATGACACGAGTTGTACAGATAGATCCTGGTCCAATTCCGACTTTTACTACATCAACACCGGCATCAAAGAGGGCGCGTGCACCTTCAGCAGTTGCAATATTTCCGGCAATCAAAGTGCGATCAGGGAAATGAGCACGAATCTCAGCAATCTTGCGCAAAACGCCAGCTGAATGACCATGGGCTGTATCAATAACAATGGCATCTGCTCCTGCTTCAAAGAGGGCCTCTGCACGTTCAAATGTATCTGAAGTGACACCTACCGCACCAGCAACTAACAGACGACCAAATTCATCTTTGGCCGCATTTGGGAACTCAATCACTTTTTCAATATCTTTAATGGTGATAAGACCAGAAAGTCGACCGTTTTCATCTACTAAAGGTAGTTTTTCAATCCGGTGTTCTTGCAGAATTCTTTCAGCAGTTGCCAGATCAGTTCCGACTGGAGCTGTAACAAGATTTTCACTGGTCATGTGGTTGGAAATTGGTTGATTATAATCTGAAATAAAGCGTAAATCACGGTTAGTCAAGATACCGACTAATTTACGATTTTCCATCGTTTCAACCACTGGAACCCCACTAATGCGGTAGCGCCCCATCAATTCATCTGCTTCAGCAATCGTATGATTAGGAGTCAGGAAGAATGGATCGATAATGACACCATTTTCAGAACGTTTTACCTTACGAACTTCATCAGCCTGCTGTGCAATAGACATATTTTTGTGGATGACACCTAGACCGCCGGCACGGGCAATGGCGATCGCCATTTGACTTTCGGTAACTGTATCCATAGCCGCAGTAATAATTGGGATATTTAATTTTAAATTCTCAGCAAGTTTTGTACTTAAATCAGCATCATTTGGCAACACGTGACTTTCAGCTGGAATAAGCAATACGTCATCAAAGGTAAAACCTTTTTTCAAAAATTTAGTGTCCCAGTTAGACATCCACAGTTTCCTCTTTTCTTATATATTGAGCAGGGCTCGTCTTTTTATTGTTAATATCATACCATTCTATAGGCATTTGTCAATGATTATTATGCAAAAATTAAAAACCATCTCTTTTTCAGGTAAAAGACGATGGTTTTTGATGTAATCTGCTATTATTGTTCGTTATTTAAAGTAATTAATTCCCATTGCATTTTTGACTTCTGACAGGGTTTGTCCAGCAACTTGTCGAGCACGTTCACTGCCTTCTTTCAGCATGTCATAGACTTGGCCCATGTCTTTTGCAAACTCGAGACGACGCTCTCTGATTGGTCCTAATTCCCGCTCCAAAATCTCTAAGAGATAGCGTTTAGTTTTGACATCACCCAGACCACCGCGTTGGTAGTGTTCTTTCATAGCCGCAATTTCAGCAGCATCTTCTGGCCGACCAAAAACATCCAGATAATGGAAAACCATATTACCTTCGATTTTTCCTGGATCTTCAACCTTGATGTGGTCGGGATCAGTATACATACTCATGACCTTTTTCTTGAGTGTATCCATGTCATCCGCTAGATAAATCCCATTGTTTAATGATTTTGACATTTTAGCATTGCCATCAAGCCCTGGTAAACGCCCAGCCGCTTCATTTTCTGGATAGATGCCTTCTGGCTCCACCAAAACCTCACAGTCATAGGCATGATTGAAGGAACGAACAATTTCACGTGTCTGCTCAATCATCGGTTTTTGGTCATTTCCGACAGGTACATAATTGGCCTTAAAGGCTGTAATGTCAGCTGCTTGAGAGATAGGATAAACCAAAAATCCAGTTGGGATACTTTCTCCAAATCCTTTCTGAGCAATTTCTGTCTTAACAGTTGGATTACGCTCTAAACGAGCTAAAGACACCAAATTCATGTAATACATTGACAGCTCTGCCAACTCTGGAATTTGACTCTGGATGAAAATAGTTGCTTTTTTGGGATCCAGTCCAGCTGCCAGATAGTCTAAGGCTACATTGCCAATGGATTCTACAATTGTTTGTGGATCTTTTGCATGGTCTGTCAGAGCTTGTTGATCCGCCAGAAAAACAAACATCTCATACTTGTCTTGATTTTGTAAAAGAACACGGTTACGTAGACTTCCGACATAATGACCAATATGTAATTTTCCAGTCGGACGGTCTCCGGTTAAAATAATGGGTTTTGTCATTGCTTGCTCCTCAATTAGTCTTGTTCTCATTATATCATTTTCAAAGAAAATTCGGAAGAATCTAGAAGAAAAAAAGAAGAATCATAGTTTAAAATAAACAGCTTGACAATATATTTACATCATGTTTACAAAGTTGAGAGCATTTTTATCTCTTAAAATAGTTTTTTATTCCATAATAATTTGAAAAAAGAAGAATTTTCTAGTAAAATGGATGAGACTACATATATAGGAGAAAATCATTGCTTACAGTATCTGATGTGTCACTGCGTTTCAGTGATCGAAAATTATTTGATGAAGTAAATATTAAATTTACAGAAGGAAACACTTATGGCCTGATTGGGGCGAATGGTGCGGGTAAGTCCACCTTCTTGAAAATTTTAGCTGGAGATATTGAGCCGACAACAGGCCATATTTCTTTGGGTCCAGATGAGCGACTTTCTGTTTTGCGTCAAAATCATTTTGACTATGAGGATGAGCGGGTCATTGATGTAGTTATCATGGGGAACGAGCACCTTTACAGCATTATGAAAGAGAAAGATGCTATTTATATGAAGCCTGACTTCTCTGACGAGGATGGGGTTCGAGCAGCTGAGCTGGAAGGAGAATTTGCTGAGTTGGGTGGCTGGGAAGCTGAAAGTGAAGCTTCTCAATTGCTACAAAACCTCAATATTCCAGAAGACTTGCATTATCAAAATATGAGTGAATTGTCGAATGGCGACAAGGTTAAGGTCCTTCTTGCCAAGGCTCTTTTTGGCAAGCCAGATGTCTTGCTTCTGGACGAGCCGACCAATGGTTTGGACATCCAGTCTATCACTTGGTTGGAAGATTTCTTGATTGATTTTGAGAATACAGTTATTGTCGTATCCCACGACCGTCACTTCTTAAATAAAGTTTGTACGCATATGGCTGACCTTGATTTTGGTAAGATCAAACTTTATGTCGGAAACTATGATTTCTGGAAAGAATCAAGTGAATTGGCAGCTAAGTTGCTCGCTGACCGAAATGCTAAGGCGGAAGAAAAAATCAAACAATTGCAAGAGTTTGTGGCTCGCTTCTCTGCCAATGCTTCTAAGTCTAAACAGGCAACATCTCGTAAAAAGATGCTGGATAAGATTGAATTGGAAGAAATTGTTCCGTCAAGTCGAAAATATCCATTTATCAGCTTTAAAGCGGAGCGTGAAATCGGGAACGATCTCTTGACAGTAGAAAATCTTTCTGTCAAGATTGACGGCGAGACTATTCTTGACAACATCAGCTTTATCCTGCGTCCTGGTGATAAGACAGCTTTGATTGGACAAAATGATATCCAGACAACTGCCTTGATTCGTGCCTTGATGGGAGATATCGACTATGAAGGAACTGTCAAGTGGGGTGTTACAACCAGTCGTTCTTATTTGCCAAAAGATAATTCTCGCGACTTTGCTGGTGGTGAATCTATTCTTGACTGGCTTCGTCAATTTGCTAGTAAAGAAGAAGACGATAATACCTTCCTTCGAGGTTTCTTAGGTCGGATGCTTTTCTCTGGCGATGAGGTTAACAAGCCTGTCAACGTCTTGTCAGGTGGAGAAAAAGTTCGGGTTATGTTGTCTAAACTGATGCTTCTCAAGTCAAATGTTTTGGTTTTGGACGATCCTACTAATCACTTGGATTTGGAATCTATTTCTAGTCTTAATGATGGTTTGAAGAACTTTAAGGAGTCGATCATCTTTGCTAGCCATGACCATGAGTTTATTCAAACCTTGGCCAATCATATCATTGTTCTCTCAAAAAATGGTGTGATTGACCGTATTGACGAAACTTATGATGAATTTTTGGAAAATCAAGAAGTTCAGGCAAAAGTCAAAGAACTTTGGAAAGATTAATAAGTTGTCAACATGAGTTGACAGAAGTTTACAGAGGCATGAAACAACGTTTCGGCCTCTTTCTCTATAAGAAACATGGAAAAAATCAGATATTTTTTTAATAAAAATTGGCTTTATTTAGCTTCCTTCACCTTACCTTTTCTCATTATGTGTTTCGTTTATCTGAGTCAAGGTATTTACTGGGGAAGCGATACTGCGCCGTTACTTGGAGACGGCTTCCATCAGTATGTCGTATTTGATACGACATTGAGGAATATCCTTCATGGAACGGATAGTCTTTTTTACACATTTTCAAGTGGATTAGGGCAAAATTTTTATGCTCTCTCCAGCTATTATCTAGGAAGTTTCCTTTCCCCCTTTGTCTACTTTTTCGATTTAAAATCAATGCCAGATGCAGTCTACTTATTTACTCTTATTAAGTTTGGCTTGATTGGCTTGACAACTTGTATCAGTATTAAAGGGATATTTAAAAAAATTCCAGACACACTAATCTTGATTCTGTCAACTTCCTTTTCTTTGATGAGTTTCTCAGTCAGTCAACTTGAAATTAAAACTTGGTTAGATGTATTTATATTGGTACCCCTTATCATCTTTGGTTTACACAAGTTGATGAATGGACAAGGGAGAGTTTTATACTTTGCAAGCTTGTCAATTCTCTTTATCCAGAATTATTATTTTGGTTACATGATGGCTCTGTTTTTAGTTCTTTGGTATCTCGTTCAGCTCTCTTGGGACTTTAAGGCCAGGATTCGGTCTTTCCCTGATTTTGCGATCGTGTCAATATTAGCAGGGCTTACTAGTCTAATTATGATTTTGCCGACTTATCTAGATCTGAGTTCACATGGTGAGACCTTGACAAAGGTTGAAGGCTTGTTTACTGAGAAAAGTTGGTATCTAGATATTTTTGCTAAAAATTTTATAGGAAGTTTTGACACAACTAAGTACGGTTCTATTCCTATGATTTATGTTGGTCTATTTCCTCTCATTTTAAGTATCTTGTTTTTCACGATAAAAAGTATTAAGCTTCGCGTGAAACTTGCCTACATTCTGTTGATTGGCATTTTTATAGTGAGCTTCCGACTGCAGTATTTGGATTTACTCTGGCAGGGAATGCATGCGCCAAATATGTTTTTACATCGCTATTCTTGGCTTTTTTCTCTTCTTATCATTTTGATGGCTGCAGAAACGCTCAATCGTTTGGAGGAAGTTAAATGGTGGCAAGTATTCCTTAGCTTCCTGCTCATTTCTTTTGGTTTTCTAGCCACTTTATACTATAGTAAACGCTATGATTTTCTTGGTCCTGAAAATTACATTTTTACTTTAGAGTTTTTCTTTGCCTATCTGTTAATCAGCTTTGCTTTTATTCGTTGTCACGTTAGGCAGAGTATGTTTACACTATCTTTACTATTTTTTGTGGTTTTTGAGCTCACCTTAAACTCTTATTATCAGGTCGATGGTATTGCTAAAGAATGGGTCTTTGCAAGTCGTTCTTCCTATTCGAAAAAGATGGATGAAATTGACAAACTTGTCAAGTATAGTAAGAGGGAAAATAGAGATTTCTTTCGAACAGAGAGGCTTGATCCTCAGACTGGCAATGACAGTATGAAATTTAATTATAATGGAATTTCTCAATTTTCATCAGTCAGAAATACGCAAGCTAGCTCAACTTTAGATAAATTAGGATTTAAATCGGCAGGAACTAATCTCAATCTCCGCTATCAAAATAATACTATTTTGATGGATAGTATCTTTGCTGTAAGATATAACTTATCTGAAAGAGACCCACAGAAATTTGGTTTTTCTGCAGAGAAGACTGAGCGGTCAATGACACTGTATGAGAACAATTATACTTTGGGCTTGGCTTTCTTAACCAATGATGTTTACAAAGATGTCAAGTTTACAAATTTAACGCTTGACAATCAAACAGCCTTTTTAAATCAATTATCAGGTTTGAAGCATAAATATTATGAGCGGATTTCTATAGTTGGTAATGAGGAAGAAACTGAAGGGAAAGTAACTGCAAGCATTGAAAATGATGCTCAGTTAAGCTATGCTAGCGTCACTTACACAATTCAGGTGCCTGCAGGTAGTCAAGTTTATGTCAACCTTTCAGATCTTGACTTTTCAAACGATAATCAAACCGATGTCAATATCACTGTAAATGGAATCACGAATCGTTACCCGACTCATAATGTTTTTCCATTTTTGAATATTGGTTACTTTAAGGAAGCACAGACGGTTTCTATCCAATTTTCTTTCCCAGAGAATCGGACTGTTTCTTTTAACCAACCAGAGTTCTTCTCTGTGGATGTAAACAAATATCAGCAACTCATAAGTAAATTGAAAGAACAAGAAGTTTCTGTGATGACAAAATCCAATACGGTAACGGTTGATTATCATGCGGATAGAGATAGTTCTCTCTTTTTCACCATTCCTTATGATAAGGGGTGGACAGCTAGTGTAGATGGCAAGAAGGTACCGTTAAAACGTGCGCAGAATGGTTTTATGAAACTTGATGTGAACAGAGGAGCAGGTAGAGTTACTTTATCATTTGTTCCAAGGGGATTAAAGGAAGGAACTGCAGCTTTCATTTTAGGAATAGTTTTATTTTTCTTCTATGATAGAGTTCGATTTAAATGGAGCAAAAAACATATAGATAGTTCAGCATAGGCTTTACATCATCAAAAAGCTTTAGAATATATGTCTGTTTTTACAAGTTCTTCAATAGTCTGTAATATAATTCATCAAAGTAATAAAGTTCTGTAATACTTTTGCTTTAGGATAGATATATCACAGAAAAGGAGAATTCTAAACATGAATTTGTATTTTAAAAATAGAATGATGAAAGCAGGCTTGCTCAGTTTGATGGCAGGAGCCGCTGTTTTGCTTCCGATTGTAGCCAATGCAGAAAGTTATACTGTCAAGTCAGGTGATACCTTGTCCGCGATTGCTGCTTCTCATCAGACGACTGTTGACAATATTGCGCAAAAAAACAAGATTAGCAATATCAATCTGATTAGTGTTGGTCAGGTTTTAGAACTGGACGATGATGTATATGAGCAGGTGACTGTTGAAAAATCAGATAAGGCTGAGCAATCTACTGTAAACCCAAGTTCTGGCTTGAGTACTGAGGATGCAGAGGCTAAGGAGTGGATTGCTCAAAAAGAATCCAGCGGCAGTTATACAGCGCAAAATGGGCAATACTATGGTCGCTATCAGTTGACTATCGCCTATCTAAATGGAGATTTATCACCAGAAAATCAAGAGAAGACAGCGGATGCTTATGTAGCAGGTCGCTATGGCTCATGGTCGGCTGCTAAAAATTTCTGGTTAGCAAATGGCTGGTATTAAAACTTTATTTAGAAATATGTTTAGAGGGACTGGAATTTGCATTCTAGTTCCTTTTTTATAATTATTAGTACATTTTTGTTTGGAATATGATATTTTGCATCAAGGTATTTACAATACTGTAAATTTACTTGACAACTTATAAAGATCATCAGATTGAGCAAAGGTTATTCATTGTTCTCCTTGCTAAATCATGCTATAATAGACCTTGCTCAAGCGACCTTCAATCGTTGAAAGCACAGCACGACCTTCAATCGTGAAATAACGAAAAGATGGGAGAACACAATGAGTGATAACTCTAAGATTCGTGTCGTTGTTGGTATGAGCGGAGGTGTTGATTCATCAGTAACTGCCTTGCTCTTGAAAGAGCAAGGTTACGATGTGATTGGCATCTTCATGAAAAACTGGGACGACACAGATGAATTTGGTGTCTGCACAGCCACAGAAGATTACAAAGATGTAGCAGCTGTTGCAGACCAGATTGGCATTCCTTACTACTCTGTCAACTTTGAGAAAGAGTACTGGGAACGTGTTTTTGAATACTTCTTGGCGGAATACCGAGCTGGTAGGACTCCAAATCCAGATGTCATGTGTAACAAGGAAATCAAGTTTAAAGCCTTCCTTGACTATGCCTTGACACTGGGCGCTGATTACGTTGCAACGGGTCACTATGCTCAGGTGAAGAGAGACCAAGATGGCTTGGTTCACATGCTGCGTGGCAAGGACAACAATAAGGATCAGACTTACTTCCTAAGCCAACTATCACAGGAACAACTTCAGAAGACTATGTTTCCTCTGGGTCATTTAGAAAAGCCAGAAGTTAGAGCGATTGCTGAAAGAGCTGGCTTGGCCACTGCTAAGAAAAAAGACTCAACTGGCATTTGCTTCATTGGTGAGAAGAATTTTAAAGAATTTCTGAGTCAATATTTACCAGCCCAGCCTGGTCGCATGATGACAATGGATGGCCGAGATATGGGTCAGCACGCAGGACTCATGTATTATACCATTGGCCAGCGGGGTGGTCTTGGAATTGGTGGTCAGCAGGGTGGTGAGAATGAACCTTGGTTTGTGGTCGGAAAAGACCTTAGCCAAAATATCCTTTATGTGGGTCAAGGATTTTATCATGACAATTTGATGTCAACTAGCCTTGACGCTAGTCAGGTTCATTTTACAAAAGAAATGCCAGAAGAGTTTACTATGGAATGTACAGCTAAGTTCCGTTATCGGCAGCCCGATTCCAAAGTGACAGTTACTGTAAAGGGTGACAAGGCAGTTGTCAACTTCGATCAACCACAAAGGGCGGTTACTCCAGGCCAAGCAGTCGTTTTCTATGATGGAGAAGAGTGTTTAGGTGGAGGATTGATTGACAGAGCTTATAAGAATGGTCAAGTCTTGCAGTACATTTAAGTAACTACAAGAGGAACGAGAATGTTTCAATTTTTTAAGAAAAAGACTGATGAGAAGGACGGCCTTGAAACTCTTTCTGACTACAAGAAGCAGTATTTGCATGAGAAAACGACAGAATCTATAGAGGCATTATTTAAGGTATTAAAGCAATCTAAAGTTTGGGTTCCCTTCAATGCTTATCTAATGGATGAAAGTGAAGGTCAAGAAGGTGTTCGCCTAAAACCCGATATTCTGCAGAAGGGAGATGATTATTTCTATCCCTGTTTCTCAAACGAGCAAGAGATTCCAAAAGAATACTATGATCGCTTTTCTTGGTTGCAACTGCCTGTCACAGATTGTTTGTTTGCAGTTGAAGGCAGAGGGAGATTTCCATTAAGAGGGATTGTTCTAGACGCATTCTCTGAATCTGTCGAGATTGATAAAGAAGCTTTTGAAGCGATTCGCCAATCTGAGTTGCTTTAGATTGACAATTCAACATAATTTGCTAAAATAAGATAAGCAATACCTATGATGGTCAAAGCTCATGGATGTTGCAGGCTTTTTTGTCCTGCACTTCTTTGGAGTTTTGACTGTTTTTGTGTCGTTTTGAAGAAGACGGTGTTTCCTATCACAACATCGAGTTTCATTATCTGGTAGACTTACTTGAGGATCCCCATTGACCATGCAGGAAGATGAGAAAACGCAGCCCTGTGAGTGGATTAACTTGGATAAACTCGAGGATTTCCAGCTGGTTCCAGCCTTTTTTAAAACAGCCCTACCAGATTGGGACGGTCAACTGCGACACATCCATCTTGAGGAATAGGAGAGAAAATGATGGTTAAGCTCATTGCCCATGTACTTGTTCATAGTGGCGGTGATTATTTGCTCATTCAGCGTTCGGAAATTAAAAGAGGACATCCCAAGGTTTATCTAACTTGTTGGGATATTCCTGTTGAAGGGAGAATACATGGTGAGATATTTTTTAATGGGAAAAAGTGTTTTGGAAGAGCTTTGGCTTAGTCCCCAATTGATTTATTAATGTGATTGTGTTACAATATTCCAATAAAGGAGGGAATGCTATGGATTTTGAAGTTAATGGTGGTAATTGGTCTGATATTTTGACTGAAACAACTAATATCCCTTCTAGATATGACCTTATTAGGCATAAATATTTTGAACACTTAGAAAAGCAAATAAATAGAAATGTCATCTGCTATTACTCTGGATGGCTTCAAAACAGGGTTAGTTCTATTGATATAAACGATAGCGATATGGAAGGCTTTATGAGTGTAATGAAAGGTATGGATAGGGAGAAAGGTCTAACTCTACTTTTGCATACACCTGGGGGTGATCCTAATGCTGCCGAGTCTATTGTTTCATATCTCAGGGAAGTTTTTAATGATGATATAGAAGTTGTTATACCACATATGGCTATGTCTGCAGGAACTATGATTTCATGTGCCTCTAAAAAAATTTGGATGGGAAAGCATTCTAGTATTGGACCTGTAGATCCGCAAATTTCGGGTTTACCTGCATATAATATCATTTCTGAATTTGAAGATGCTTATACAGAGTTAGGCCAACCAAATCCAAATGTAGATTACTGGCATATCTTGTTGTCTAAGTATCCGCCCGCTTTTGTAAAGTTTGCACAGGATGCAGTGGCTTTATCTGCTGAACTTATTGAAAAATGGCTTACAGAAGTTATGTTCATTGGGGAAGACAAAAAAGATGTGATTACTAATATAGTTAAAAACTTAAATGAACATGAAAACTCTAAAGTTCATGCTAGACATTTTAATATAAAATCAGGCCAGGAAATGGGATTAAAGATCTCTCCTTTAGAGAATGATCAAGAATTTCAGAATGCAGTATTGAGTTTACACCATGCTTGTATGGTAACTCTGCAAAATACAAGAGTGTCTAAGATAATCGAAAGCTCCTCGAACGCTTACATGGTGTCGGACAATTAATAAAGGAGGATAGTCATGATTTACACAATGGAACAAATTGAAAAATTATATAGTAGCTTACAAAATACTAAAGAAATAGCTAGGATTAAAGAGATTAAAGAGCTCAAAGAAATTGCCAAATCTGGAAAAATTAGCTCAGAAATCAGAGTAATTACTTATTGATTTTAATATCATACGAGGAGATTATTAGTATTAATATAGAGTTTTTAGAATATTTTCTAAGAACTCTTTTTTTACTAAATAATTGCTGGGTTATAAAAAATTTTGAAGAAATTGAGTGATTAAGGGACTGGTAATTTGATGTAAGGTGGATGATTTTGCGAAGAGTTAACTTCCGCGATATGAAGGTCTCAGAGAATATCTTGAAGAAGTGGGAGATAGGTTAGAGAGCAATTCGTCAATCATAGTACATTTAGATTGACAATTTCGCTCAATTTGCTAAAATAAGATAAGCAATACCTATGATGGTCAAAGCTCATGGATGTTGCAGGCTTTTTTGTCCTGCACTTCTAGAGACTTGGCCTTTTTTGGTGAAAAAATGAAGGAAAAAGAAATGACACACAATTTTACTGAAAGTTATGATGTTATCGTGATTGGAGCGGGGCACGCTGGGGTAGAAGCTTCTCTGGCTGCCAGTCGCATGGGATGTAAAGTTCTGCTAGCAACTATCAATATTGAGATGCTGGCTTTTATGCCTTGTAATCCATCTATTGGAGGGTCTGCAAAAGGCATTGTCGTTCGTGAAGTAGATGCTTTGGGCGGAGAGATGGCCAAGAATATTGACAAGAGCTATATCCAGATGAAAATGCTCAATACTGGTAAAGGACCTGCAGTTCGGGCTCTTCGGGCGCAGGCAGATAAAGAGCTTTATTCCAAAGAAATGCGGAAGACTGTTGAAAATCAAGAAAATCTGACTCTGCGGCAAACCATGATTAATGAAATCTTGGTAGAAGATGGTAAGGTCATTGGGGTTAAGACAGCGACGCAACAGGAATATGCAGCTAAAGCTGTCATTGTTACAACTGGAACAGCCTTGCGGGGAGAGATTATTATTGGTGATCTCAAGTATTCATCTGGTCCTAACCATAGCCTAGCGGCGATTCCATTGGCAGATAATCTGCGTGACCTAGGATTTGAAATTGGTCGTTTTAAAACTGGAACTCCTCCGCGTGTCAAGGCCTCATCTATCAATTATGATGTGACCGAAATTCAGCCAGGTGATGAAAAAGCCAATCATTTCTCCTACACATCTCGTGATGAAGACTATGTGAAAGATCAAGTGCCTTGCTGGTTGACTTATACCAATGCGGAAAGTCACGAAATTATCCAAAAGAACCTGCACCGTGCTCCTATGTTTTCAGGTATCGTTAAAGGAGTAGGACCACGTTATTGTCCGTCTATTGAGGATAAGATCGTCCGTTTTGCAGACAAGGAACGCCACCAGCTTTTCTTAGAGCCTGAGGGACGTGATACAGAAGAGGTTTATGTGCAGGGGCTGTCAACCAGTCTGCCAGAAGATGTACAAAAGGACTTGGTTCACTCTATCAAGGGTCTAGAAAATGCTGAGATGATGCGGACAGGTTATGCCATTGAGTATGATATGATTATGCCCCACCAGTTGCGAGCAACCTTGGAAACCAAGAAAATTTCAGGGCTCTTTACAGCAGGTCAGACCAATGGGACTTCTGGTTACGAAGAAGCTGCTGGTCAAGGAATTATCGCTGGGATTAATGCGGCTTTGAAGATCCAAGGGAAGCCAGAGTTGATCTTGAAGCGTAGTGATGGTTACATTGGAGTCATGATTGATGATTTGGTGACCAAGGGGACTGTAGAACCTTATCGCCTCTTGACTAGCCGAGCGGAGTACCGTTTGATTCTCCGACATGACAATGCCGATATGCGTTTGACAGAGATGGGACGGGAAATTGGTCTGGTAGATGATGAGCGCTGGGCTCGTTTCGAGATTAAAAAGAATCAGTTTGACAATGAAATGAAGCGTTTGGAATCTATCAAACTAAAACCTGTCAAGGAAACCAACGCTAAAGTAGAAGAGCTTGGCTTTAAGCCTCTGACGGATGCAGTGACAGCCAAAGAATTTATGCGGCGACCGGAAGTGTCTTATCAAGATGTGGTTCAATTCATTGGTCCAGCGGCAGAAGAATTGGATGAAAAGATTATCGAGCTAATTGAGACAGAGATTAAGTACGAAGGCTATATTTCTAAAGCTCTTGATCAGGTTGAGAAGATGAAACGCATGGAAGAGAAGCGGATTCCAGCCAATATTGATTGGGATGATATTGATTCGATTGCGACAGAAGCACGACAAAAGTTTAAGAAAATCAATCCAGAAACGATTGGTCAGGCAAGCCGTATTTCGGGTGTCAATCCAGCAGATATTTCTATTTTGATGGTTTATTTGGAAGGTAAGTCTAGAAGCATTTCTAAAAACAAAGCAAAATCGTAGACATATTAACGTACTATTTTATTGATAGTACGTTTTTGCATAATTTACACGTTTGTAAATAAATATTTACAAAAAATCTCTTTTATATAGAGAAATATTTACAACTACTGTCAACTTTTTGTTTAATAAAATTTACAAGATTTACACATCTTGTAAATTGATTGTGAATATTTGTTTGAGAATAGATCTAGGATTTGAGTCTTTCTTGCTTCACAAGTATCCAGAGGCAGTGAAAACTCGCTTTTTTTAAGAAAATATGGTAAAATGGCGCAATAAGAGGTTTTTTTATGAAAAGAATTCGTTTTTCCCCGAGCCACTTTGCGATAGTGGGGTTTACTTCCTTTATCATATTAGCTATTTGTCTACGCCTTTTTGGTGATAGTTTGCCTATGCTGGTGTCTCTTTTTACAGTGTTGGCGCTCTTGGTTTGGCTATTTATACAGCAGCAAAGAGTGACTGAATTGGACGAGCTTGAGCAGATTCGCTATGTCAATCATCAAGCAGAGGGAAGTTTAGCTTCTTTGTTGGATAAGATGCCAGTTGGTGTGATTAAAATCAATGAAAATAGTGGAGATGTGGACTGGTTCAATCCTTATGCTGAATTGATTTTTACAACGGATGATGGGGAGCTAAATAGTGATCTCCTGCAGGAAATTATCCACCTTGCTGCTTCGAAATCGGGTAGCTATGCAACAGTAGGAGATAATCAGTATTCTGTTTATTTTGATTCAGCTTCTAGTGTCCTGTACTTTTTTGATGCATCAAGTGAGTATGAAGCAACAGTTGGGCTAGTTACAACTCGACCGGTTATCGGTGTTGTCTCAGTTGATAATTATGATGATTTAGAAGATGCTGTATCAGATTCAGATATCAGTCATATCAATAGCTTTGTAGCTAACTTTGTAGCAGAGTTTTCTGAGCAGTTTCATATGTTCTACCGTCGGGTGGGAATGGATCGTTATTATCTTTTCACGGATTATACGGTTTTGGAACAACTGATGGATAGTAAATTTTCGATCATTGATCAATTTCGGACAGAAGCCAAGAATCGAAAACTTCCTCTGACGCTTAGTATGGGCTTTTCTTATGGGGATGGTAAGCATGATGAAATTGGTAAGATTGCCCTCCTTAATCTTAACTTAGCTGAGGTCCGGGGTGGTGACCAAGCGGTTGTCAAAGAGAATGACGATACCAAGAATCCAGTTTACTTTGGTGGTGGAACGGCTGCATCTGTCAAACGTACACGCACGCGTACGAGGGCTATGATGGTAGCTATTTCAGATAAAATCAAGAGTGTAGATCAGGTTTTTGTGGTTGGTCATCGCAATCTTGATTTGGATGCCTTAGGCTCCGCAGTGGGTATGCAGCTTTTTGCTAGCAATATCATTGAGAAAGCCTATGTTGTGTATGATGACCAACAGATGGGCTCGGATATCTATCGCTCTATTCAAAAATTGACGTCAGAAGGCGCTGATTATCTTTTGCCGATCTCGGAAGCCGTAAACCGAGTGACCAGTCGCTCACTCTTGATAATGGTGGACCACTCGAAGCTGGCCTTAACGCTTTCAAGGGAATTGTTTGACCGATTTAGTCAGACGATTGTGGTGGATCATCACCGTCGTGATGAGGATTTTCCTGAAAATGCAGTCATCGCCTATATCGAAAGTGGAGCTAGCAGTGCCAGCGAATTGGTAACGGAGCTGATTCAGTTTCAAAATTCCAAGAAGAATCGCCTGAATAAAATTCAAGCCAGTTTACTCATGGCTGGGATTATGCTAGACACCAAGAATTTCACCTCCAGAGTGACGAGCCGAACCTTTGATGTAGCTAGTTATTTGCGGGCTCGGGGCAGTGATAGTGTGGTCATTCAGGATATTTCTTCGACGAATTTTGAAGAGTATCGAGCAGTCAATGAGCTGATTTTGACAGGTAAGAAGCTTTTGCCAAATGTGATTGTAGCAGCGGGTGCTGAAAATGCTAGCTATGATACAGTCGTCATTAGTAAGGCAGCTGATACCATGCTTGCCATGTCGGGCATTGAAGCAACATTTGTGGTCAGCAGGAATACTGAGGGTTACGTATCCATTTCAGCTCGTAGTCGCAGTAAGATCAATGTTCAGCGGATTATGGAGAAAATGGGTGGTGGCGGCCACTTTAATCTGGCAGCAGCGCAAGTTAGCGATCAAACGGTTGCTGAAGTCACTCAACGTCTAAATCAAGAGATTATGGATCAAGTGATGGATAATGAGGAATCAATAGAAAAGGAGAAATAAAATGAAAGTTATTTTTTTAGAGGATGTAAAAGGAAAAGGGAAAAAAGGGGAAATCAAGGAAGTGCCTACTGGCTATGCTCAAAATTTCCTGATTAAGAAAAATCTGGCTAAGGAAGCCAATGCACAAGCTATCGGTGAGTTGAGAGGAAAGCAAAAATCTCAGGAAAAGGCTCACGCAGAGATGGTGGCAGAAGCTCAAGCTATTAAGGCTAAGTTAGAAGAAGAAGCAACAGTTGTTGCTTTTACAGAGAAGGTCGGCCCAGACGGACGGACTTTCGGTTCGATTACTAATAAAAAAATTGCTGATGAACTACAAAAGCAATTTGGTCTAAAAATTGACAAACGGAATATCAAGGTTGATTCTCCCATTCGTTCGATTGGTTTGATTGATGTTCCTGTAAAGATTTACCAAGATGTGACAAGTGTGATTCGCCTGCGAGTTACGGAAGGGTAAAAAGGATTAAAGGAAGGATTCACCTATGGCAGAGATTGATGAGTTGCGAGCTCAGCCTCAAGATATTTTAGCAGAACAGTCTGTACTAGGGGCCATTTTCATCGATGAGAGCAAACTGGTCTTTGTCCGTGAATATATTGAGCCTGGGGATTTCTTTAAATATGCCCATCGGCTGATTTTTAAGGCCATGATTGACTTGGCGGATCGTGGGGATGCTATCGATGCGACCACCGTTCGCAATATTTTGGATAGCCAAGGAGACTTGCAGAATATTGGTGGTTTGAGCTATCTGGTGGAGGTCGTTAATTCTGTGCCGACTTCTGCCAATGCAGAGTACTATGCCAAGATCGTTTCTGAAAAAGCAATCTTACGCCGCTTGATTTCACGCTTGACAGAATCCATCAATCAAGCCTATGATGGGGAAAGACCATCCGAGGAAATCATTGCGGGTGCGGAAAAGGCCTTGATTGATGTCAGTGAAACAGCCAGCCGCAGTGGGTTTAAAAATATTCAAGATATTCTAAATCTTAACTTTGCTAATCTAGAAGCCCGTTCTCAGCAAACTACTGATATTACGGGGATTGCGACGGGTTACCGTGAGTTGGATAAGATGACGACAGGCTTGCACGAAGAAGAGTTAATCATCCTAGCTGCTCGCCCTGCGGTCGGAAAGACGGCCTTTGCCCTCAATATCGCCCAGAATATCGGGACCAAGCTGGATAAGACAGTGGCTATCTTCTCCCTAGAAATGGGGGCCGAGAGTCTGGTGGACCGGATGCTGGCCTCAGAGGGAGTGATTAACTCTCATTCCATTCGTACAGGGCAATTGACAGATGAAGAGTGGCAGAAATATACCATTGCGACAGCGAATCTGGCTAATGCGAGTATTTATATCGATGATACGCCGGGGATTCGGATTACGGAGATTCGTTCGCGAGCTCGCAAGTTGTCTCAGGAGACAGGGAATCTTGGTCTGATTTTGATTGACTACCTGCAGCTGATTACAGGAACGGGTCGTGAAAACCGCCAGCAGGAAGTTTCGGAAATTTCCCGCCAGCTTAAGATTTTGGCGAAGGAGCTCAAGGTGCCGGTTATTGCGCTGAGTCAGCTCTCGCGTGGCGTGGAGCAACGGCAGGACAAGCGCCCAGTACTGTCTGATATTCGGGAGTCTGGGTCTATCGAGCAGGATGCGGATATCGTAGCCTTTCTTTACCGAGACGACTATTATGAACGGGCCGGTGAGGAAGAGGAAGGAATTCCTAACAACAAGGTTGAAGTCATTATTGAGAAAAACCGTAGCGGGGCGCGTGGTACGGTTGAGCTGATTTTCCAAAAAGAATATAATAAATTTTCAAGTATTTCTAAAAGAGAGGATATATAGTATGAGTGATGCATTTACAGATGTAGCAAAAATGAAGAAAATCAAGGAGGACATCAAGGCTCACGAGGGGCAAATGGTAGAGATGACCTTGGAAAATGGCCGTAAGCGCCAAAAAAGTAAACAAGGTCGTTTGATTGAAGTTTATCCTTCTCTATTTATCGTTGAGTATGAAAATGAAGGGGGGCAGCCGGGTGAAATTGCCAACACCTATGTGGAGTCCTATACTTACTCAGATATTTTGACAGAGAAAAATTTAATTCGCTATTTTGACTAAGAATAATAGGTGATTCCAGAACTTTGTATTGCTTCCTAGAGTTGGGTAAAACCCAACTTTTAGGAACAGTTCATTTCTGGGATTTTTCTTAGCCTAAATATTCCATACCAAGGATGGTGAAGATCAGCCGAATGGTGGATTTGCAATGGCATGAGCTAGAACTTACAAAAGCTCCTACATATAGAGAAAGGGCTGGTGAAAGAAATGATAAAAAATTTGGTTTTTGACTTAGGAAATGTCTTGATTGAATGGAATTCTGAGAAAATTTTGACCACTTTCGAACCTGAGAAAGAGCGTCGACAGATTCTTAGACAGGCTATTTTTGATTCGGGTGTCTGGCATCAAACAGACAAGGGAGAGTTGAGCTTGAAAGAAGCCTGTGACGAAGTGCTAGCTCAGCTGGATGACTCCTACCATCCTGCTGTTCAGAATATCTTCTACAATTGGTATGAGGTTGTAGAGGTTTACAGTGGTTTACAGGAAAAGATTCGACTATGGGCTAATCAAGGTTATCGCATTTACATCCTGTCAACTACTTGCGAGATTTTTTACCGTATTGAAAAAGCTGGTTTGCTGCCCATCTTTCCACTGCTGTCGGGCTATATCCTTTCCTCAGAAGTCGGGGTTGTCAAGCCAGAGCTAGAGATTTATCAAAAGCTACTAAAAAAGTATAGTCTTGATCCGACAGAGTCAGTCTTTAGTGATGACATTCAAGCTAACTTGGATACGGCAGCTGAACTGGGTTTTGAAACCATCTTATCCACAAGTGAGTCAGAGAATATCAGGGCTATGGAGTCTTTGTTGGCTGCGAAAGGAGAGTTTGCCTGATTGATGATCGTTTGATTCACTTGTAGTTGAAAAGTAGTGAGTCCAAGCTCCAATCTTGACATTTGCTGATGATTGCGTTATCATAATCCTATATATGGGAGTCTGTGTACAGTCTGAGAGGAAGTGTAAGCTTCGACCGCACCTGATCTGGGTAATGCCAGCGTAGGGAAATGTATTTGTAAAGACCTTGTGGTTTTGCTAAAACGGCGAGTTATTCGCCAAGTTAGTTTACTGATGCATGCAACACCTTTTCCATATTGGAGAAGGTGTTTTTGTATGGAAAGCAAGGTGTTTATAAAGGGAGCTCGCTGTCTTTTTGTTTAAAAACCAAGTTATTTTCTTGTGAATTTTAATCCTATCTGCATACATTATTCTCAGATGAAGCATGAAAGTAAGGAGGTGAAGAGATGAAAGCCAGTATCGCTTTACAAATTCTTCCTTTGTCACATGATGTGAATCGTTTGGCAGTCATAGAGGAAGTAATTGAGTTTTTGCAAAAACAGCCAGTGAAGATGGTCGTGACGCCTTTTGAGACCGTTCTAGAAGGGGAATGGGAGACCTTATTTCCTATTCTGCAGCAGGCGATTGAGCTTGCAGGCACTCAGGCAGACAATGTTTTTGCTAATGTGAAAATAAACTATGGAAAGATTTTAAGTATTGATGAAAAACTTGAAAAATATCCTGCGGCAGCAGATTAGCCTTTTGGGGATGCTGGGAATCCTTGTCATCTGGCAGGTCATGGGCTGGCTCAAGCTCTTGCCCAAGTTTATCCTGCCGACGCCTCTGGAAATCGGTCAGGCCTTTATCAGAGATGCGAGCTTTCTAGCAAGTCATAGCTGGGCCACCTTAAAAGTAGCCTTGCTGGGGTTAGTCTTGGGTGTCATCTTGGCCTGTATACTAGCTGTGCTCATGGACAGCATGAGCTGGCTCAATGATTTGATTTACCCTATGATGGTCGTGGTGCAGACGATTCCGACCATTGCTTTGGCGCCAATTCTGGTTCTCTGGCTGGGTTATGGGATTTTGCCTAAGATTGTACTCATTATTCTAACGACGACTTTTCCGATTATCGTCAGTATTCTGGACGGTTTTCGGCATTGTGATAGGGATACTCTGACTCTCTTTGAGCTTATGCAGGCCAATCGCTGGCAGATTCTCTGGCATTTTAAGATTCCAGCCAGTCTTCCCTATTTCTATGCGGGCTTGCGCGTCAGTGTTTCCTATGCCTTTATCACGACCGTGGTTTCTGAATGGCTGGGCGGTTTCGAAGGCTTGGGTGTTTATATGATTCAGTCCAAGAAACTTTTCCAGTACGATACTATGTTTGCTATTATCATATTGGTTTCGGTTATCAGCCTGCTGGGGATGAAGCTGGTGGCTGTCAGTGAAAAATATGTCATTAAATGGAAATAAGAGCTCAGCTCTGCTATTTCCAAAAAAGAAAAGAGGATTATAATGAAAAAAACTTATAAAATGTTGTTGGCAGGTTTGGCTGCCGTGTCAATCTTTGGCCTAGCGGCTTGTGGTAAGTCAGGCTCAGAGTCTGCTAGTAAGGATAAAAAGATTGATTTTATCCTAGACTGGTCACCTAACACCAACCATACCGGCCTTTATGTAGCTCAGGAAAAGGGCTACTTCAAGGAAGCAGGCGTGGATGTGGATATCAAGTTGCCGCCTGAAGATAGCAGTTCGGATCTGATTATCAATGGCAAGGCACCTTTTGGTATTTACTTCCAGGACTCCATGGCTAAAAAACTGGATAAGGGGGCAGAAATCACAGCTGTCGCGGCTATTGTAGAGCATAATACTTCGGGCATTATTTCCAAGAAATCTGCAGGGATCACAAGCCCTAAGGATCTGGCTGGCAAGAAATACGGCACTTGGAATGATCCGGTAGAGCTGGGCATGCTCAAAACCTTGGTCGAAAGCCAAGGCGGTCAGTTTGATGAGGTGGAAAAGGTTCCCAACAACGATTCCAACTCTATTACGCCGATTGAAAATGGCTTGTTTGATGCAGCCTGGATTTATCATGGTTGGGACGGTATCATGGCAAAGACTCAGGGCATGGACACGAATTTCTTTTATATGAAGGACTATGTCAAGGAGTTTGACTATTATTCTCCAGTCATCATTGCCAATAATGACTATCTGAAGAAGAATCCAGAAGATGCGAAAAAGGTTCTTCAAGCCATCAAGAAGGGCTATCAATATGCCATGGAGCACCCTGAAGAAGCAGCGGATATTTTAATCAAGCATGCGCCAGAGCTGAAGAACAAACGAGACTTTGTCTTGGCTTCCCAAAAATATTTGTCCGAGCAATATGCATCAGATAAGGACAAGTGGGGTCAGTTTGAGGCTAGCCGCTGGAATGCCTTTTACAAATGGACCAAGGACAATGGCATCGTGAACAATGACTTGAGTGACAAGGGATTTAGCAACGATTATATAAAATAATGACAGAAATCAAACTTGAAAATGTAAGCTATGCTTATAATGAGCAGCAGATTTTGAAAGATATCAGCCTAGAGGTAGAGACAGGCCAGGTCGTAGCGATTTTGGGGCCTAGTGGAGTCGGGAAATCGACCCTCTTTAATCTGATTGCTGGGATTTTGGAGGTCCAGTCGGGCAGGATTGTCCTAGACGGGCAGGAAAATCCCAAGGGCAGGGTAAGTTATATGCTGCAGAAGGACTTGCTGTTGGAGCACAAGACAGTGCTGGGCAATGTCATCTTGCCCCTGCTTATCCGAAAGGTATCCAAAAAGGAAGCGACGGAGCAAGCTACTCAGATTTTGAAGGAGTTCGGACTCTTTGATGTGGCAGACAAGTATCCACATGAGCTGAGCGGGGGGATGCGGCAGCGCGTGGCTCTGCTGCGGACCTATATGTTCGGTCACAAGCTATTTCTTCTGGACGAGGCCTTTAGTGCCTTGGATGAGTTGACCAAGATGGAGCTACACACTTGGTATCTGGATATTCATCGTAAGCTGGGTCTGACGACCCTCTTTATTACTCATAGCATCGAGGAAGCTCTGGCTCTCAGTGACCGCATCTATATTCTGAAAAATCGGCCTGGACAAATCGTAGCAGATCTCCAGCTGACTTGGTCAGACAGCAAGGATAAGGAACTGCAGAAGCTCCGATACAAGCAGGAGATTTTGAAGCTTTTGGGGCTGTAAGCTGCCTTGTTTTCTAAAAATGACTTTAATCAAGCCTCTGGGCTTGATTTTTTGTAGAATAGTCTTTACTTTTGACTGTATTCATGGTACAATAGCCTTTGTGTGAAATAGCAGCAGGAAAGCATGAAGCTCGTCAACAGGTGTCTTATGACAAGTAACCTTGGCTGTTTAGGCGAAGGGCATCTGCACGAATCAGGGCTTTCTAAGTGACTATTTCCACCGAAATATTATTTATATCAGGAGGACATACACATGTCACGTTATACAGGACCATCTTGGAAACAAGCTCGTCGCCTTGGCCTTTCACTTACAGGTACAGGTAAAGAATTGGCACGTCGTAACTACGTACCAGGACAACACGGACCAAACAACCGTTCTAAATTGTCAGAATACGGTTTGCAATTGGCTGAAAAACAAAAACTTCGTTTCACTTACGGTGTAGGTGAAAAACAATTCCGTAACTTGTTCGTACAAGCTACAAAAATCAAAGGCGGAATCCTTGGTTTCAACTTCATGCTTCTTTTGGAACGTCGTTTGGATAACGTTGTTTACCGTCTTGGTCTTGCGACTACTCGTCGTCAAGCTCGTCAATTCGTAAACCACGGTCACATCCTTGTTGACGGCAAACGTGTTGATATCCCATCATACCGCGTAACTCCAGGTCAAGTGATCTCAGTTCGCGAAAAATCATTGAAAGTTCCAGCTATCCTTGAAGCAGTAGAAGCTACTCTTGGACGTCCAGCATTCGTATCATTCGATGCTGAAAAATTAGAAGGTTCATTGACTCGCTTGCCAGAACGCGATGAAATCAACCCAGAAATCAACGAAGCACTTGTCGTTGAATTCTACAACAAGATGCTTTAATTTCTATTGGAAATTTATTCAGAAGCCGTTTTCGGCTTCTTTTTTATTCGATTAACAAAAAGAGGCTGGGATATCTTGTCCCAGTCTTTATTAGTTGTTGAGTTTTATAGCATCTTTAAAAGGAGATTGGCCATTTGTTCAGGGCTTTCCTTACTGCCTCGGGCGATCCACATCTGGTAGACGCCAAAGAAGGCATTAACGAGGTAGACGATGCCGTATTCCTTTTCGATTTGATTGAAAGCTTTATTGCGAAACCGTTCTTGTAGGATTTGGGAAAGTAAGGATTGGAGCTTGTGGCGTAGGAAATTTTGAATTTCTCTAGTACCGTTTTCCGTCAAGAGAGCAGCCAGAAGAGGCTCTTGGGTCAAGAACTGAAAGACCTCTGTGATAGCGACTGCAACATCTTCTCGATTGTGTTCAAAGATGTGTTCTAGTTGATGAAAGAGGCCTTGCTGATAGCGCTCAATCATATCATATTTATCCTTGTAGTGGGTATAAAAGCTACTGCGACTGATGCCAGCAGCTCGCGCCAATTCGACTGTTGTAATATGGTCAAAAGATTCTTGATGCAATAAGTCAACCATAGCTTTCTCAATGATGGCCTTGGTTTTTTTACGTTTATTACTTTCCGTCATTTCAATCTTTCCTTTGTTATTGAATTATACAAAATTAGACAAGATGTACAAAAATAGATTTTTCTGCTTGCCTTAATTTTTTTATTGTGTATAATCTATTATATCAAATTTTTAGACAATGTGTATAAAAAAGGAGAAAAGATGTTCAAAGAATGGAAAGCCATCTTCAAAAAACCGAAGATTATTGTAGTCATGCTGGGGGTTGCCTTGATTCCAGCCTTGTATAATGTGATTTTTTTGAGCTCTATGTGGGATCCGTATGGCAAGCTTTCTGATTTGCCAGTAGCGGTGGTCAATCAGGACCAGAAGGCGAGCTTATATGGAAAAGACTTGTCCATTGGTTCAGATATGGTTCAAGATATGAAGAAAAATGCAGCGATGGATTTTCATTTTGTGGATAAGGATCAGGCAGAGAAGGGATTGGAAAAGGGCGACTATTACATGGTGGTGACTCTGCCAAAGGATCTGTCAGCCAATGCGGCTAGTATCTTAAGCAATCAGCCTAAGCAAGTTACGATCCACTACCAAACATCCAGTGGTCATAGTTTTATCGCCAGCAAAATGAGTGATTCTGCCATGACTTCGATGAAGCAATCGGTCAGTCAGAAGATTACAAACAGCTATGTGACAAGCCTTTTTGCGAGTATGGATAAGCTAAAAGGTGGACTTGGAACAGCTGCCGATGGCACAGCTAAATTGGCCGAAGGTAGCCAGGAACTGGCAAACGGTAGCCAAAAGCTGTCTACTAACTTGGAAAGTCTAGCTCAGTCTAGCCTCACTTTCTCAGATGGAGCCACAGCGCTGTCAACAGGTCTGGTAGCATACACAAATGGAGTGGCTCAGATCAATGCCGGCTTGCCGACTTTTACTAGCAAGATGACGGAATATACAGATGGAGTTGGGCAGCTTTCAGCTGGTGCCAGTCAATTAACCGCTCAGTCACAAACTTTACTAAATGGAACCAACCAACTGACGGGCAATTCACAGGAATTAGTCGCTGGTGTGGAGCGCCTAAACAGCGGTTTGGCAGAACTGCAATCCTCCGTTAATAGCAGCGTTACTGCTAATCAAGAAAAGGTTGCTCAGTTGACGGCGGGTCTAGATCAGCTCAATACGGCCATTCAAAATGCCACATCGGGAACGAGCTTGCCAACGGAAACAATTGCGGCTTCTCTCACGACGATTGCGACCAATGCCCAGTCTTTGGCAAGTAGTGCGCAAAGTGATCGGGCAGCAGCCATGGCAGCTTTGGAAGGCACAGCTGCTTACCAAAAACTTTCTGCTGATGAGCAAGAAGAACTAAAAGCCGCTCTAGCAGGCGGTGCTGATTCTAGCAGTAGTGCAGCGGCAGCCATTGTACAGGAAGTCCAAGCTATCCAAACGAATCTGCAAGGGCTGCAAACAGCCAGCAGTCAGGCAAGTCAGCTGTCGGCAGCAGCCAACCAAGTCCTGCCAGGTGCTTCAGCTATGATTAGTGGTCTCTATGGTGGTCTAGGTCAAGTAAATGAAGCTTTATCCTCTGCCAGCACTGGTTCAGCGACCCTTTCTCAAGGCATTACGGCTTATACAGGTGGCCTTTCTCAAGTAGCTCAGGGAGTAGCCGCTTATACTACAGGGGTCGACCAGCTTTCTCAAGGAGCGGCTAATTTAGCGAGCCATAATGACCAAGTGACTTCAGGAATCGGTCAAATCAGCTCAGGCCTCTCTCAATTAAATGATAAATCATCTACTTTGGTCACAGGGATGCAAACATTATCTACAGGTGCCACTCAAATGGCAGATGGTTCTCAGCAGTTAGCAGCAGGTGGTCTGACCTTAAACAGTGGGCTGGGAAATTTATCAATCGGCGCTCAGACTCTAAATACAGGGTTGACGGATGCCAAGGGTCAATTGTCCGAGCTTTCAGTGACAGAGGACAATGCGGCAGCCTTGGCTGGCCCTGTTGAGCTGAAAAAGACAGATAAAGATCAAGTCGGTAAAAATGGTGTTGGTATGGCTCCCTACATGATTTCTGTTGCTCTCTTTGTGGCGGCGATTTCGACCAATGTTATTTTTGGCACGCTCCCTTCTGGTCAAGTTCCAGCTTCTCGCAAAGCTTGGCTCAAGGCTCGTCTGGAGGTCAATGGCTTGATTTCTGTTTTAGCAGGCATCTTGGTCTATGGAGCGGTTCATTTGATTGGTCTTGAGGCCAACTACGAATGGATGACGCTGGCCTTGACTGTTTTAGCCAGCATGGCCTTTATGGCGGTTGTGACGACTCTGGTCACTTGGGATAGTAAGGTTGGGGCCTTTATCTCCTTGATCCTCTTGCTCCTGCAGTTGGCTTCCAGCGCTGGTACTTATCCGCTGCCCCTGACGGCGGAAATCTTCCAAATGCTCAATCCAATCTTGCCGATGAGCTATGCGGTGTCAGGACTGAGGGAAACGATCTCGATGAATGGTCAAATCGGTGGGCAACTAGCCTTCCTGTCCGCAACTTTACTGATTTTCATGGCTTTAGGTACAATGGCCTATCGTCCTGATAAGAAAGAAATTATTTAAAATAGAGAAGAGCGCAGACTATTTTCTCTTCGAAAGGAACAACTTGGTTTTGTGAACAAAACCAAGTTTTTTTGTTTCACGTGAAACAGTAGAGAATTTTATTGTGTAGATTTTCTCCACAAGTCTATTTTATTCGGTATGAAAATGTGAATGTTTTGTTTTCTTTAAGTTTTCTTTAGCCTTGCTTTAAGTTTTCATCCGTAAAATGGCTCTAGTTACAAGAAAGACAGGGGGAGAATCCATGGCTAAAAAGACATTTAAAGATAAATTTCAACGATTTGAAACCAAATATATTATTTCCAAAGAAACCTTGGCCGATTTATTGACCGAGTTTGAAAGTCATCTGGTGGAGGATGAGCATGCTTACTCGACCATCCATAATCTTTACTACGACACCCCGACTTATCAAATGATTCGTGAGTCCTTGGAAAAGCCCTATTTTAAAGAAAAATTGCGCGTGCGGACTTACGATGAAAATCCGAAAGAAGACAGTCAAGTCTTTTTGGAAATCAAGAAAAAAGTGCGCAAGATTGTCTACAAACGCCGCATTTCGACAGATCTAATCGCTGCAGAGGCTTACTTGGAGGGCGATCACAGTAAGGTTGAGGATTGTCAGATTCGTGAGGAAATCGACTGGCTGGGTCAGCGCTACGGTGGCCTGCAGCCCATGATGTATATCTACTACAATCGTTATTCTATGAAGGGGATTGAGGATCCCAATGTTCGGATTACCATTGACCACGATTTGACCTACCGCAACTATGATTTAAGCCTTTTGCATGGTCATTACGGGGAAAATCTTCTGCCGGATCATCATGTGATTATGGAAGTCAAGGTGCCAGGGGCCTATCCGCTCTGGCTGAGTGAGATTTTGGATCGCCATCAGGTCTTCCCAAGCTCCTTTTCCAAATACGGGGTTGCTTACAAGAAAACGACAGACTATAAAGGAGTTGTAAATCATGCTTAGTCATTTATTTTATGATATTTTTACCGATACGGCCGTAGATCCGGCTATGATGATGTTGGCTATCGGAGTGTCCTTGCTTCTGGGCTTAGTCATTGCCAATGTTTACCAGTTTAAGACAGTTTACAGCAAATCCTTTGTGATGAGTTTGGCGCTTTTGCCGACCTTGATTGCAATTGTGATTTTCTTGGTCAATGGAAGTTTGGGAGCAGGGGTTGCCGTTATGGGAGCTTTCAGCTTGATTCGTTTTCGTTCCGCACCGGGAGGAGCCAAGGAGCTGGTGTCCATTTTCCTAGTCATGACAATCGGGATTGCTATCGGAATGGGCTATCTGGTCTTTGCGACAGTCTTTACCCTCATCATGTCGCTCGTCATGCTGCTGCTTGAGGTGGTCAATTTCGGACAGATGAAGCATTCCATGCGCCAGCTGACTGTTGTCATACCAGAAAGTCTGGACTATGAAAGCATTTTTGATGATATTTTCAATAAAGCTGCCAATCATGTTGAACTGGCTAATGTCAAAACCTCTGATATGGGAAGTTTGTTCAAGATTAAATACATCATTCAGCTGAATGGTCAAATGACCGAAAAAGAACTCATCGATGCCCTACGTACGCGCAATGGAAATCTAGAGATTGCCATTAGCCGCTATATCACGAAAGAAAATGAATTATAATATCTAGAAAGAGGCCAATCATGAAAACAGGCAAGAAAAAAATATTTCAGAAAATAAAACTAATGGTGCCCCTAGCGCTAATGACTGTCACCTTGGGAGCTTGTAGCGTGACCAGTCAGTCCAGCACTAGTACGAGCGCCAGCACCAATACCACTCAAACAGGTACCAGTACGACAAAGACAGATACATCTAGCTATTTCACGGATCGTGATCAGGATGCTTCTTATGATGAGTCGACAGCGACCAAGATTAACTTGAGCGGCTCTACAGCCAAGACCTCTGGTGACGGAGCGAGCGTTTCTGGCTCAACGGTGACCATTACGGCAGCTGGAACCTATGTCCTCTCTGGCAGCAGTGAAAATGTGCAGATTGTTGTCAAGGCTGGCGATCAAGACAAGGTACAAATCGTCTTGGATGGTGTGACCATGACAGGGACGGATGCAGCGATTGTGGTAGAAAATGCAGATAAGACCTTCATTACCCTAGCTGAAGGCAGCAAGAATAGCATTTCTGACTCAGCCAATCACACCAATACTGACTACGATGCGGCCATTTACAGTAAGGACGACTTGACCTTTAACGGCTCAGGCAGTCTGACCATCGAAGGAAAATATGGTAACGCAGTCGAGTCTAATGATGACCTGCGCATCACAGGCGGGACTTATACGATTAAAGGTTACAAGAATGGCTTGTCAGCCAACGATGCCATCAACATCAAGGAGGCTAGTCTGGATATTACCGCGACGGAGGATGCGATCCACGCAGATAATGACGAGGACACTTCGCTCGGGAATCTCTATATCCAGTCTGGTACCATTACGATTAATGCTGGCGATGACGGCCTCCATGCTAGCAATGCAGCGGTGATCGACGGTGGCACCATCACAGTCAAGTCCAGTGTCGAAGCTTTAGAGGGAACAAATGTCACGATTAATGGCGGTACACTTGACCTTTATGCGACGGATGATGGAATCAATGCGGCTAGTACGGCGACTGGGGCTGAGATTTTCATCAAGATTACTGGAGGTGACATCAAGGTTGAGGTCGGCCAAGGCGATACAGACGCCCTTGACTCCAACGGCGATATCATCATGACAGGCGGAAACCTAGCTATCACGTCCACTGTATCTGCCTTTGACTTTGATGGTAAGGCTACTTATACGGGCGGGACCATCACGGTTAATGGGCAAACCCGAACCGAAATCACAGCAGATGGCCCTGGTGGCGGTGGTGCCCCAAACGGACAAGGTGGCGGTCCCGGTGGACATTGATTAGAAAAAAATCTAAGCAGAGATTGTGCTTAGATTTTTTTGTTTAAATCGGCATAAAATGTACAAAAATGATATACTAGTCTCAGTAATGACGAGGAGCAATACGATGAGAAAAACGGCTATTTTTGAAGATGTTGTTTCGATTATGACCCAAGATTCGGCAACTAAAAAGGATATTGCCGGTGCGGATCCGACTGGTTTTCGCGAATGTATTTCAGACGATATGAGTGAAAAGGATTTTCTTTATCAGGTTCAGACTTATCTAGCTAGCTTCGGAGTTATCGGCCACGTAGCTTTTCGGGAGAAATATGCTAAACCAAAAGGTTTTGTTCTACGTTCAACAATCCAAGGACTTTATGTTGAGCAGGCTAATGCAGATACGAATTTGCAGGCGGGCGATCAAATTGTGAAACTGGATGGACAGCATCTAGAAGAGTTTTATAGGATGCACCGAGCGTATTTTACCAGTTCAACGCCTGAGCGAAACTACCGTGAGTGGAGCGAGTTGATTTCAAAAGCTAGGCAAGTGACTGTTTTGCGAGCAGGAGTAGAGCAAATCCTTTCAGTTGAGCCTAGCCAGAATCCTGTAGAGAGTCGATTTGAATGGAAAGAGTTAGAAAAGGGTGTTATTTATCTCCGTTTGGATGACTTTAGGAACGAGAAAGCCATCAACAAACTCTATCAGGAAGCACAAGATACTATCAAGAGGGCTGCTTGTCTGGTGATTGATGTCCGTCAAAATACTGGCGGGATGGACTCGCTGTATTTTCCTCTGCTCCACTATGCTCTTTCTGAGGGGCAAGTCTATTCTGACTTGGGCTGGACTGATGAAGGGATGGAAATTCTCTACACAGAGCGGAATGTTGACCTGCGTTTGAAAGATTTTGAAGCCTACGTGCAGCAGGAAGGGATTAATCAGGAGACGAAGGATTTGTTGGAGATAATCATGCAAGACCTGCAGGCCAATCGGGGCAAAGGCTATGTTAAATTTGGAGGCGAGGACAGGGAAATGTTTCCTAATGTGAAAGGAGGAAGCCATCTTGAGAAGATTTTTGTCTTGGCAGATGTCTACTGTGCTTCGTCGGGAGACAATTTTGTCCAGATGATGAAATGTTTTCCTAAGGTGACGGTTCTGGGGCGCCCGACTCTTGGAATACTAGATTATTCTAACTGCTGTCAGGTAGATTATGGTGACTATAGTTTGAACTTTCCAACTTCACGCGCTCTAGCACTTGATAAGGGACAGAGTATGACAGACAAGGGGATTGAACCAGACATTCTTATTCCTTGGACAGTTGAGCATCTGGAGCGGGATGTGGATTTGGAGCGCTGTTTAGAGATGATTCATGACTTTTAGATATCAAAAACGACCTTTTGTTTGGAGGTCGTCTCTTGTTTATTCATCAATTCTGATAGACATTTTCTCTGTATCCACCGTCACTTGAGCACCGATGGTAATGGTAAAGAGTGGCTGGGTGTGGGCAAAGTCCAAGTCGTAGAGGACGGGAATTTGTTTGAGAATTGGATGTTTGTCCAAGATATAAAGGAGTAGTTCTTCTGTCATCTGACATTCTTTTGGAAAGCGGCCAATGAGAAGGGCCTGTGGGTTGGGATAGGCCTGAAGGAGGGCAGCTAGATTGCGGTTAAATTCAAAATAATCATCTTCTTCAGCGCTTTCAGAAAAGAGGACATAGTTTTCATCTGTTGGGGCATAGGGTGTTCCACGCAGAAGTGAGAAGGTGGAGAGATTGCCGCCGATAGCAGTGGCTTGGGCTTTTCCATGGTTGTAGATTTTCCACTCTGTCTCATGGAAGGTCAGTGGCGCATCGGGTAGATACCAAGCATTACTGCCCCATTTCTCACTAGGAGTCAATTCATAAGAAGTCTGGCTGACGGCCTTGAGCCAGCTCTCGGTCTGATAGTCCTGCAGGGCATCCATTTTAAAGCTGGAGTAGGACGGTCCCATGTAGGTTTTCATGCCGGTCTTGCTATAGATAGCGTTGAGCAAGGCAGTAGTATCCGAGTAGCCGCAGAAAATCTTAGGATTTCTAGCAATCAATTCAAAGTCCAGATAGGGCAGGAGCTCATTGCAGTTGAAACCGCCGATAGTGGCTAGAATAGCATCAACGGAATCATCCGAAAAGGCAGCATGGATGTCTGCCACTCGGCTTTCGATGGAGGCAGAGCCTAGTATATCATTTTCCAGATAATGCTCCGAAAAAGACACGGTAAATCCTAGCTTTTCCAAGCGCTCCTTGGCGGCTAGATTGGCCTCAAAGCCACCGATGTGTTCGATTGACGCTGAGGGGCTGACGACCCGAATGTGCATGCCAGATGTGAGTTTTTTCATAGGAACCTCCTTGTGATAATTTTTTATAGAGTATCATAACATAAAGGCTATAGGAAGTAAAGGTGGGGTTAGAGAATTTTTAGCAAGTCCGATAAGGAATTTACAGTAAAATCAGGTTCTTCTGACGGTGATTGGATTGGACTATATGCACTAAATCCTTGTTTGATCCAAATAGTTTTCATGCCTAATGTCTTAGCTGGCGCAATATCATTATCAAGTCTGTCACCAAGCATAATAGCAGATGAAGCAGAACATGAAGCTTGTTGAAGGGCTAGTTGAAAAATTTTAGAACTAGGTTTGGAAAATCCACAGTCAGCTGATGAGATAATCAGATCAATCCATTGTCTGATAGCAAACTTTTCTAATCGCTCCTCTAAGCCGGATAGTTGATTAGCAATAATACCTATTTTATAGCGATTATGTAGTATTTCTAAGACCGTTTTTGTATCTGGGTAAAGCGTTTCTAGTTCAGAGTTCCATTTCGGACGTTCTAGGCCAAATTCTTGTAATGCTATTAAATCTCCCTTTTGCCCCTCTTTAAATGATAGTAGCATCCGCTGATAAAATGCATCATAAGTGATATTTGTTCCTGCAATTGCTTGTTCAATCCTATCTTGATAAGCTTTCTCTTCATTGATTAAAGTAGAACCAATATCAAAAAATATCCATTTATAATTTGTCATTCGAAACCCCTCTCTATCTTATTTTACCATTTTGACCATAAAAAACGGAACCAATCAGGCTCCGTTCTATTTTTAATGACTAATCTCAATACTGCCAGTGCTGGTACGGGCGGTCAGCTTGGCTTGAGCTTGTTCATTGGTATGAATGACCCGATCTCCGATAAAGTCCTCTTGGTCGTGGCTGGTCTGCATGTCCTTGGGCAGTTCAATGTCACCTAGATCTGTTTGCAGGTCCAATGAGATGGTTTTGTAGGTCTCTTCGGCGAGGTGGAGATCGATGGAGCCATTGCTGCTGGACATGTTGATATTGCCCTTGAGGGTCAGTTTATCACTAGTGATACTACCGTTGGAGAGACTGATTTGAGTATCGGTCAGGCTGGTTTGGACTAGCTCGATTCTACCATTAGCACTTTCAATGTTGCCGGTTTCAATCTGGCTATGACTGAGTTCGATGGATCCATTGCTGAGATCGGCTTTTAATTTTTTGATTGTCAGGTCATTGATCGATAGGCTACCGTTAGCCAAACTGGCCTTGACCTGCTCCAAGTTCCTTCCCTTAGGTAGGCTTAGAATGATTTGTTGAGTCCTTTCAAAATCTCCATTTATCAAGCCCAGTAAAGAGCGTAGACCGCTGTTAATGTTGATAAAAAAGCTTGATTCCTTAATGTATAAACTACCGTTTTCAGCCTTGCTACTGATTTTTTCGGATGTCTTGCCATCTCCTTGATAATAGGTCAAGTGAACCTTATCATCGGGTGATTCTCCAATTACAACCGAGCGATTGTTGAGTTCTAGATTTAAGGAATGGATATTGTCATAGGTTTCCTCATGCTTGGTCATTTTGGTGCTAGCGGCTGAGCTCTTCACCAGATCCTGCAGACCACCACTTGCTAGCCCTGCCAGTATGAGGCCTAGACCCAGCAGACAGGCAACAATCGCAATGCTGAACACGGTTTTTCTTACTTTAAACATGATGGTCTCCTTTCCGGGCCAAGGCTTGGGCGAGTTTGACAAAACTCAGTTTGATAAAGCGAAGGATAGGGCCAGTGCTGAGATAAAAGAGTCCAGCAAGTCCGAAGGCTAAGAAGCTCATCCCCAAACTGAGAGCAAAAGCAGGAATCGAAGTAGCCATGCCGAGAGTCAGGCTGTCCCAAATCAGACTAGCCCCTAGGAGAAGCATAGTAAAGGTAAAGACGGCCATGACAAAAGCAAGGATACTGACGAGGAGGAAGAAAGTGAAAATCAAAGTCAAAGCCAAAATTAATAGAGGAATTGCTAGTGGAGCCGCCAAGATGGACAGAATAGCAATCTGGACGATCTGCTTACTATTTTTGACGGAGCTAGCTTCTTGACTGTCTTCTTCTATTTTCTTGTCCAGAAGATTGATGATAATCTCGTGAGCCGCTTCCTTAGGATTGCCCAGTTCAGCTATAGCTGCTGCCTCTCCCTCTGGACCGACCTCGTCAAAGTACTCGGTGAAGTAGTCCATGGCTTCTTGATAGTCTTTTGCTGGCAACTTTTTTAAATATTTTTCTAGCTGGGCTAGATATTCAGTTCTTGTCATGGCGAACACTCCCTTCGATGATGCCCTTAATCATGCTGGTATAAAGCTCCCATTCATTTTTGAGGCTGACCAGTTGTTTCTGACCTGTTGGGGTCAGAGAATAATATTTTCGTTTTCGACCTTGATATTCCTGAGAGTAAGTCTCTAAATACTGACTCTTTTCCAATTTTTTCAGGATAGGATAAAGCGTGGACTCCTTGATATCGGCAATGAGCTTGATGGTCTGGCTAATCTCGTAGCCATAGGAATCTTCTTTATCTAAAATCGCTAAAATCAGAAATTCTATCAGGGTAGAAGATGTAGGGAAATACATGCACTACCTCCTATATATAAAAATATTATATATAAACTTTCTACATATAGGATAATCCCTTTCGAACAAAAAGTCAAGTAATATATAGAAATTTTACTTATAGATATTGAAAAGGATTTCATTCTTGAAAAATAAGGGAAGTAACTCTTTTTCTCTTTATTTCCTTACAAGAACTTTACACAATTGATAGCTTTTATATTGAAATCTTTCTCTATAAAATGGTAAAATAATCTATGTCTATCTAAAAAAAGATAAGAGTGAATGAAATGACGAAATATAAGACGATTTATAAGTTTGTAGGGCAGACATTGCTATACTTTGTGATTTTCGTAGCCCTGCTTTATTTCTTTAGTTATCTTGGTCAAGGTCAAGGTGGCTTTATCTACAATGAATTTTAATGTAAGAGAGTACTATACACATGTCAAATACAGCAATTACAGATATGATTGAAGCGATTGAGCACTTTGCTCAGACGCAGCCAGATTTCCCTGTCTACAATGTCCTCGGACAAGTTCATACATACGGGGATCTAAAGACCGACTCCGATGCACTGGCAGCCAAGATTGATAGCTTGGGGCTAGCTCCCAAGTCACCCGTCGTTGTTTACGGTGGTCAGGAGTATGAAATGCTGGCTACTTTTGTGGCCTTGACCAAAGCTGGTCATGCTTATATTCCTATTGATAGTCATTCAGCTTTGGAGCGTGTGACTGCTATTTTGGAAGTAGCTGAACCAAGCCTGATTATTGCCATTGCGGATTTTCCGCTGGCTGATACAGATGCAGCCATTCTCAGTCTGGAAGAGGTTCGAGCGGCTTACGCAGAAAAGACTGCCTATGAGATGAGCCATCCTGTCAAGGGCGATGATAATTACTACATCATCTTTACTTCTGGTACGACTGGTAAACCCAAAGGTGTGCAAATTTCTCATGATAATTTGCTCAGCTTTACCAACTGGATGATTACAGACAAGGAATTTGCGACACCGAGCCGTCCGCAAATGCTGGCGCAACCGCCTTATTCTTTCGACTTGTCAGTTATGTACTGGGCACCGACTTTGGCACTAGGAGGAACTCTCTATGCCCTGCCGTCTAGTCTGACTCAGGACTTCAAGCAGCTATTTGAAGCGATTCTCAGCCTGCCTGTAGCAATCTGGACTTCTACACCGTCCTTTGCGGATATGGCCATGCTTTCGGAAGATTTTAACAGCCAAAAGATGCCAGGAATTACGCATTTTTACTTTGATGGGGAGGAGTTGACGGTCAAGACAGCTCAGAAATTGCGGGAGCGTTTCCCTGAGGCTCGTATTATCAATGCCTATGGTCCGACCGAAGCAACGGTGGCTCTGTCTGCAGTTGCTATCACAGATGAGATGTTAGCTACCCTCAAGCGCTTGCCAATCGGCTATACCAAGGCGGATTCCCCAACCTTTGTCATCGATGAAAATGGGCAAAAGTTGCCGAATGGTCAGCAGGGCGAAATCATTGTCTGCGGACCAGCCGTATCAAAGGGCTACCTCAACAATCCTGAAAAGACAGCTGAAGCCTTCTTTGAATTTGAAGGGCTGCCAGCCTATCATACAGGCGATGTGGGTACGATGACTGATGAAGGCCTCCTACTCTACGGCGGTCGTATGGACTTCCAGATTAAGTTTAACGGCTATCGCATCGAGCTAGAGGATGTGTCTCAAAACCTCAACAAATCCAAGTATATCGAGGCGGCAGTAGCAGTACCACGCTACAATAAGGACCACAAGGTTCAAAACTTATTGGCCTACGTTATTTTGAAAGACGGTGTTGCAGAGCAATTTGACCGCGAAATCGATATTACCAAGGCTATCAAAGAGGATCTACAGGATATCATGATGTCTTATATGATGCCATCTAAGTTCCTCTATCGGGAATCTCTGCCCCTAACACCAAACGGTAAGATTGATATCAAGGGGCTGATTAGTGAGGTCAACAAGTCATGATGGATTTCTTGAAACAGCTTCCTCATCTGGAGCCTTACGGAGACCCACAGTATTTCCTTTATCTTATCTTGGCTGTTTTGCCAATCTTTATCGGACTTTTCTTTAAAAAACGCTTCCCAGTCTATGAAGCCCTGGTCAGCTTGGCTTTTATTGTCTTGATGCTGACGGGTCCTAGTCTGGCGCAGCTCTATGCCCTGCTCTTTTATGTCGTCTGGCAGACGGTCTGGGTTTATTCTTATAAATTCTACCGCAAAAAGCGGGATAGCAAGTGGATATTTTATTTGCATACAGCACTGGCGGTTCTGCCCCTATTCTGGGTTAAGTTCGAACCAGCTATCAGTGGTCACCAATCACTCTTTGGCTTTCTGGGAATTTCCTATCTGACCTTCCGCTCAGTTGGGATGATCATTGAGCTGAGGGATGGCGTGCTGACTGATTTCAGTCTCTGGGAATTCCTCCGCTTTATGCTCTTTATGCCCACTTTTTCTAGTGGTCCCATTGATCGTTTCAAGCGTTTCAATGAAAATTATCTCCAAATTCCAGAGCGCGATGAGCTTCTAGATATGCTGGAGCAGTCGGTCAAGTATATCATGCTGGGCTTTCTCTATAAGTTTGTCCTAGCTCATATCTTTGGTCACATGATTTTAGGGCACGTCAAGACCTATGCCCTCTATACTGGCGGTTTCTTCAATCTGGGGACGCTAGGCGTCATGTATGTCTTTGGTCTGGATCTCTTCTTTGACTTTGCTGGTTATTCGATGTTTGCGGTGGCTATTTCCAATCTTATGGGCATCAAGAGTCCTATCAACTTTGACAAGCCTTTTGTTTCACGCGATTTGAAGGAATTCTGGAATCGCTGGCACATGAGCCTGTCCTTCTGGTTCCGAGACTTTGTCTTTATGCGTCTGGTCATGGTGCTCATGCGCAACAAGGTCTTTAAAAACCGCAATACGACTTCCAGTGTAGCCTATATAATCAATATGTTGGTCATGGGCTTCTGGCATGGTGTGACCTGGTACTATATCGCCTATGGTCTCTTCCACGGTCTGGGCTTGGTGGTCAATGACGCTTGGCTCCGTAAGAAAAAGACCATCAATAAAGAGCGTAAAAGCAAGGGACTGCCAGCCCTGCCTGACAACAAGTGGACCCAAGCGCTGGGGGTTGTTATCACCTTCCATGTTGTCATGTTCTCATTCTTGATCTTCTCAGGATTTTTGAATGACCTTTGGTTTAAAAAATAAAATGTAAACGAGGAAATTATAATGGATGTAAAAGCAGAAGTAATTGAAATTATTGACGAATTATTTATGGAAGATGTTTCGGACATGATGGACGAGGATTTGTTTGATGCTGGCGTTTTGGACAGCATGGGGACAGTAGAGCTGATTGTTGAGCTGGAAAACCGTTTTGACATCCGTGTGCCAGTATCAGAGTTTGGCCGCGATGACTGGAATACAGCCAATAAAATCGTTGAAGGCGTAACGGAGCTTCGTAATGCTTAAACGACTCTGGCTGATTCTGGGGCCGGTCTTCTGCGCCTTGGTCATGGTCGCCCTGCTCTTTTTCTTCTATCCGCTTGAGAAAAAGCATGATGTGGAAGCAGAGAAGCGGGCAGCTGTGACTCTTACAGCAGAAACGTTCAAAAGCCGTAGCAAAAAAATGACGGCCCTGACAGATCAAGATACCCGTTTTGTGCCCTACTTTGGCTCCAGCGAATGGCTGCGCTTTGACAGTATGCACCCAGCTGTTTTGGCTGAAAAGTATGACCGCAATTACCGACCTTATTTTCTAGGACAGCGGGGGGCGGCTTCGCTCAACCAATATTTTGGGATGCAGCAGATGACCTCTGAGCTGGAAAATAAGACGGCTGTCTATGTCGTTTCTCCGCAATGGTTTACTAAAAAAGGCTATGATGCAGCAGCTTTTCAGCAGTATTTCAATAGCGACCAGCTAGCTGGTTTTCTTAGCTGGCAGGACGGTGGCGTAGGCGCTCAGTATGCAGCTCAGCGGCTTTTGCAGCTCTATCCCAACATTGCTATGGGGGATATTGTCAGGAAAGTGGCCGATGGAAGCCAACTGACTTCTTTTGAGCAGCAGTATATCAATACTATGAGCCGGATTTATCAGCGGGAGGATGCATTTTTCAGTACGTTTGCTGCTGGTAATAATGGCAACTATGACACGAAGGTTTTACCTCAGCTTTCCCGTCTTCCGGATGAATTCTCCTATGAAGAATTGGAAAAACTGGCTACGGCAGATGCCGTTAAACAGACTAATAACAATGATTTAGGTATCGATAACGACTTTTATAAGAAGCGTTTAGCTAGAAAAATTAAGAAGTTCAAAGGATTCCAATCCAAACAGTCTTATGAAAAGTCTCCCGAGTACAATGATTTGCAGCTGGTTTTGGAGCAATTTGCCAAATCCCATACGAATGTTATCTTTGTCATTCCACCGGTCAATGCCAAATGGATGGCCTATACTGGACTGAGCGAAGAGATGTATCAGCGGACAGTTGAGAAGATTAAGTTCCAGCTGGAAAGTCAAGGCTTTACAAATATTGCAGACTTTTCTAAGGACGGCGACAAGCCCTACTTTATGCAGGATACGATCCACATGGGCTGGAATGGTTGGCTGGCCTTCGACAAGGCTGTCGATCCTTTTGTGTCTAATCCTCAACCTGCTCCGAATTATCAGATCAATGAAAAATTCTTCAGTAAGGAGTGGGCTAATTACACGGGTAACTACGAGGAATTTGTCAAATAAGGTAATAGGCTGGAAGGAGGCGACATGATTCGCTTGGCGGAAATGCAGGATATCCCAGCAATTTTAGCAATTTTTGATCAGGCTAGGGAGTTTATGCGGACTATGGGAAATCCTAGTCAGTGGCCGGCTTCCTATCCGAATCGTCAGCTGGTAGAGGAAGATATTCAAGCAGGTCACTGTTATGTCTTTGAAGAGGCTGGGCAAGTTGTTGGAACCTTTGCGTTTATCATTGGACCAGATCCGACCTACCAAGAAATTGAAGGTGCTTGGCATTTTTCAGAGCCTTACGGTACAATCCACCGTATCGCTTCAAATGGACAAGTAAAGGGTCTGGCTCATCAATGTTTTGACTTTTGCCTGCAGCAAATCCCTTATCTCCGCATCGATACGCATGCGGATAACCATCCGATGCAGGCAGCCATTCGCCGCTACGGTTTTAGCCAATGTGGCACGATTTATTTGCCAGATGGCAGCCCTCGCCTTGCCTATGATTACCATCAATAAAAAAATCTGCTCAAGGGCAGATTTTTTGCATTATAGTAAAACATATTCCTCAATAGCTTTGGCGACCCCATGTTGGTTGTTGCTTTTAGTGACGACTGTTGCCTCAGCTTTAACTGTTTCAGGGGCATTGCCCATGGCAACTCCCATACCAGCCAGTCGCAGCATCGGAAGGTCATTGAAGTTGTCTCCAATCGTCATGACCTGCTCCAGTGGAATCTGGTAGTGTTTGGCCACTTCCAGAAGGGCCTGCTCTTTTGACACCTCTTTATGTGTGACTTCCAAATAGTTGTCCTTGGACAGGTAGAAGGCTGTATTTGGAAAATCTATCGTTTGCAAGTAGGCATGGAGTTCCTGGATAATAGCTGCCTCATCAATCAACAGCAACTTATGGGCTGGGATGAGCACATCCAGAACAGGCAGCAGAACATTTTGAATAAGAGGCTGCTCACCTGTAATCTCGGCTTCAATCTGCACCCACCTATCCAAACGGTCAGCAATCCAATCTTTACCAGAGTAGAGATTGATGGAAACACTAGGAAACTTAGTTTTGACCAGTTCCAGAAAAGTGCGGATTTCTTTTTTATCCAATGGATGCTCGATAATGGTCTCGTAATTTTGCGGATCACCCTTGATGACCAGAGCACCGTTGTAGCAGGCTAGTGGGTTATCACCCAGCCCTAGCTTACGAGCAATTGGCTCCATGCCCAGAGGAGAGCGGGCAGAGGCTAGGACAAAGGGGATGTTTTCTTTGTTCAGCAAGGGAATCTGCTCCCTCAGTTGCGGATCTACTTGGTGCTGGTCATCGAGAATTGTGCCGTCAATGTCGCTGATAATCAAACGAATAGGTTGCTTGGTCATGGTCGCTTCCTCCGTAAGCTATAAAATGAAATCTTGTCAAACTAGCAAATAATAGTGACTTTCCCAGCCAGAAGAGCTTCTAGCTCAGGGCTAGGTTTTTGATCGGTGATCCAGTAGTCAAAATCGCTGATATTTCCTAAAATATAGGTTGATTCTTTCTTAACTTTGGCCTGCTCGGCCAGCAGAATCTTTGTCTTGGCCTGCTTGAGAGCTAGCTTCTTCAGATAGGCATCTTCTTGGTCTTCAAAGCTGATTTGGCTATTTTTCAGACCTGCAGCTCCGATGAAGGCTAGATCAAAAGAAATTTCTCTGAGCAGCTCGGCTTCATTGAGGGTGTAATAAAAACGATTTCTCGGATAGAACTTTCCACCTAAAAGATGGAAATCAATCTGCTCTTGACCACTCAGCATGATGGCATTATCCAAAGAATGAGAAAAAATCGTCATCGGTTGCTGAACTTGCTGAGCCAGCTTGAGAACCACCGTTGATACATCGAAGAAATTGACCTGATTGGGTTTGAGAAAGTCCAGAGCCTTGTGAGCAATGGCCTTTTTTTCTTGGTTTAGTTGGCCGACACGGTCGTTGAAAGAAGGAATTTGCCGACTATTTTCCAAAGGAATAATCCCGCCATGGGTGCGTTGGACCAGTTTTCGCTCGCTCAAAATTGAGAAATCACGGCGAATAGTGTCCTTTGAAACCTGAAAATAGTCTACCATATCCTTGGCTGCCAGTTGTCCTTTGTCCTCTAAAAGTTCCAGCATTTTTGAAATCCGCTGCTCTTGATACATCTTTCTCATCCTTTCTGCTACTTTATAAGTTCATTATAATTTATTTTATAAGTATATGCAAGTTTTTACAATGAAATGTAAGTTATTTTGTCGAATATAAAAAAGTCGTTTAAAAGTTATGTTATAATCAAAAGAATCAAACAGATAAGATGAGGGAAAGATGATTTCAAGTGAATTTCGGCAATCACAAGAAACTTGGCAGCAAAAAACTCCTGATGGAGAATCAGAAGTTTTATAGAATCTTATCAAATTTTTCTATGTAAAAGAGGCTCATAGTCATGATAACGGTCAGTCCGAGGAGGATGAGGATGGCTGGTGTCCAAGAATGGAACAAATCAAAACTGTAGCCAAAGAGGCTAGGACCGAAGGCAGCTAGGATGTATCCTCCGGTTTGAGCTAGTCCAGATAGTTGAGCCGTTTGCGCAGGCGTAGAGGTCTTGAGGGAGAAGGTCACCATGAGATAGGGGAAGAGAGCGCTGACAGACATACCAATGAGGAGATTAAGAACCAGCCAGTAAGCAAAGGAATCTGTCCGAATCAAGAGCATGGTAATACCGATCAGACCTGCCGCAGAAACCAGGCTAATCATGACCAGACGTTGACGAGCTTTCAAGCGCGCTGTCAAGCTAGGAATGGTCATCGAAAAGGGCAGGCTAATCAGAGAAAAGATGGCTGCTAGTAAGCCTGTCGTATCAGTAGAAAGGCCGGCTTGTTGTCCTAAAGTCGGCAACCAAGTCATACTGGTATAAAAGAGTAGTGACTGTAAGCCACCAAATAAAATTAAGGCCCAGACTCTTGGATTTTTCAGAAGAGCTCCTTGCTCTTGCTTTCCTTGTTGTTTAGCCGCCAAGCGATGGCTATATTTGACATTGGGCAGCCAAACCAAGAGAATCACAAAGCAAATCAAGGTTGATATCCAAATGAGACCTTGCCAAGAGCTCATTTGTACGATGGGAACAGCCAGAGCAGACAGAATCGTGATTGACAGTCCCATCGATGTGATATAAAGAGTTGTCAAAAGACCGACACGATGTGGCTGATTGGCCTGAATCAAGCTCGGAAGAAGGACGTTTAAGACAGCAATAGCCGCTCCTAAAATAATAGTTCCTGTATAAAGTAAGGGAAGATTAAACACGCGAATCAGCGAGCCTAGAGTTAGCACGAGTAAAACAAGAGCAAACAGTTTCTCCAAGCTCATCTTTTGCGCTAAGCGCGGAGCAAAGACCGAGCAGAGGGCAAACATAATCAAAGGCAGGCTAGTCAAGAGGCCCAGGGAACTAACTGGAACTTGTAGCCCCTCTGCAATATCTGTCAGAACGATAGGCAAAACAGTAAAAGGAGCCCGTAGTGCTATCCCGATCATCACTATACCTGGAATTAAAAACGGTGAGTGTTCTTTTTTCATAAATAGTCAATCTCCTTTCGTACACCAAGGAACGATTATACCACATCTTCCCTGAAAATGATAGGCGAATTGCGGCTTAGTTCATCAAGTCCAGAAAATAATGGGAAATCGTGTCTTCGTCGACCTGATTTCGTTGCTGCAGCCACCAGCTGACCGTCTCCACAAAAGTTGACGTCACATAATTTTTTAAAAAGTTGTCCGGCAGATGGCTTTTTTTCTGCAATGATGTCTGCTCAATCATGGGAAAGAGATAGCGCTCTAGCTCGATTTTCAAGCGGTTGATGAAATAAGTATTTTTAGCTAGGAGAAGGGTGGCTATCCGATCCTGATTTTTCCGAAAGTGATGGAAAATATGGGCTGTCGCTTCAAATAAATCGCGTCCTTCAGACCGCTCGATAAAGGTATGCTGAAAGAGATCTTGGCAGAGTTCCTCCAGCAGGGTTTCCTTGGTCTCAAAGTGGCTATAGAAGGTGGAGCGGCCCACATCTGCTAGATCAATGATTTCCTGAACGGTGATGCTTTCGTAGCTTTTCTGATTGAGCAGGCTGATAAAGGCTTGGTAAATGGCTGCGCGTGATTTTTTTACTCGTCTATCCATGGAAATTCCGTACAAAAAGAGCTTTTTGTCTGCTAAGAGACAAAGGGCATGAACTGGCTCTTGTTTCCTTTCTGATAATAGTGGATAATATAATTGAACAGAGTGTTCGGTATTGATTAGATTATACCATAAATCGTATTCTTTTAGGAAAATAAATAAGGAGGTTCACATGAAATCCAGTAGAAATATGACAATCGCTTTTCTCTTGAACTTTTCTTTTGCTATTATTGAATTTATCTTTGGCCTTCTCTTTCATTCCAGTGCTGTCTTAGCGGATGCAATCCACGACACAGGAGATGCTCTGGCTATTGGCCTTTCGACTCTTTTTGAGAAGATTTCCACAAAAAAAGAAGACCGAGAATATACCTTGGGTTATAAGCGCTACAGCCTGCTGGGTGCTCTCTTGACCTCAGTGATTTTGCTGGTCGGTTCGACCTTGGTCATCGTGGAAAATGTCCCTAAATTATTCGCTCCTGAGAAGGTAAATTATGATGGCATGTTGGTTTTGGGAATTGTCGCTATTGTCGTCAATACAGCAGCCAGCAGAGTAGTCAGCCATGGCCACAGCAACAATGAATCCATTCTTAGCTTGCACTTTCTTGAGGATATCTTGGGTTGGCTAGCAGTTGTCGGAGTGTCTATTATTCTGCGCTTCACTGACTGGTATTTCCTGGATCCGCTGCTTTCTCTCGTCATCGCAGGCTTTATTCTCAGCAAGGCTCTGCCAAAATTTTGGGAGAATATCCAGATTTTCCTAGACCATGTGCCCAGCGATGTGGATCTCAGCCAGCTTTATCAGGAAATAGCAGTGCTGGAAAACGTGCGAGCCATCACCCAGCTCAATGTTTGGACGACGGATGGTTTGGAAAAATATGCCATGCTTCATATCTGTCTGGAAGATCCAAATTTGCTGGCTGAAACGCAGGCTGTCCTGCGCCAAAAGCTCCTGGCTTATGGCATTGCCAAAGTGACCATTCAGACCGATGAAAGCTTGCAGGAACACCAAGAATATTGTATTGGTAAAGAATAAGCCAGCTTCCCAGAGAAATTCTGGGGTTTTTGTTTGCGGAAATAAAAAAATTCCCAAATAGCACATAAATGCTTGTCTTTTTTTCTTGTGTGTGATATATTTATAACATAAAAGTGTTAGATATTTCTAACACTACGAAAGGAGTCTATCATGAAAAAAAGTCAAAAAATGGGTGGCCTCATTTTGCTGGTCGCCACCGCTCTCTTTATTGATTTTACTGTTTTCCTTGCTCCCAGCAATCTCAGCTGGTCATCCAAGTGGATAATTGTCGGTTTGGTAAGTATAGGTCAGCTCGTGAGTATCTGGTCTTGGTTTCACATGAAACCATGGCCTAAGAGGATGAAAGAAGTTCAAGAAAAGCAGGTCTATGATCTAACCATGAAATTTTATAATCTATTGACTCTTTCAGCAACCTCTATCTATACTGTCGGAATCTGGTTATGGACTCCAAGTACCAATCCGCCTTTTATAAAGTACATTGCTTTGGGAGGCTTCCTCGCTATCCAGTTTCTCTTTCTTTTATTTTTTGCCTTGAAAAAGGTCAAGGAAAGAGTAGACGAGCGCTTTTATGCCAATCTGGCAAAAGCAGCGACTTTGATGTTTGCCATCTGTATAGCAACTTTGCTGGTGCTTGCAGGGCTCAGCGCCAATATAGGAGCTATCACAGTCAATGCTGGAATATTTTTTATCATGATTGGTGTCTTGGTTTTGCTCTTTGGTTTTGTCTTCTTTTTATTTGAAAAGAGGGGTTAAAAATGGCCAAGGAAAGCAATATTATCACCAATCTCAAATTTGTCCGAGAATCCAGAGGCATGACCCAGCAGGAATTAGCGGATCGCATTGGAATGCGGCGCGAAACGATCTTGCACTTGGAGAATAACCGCTACAATCCCTCGCTAGAGATGGCTTTAAAAATCGCTCAGGTTTTTGATTTGCGGGTGGAGGAACTCTTTCAATTAAAGGACACAGGAGGACAATCATGAAGATGGTTTTTGACTACCAAAGGGAAGGTGAAAAAGGAGAGATTCGCCGCTTTGTTCTGCTATCTACGTCGCCCAGACGCAAGGAGTTGTTGAGCTTTTTGAATCCAGAGATTCAGGCTGTAGAAGTGGACGAGCGAGCTATTGAAGAGCATTGTATGGCAACCATCGATGATCAGGACTTTTTGACCAAGGCAGCCAAGATTTGCTGTGAGATTTCCAAGGCCAAGTCTGATTTGGACTTGGAAGCCGAGACCCTTTATATTTCGGCTGATACTATCGTAGTGGTGGGTGGTCAGATTTACAATAAACCACAGGATTTAGCTGAAGCTGGCCAGATGTTTCGCTCTTACTTTGGCAAGAGCCACCATGTAGTGACCTCGGTCTGCCTACGTATGCAGGATTTTCTAGAAGTCTTTTACACCGTGGCGAAGGTGGACTTTGTAGATTATTACCCAGAATTAGAGCCTATCATCGAGGCCTACCTACATGACAAGCGTCCGCTAGACAAGGCGGGTGCTTATGGCTTTCAGGAGCTGGATCCTCGCTTTATCCGTTCAATTACAGGTGATATGCACACCATCATCGGCCTGCCTGTCGCTGAGACTAGCTATCGGATTTTTAGAGGTAGCAAAGGAAAAGAGTAAGGCTTTGATTCTATTCTAAAACATCAAAAATCTCCCCACAAGTGATTATTCACTTTCTCGGGGAGATTTTTTCTATGTTTTGAGCTTGAGACTGGATCCTAGATATTTACATCGCTCCAGCTAAATGGTGTGTAGCCAAGCAGCTCAATCCCGTCAATCTCAACGGATTTAATAATTTCTTGAACGTTGTCTTGAATGCTCTTAGCTAATTGCGGGTGGTCAGAGACCTCAGAACAAGTCTCAATGACCAACAGAGGCTTGTGGTAGCGCTCATATAGCTCAGACATGGCAATCCGAAGAAGGACAGGTTGTGCAAGGCAAGTTTCTACATTTTTGCGGACATATTTGTTGGTAAACAAATCTTGGATATTTTCCGCCGCATAATGTGAGAAAGCAACAAAGTCCACGATGCCTTCTCTTAAGGCGAAGACATCTTCTTCCGTAATGCCCAGATCCAGCTGATTTCGCTCAATGTAGCGAAGGAAGTGGTTTGGATAGTGGCCCTTGGTCTGCACATCTGTAAAAATGTAGTTTTTACGTCTGTTCAACTCATGGCCCAAGGCATCAGTAGCTGAGTGATTTTCTTGGTGAGAGTCACTATTGATGGTAATCAAGCTACCAAATTGGAAGGTTGGATTGATGGTTTGACCGAGCTTAACCACGTTTGCGGATGCGATTAGCTGATGGTGAGCAGCCAGCCAGATTTGTTGCTCCTGGTTTTCCGTGCTACCAAAGTGTAGCCCAGCGCCCAAGAATGGCAAATAGGAAAGAGCACTCATTTCTTTAAAGGTAATCCAGTAAGTGACTTTTTCTTTAAAGTGGGTCAAAACGGCTTCGCAATACTTTTCATACATGGCAATCATTTGCCGACTTTTCCATGCTCCGTATTTTTCATACAAATGAAGCGGGAAATCGAAATGAGACAGGCTTACAATTGGTTCGATGTCATTTTCGAGCAGTGCATCGATAATTGACTCATAGAAAGCAAGGACTTTAGCATCGGGTCTCCGCTCTTCTCCTGTCGGGAAGAGGCGAGTCCATGAAAAGGACAGCTGGTAGGTATTGAAGCCCATTGTTTTAATTTTTTCAATGTCTGCCAGATAATCCTGTTTGCTGGAGCCTTGTTTGAACAGATCGTAGGCTCCTAAGGGAATTGTTCGATAATCAACTGTTCCGTCCATGACAGAGAGACGATAGCCTTCACCATACTGGGGTAGAATGTCGGTGATTCCTAGACTTTTACCATTACTTGATAGAATATTTCTAATCATATTAGTTCCTTTCAGTATTCATTCGCTGTTTGTTCTGAGCTTATTTTTTCTGTCTCTTAGTAATCATGGCTAAGGTTGATAGATTCTGTGTGACAGTAGTAAATTCAGAAGCCATGCTTTGCGATTGATATACGGCAGCAGACAGACTGATCGAATGGGCTCTCTCTGCACTGATTGATTGTTCAATAATCATTCTTTGTGATTGTGACTCAGCGATAGATAGACTGATTGAACGCTCTCTTTCCAAGCTCATTGATTGCTCAATAGCGATACTTTGTGATTGCGATTCAGCCACAGACAGGCTACGTGACTGTTCTTGCTCTAGGCTGATAGACTGCTCAATGATCTTACTTTGGGCTTCAGATTGGGCAAGGTAAATGCTGAATGAATGATCCTGTTCGACGCTGATTGATTGTTCAACGGCTCTGCTGAGGATTTTAGATTCTGCAGTAGATAAGCTAAATGATTGTTCTTGCTCCAAGCTGGTAGACTGCTCAATAGTATCTCTTTTGGCTCTAGATTCCGCAGCTGCCAAACTGTATGAATATTCCTGTTCCAGATTGCGAGATTGTTCTACTGCCGCATGTTGTGATTGCGATTCCGCGATAGACAGGCTGCGTGACTGTTCTTGTTCCAAGCTGATAGACTGCTCTACGGCTACGCTTTTCGCTTGTGATTCCGCCATAGACAGGTTAGTAGATACTTCATTTTCTAGGCTGATAGACTGTTCAATAGCAATGCTTTGAATTTCATTTTCAGTAACAGATAGGCTTAGTGATGCCTCGTTCTCCGCGCTAATAGATTGTTCAATTGCCCGACTTAAGGCTTCGGATTCCGCTACAGATAGGCTGATAGACGCTTCATTTTCCGCGCTAATTGATAATTCGATCGCTTGACTTAGTGCTTCAGACTCTACGATAGATAAGCTCGTAGACACTTCGTTTTCCGTGATAATAGACTGTTCAATAGCTCTATCTAAGACATGGGATTCCTCTACAGACAGGCTAGTAGACGCTTCGATTTCTGCGCTGATTGATTCTTGGATGGCAATGCTTTGAGAAACAGATTCAGCCATAGACAGGCTAGCAGACGCTTCGACTTCTGCACTGATTGATTCTTGGATAGCGATGCTTTGAGAAACGGACTCAGCCACGGACAAGCTGATAGACGCTTCGACTTCTGCACTGATTGATTCTTGGATAGCAACGCTTTGAGAAATAGACTCGGCCACCGACAAGCTAGTAGATGCTTCGATTTCCGCGCTGATAGATTCTTGAATCGCAATGCTTTGCGAAATAGACTCGGCTACGGACAAGCTGGTAGACGCTTCGATTTCTGCGCTGATAGATTCTTGGATGGCAACGCTCTGAGAAATAGACTCCGCCACGGACAAGCTGGTAGAAGCTTCCAATTCTGCGCTAATGGATTCCTGAATCGCGATACTTTGCGAAATAGATTCAGCCACAGATAGGCTCAGCGAAGCTTCCAATTCCGCGCTGATCGATTCTTGGATAGCAATGCTTTGTGACACCGATTCCGCCACAGACAGGCTCTTAGACGCTTGGATTTCCGCGCTGATCGATTCTTGGACTGCAATGCTTTGCGAAACAGACTCTGCTACAGATAGGCTAGTAGATGCTTCCGTTTCTGCGCTGATAGATTCTTGGATAGCAATACTTTGCGAAACAGACTCTGCTACAGATAGGCTAGTAGAAGCTTCCAATTCCGCGCTGATAGATTCTTGGATGGCAACGTTCTGAGAAATAGACTCGGCTACGGACAAGCTGGTAGAAGCTTCCAATTCTGCGCTGATAGATTCTTGGATAGCAATGCTTTGCGCCACAGACTCCGCCACGGACAAGCTCAGTGATGCTTCAATTTCCGCGCTGATCGATTCTTGGATAGCAACACTCTGAGAAATAGACTCAGCAACAGATAAGCTCAGCGACGTTTCCAATTCTGCGCTGATAGATTCTTGGATAGCGATGCTTTGCGATACAGACTCTGCCACGGACAAGCTAGTAGACGCCTCGTTGTCCGCATTGAGAGACTCTTCAGCGGCCATGCTTTGAGATACAGATTCGAAAATTGATAAGCTCAGCGACGCTCTATTTTCTTCAAGGATTGATTGCTCGAAGGCATGACTTTGCGCAATTGACAAGCTAGCAGAAGTATCCGTTTCCTTGCTGTCAGATTGCCCAACTTTCAAACTTTGTGTCTGTGATTCGGTTACTTCTAAACTACGAGAAGCCTTTTTACTTTCTATACTTAATGATAGAGATATTGAATCAGCAGTGCTCTTCAAGCCCCTCTTTTTCATAGAATCTGAAGAAATGTTTGTCTCAGCAGATTCTATCGTGCTAGCTGCCTGGCTTTTCGCTGCCATTTTTTCCTGCTCCAGACTAGCTTCACTTTCTACAGCTGGAGATTCGTCTACTTCTTCTCCACCGATATTCATAACATCCAAGCGGTCGTAGTATTGGATCGATTCCAAAGCTTTCTCAATGAGGAAATTTTCTCTATCTTCTGGGTTCACATTGACTTGTGGGTTATTTCCTTCATTGTTATGAACCGCAGAAGTGGATGATTCGTCCTCTTCTCCTTTTATAAGACGCTTAAAGCCACCTAAAAAATTACGAAACATACCTTTGTTCTCATCATTATTTGGCATGGACATACTCTCCCTAATTTTAGTAATAATACTATTATAAAGGCTAGTAGAGCATCTGTCAAAATTTATTGCATTAAAATGAAGATTTTCAAAAGTAAGGGTTTTCTTGGAATTTTATAAGAGTTTTTCGCTGAATTTTATCCATCTTTGCTCTCTTTTTTGAAGGATTTGAAGTCGATATTGATAATAGCTTCGAAATAATGATATAATATGAGAAGTTATGATTGTATTCCGTTCATTTAATGTTTACCGGAGAGAAATAGTTATAGAGGAAAGACAAAGAGATGAATAAAAGTATTGTAATTTCAAATCTTAGAAAGAATTTCAAAGGAAAAATTGCACTCCAAGATATAAATCTTTCAATTAATGGTGGAGAGATTTTTGGGTTTTTAGGTCCATCTGGCGCTGGTAAAACCACAACAATAAATATTTTAACAGGGCAATTATCACCAGATGAAGGCGCTGCAAAAATATTAGGGGAAGATTGTACTCAATTAACTTCCGACAAATTTCTAGAATTGGGAATTATGAGTGATAATGTTGGTTTTTATGATAGATTATCACTCTATGATAATTTAATATTTTTTGCTAAATTTCATAATGTAGAAATTTCTTATCTTGACAGTTTACTTAAGCGGTTGAAACTATATGACGATCGATTTAAAAAAGCAGAAAAACTATCTACAGGGATGAAGCAACGAATGTTATTAATCCGAGCAATTTTGCATTCCCCACAGCTAATCTTTTTAGATGAACCTACTTCAGGAATGGATCCTACCCTGTCTCAAATAGTTCATGACTTATTATTAGAAATTAAAGAGGCGGGAACAACGATTTTTTTGACAACTCATAACATGGAGGAGGCAACCAAATTATGTGATTCAATAGCTTTGCTTCATAAAGGTAAAATAATAGAAAGTGGTTCCCCTCATGACATTATCGATAAATATAGCCAGACAGATAAGGTAAAAGTCACTTATTTTGATGGGAAAGAAATTATTGTTCCAAAGGGAGAAGTTTCAAAATATTTAGGAAAGAATGTAAAAACGATCAATTCTCTTGAAACGAACCTTGAAAGCATCTTTATTCAATTAACAGGAGAAAAACTATAATATGTTTAATCGATTTTTTAGTTTGTTGTGGTTACGGTATCGCTACCTTCTTAATAATAAAATGATTTTATTTGTATGTGTGTTTACACCAATTGTAGACTTTTCCGTTTTAAACTTTGTACCAGATGTTCGTGGGTCTATATTTTTAATGAGTATGGCGGTTATTACGATTTATAGTCTAACTGCTGGAACCTTTACAACATTGATTATAAGCGAGGAAAAAGACAAAAAGAACCTCAGAACATTAATTTTAACGGGGGTCACAACACCTGAGTACATTTTATCGACGATTTTATTTCCTTTACTGTTTTCAATATTAGGGGTCTGTATTATGCCTATTGCTTTTGCTATATCCATACCTCACATTGGGGTATACGCATTAGTAACTTTCTTAACGATTACTTGCTTTATTTTTGTCAATTTAGCGATAGCACTATTCTGTAAAAATCAAACACAAGCGTCTGCTGTAAGCTTGATTTTCTACCTGCTTATAATGTCCTTACCTCTGTTTTCAAGTGTTAATAAAGTTGCAAAATTATTAACAGATTTTTCACTATTAGGAGCACACAATCAGTATTTTAACAGTATGGCTACCTTTAGTCTTTTGACACCTCAATTCTTTGCACTTATCATTTGGATTGTGGCAATGCTTGTACTTGTATATATAGGGTTTGGATGGAATCGTAAACATTGAGTTTGACTGGCTGTTTAAAAGCTAGATAAAAAGCTTCATAATTCCTACAGTGATTTTCCCCACTATAAAATTATAGAGTGCTAAGAAGACAGTAGATTGGATTCTACCGTCTTTTTATATCCGAACATCTAAATTTATTTCATAAAGAAGCAGAGTTTGGATTGCAATACAATATCGCATTTAATAAAAAGAAAAAAGCCTTTGAAATATTGATTTCATAGGCTTTCTGTATGTTGTCTTATTTAACTTCTGTAAACACAACGTGTTTGCGAAGTTTTGGTGAGTATTTCTTCAATTGAAGACGGTCTGGAGTGTTACGTTTGTTTTTAGAAGTAAGGTACAAGCGTTCACCAGATTCTTTGTGTTCAAGTGTAATATTTACGCGCATGGTATCTCCCTTCTATTATTCAGCTGCTGCAGCTTTAGCGATTTTACGTCCTTTGTAGTATCCTTTAAGTGATACACGGTGAGAACGTGAGTAATCTCCAGTAGTTTCGTCAAAGTTTACAGATGGAGCTGTTACTTTGTAGTGTGTACGACGTTTGTTTTTCTTCGCTTTTGAAGTGCGACGTGCAGGTACTGCCATTGTTTGTTTCTCCTTTTAGAATGTAATTCGATGCAATCTCATGATTTTCATCAACTTTAACAGTATAACAAAACTTTTTTGTAAAGTAAAGTTACTTGACAGAATTTTTTGATTTTCTTTTTGACAATAGCAGAGCTTTTTATCAGTTTCACCTATTTTGGGGGTTATTATTCCAATATTCTGAAAATTTAAAAATTTTCTTCTGTCCAACAGAGCATAAGTGTGGTATAATAAAGCACAAAGATGACTACAATGAAAGGGAAAGACATGACAGATAAATTAGATACACGCCACAGAAGTAAGATTTATGATAGTATGGTCAAATCTCCTAACCGCGCCATGCTTCGTGCAACAGGGATGACGGACAAGGACTTTGAGACTCCGATTGTCGGAGTGATTTCGACTTGGGCTGAAAATACGCCTTGTAATATTCACTTGCATGATTTTGGTAAACTAGCCAAGGAAGGAGTAAAAGAACAGGGGGCTTGGCCTGTTCAGTTCGGTACGATTACTGTAGCAGACGGGATTGCCATGGGAACACCGGGCATGCGCTTCTCTCTGACCTCACGCGACATCATCGCAGACTCTATCGAAGCTGCCATGGGCGGACATAATGTGGATGCCTTCGTCGCTATCGGGGGCTGTGATAAGAATATGCCTGGCTCTATGATTGCCATTGCGAATATGGATATTCCAGCTATTTTCGCTTATGGTGGAACCATTGCACCCGGGAATCTTGATGGAAAAGACATTGACTTGGTTTCCGTCTTTGAAGGAATCGGGAAGTGGAATCATGGCGATTTGACTGCTGAGGAAGTGCGCCGCATCGAGTGTAATGCCTGCCCTGGCCCTGGTGGCTGTGGCGGTATGTATACGGCAAATACTATGGCGACAGCTATTGAAGTTCTAGGTATGAGTTTGCCAGGTTCTTCTTCTCACCCAGCAGAATCTCAAGATAAGAAGGATGATATCGTGGAAGCTGGTCGAGCAGTTGTCCGGATGCTGGAAATGGGGCTCAAACCGTCTGACATTCTGACTCGCGAAGCCTTCGAAGATGCCATCACAGTGACCATGGCTCTGGGTGGCTCTACCAATGCTACTCTGCACTTGTTGGCCATTGCCCATGCGGCTAATGTGGAGCTGACCTTGGATGATTTCAATGTCATTCAAGAGCGCGTGCCGCATTTGGCGGATTTGAAACCATCCGGCCAGTATGTCTTCCAAGACCTATACAATGTCGGTGGTGTGCCTGCCGTTATGAAATATCTTTTGGCGAACGGCTTCTTGCACGGTGATCGAATCACTTGTACAGGTAAGACGGTGGCGGAAAACTTGGCTGACTTTGCTGACTTGACACCAGGTCAGAAGGTCATCATGCCGCTGGAAAATCCAAAACGTGCGGACGGTCCATTGATTATCTTGCATGGGAATCTAGCACCAGACGGTGCTGTTGCCAAGGTATCAGGTGTTAAAGTTCGTCGTCACGTAGGACCAGCCAAGGTCTTTGACTCAGAAGAAGCTGCTATTGATGCAGTGTTGGCCGATGAAGTAGTCGATGGCGATGTAGTCGTGGTTCGCTACGTTGGTCCAAAGGGTGGCCCTGGTATGCCAGAAATGCTGTCACTTTCTTCTATCATCGTAGGGAAAGGCCAAGGAGATAAGGTAGCCCTCTTGACAGACGGTCGCTTCTCAGGTGGTACCTACGGTCTCGTTGTCGGACATATCGCTCCGGAAGCTCAGGATGGTGGCCCGATTGCCTACCTTCGCACAGGCGATATGGTCACGGTTGACCAAGATACCAAGGAAATTTCCATGGCAGTTTCTGAAGAAGAACTTGAAAAACGAAAAGCAGAAACAACTATTCCACCGCTTTATAGCCGCGGTGTACTTGGTAAATATGCTCATATGGTATCCTCTGCCGCTAAAGGTGCTGTTACCGACTTCTGGAAACCAGAAGAAACAGGGAAGAAATAGCCTATATATGATAAAAGAACCCGCTAGTTTTTCTAGCGGGTTTATTAATTTGGATGAATGTTCATCTTCTTATCTAGGACTAATCCCCAGCGCAATTCGTCCAAAGCGACTGATGCGGGTGATTTTCCACGCGGGCGACCAAGTGACTTCAACGGAGACAGTTTCGATGCCCTCGATTTGCTTCAGGGACTCGACAATTTCAATAGGAACGGTCTCGGTACAGTCGCAGGCTGTGTCTGTGAAGGTCATGACAATCTTGCAGTGGCCAGTCTCGTCAAGATTGATTTCATAGATGAGCCCGAGATTGTAGACATCAAGCTCGACCTCTGGATCGTAAATCGTTTCGAGTTTTTTAATTAATTCTTCTTGGATAGCTGCTGCTCGGTCATTGATTTTGATATCGTCTCTCATCTTCGCTCCTTCTTTCTCTATAGAATGGTGGTCTTATTTTCTCATAATTCTGACAATTTTTCAAGAAATTCTAGCGAATGAAAACGGATTTAGTCTCTCGTAGGGAATTTTTCTGCTCTAACTCCTCAAAACATCTGATTTATGGTAAAATAATAGATATTATATAGTTGCAGAGGATTAGAAAATGAAATTACAAAAACCTAAAGGAACTCAGGATATCCTCCCTCAGGAATCTGCTAAATGGCAGTATCTGGAGGAGTTTGCTCGTGAGACGTTTAAAAAATACAACTATGCGGAAATTCGGACACCGATTTTTGAACACTATGAGGTCATCAGTCGTTCTGTTGGAGATACGACAGACATCGTGACCAAGGAAATGTATGATTTCTACGATAAGGGAGATCGTCATATTACGCTACGGCCAGAAGGAACTGCACCGGTCGTTCGTTCTTATGTCGAAAACAAGCTCTTTGCACCAGAAGTTCAAAAGCCAGTTAAGCTTTATTATATGGGCTCTATGTTCCGCTATGAGCGGCCTCAGGCTGGTCGCTTGCGCGAATTTCACCAAATCGGGGTGGAGTGCTTCGGCTCTGAAAATCCAGCGACAGATGCAGAAACGATTGCTATGGCTGCCCAGTTCTTCAAGGAAATTGGAATTGGGCAGGTGACGCTGCAGCTGAATAGTTTGGGAAATGCGGCGAGTCGGGCTGCCTACCGTCAGGCCTTGATTGATTATTTGACTCCGCTGAAAGACAGTCTTTCTAAGGATAGTCAGCGTCGTTTGGAGGAAAATCCGCTGCGGGTGCTGGATTCGAAGGAAAAAGAAGATAAGGCAGCTGTTGCGCAGGCTCCTTCGATTTTGGACTTTCTGGACGAGGAGAGCCAGGAGCATTTTGCGGCTGTCCGCTCAATGCTAGAGTCTTTGGAGGTTCCTTATGTCATTAACACCAATATGGTGCGCGGTCTGGACTACTACAATCACACGATTTTTGAGTTTACGACTGATGTGGCAGGCAGCGAACTAACTATCTGTGCGGGCGGTCGCTATGATGGCTTGGTTGACTACTTTGGTGGACCAGAAACCCCTGCCTTTGGTTTTGGTATGGGAATGGAGCGTCTGCTCTTGGTTTTAGAAAAACAGGGAGTAGCTCTGCCACTTGAGACAGGCTTGGATGCCTATATTGCTGTTTTGGGTGAGGCTGCCAATCGCAGTGCTTTGGAATTAGTACAGGCTCTCCGCAATCAAGGATTTGCGGTCGAGCGAGACTATTTGGACCGCAAGCTCAAGGCACAATTCAAGTCAGCAGATGCTTTCAGGGCAAAAACTATCATTACTTTAGGTGAAAGCGAGATCGAAAGCAACCAAGTCACTGTGAAGAATAATGCGACTCGTCAAGAAGTAGTGGTTGGTCTAGATCAAGTTCAAGAAAACTATCAGGTTGTTCTCGAAAAATTAGGTTGTTAGAGAAAAACTTTCCTTTTCTTAAAGGCCGAGCTCTTTAAGGAATCTCGAAACATTACATTTTTGTTACGCGATGAGCAAATAATGTAATAAATTGATAATATTTTGGTATAATGGATATACTCTTACATAAATAAAGGAGAAAAAATGAAAAAATTGATGAAATTTGGCGTATTGCCTGCTTGTATTCTTTTGTTGGGAGCATGTTCGGCCCTGCCAAAACCACAGAAGAAGAATGCTGAAAACGTGAAGACAGAGCAATCTTCATCTTCTACATCAGAAAAAGAAACCAATGAAAAGCGGATTGAAAAAGACGCAGATATTATCTTGCGTGCAGTCTTTACAGATCACTCTTCAGGTTTCACGACCTTGATGGGAACTTCTGTTGACAAATGGAAGAAAGGTATTACTCAATCTTACGTTGATGAAAACCTGTCTAAATATACGCCAGAAGAAAACTATACGCTTGACTTAAAGACAGAAAAATTCCCTCCATCAAAAATCTTGGAGTTATTTGACCAAGCACGTTTTAAAGTCTTGGCTACGATTGGCGATGATTTTGAAATTACTAAGGTTGAAGACGATGGAGAAACAGCCACTGTAACATTTAAGAGCCGTGCGATTGCAACACGTGATTTGGCCAATTTAATCAATATGACCAAAGCTAGTCTGTTTGAAAATGGAATTGAAGATGTAAAAGCCTTGGAAGACTCAACGGATCCAGATCTTGAGAAGCGTTTGGCTTTGGTAAATAACTTCCTCTTCTACTATGCTTTTGATCGTATGAATGAAGACTTTGGTTACATTGCGCCGCGTGAGTTTACAATGGAGTTAACGAAGACAAAAGAGGGTCGCTATATTCTCAATGACGAAAACTTTATTGAATTGCGTAAATCAATTTTTGTAAATGAGTATTCAGCAAATGGTGCAGAAACCCGTAAAGGAAACAAATCAACAGATTCTGGCTCTAAATCTGACTCAAGCTCCTCTTCATCTTCCGATAAATCAAAGATCTAATAGTTTGAAATAAGATTTAGGATCTCATTTACATAGATAACGGGTCTGGGGCTTTTTGTCTCAGACTTTTATTTTTCAACTAGCTTGAATTGACGGAGGATATGAATGAAAACAATTTATGTAAGTCAAAAAGACATGTTGGAAATCTGTCAAGATGGGGATAAGTATTTCTTGCGTTATCCAACTTTTAATATTACCTGCCCAGAAGTGATTAGAGAAATCCCCAAAGAAGTTGCTGACAGTTATATGTCGGGAGAACATACTGGCAAAGAGTTGATGAATTATGCGCAGTATGGTTTTTGGAAATCTAAAAAACAGTATACACAAGAAGAGTCAGACAAAATTTTTATACGAAATAATCCTGATCTAATTTTTAATGATTTGTCTGATAATCAAAAAATATTTTCTTCTGAAGAGTTTACTCAAATTGTCACCCAAGCCATCGCTTCAAAATTGAAACCTAGCGAACTTGACGCAATTGGTACAGTTGATAGTCATTTAGAGCTTCTTCTGGTGGATCCAGTTGGCTGGGAGGAAGAGATAGAAGCAGTCCATTTGGAAATTCTGCAAGAAAAAATGAACAATTATATTCACTTCCTCGAAAGCAAGCAGTATGTAGAACGATACGGTGATAAGTTTGATAAAAAAGTCATTCATATTACTTTCCAATATTCTCCATCTGATAATGGATTGGCCTTTCTAGCTGCTGCTCAGAAGACATTGCAAAATACAGATATGAGCTTGAAGGTAGAATTGCCGGAGTGAGTTGGAAAAAAGTAAGTGAAATTTTTGACCAAATATTGACCAAGTTAGATAGAAAAGCCCTTAGAATAGGGCTTTAGGGCTGATATTTATATTCCTGCAATCGTGCGTTCAAGAAGCGTAAAGAAACAAAACGAACACTGAAGATTCAGTGTTTTTTTTTGACCAAATGTTGACAAAGGTCATAAGATATCTATGGTGTGGTATAATAGGAGAAAGTATAAGTACTAATTTGATTGAGATTTCTCTCCTTATAATGAGATCGGATTAAGTATTAGGAACTTGATTCTTGAAAAGGAATAATGATATTTGAGAAAAGAAGGAAATAGAATGAAAATTTCTGGGACAAGTGGCAACATTACTTTCGACTATGAAAATGGCTATGTTTTAAAAGCAGAGGGAGAGTTGTTGACTGATAATAGTTTTCTTGTATATAGGTCAAGCATGCAGAATTGGGAGCCACCATACAATCACATTCGTATCTCACAAAAAAAGATCGATAAACTCATCGAGGAAGTGAAATCCATGATGACTGAGAAAACAATTCAGATAGAATTTATCTGAATTAGAGTAGGAGAAGGGTGATGAAAATCGATTACAGTGAACAGATGCTCACATGGGAGTGGGGTTCTACTGAAATAAAGATAGAATTATCTGATATCATTCATGCAGAATTTAATAAAGATGAGAACATGGTGATTGTTTATTGTGGGGAAAATTTTATTAGCAAAACTATTTTCTACTATAGTTTAGAAGGAAAATTATTAGGGCAACAGAATATAGCGGAAGGGACTTTTGAGTGGAATTATAATGGCCAACATCAGATTGGTTTTCATCATCTACATCATCTTCGCTTTAACCCTAAAAATCAGCGTATCTTTAGCATAATTTGCTCATCAAGCGATTTTGACGAACCATCAGAATTAGAGATTCATAATTTAGAAGGTGAAAAAATCTACCAAATTGAATCTCCTGTAGGATATACAATGTTATACATTTCTGAGATAAGTAAAGAAAAACTGAGAATTGTATGTGAAGCTCTTAAAGAAGATTGTTTTGATAAATTTGGTCGAAGCGATTTTTATTTTAATTTGGATTTAGAAACTAGAAAATGGATAAGAGATGGCGTAGCCTATTGAGTAAGAGAAATAGAAACCTGATTCTTACGATATTTTGGTTGAGAGAAGAACTTGCACTAGGAGAGTACAAATGAAACCAACAAAATTACAATGGGAAGATGTTATCCAGTTTGAAGAAGTTGAAGGATACGGGAAATCCATCTGGAAAAATGAGGACAAGTATTATTTAGTTTTAGAAGAAGGAACCGTGGCTTCTTGGCTAGCGGTTTATGAATTACCAAATGAATTATTTGCCTTACTAGAGAGTGGGGAGAGAACGATACGAGAAGTATCTTGGAAGATTCAGACCGATCGTTGGCCACCAACGGATGAAGAGAGAAGAGAATCTAGAAGAAAATTTATAAGTAAACATCCAGCTTCTTTGATAGATGTCCCTAAAAATAGAAAACTTTTTTCTAAGGAAGAACTTGAAGAGTTGATTCCAATTGCTGAAAAGCAGTGGATTGAATCTGAAGGCAAACTTCCAGATGATTATGTATCACCACTTAAGTAAGGAAGGTGTAAAATGAAACCGACAACACTAGAATGGGACATAATTAAGTGAGATTATCAAATGAAAAATTACAGAAAACTCTTGTTAGAAGCTATCCAAGCAGACAATGTTGCAGCGATTTTGCGAGGTGAAAAAAAATATCGCATAGAGCCTCCGACCTCTGTACCAGATGCTTTTCCAACTGACATTTGCCAAGTATTAGCTAATTACTTCTACAAGCAAGATGATATAGACAAGATTCAAGATATAGTAGAAGGCAGCCTTATGGAGTTATCAAATCGTTCTGCCGTTGATTTGTATATTTCGGTTTTGTTTTTTGATGCAATCCTTTTTATGCAAGAAAAAAATATAGCTAGCTTTACAATCCATACGTCAACAGTTGCACAAGCAATCGCTAAGGGAATTAAGAATTTTCAAAAGGAATTGAACGACAGCATCACTTTCCCAAACGGTCTTGTTAAAATAAAACCAATGAAGCAGCTGGAAAGATTCAATCAAAAATATCAAAAGAATGAACAGTTTTCCATTATTGAGAAATAGTGATGGGAGTTATAACGTTATATAGATAAACTGTTGGTTGGGGCACTAATATGAATGATAATTTGAATTTAGATTTGTTAAAACAAGATGTAGAAAAAGAAATCAGAGAAAAAGGTTTTGAAAATCTTTATTATGCTCTATTTGATGAGAATAGTAGTCAACTTTGGGCCATCCATCTATTCTACCGAAATGAGAAGTTTATGGTAAATAGTCGGGACGACCGGACCTATATAATGGGGAAAACATGGGAGTTTGACAATTTTGAAGAGGCAAAGCTATTTTTTCTTAATCTAATGGAGTCTTTCATCGAAATGAACAGATATTTTGTACAGAATGGAGATTCACCCTACTATTCTTGTAGTTTGTGGGAAAAATAAGGAGGTCAAGCAAAGATGAGAGACGAAGCTAAAGAACGTTTGGATCTGTTGTCAGCCATTCATAATTTAGGATACGAGAGTTTGAGGTATTCTATCTTTAATGAATATGGTCCTGGTGAATGGGAAGTGGTAATCGACTTTGACGATTCTAAGCAAGTGTACAATGTCTACGCTACAATGGATCGAGCAAGTAAGGGAGGAATTTTCGACTTTACAGACTTTTCAGAAGCAAAAGAGAAGTTTTTAAAACTTTTGGGAGATACTATTTTTTTCAATCGTTATTATGTTCAAGAAGGAATGGGTAAGATGTACCCATCCCCATTATGGGACAAGGAAGAAAATGATTAATTCCTCAGAGCTAGTGGTATAAAGATTTTAAATAGAGAAAGAAGCTGAAACTATGAATCAGAAAGAACAAGCAATTATCTCACCTTTGCCAACTGATGCCTTATTGCATGAAAGAGAGGTAGCGTGGAGGGTTAAACTACCTGATGATTATAAGGAATTTATAAAGAAAGAGAATGGGGGCATTCCTTCAAAACGGTATTTTCAATTTAGAAATAATGAGAAAGTAATCGATCGCTTTTTAGCCATACTAGCTATTTCAGGTGAGAAAGCAGAAGAGGTTTACGATATCGGAGTTGTGAGTACGCAATTGGAAGGTCGTATTGTATTTGATGAAGATAATGTCGGAATGCAACTAATCCCCATAGTAGCATTGTATGGTGGAGACTTTCTATGTCTAAATTATGCAGAGGATACTGAAAATCCATGCATTTGTATCTGGTATCACGAGGAATCTTATGAATTGGATCCTGCTGTTGAATTTGTAGCGAACAACTTCACAGAGTTTTTAGCAATGCTATACGAATAGAAAGAAGGTATGGATTAAGATCATTATGACTTAATTTTAGATGCTTACGACTCAGGTGATATTCAAGCACAGCTTGTTAAAATTCAAAAGAATGGCAATATTATGATTAATAATTTAGATGCCAAAGCGAATATCATTAAACCATAGTAGAAAGAAGAAGTTATGATAAGAGATAAACATAAAGATCATGCGTATTTTGAAAAGCGTTTGAATCGTTTACAAGAACACTTAAAAAGGAAAGTAAGTAAAAGTAAAGATATTACGAAAGATTATCTAGAAGTCCATTACCAATTTTTGGTTCTGTTCAATGAAGAACTAGTGAAACTTTCCTATTCTATAGGGGCTTCGAAAGAGGAGATTTTCCCCTATTATCAAGGGCTTCTTTCTAATTTGAAACTCATTGCATCAGAGGGAGTTCTATTTGACTTGGCAGTTAACATTTTTGCTTTGGGAGTTTTTTACAGTGAGCGTAAGGAAGAATTCCTGGATGATTTAAAGGCTATTTATGAGCAGATGGATCACACAGATGGCTTGATTGAATACTACATGGTCTATCTGTTTCATGACAAGATAGTCCCTTTCCATTCGATTTTAGAGTATCAAAGTATGATTGAGGATACTTATGAGAGTGTGGCTAAGGCGCAAGGTTTCTGGTACTATAGCCACTCAGATGCCCTGTGGTATAATAACCATACAAAAGATACCTGTAAGGGCTACTGGAGTTTTGACACCGCCGCAACCTGCAAGATTAAAGGGTTTTTCGACGAACGCTTGAGGGAGTTGGAGTATTTTCCCTATGACCTTTTAGTCCAAAAAAAATAATGCTGAATTTTAAAGAAAAGTTGATTGATCGAAAGGAAATAAATGGAAACAGAAAATACAGTGTCTATCTGGGTAGGTAATTTTGAAAGTAAATCTCAGTTAGATGAATTCCTTACTTTAATTTACGATGATGAAGGTGAAGTGGTTCCGTCACCATTTTATGAAAGTTATGAAATTGATATTGATGATATTGATGACGATCTACTAGAAGCTGAGATCTATGATTTAGAGCACTCAAATCTCGAACAGATGATAAAAGGTGCGTCCTATGACCAGACGATTCTTCGAAATTTAAAAGTGGAAGGAATCAATACGATTATTCCTCCAAGCAACACCATCATTTTGCTTTACAATTATCATTATAGTGCTAATGTACTAGCAAGGGAAAATACGAGATTTATCGGAACTGTAAGATATAAAGAGACGTAGTTTGTTTATCGCAAGGTAGTGAAATGAAAGAAAAAAAATGAAATTTAATGGTAGTTTATTATATCTCCTTCAAGAATTGACTTTTAATCTAATCGATTTTATCAGTCCTTTAGAGTACAAAGAATTCGTTTTGGACTCCTTGAAGCTTGCTAATCAATCGCTTGATCAGGATAGTAAGATTTGTCCTGATTTTTTATACAGCCGTTTGGAGAATGTGGACGAAAAGGATATCTTGACATTTATGGAGCTGGACAAGGAGACTGATTCTCTTGTATGGAGCTGTATTGCCAATTATTTTGCTTTGATTTGCTATCATTTGTATCAGCAATCTGGAGAAAAGTATCTTCCCCAAACAATTGAAAGTGTTGATGAGGAAACGCTAGAAGCTTATGTTTCGAGTTACCAGCAACTAATAGCTGATAATAATCAATTAGTGCAGCAATTATCAGCACTAGACCTTGAACCGATTTTGAATGATCCTTTGGTTGACAATTACTTTGGAGATCTACTTCGTGACATTCAGATGAAATGATGATGTAGCCCCTTTATTAACAATAAGATTATTCCGCAATTTTTTATGTAGCTAGTACTAGCCAAGGAGAAAGTATGTTCGATAGTTATTTTATGCTAATTTTTTCAGAAGCAATCGTTGAACAACTGGAAACACCCTATAAATCTCAGATTCGCTCCGCTTTCGATTCTTGTTGGAGCTTTTTGGAGAATAAAGATAGAGGTGGAGAAGAGCTCTATGCTCTTTTGGATGATGGAACTGATTATGGTGGTATTTTCATTTATATGCAATTGGATGAAAATAAAGCGAATATCTCATCCTGGGATAATATTAGTTATGCGATAGGCGCAACTGCAAAAGCAGCTTATTCATTTGAAAATAAGAAAGAGCTACCGTCTCCTTTGGAAAATATCGACGATTCTTTGATAAAGATTTTTATCGAGAATTTAAAAGAAATCAATTTTAATTTTGGGAACTATATATCAGTTTACACTAAACACAATATATAGTGCTTACGAGAATATGAAAAAGGCGTCTTCCAAGCGGAAGTCGTCTTTTTCATGCTTATTTCAAAAATTCATACTCAAATAAGAATGGCACAATTTCAGAATTATAATATTCTTTTATCATTGTTTTCAATGTATTCAAGTGTCCGTTTAATTCGGGATAGTTATAGATTGTTTTATCATTTTCATCTTTTTCAGATGTGTTAAGTTCATCAATAATCTGATAAACTGAATACGTCAATTTAGAATTATAATTTTCCGTTTTCTTAGCTTCTGTTAGGACTTTTTCCCATTGTTCAAATAAAGCAGTCTCTTTAGAACCTTGTTTCAATTTTGCTAAGTTGACTGTTGCTAGCGTATCTCCATTAGAGTTATCCAGTGACAACTCATTGCGGTAGAATCGTCCATCAGAACCATATAAACTTCTCATGTGATTTTGCGTTTCAAGTGTTGTGAAGAGCAGAATTTTCAATAAGTCTTGTTCAATCTTGTTACTTGATACAGCTTTACTAAAACGTTCAGCGCCATCAGCAGATTTCATAATATTAGCACGCTGTGTCCAGTGACGATTATAAGTAATGTAGCGACTGGCGGCAAACATTGGGAGCTTTTCGATGAAATTGTCTTTTCTTAATGGGAAATACCCTGCACCATTATATAGACTAGCAACTAGTAGAGAAGAAGCCAAGTCAGGATTGTCAAAATTCACTCCAGAAGCTCGCAAATAGCCAATTAGATTGTTATTTATAATTGTCTGAGAAGTAATTTTATTCGTGCCTACTAATTTTGCTCCATTTAACCCCAATACAAAATCAGATAATTTATCGTCACTAAATTTCCGTTTGTCGTAATACACATTACTATATTTCGTATAAATACGATTGATGGTTAAATCTTCTTCTTGTAAGATTTCGTTATTGGCTATATTGAATGCTTCAAGGGTAATATTATCTAATTTTTCATCTACATTTGACCAAAGAATACAAGAAACTAACGCATCAATTTTAGTGTGAAAATGTCTTCGGTTGAAAGCAAATCCACTTTCAAACTTTTTATCAATGAGATGAATTTCTTTCCAATATTTGATTGGGCTATAAATAATGTAACTATCAGTAGGCTGACGAAGATAATATTTGAAACCACTCCAAATAAAGATATTTCCCATCTCATTTACACCCATTCCCTTGATTTCTTGTTTCATCTGTTTCATTAAATAACTTTGTTTCCATTGAGATGATGATGAAGTCTTTTTTGCTTTTTGATGTTCTATACTGCGTGTATCTGCGTAGGGTGGGTTTTCATACAAAATAATTGTTACTTTTGGGTCGTTGATATAGCGTTGAATAATTTCATTATTGATATATTCCTCGCTAAGAGCATCCGCTCCTCGGACTAGCCCCATATTAAAAGTATCTTCTTTTTCAGTTGGTGGAATGATATGACGGACTTTATCTCCAAGCAATTCCAGCAGAACTTTGTATTCATAATATTCTATAGTTGAAAGAACACAGTGACTTAATTCCTCGTCGCTCATCAATTTCTCAAGGTTTCCAGTTCCGGCACATCTATCCAAAATAATATAATCATTTCCTTCTGGAACACGTTTAATAGCTTGTCGGACTAGCTCCAATGACTTTTGAACATAAGGTTCAGGAGTGTAGAAAGCTCCTAAATTTTTCTTTTGCAAATTATCATTGAGTTTATCCATCAAATATTGAAATTGAACATTAGTTTCACCGATATAAGGATTGATAAACTCTTTTAGTTTCTCAGGTTTCCGAATTTCACCAATAATTTTAACTTTACCAGTATGGTCACCGATAAAATCAGACTTTTTAGCTCCTTTATTTTCACGATAAAAACGTTCTGCCCAACCAACAATACAGTTTTCGTCGATGTTAATTTTTGTATATTGCTTTGAACGTAGTAAAGTAATAAGACGACTTTCGTCTAGTTGACTTTGACCGTATTCTAAAACTTCAAGAGGAGCATCAGAAGAAAAACCAGAGGTTTTTACACTTGCACCACCAAAATATACTTTTTCGATATGTATTAAATATTCCTGACTATCAAAAACGTAGATTTTTTCATTCGTTAGCGACACAAGCAGAATGTTTTTGGGAATTTCTTTTCCTTTGATTCTCCGAGCGGATAGATATTTGATGGCTTGGAATAGAACAGTGTTAATATCATTGATAACAACTTTAAATTCAATCAGATTTCCATTTACAATACCATCTGTATAATCCGTTAAAATATCATCTGTTTTCAAAGTTTTATCAACAAGAGGTAGATAATCTTGATAAAACTTGAGTTGTCCATCAACTTCGTTTGAGAAATGGTTAGGCATATTGTAGCTCCCCATTTCTCTCTAAAAACAACTCAGAAAACTCAACATAAAAAGCCTTCTCACAAAAATGTGAAAAAGCCTGTTTTAATGCTTGACAAAAAACACGCCCGATTACATAATCAGTGTGAGCTGTGAGCTGTGAGCTGTGAGCTGTGAGCTGTGAGCTGTGAGCTGTGAGCTGTGAGCTGTGAGCTGTGATTGCGTTCATAATACTTAATTTCCTTTATTTTTGATACTTCTATTATATCAAAATTTTGGAACCTTGCATAGTAGAAGTTTACATTTTTATTGACAAATATTCTTGTTTTCGATATAATATAATCAAGAAGTAAGGAGTATCAGTTATGAAGTTTGAGTTTAAGTCATTATTTGATTTACAATCTGCTTTTCCAGACGAACAGTCATGTATTGACCATTTAGAAAATATGATTTGGGGCGATGTGATTATCAGCCCTTTTGATGCTACTTCAAAGGTCTACAAATGCAAAGGTAACAAATACCGCTGTAAAAATACTGGAAAATACTTCAATGTCAAGACTGGTACTCTTTTTGACAATACTAAAATTGAACTTCGTAAATGGTTTATGGCAATTTGGCTTGTGACTTCTCACAAAAAAGGAATCTCATCTGTGCAATTATCAAAAGATATTGGTGTTACGCAAAAAACAGCTTGGTTTATGCTGGAACGTATCCGTAAGTGTTTTAGTTCTGAAAACAACAATAGTCTTGATGACGTTGTGGAAGTTGATGAAACCTACATAGGTGGTAAAAATAAGAATCGTCATAACTCCAAAAAAGTCAAAAATGCTCAAGGGCGTTCATTGAAAGACAAATCTGCTGTAGTAGGCATGGTACAACGTCAGGGTAAAGTTAATGCTCATCATGTACCAGATACAAAGACGAAAACATTGACTGAACAGATTGTCAAATACGTAAAGGAAACAGCTCAACTTTACACAGATGAATGGCTGGGTTATAATAAAGTAGCTAAGATGTATAATCATGACTTTGTTAATCATGGAACTAGCGAGTATGTGCAAGGTAATGTTTATACCAACACGATTGAAGGCTTTTGGGCTGGATTGAAACGTGGAGTATTAGGAATTTACCATTCGTGGTCTAAGAAATATCTTCAAGACTATGTAGATGAATTTGTTTTTCGTTATAATACTCGTGACTATTCGGATAGTGAGCGTTTTAATCTCCTGATTTCAAATGCCTGTGTCCGAACTAAATACAGGGAGCTGATTTATGGCTACTAATACATTACATGACCTACATTTTGAATTGGAAAGGTCCATCGCTCGTAGAGTTGATAGTAAGCTGATTGGCTATCAGGTCAGCCTTTCAGATGGTTTTTACAATAAGTACACCAAACTCTGGGATAAGACCTATTCCTTTGATTTTGTTACTGAACATCGCTCTTTTTATACTCAACTGACAAAACGTTGTGTTTATGACGTACTTGGAGATAGTCAAAAGAAAATTGACAGAAAGGCTATTGCCAAACAAATGGCAGAGTTAGAAGCCTTGGTTGATATTGCAGAAAGTAAAGAGGAGTTTCAGAACTTTTTTGAGAAAAAATACAGTCTCAAATTTCCTAATTTGAACGATTGCATTTATCAGAAGAAAAAAGAGTTATCTGATTTTGACAAAAAACTTTGGATAGCAATGCACTATAACCCTAGAAAAGATGAGGGGGAATAATAATGACAACATGGTACGATTACATGGTGAGAGCTAGTGAACATGCTGGAAGTGACGGTGATTTGTGGTTTCGCTATCTTTATAAGGTCATTAAAGATGAGGAGACTAGACTAACTACTGATGATGTAGAGCAATTGTTGAAAAGTCCTACCTTAACACCTTTCCAAAAAATAACCCTTCAAGATGCTTTAACAGAAGGCACACACACAAGAGAACACGTTTTGCAGGCGAACCGTAAAAGTCATCCAAAAGATATTTTGAAACTCTTTAGAGAGGGTAACTATGGATAAGAAAGTTTTATTTGAGGCTCTCAATACAGAATTAGCTAAGGAAAACATTGACCTAGAAATTATCTGTGTTGGTGGCTTTGTCCTCGAATACTACAACCTTCGAGGAACACAAGATGTTGATGCTTTTTATCAAGAAGATGTTAAAATCAGAAGCATTATTGAGAAAGTTGGCGATGATTTTGACGTGAATGAGCCTGATGAGTTATGGCTGAACAACAATGTTGCAAATATGAATAAAATACCGCCACTGTCTATCTGTGAGAAGGCATTTAGCTATTCAAATTTGACTGTTTTTGTACCACCATTATCTTACATTCTCGGAATGAAACTAGACAGCGGACGAGATAGAGATAGGCAGGATTCTGGGGAAATTATTAAACTAGTGAAAATTCGTTCTATAAAAGATATTATCAATAAACTCAAAGAATATGGTTTTCAACCAGACCTTTCATTGATATTGGAAGTATTTGAGATAGCCTATGGTATGGAATGGTTGGCAGAATATATGAGTGAACATTATGAAGAATTTAGACATTATTAAAAGACGGTTTCCGTTTGGAAGTCGCCTTTTTTGATATTCTCGAAAATACTATATCTTGTGTCTAGTGTAAACTGGTATATAGTTCCCTTAATTTTTATGACCACGTTCAGGACATCAAAGACTTCCTTGCACGTTGTCAATCGCCATCAAAGGAAGAGGTCTTAATAGAATTAGATAGAATAGGATTATGACTATGAAAAAATTTGAAGATAAATTTATGGATGTTCAGGTTAGTATGATTTCATTAGCTATGGAGTATGTTCAAAATCAGGCAGAGAAAGTATATATCTATGCGATAGCGGACAGTTTGTATAGTTTTAATCTATTTTATAAGATTAAAGGAAATATTGTACACAAACACTTAGTAAATAATTTTTTACCTAAAGACTCTCATGTTGACACTAGTTTACAAACTGTCTTGTTGAAAGAAGGTATCAAGGATGTAGAATCAATGCTTGATGTTTGCCAAGAGTACAATCGTGAACACCCAACTGAAATGTGGTTGATTTATGATGCCAAGAAAAATAGCCTTGATAGTCGCTATAGTTATGAAGGGCGTTATGACAAGGATGAAGAATTGCTTCCACGTCTAGAGTTTGAAAAATGGTTTGAAGAAGTAAAAGGTGAGGAACTGTAGGAGAAGAAGATATGATCCAACAAGATCCATCAATTATCTATCCCTTACCAACTGATGCGCTATTACAGAAAAGAGAAGTGGCGTGGAGGGTTAACCTGCCTGATGATTATAAGAAATTTATAATGAGAAAAAATGATTTTCGCCCTTCCAAAAATTTATTTTCTTTAACAAATAGGTTCTTTTTGATTGAGCGATTCTTGTGTGTATTAGAAAACACAAAAGACAATCCACTTGGCATGTATGACATTGATGTTTTAATGTCCCAACTGGATGAAAGATTATTTGTACATGAAGATATTTTGGGATTTGAGTTGATTCCCATAGTAGCATTGTTCGGTGGTGATTTTGTTTGTCTAAATTATGTCGAGGATTCCGAAAATCCAAGCATGTGTATCTGGTACCACGAGGAATCCTACGAGCTAGAGCCAGCTATAGAGTTAGTAGCAAATAACTTTACAGAGTTTTTAGCTATGTTACAGGATTAGCTATGTGCTGGATATTGATTTAACACGAAGACGAAGAAACGATTAAAAGACTGTTTAACGTAGGAATTCTCAGATGAAAGGTGGATACAGTGCTAGAAAATAAAAAACATCAGCTAATAGTAAATGGTGAAGTTATAAAATCTTTTACATTTGAAATCCGTAATATCATTGAACTAGGTGATGGATGTATTGTTTTATTAGAGATTCCTTTTGATAATGAGATTGAAAAGAATAACATTTTAAGAGTTGATGCTAGTGGAAATGTGGTTTGGAAGATTGATAATAGTGGATACAGTAATAATATTTATCCCTTTGAACAGATGACTTTGAGAGATGGCTGGCTTTATGCGACTGATTTTTATGCTAGAAGGTTAAAAGTCAATCTAAAGACAGGAAAAATAGTTGATAGGGCTACATCAAAGTAATAGCAGTTTGAAAATTTCGGAAATATGTGGAGGGCTCATCAATGAGCGAAGGTTACTTGCCTACAAGAGATAGTTTGGGTTATCAGAATGTCAAACAAGTTTTAGAGAAAATTTTTTCGATTAATCTTGATACGATTACCATTCATGAAGGAGAAGATGAAAATTTTAATTTTCCGTTCGTGTATAAGGGTTATCATATGACGATGGGGATTTCATCAACAAGTAAAAATAGGCAATTGGAAGCTGGAGAGGGTGGCTTGTTTAACATATGATTCACTCAAACGGATGAACAGAGATTTTCAATCACTTTTTTATCCAAGGTTATTGATGATAAGAGTATAAGAAGAGTGTATGGCCGTGATGAAGAATCAGTCGAACGGACTTTGCAACTATTGAAAGATTTTCTAGATTCAGACAGAGCGGAAATGTTATTAAAGAATTGACCAAATAGATTTTAAAGAAATGATATCTTTGAGGAGAATAGTGATATGGAATTAAATGAAACTGGGAAGTTTGCTGTTGAAACGAGCCGAATGATTCGAACTCATTTTGGGAAGAGAATGGATGATACATGTATATACGACATAGTTGAGGAACCCAATCATCGTGCATTTAAAATTGATTTTAAGGCATATGATTACTTTACTATTGAATTTGATTATGAGAATGACCTCTGCGAGTTCTTCATTGTCTTAACGAAAGAAGTGAAATTATCCCTGACCAAAGAGCCAGCTGTATACAGCCAAATAACAGATTGGGATAAATACCTAAAAGGAATCAAGGATGAGCTCGAACTCCGGATTCCGGACAAGTTTTTAAAAGCCAAGGGATGGTAGTAAGATGAAAGAGGATCGGAGTATGCAAATAAACGATATGCTAGAGCTCGCAAGAGAAACTAGAAAGAAAATAAGGAAAATATTTGGAGAAAGGACAGATACGATTGCAGGTTACGATTATGCTGATGAACCCGATCATCAAACTTTTAAATTAGACTTTAAGGCTTACGATTACTTCGCAATTGAATTTCATTATGAAAATGACATGTGTGAGTTCTTCATTGTTTTAACGAAAGAAGTGAAGATATCCCTTACTAAAGAGCCTGCTGTATATAGCAAAATAACAGATTGGGATAGTTATTTAAAAGGAATCAAGGATGAGCTCGAACTCCGGATTCCGGATAAGTTTTTGAAAGCCAAGGGATGGCTATGAGAAAAAAGGAGTATTTGAATGGAAGATAATAAAATGCTTCGACTAGCAGAAGAAACGAGAGAAAAAATCAAAAGTGCATTTGGTGATCGCATCACTGAGCCAAACATTGTGGATGTTGTTGAATATCCACAGTACAGAGCTTTTAGACTTGAATTTATAGCGTATGATTATTTCTTTATGATGTTTAGCTATGAAGCTGATTTTTGTGGATTTACAATTTCTATTGGTGATAGATTCGGAGCTGACTTGAACGAAGGAGACAAACCCACTTTTTATAGTGAGATTAGAGACTGGGACAAATACTTGAAAGAACTCATGATTGAAGTTGAGTCTCGCATTCCAGACAAGTTTTTGAAAGCCAAGGGATGGTATAAAAGAAGAGGGATATTGCAATGTTTGAAAATGAAATGGATATTTTAGCGGATAAATTCTGCGATATATTGGATAGAGTGTTTGCTAAGCGAATTGGCACATGTTGTATGTACGATATAGTTGATGAACCCAGTCATCAAACTTTTAAAATAGAATTTAAGGCTTACGATTATTTTTTTGTCGAATTTGATTATGAAAATGACATGTGTGAGTTCTTTATTGTTTTAACAAAAGAAGTGAAGATATCCTTGACTAAAGAGCCAGCTGTATATAGCCAAATAACAGATTGGGGCAGCTACTTAAAAGGGATCATGGCAGAAATCGAGCTTCGCATTCCAGATAAGTTTTTGAAATCCAAGGGATGGTATTAAAGAAGAGGTATCTTGTAATGTTTGAAAATAAAATGGATATTTTATCAAATGAATTTTTTGATATAGTTAAAAGAAGTATTAAAAATAAGATTAATGGTATAGTGTTTGATGATATAGTTGATGAACCCAATCGTCATACATTCAAACTGAACTTCCGCGTCTATAATTTTGCTGGAGTAAAATTTCAGTACGAGAATGATTTCTTTGAGATTTATCTGTTTTTAAACGGCGAGGAAGGGTTATTGCTTTCTAAGCCAAACAGTTGTTATAGCGAAATAAGTGATTGGGATAGTTATTTAAAAGAAATCATAACAAAAATCGAGTCCTATATACCAGAGAAGTATTTAAAAGCTAAAGGCTGGAGATAAAAGATTGGGAGGTATTGTTTTGAAATTAAATGAAACAGAGACTATGGCGGTACAAACAAGTAGAATAATTAGAAATGTATTTGGTGATAGAATGTATGGTTCTGGAATTTATGATGTTATTGACGAACCAAATCGTCATACATTCAAACTGAAGTTCCGCGTCTATAATTTTGCCGGGGCAAAATTTCAGTACAAGAATGATATCTTCGAGGTTTATCTGTTTTTAAACGGCGAGGAAGGGTTATTGCTTTCTAAGCCAAACAGTCGTTATAGCGAAATAAGTGATTGGGATGTATATTTAAAAGAAATCATGGTAAAAATTGAGTCTTATATCCCAGAGAAGTATTTAAAGGCTAAAGGCTGGAAATAGGAGGTATTGATATGGTGCGAAAGAGTGTAGAAGAGATAAAATTGGAATTGATTAGACGGATTGAGCGTTCTTTTGGAGATAGAGCCTCTGAAGTAACTATTTGTGAGTTCGTCGATGTCCCAAATCATCATATATTACGCCTCATATTTAGAGCCTATGATTACTATTGGGTTCAATTTAATTACGATAATGATTTATGCGGATTCTCTATTGTTTTAAATGATGAATTTGGAGCGTCCCTTGAAAGTGGAATGCGAAGTTATATGGCGACTAGTGAATGGGACAGCTACTTAAAAGAAATCATGGCAGAAATTGAGCTTCGCATTCCAGATAAGTTTTTGAAATCCAAGGGATGGTTGTAGTTTAGTCTGAAACTCTTAGAGGAGAAAAGGAACTATGTTTAAAAGAGAACAAGAACGAATGGAGCTTTTATCGGAGATTCAAGAACTAGGCTATGATAGTTTGAGATTTTCTATTTTCAACGACCATGATCCCTGGGAGTGGGAAACGAGAATTGAATTCAATCCTCAAACTCATAAGTATGAGGTATATCTAACAAGGGACAGGGCTGGAAAAGGAAGAGTTTTTGAGTATCCTGATTTTCCTCAAGCAAAAGAAAAATTTTTAGAGTTTTTAGACCATACTGTTTCAAGAATTAATTACTATATTTCCAATGGCTGGGTGCCACAATATCCTTCCCCACTTTGGGATAAACCAGAAATCGATATCGAGTCTTTGAAAAATATAGTGGAAAAGGAGATTAAAGAAAGAGGTCTTGAAAGCCTATCTTATGTCTTATTTGATGAAGATTGCAGGCAACCATGGGCAACACATTTGTTTTTTAAAGATAACAAGTTTCAAATTAACAGTAGGGATGAACGCTCATATATAGTGGGGAAAACATGGGAGTTTGATACGATGAAGGAAGCAAAGGATGAATTCTTTAAGATTCTTAGTCAGACAGTTCATGCGGAACAGTTGGCAAATGAACTTGGCTTTTCACACCCCTATCCTTCGCCATTATGGGACGAGGAAGGAAAATGATTTAATTTGAGACAGGATATACGAACCTTGTAAAAGATGTGTTTAGCTTTCTAGGTCATTGAGAACTAGCTAAAGTTTGGTTAGTACAAAAGAGAAGATAAATGTGTTTTAGGGAAGAAATAATCAGTAGACATTTAGTAAAAGACAAAGGAGATAAGAATGGAATCAATTTATGTAAGTCAAAAAGATATGTTGGAAATTTGTCAAGATGGTGATAAGTATTTCTTGCGTTATCCAACTTTCAATATCACCATGCCAGAGGTTGTTAAAGAAATCCCTAAAGAAGCAGTGGATAGCTATTTAGCAGGAGAACATAATGGTGAAGAATTAATTAATTATGCTAATTTCGGATTTTGGAAATCAAAAATTAGTCAAGAAGATGCTAACATACAATTTTTAAGAGATAATCCAGAATTTCTTCTTATGGATACAGATAGAAAGAGACACTATTTCTCCGAAAAAGAATTTGAAGAATTGTTATATAAAGCCATTGTTTCAAAATTGAAATCTAGCGAACTTGATGCTATTGGTATAGTTGATAATCATTTAGAGCTTCTTCTGGTGGATTCAGTCGGCTGGCGGGAAGAGATAGAGGCAGTCCATCTTGAAATTCTGCAAGAAAAAATTAACAATTATATTCACTTCCTCGAAAGCAAGCAATATGTGGAGAGATATGGCGATAGCTTTGACAAAAAAATCATCCATATCACATTCCAGTATTCTCCATCTGATAATGGACTAGCCTTTCTCGCAGCTGTTCAGAAGACATTGCAAAATACAGATATGAGCTTGAAGGTAGAATTACCAGAGTGATAAAGAGAGCGAAAGAGGCTTTCTTTTTTTGTGGTATAATGGGACTAGATTATCAAAACTTTTGTTAAACAGGTAAAAATAGAAGATAGTTAGGAATTCTAATGATTATAAATAATACAGTTATCAACAAACACTTAACAAAAGCACTATTTTATAAAAATTTTAATGGTTATCTTCAACAAGATGAAAGTTCCAATTTATTTATGTTAAAATCTCCCATCATGATTGAAGGATTAGAATTTTGGGCAGATTTTAATTTTCAAAATAACATTCTGGAATCTCTAAAGTTAAGTATATACCAATCAAATGGACCAATAAGTTATTCGAATATGTTTGAATATAAACTAAAAGATATAAAAGAGATACAGGATAAGTGGTTAGAAAAACAATATGGTAGATTTTCCGAAAAGACTATATACTCTACTAAATTTAACACCTCTTTTGCGGAAATAATATCATATATTGATACAAAATCAGGTGAGACCAGTATTCTATTCTTGTTTAGCTAATAGTGATTATTAACGTACAATAGAACGAGGTAAAAATAATGTTGTTAACAGATGAATTAACGGAGTTATTATTAAAAATAGGAGAGACAAATCTGAATCCGTCGGATTTATTTACAGAAGAAAAACAATCTCTATTCTTACCAGAAGGACGTACTATTTAGAAGGCGATCATTACTACATTGTTGGTGTTGAACGTGGCAAAATAAATTCTGAGAAAAAATATGATAATAAGGAAGATATTCTTTATTATCTTTTGCAATCATATGTTACTAGAATAGTATCAAAGAATGCATGGACTAATGCTAATGGAGATTTTGAATGTTATAATAGCCTTCTTCAAGAAGAACAAATTCGCTTATTTAGTATAATTGATCCTAAGTATGGAGAGAGAAGAAGGAAGGAAGCAACCTCAAAATCAACTTTACTTAAAAAGCCATAAAACTAACGGAGAAACTACAATGACAAAAGAAGAGTTACTTGCTTTTTTAGAGTCTAATCGAAGTAAACTTAAATACTATACAGTCTATCTAAACCAAAAAGCATTAGAGCAGTTTGCAATAGGGTATTTTCTGGATTCGAAATCAAATAAATTTCTGGTGTATGAAGTGACAGAACGCCAGAGTTTGATAGAAATTGCGTTCTTTAAAAACGAAGAAGAGGCTATCGAGGAAGTTTATGATATAGTCAAATATAGATGCCGAATATAAACTAGGTTTCTATTAATGAGTAAAGAATATTTTGGAGAATGGCCTAATGACCAATTTTAAAAAAGAATTAACGGATTCTTTAGCTGAATCAATAGAGTTTTTATCAGAGTACAAGGAACAGCATAATGTAAAGTATTTTATAGAGACGCTGAAAAATATGATAGCAATCATAGAAAATATAGAAAATCCTGAACTCCCAAATGAATGCATAGAGCAACTTCGAAAAATCTACAAAAGTATGTTTTTCCCAAGAGATGGTTTATCGGATTTTTATGTCTTAGATTCAGATGCTGCATATATGAAAAGAAGAAATGATCATCTTTCTTTATGGATAAAAAGAATTGACAACTTATTAAAAGTCTAGGAAACTGATGGTGATTTGAGAAGGATTGGTTTGAAATAAAACCAGATGCCAGCCAAAATCAAATAAAGGATGAGTTGGGATTCAAGCAGATAAACAAATTAGAGTGGGCAAAAGAGATTGGTCGAAAAGATATCGAAGTCTTAAAAATAATCGAAACACCTTTAGGAAACTTTAAAGATCAGGGAGTTAAGGTCAAAAGTTTAGAAGGCCAAGATATTGATAACTTTTTAAATTCTATCGAACAGTAATGTTTTGATGCTGTAATTTCAATCCTATAAAAAAATAAAAATGGATTGACTGGAGAGGCAAACTTCCAGACGATTATGTATCGCCATTGAAATAAGCAGAAAAGGATGAAAATGACAATAATAAAAGGAAATGGGTTTATTATAACTGAAGAAAATGGCAATTATACAATGTCTTGGATGACAGGGGGTGTTCAAGATAGAGAAGTTACTTATCCAGTTAGTAAAGAATTAGTGGATAAGGCTTTAAGGTCAGAACAGGATGCTTATGAGGTTGAGTTATTCTTACAAACTGGAGAATGGGTGACTAAAGAAAGTAAAGAAGTAGCTAGACAAAATTACTTTAGATCCTCACCAGTTCGTATTTTGGTAAATCCATCATCTATTAAACAGTTGTTTTCTATTCAAGAATTTGAAGAACTGATACAAAAAGCAATTTCCTCAGAGCTCAAGCCAACTGAACTTGACGCTATTGGTACAGTTGATAATCATTTAGAGTTACTCCTTGTTGATCCAGTTGGTTGGGAGGAAGAGATAGAAGCAGTCCATCTGGAAATGCTGCAGGAAAAACTCAACAACTATATTTATTTCCTTGAAAGCAAACAGTATGTGGAGCGATACGGCGATAAGTTTGATAAAAAAGTCATCTATATCACTTTCCAGTATTCTCCATCTGACAATGCTCTAGCCTTTCTCGCTGCTGTTCAGAAAGTATTGCAGAATACGGATATGACTTTGAAGATAGAATTGCTGGAGTGATATGAAGAGAGCGAATTTTCGCTCTCTTTTTGGTCTCTTACAGTATGGTATAATTGAATTGGACAACACTTGGACTGTTATTATCAAAGAAAGGGGTAGAGCTTGTGTTAGATATTCGTATTGAGACCATTGATACTAAGTCTATGACATACAAGATATTAAGAAAATATTCTGCTTTACCTTTTTCACAACTAAAGCTAAGAATAGAAAATCATGATCCAGTGATGGTAGTAGATGACTTAAAGCTGGACGAGCTTCGAAGGGTTAGAGAGTTAATTTATGAGTTAAGCGGCATAGGCACTGAGGTTACGATAAAGGACTCAACAGGCATCATCACCTTGGGAGTATTGCATAATATTATCTCTAGTTATGAAGGGATTATGGCTGATATAGAAGAGCTAGATGCCCTTATATTTGATGAAGAGGATTGATTGCTAAATTTCTATATTTTAACGAATTTATAACTTGGAAAATCAGTGCTTCTGAAGCTGTCAGGGTCAATTCTTTTAGTATGTTGGTTGATAAGGGATTCAACATTCCTGATAAAGGGTGTGGAAGAGGTTGCTGATAATATTATTCTAAAAATGGATATAATAGAATAGGAAAAGGCTGTGAGATTAAGAGATAAATGGGAAGATGATTCAAATCAGTATAGAAGGTATAATCTTAAACAAAAGATAAATTCGCTTATCTTTGGTCTAGCTATAGGTGATGCACTGGGAGTTCCTGTGGAGTTCAGAGCTAGAGATACCTATCATATTTCAGATATGGTGGGTTATGGAACCTATAATCAACCAGCTGGAACCTGGTCAGATGATACTTCTTTATCCTTAGCACTTATTGAACACCTCTGTGAGGATTCTGATTTGAATGGGTTGATGGATAAATTTGTAGCTTATCGTCAGGGCTACCTCACCCCTTTTGGATATTGTTTTGATATTGGTGTTGCGACTAATCAGGCGATTGAACGGTATCTGGCAGGAGTCTCTCCAGAGAAATGTGGAGGAACTAGTGAGAGAGATAATGGCAATGGAGCTCTGATGAGGATATCTCCCTTAGCTTTGCTCTTATATGAAAATGTTGATTTCAGTTATAGATCAAAAATAATTGAGCAATATACTAAGCTGACCCATGCTCATCCAAGGTCTATCGTGGCATCTATTCTTTATGTCCAGCTTTTAATTGGTTTTCTTCTTAACATTCGTTTAGAAAAATTACTTTGTCAATCAAAACCTTATCTTGAAGATTATTTCAAGAAAAAACCAGAATACTGGGAAGAGTATCAAGAACATTTTAGAGAAATATTTGACAAAGAATTTTATCAAAAAGCTAGGGAAGATATTGCTTCTACAGGCTATGTTGTTGATACCTTAAAGGCTTGTCTCTGGTGTTTGGGGACAACAGAGAGTTTTGAAGAAGCTGTTCTAAAAGCCGTTAATCTTGGAGGGGATACCGATACCATCGGTGCCATTACAGGTACCTTGGCTGGAGCCCACTATCAACTGGAAGGCATCCCAGAAAAATGGATTCAACAGCTGGCTAATAGAGAATTGATTGACGAAAAATGTCGACAAATGCTAGAATGGCTAGAACGTTGATTTTCTGTAGTTGTTGCATATTTGAGCAATCCTTGAAATTAGGATGAACTGATTTCTAAGATGGTGGAAGAGATGGAGTTGTTTTTGGAAATAGGAGAGAAGGAAATCTACCAGTTGACCAAGTCTATCTGCAATATCAAGGTTCCCAGATACAGCTTAAAATTACACGGTAAACGAAAGGATTATCATGAAAGAAAAAGACTTACTTATCAAAGAATATCTTAGAGTAAAAAAAGAAGCTATTTATAGCCGCATTATATTCTTGCTAACGGCCGTTACAGGAGCTATTCTGTCCTTTGTTTTGATTCATTCAGGATCTAGGAATCTAATCTTTGAAAATGTTTCAATTGGCTTAGTTGTATTTGCAGGTATTGTTATATCAAGGCTGTATTGGACAAAAAAGAAACAATACGAGGCTCAATATCCAGAATTGAAAGGAATGTCTACAAGAGGAGCTGAAGCTTCTGGGGATTTTTGGGGAAGGCATTTGATTATATATCCAGCCATTCTTGTTTATATGGTTTGGGCCTTTTTTGCTTATTATCATCCTGTTCAAGATCAGGAAATAATAGATGTTGATCTCCCAGCGATTAGTACAGAAACTGAGTATAGTTTGGATTTCCCAAAATCAGATAGTTCAGCAAGCACAAGCGACAGTCAAGAAGACAACCAATCAGATGCTTCGTCGGTCGGACAAAATGAAAGTGGGGAGTAGAAAATGGTTGTTATCCGTAAAGCAATAGCAAAGTCTACGGAACAAACAGATATGTAGAAGATTATTCCAATTGAGAATAACAATAATTATTTTGGCGATAGATGAATATTTGATTCCGTAGTATAAAATAGTTGATCCAGATACCAAATTTCCTTCAGCCAACCTAACTGACGGGTCAAAAATGTACCTGAACGTCGGAGGAGAGGAAGTATTGGTTGGTAGAGTCAATAAAGATGGTATAATGGAATATGTGGAGGGTTAGTATGCGTAAAGAATTTTTAGTTTACCAAAATAAAGTATACTCTAATTTTGTGAATTATATAAATGACTATATCCTTCTTTCAGAAGATCCGGCAATGTTGAAAGAAGGCTATTTCCCCTATAGTTCCTATGTAGATGGTGAAGAAGAAGGTCTATACGGGAAGCTTGTGCCTTATAGTGAGGTTAGTCAGAGGTATTCGGTTTATGATCGTGTCCTATATAAAGGTCAGGAATTTGCAATGGCTGGTCACAAGCATGGGGATGATGATTTTACAGCACCCGATTCTTATGTGCGACTCCTGGTTTTTGATAAAGAATTTCTAATTGAAAACAATTTAGCTGATGATGCGGAATTATTGGATGAGAAATATGGCCAGACAATGTATGCATCAGGAAAAATCCCTGTCAGCGAAGTAACGATTCTACGTCGTAGAAAGGATTTGCCAGTAGACCGAAGGAGAAAAATATGAAATCAGTTAATTTTACAATAAAAAGCAACCAATCACTAAGAATTGGTGAGGTGCTTCAAGCAGAACTCTTTGAATGTTACAGCGTTTCCGCTAAGGATGCAGGATTAAAGCCATCTGCAGACTCTCTTATTTCGGATTTCCATTCTGTTCAGTTTGGGGTCAAAGAGAAGTCTAGTTTAGGGTTCCGTCTATCTTTTGATGGTCAAGCTTATCAGGTATCTGTTCCAGATTTGGCGACAGCTTCTGACTGGACTGGGGCCTTGATGTTCTTGAAAACCTTGCTCATTCTCTTAGACGTAACTGTATGTGAACATGATGGTGTGGCGTATGATAAAGATTCTATTCTAGAATTTCATTTCACAGATATTTTCTTATCAGCTCTTTCAGAATTGACTAAGGAAGTAAAAGTTCATCCCATCGTGGAAATTATGGGAGTGAAACGTCCCATTTACATCAATGAACTCTACCTAGGGCAGATTATCCATGTTCCGGACGAGCAACTTTTGAATAGCTATGACCAGCGTTTGCGCTTTACCCAACAGCTGAATGCTTATTACTCTGAGCAGCAAGTTTTTAAAGTAGAGCAGGATGGTGAGGATATCATTATCCCTATCAATTATCTAAATAGTGAAGGACGAACAATCTTACCGGCTCAACCAGAGTTAGAACCTCAATATTTGCAAGAGTATCGAGGAAGTAAGGTTGCAGTTGCACGACTATTTATCATGACAGCCGATGGGGAAAAACTAGCCGAAGTTCCTTATCGTCAGTACTTAGAGTCATTGACCGAGGGCATCTATATGCTGGATGCCAAGTATGTTCTGGTGGACCCAATTTCTCCTGAGACTTTACAACATATACTAGCCAGAATTTAAAAAGTCGGAAAAATATCTTTTGAGAAGTCTTCTTTGATATGATTTTACATTCCGAAAAATATGTTCTATCAGGCTGAAAAATCAGTCAAGTTTGGGAATTTTCAGAATAAATCAAAGGAGTAAATAAATGAAGACATATAGACTAAAAACAGATACTGAGTGGGATATTACGAGGTATAAAAAAGCCATTGAAAATCACAGAGAAGTAGATGCTTTCTTAGGTATTGATCCCGAGTATAGAATTGGTCACCGCGATTCATATTATCAAGATATTACGGATACCCATATTTTGATAGAATACAGCCTTTATCCAATTTATGTAGAGGGAGATTTTGATATTCCAGATCGAACTTTTAATATTTTAAAGGAATTAGCTTCTAGTCAGGATATTATACATTTATATCAAGTTGTATCATTTTTAAAAAAACAAGAAGATTTACTAGAAGAATATGGTACTTTACCTTTTATCGTTGATGTGGAGAACATAGTACCTATAGTTCTTGAAAGTATTTATAATCTTCCAAATGAGAAAAAGGTTGATTATTACCGTAATATTTGTAATTTAATTGATTCTATAGAGCTTTTCAAAAACTGTGATAAAGACAAAGTAGAATATATTGTTAATGAGCAAAAGAAAGAGGAAAATAAGAATAGAAGAAAAATTAAATCAGTTGCAGAAGTATGGCCAATTGTACTAGATGTTACAAGTATAGATGCGATGGGTGTTTCAGATGACCATCTAGAGTTGTTGTTGATTGATGAAAACAAATGGATAGAAGCTTTGGAGGGGGAGCATTTGTTGAAACTTCAAGAAAAACTCAATAACTATATCTACTTCCTCGAAAGCAAGCAGTATGTGGAGCGATATGGTGATAAGTTTGACAAAAAAGTCATCTATATTACTTTCCAATATTCTCCATCTGATAATGGATTGGCCTTTCTCGCAGCTGTTCAGAAGGTATTGCAACCAACGGATATGAGCTTAAAGGTAGAATTGCCAGAGTGAATAGGAGAGCGAAAGTGAACTGCACCCCAAAAGTTAGACAGAAAAACCCCTAACTTTTTGGGGTCAGTACAAAGACGCTCTTTTTTCTATGTTATAATAGGATAAGGAACAATAACTTTTGTGTTTTAGATGTAAGTATCGAACTGCCTGAGGAGATTTTTAGAATAAATCAATGGAGTAAATAAATGCAGATTTATAAATTGAAAAATAAAGAAAATTATAAACACTTTGTCAAACATTATCTAGAAGTGATGAGGGAAGGAAAAGAAGCCGAAGCTTTTCTTGGAAAGGATATTAGGTATCGTTTTCAACAACGAAACTCAATGATAACAGAATACACTGATATTCAGGTGTTGCTGGAATATTGTTTATTCCCTCTATATGTAGGAGGTGATAAGGATATCGAGAGAAGGACCTTTGAGATATTAAAAGAGCTTTCTTTAAGTATTGATGAAAAGAAAATATGGCAAGTTACAGAATATTTATTGCTTCAAGATTTCATTCTGGCGGAATATAAACCCCTTCCTTTTGAAATTGATACAAGAAAATTAGTTCCTCTTATATTCGATACAATAGAAAAACTTCCTAACGAGTTAAAAACTAGTGGATATTATAGTCGATTAATTGGAAATATTAAATCAATTCCTTCTTTTAAGTCTTATGATATGAAAAAGGTAGAGAAGAGCCTTAAGGAATTCAAGGAAAAATACTACAATCCACCTAAAGTAGTAGAACAATAGCAAGCGTCATGGTGGATGTGAGAGTTGTAGAGAATTTTAAATGACTAAACAAGAACTAATAATTTTTATTAATAAACATAGAGATAAAATAGGGGCATTTCATATTGCGCTTGATGAACGATTTGAAGGACAATTTACCTTGGGATACTATTATGATGATAAGTCTAGGAAGCATAAAGTTTATGAAGTTAATGAACGTCAACGTGTCTGGATTAGAGATGAATTTAAAAATGAAAATGAAGCAATAGAGCTACTTTTTCGTTTGATAAAAACAACATTTTGGATAAAAGAAACTCCAATTCTGTTTGATGATTCAGAAATCGATTGATTAGAAACAGGGATATATTTTTCATTGGGCATACTTATATGAAGGGGAAAAGGTGTATTACCAAATGAATCAAATAAAAGCAAATGGATTTATCATAACTGAAGAAGACGGAAATTATACTATGTCCTGGATGTCAGGAGGTTTTCAAGATAAAGAAGTAAGTTATCCAGTAAGCAAGGAATTAGTAGACAAAGCTTTAAAGTCTGAACAGGATGCTTATGAAGTTGAACTGTTCTTAGAAACCGGAGAATGGGTGACTAAGGAAAGCAACGAAGCAGCTAGGCAAAATTATTTTAGGGATTCACCTATTCGTATTTTAGTAAATCCGTCGTCTATTAAACGGTTGTTTTCCAATCAAGAATTTGAAGAACTCTTACAAAAAGCCATCTCTTCAGAACTCAAGCCAACTGAACTTGATGCAATTGGTACAGTTGATAATCATTTGGAACTTCTTCTAGTAGACTCTCTCGAGTGGCAGGAAGAAATTGAAGCAGTCCATCTGGAAATTCTGCAGAAAAAAATTAACAACTATATCTACTTCCTCGAAAGCAAACAGTATGTGGAACGATACGGTGATAACTTTGATAAAAAAGTCATCCATATCACATTCCAGCATTCTCCATCTGACAATGGCCTAGCCTTCCTAGCAGCTGCTCAGAAAGTCTTGCAACCTACAGATATGACTTTGAAGATCGAATTGCCAGAGTGATAAAGAGAGGGAATTTAGAGGAGACGACCATCTTCTCTTTTTTGTCCGCGATAGACCTTATCCTCCCATCGGCGCTCAATATTCAATATGGTATAATGGGACAAGGTAGATAGACGGCTAGTCTGATGATAGGAGAATGGGCAATTGAAAGCTAAAAAAATTGGTGTTATCTTTCTAATTTTAATTGGTGTATGTAGCCTTTTTGTATTTGGTGTTCGAGAGTTTGAAAAACAAGACTTATCTAAATATGAATATTGGATTGTAGATACAGAAATTACGGATTATGAATTTATTGAAAATGGGAGAATGATCACAGTTGATTGGCACAGTAAAAAGGAAGTCAATCAACAAGTAAGTGTTCTTGATAAAAAACCTAAATTTGGATCTCCAGGGCGCATAACTGGCAGGCGTTTCCTTGTTTCCTATGCGGCGCGATTCAAAGCAAAATCCGCCTGGAATGAAGTGCGAGATGATTTTCCTATCCTAGAACAAAATTATCCAGATAAGGGGGAACATTGGCAAGAGTATCAGGAATCGATCTTAAAAAAAGGAAGGGATGCTGATATACCTTATCGTAGAGGAGAGGATATCCGAATTCAACATAATCAGCTGTTTGATCGTTTAGTCGGTTCAGGAGGACAATAAATGAATAAGAGAAAACAAATTATTTTAGTGATTGCTGTCTTACTAGTAGCTTTCTGTAGCTTTGTTTATCTAAAAAAACAATTCTTTTCTTCTTCCAAGCCAAAGGAGGAGTCTAGAAAGGAAACGATTGTATATGATTCTTCGCTGAAAGATATTACTCTAACAAAAGATGGGCGCTATGTCTTAGTTAGTCCAAAAGATGTAAATTGGCAATCCAACGATTTAAGGATGAGTCGTAACTACGTAGTCTCAACATTTATAACTTATGAGCACTTTTATGCAAAAAAGAATACCTTACCATCCGGTAAACTCAAAAAATTTGATATTATCACATATGATTTACGTAAAAAAAATTTCGTTGAAAAGCGCATAGACCTCAAAAAAGCCGTAGAAGAATATGATTCAGATTACAGCTTGAGAGATGATGGGGCCATCCAAGAAGTTGGTTCTAGCTTCTATTTTGAGGGTAAAGATTATGTACGGATTTCCGTTTCAAAAAGAAAAAATTTGGAAGAAAAAAAAAGACTAGTGCTAAATCTGGAAAATGGGAAATTGACAGAGCTTAGTGAAGCGATGGAAGAGGTGATTCTCGCACAAAATAGTTTCCCCTCCCTATCTAGAACTAATCTCGATGATATTCTATATTTTAATGGATTTTCAGATTCAAACAATTTAGGTTATATTAATGATAAGAAGAAGAACAAGATTGGGCAGGATATTAACTTTAGCCATGAGTTTCCTGACTTAGTAAAACGTCTAAAGAAAAATAGAATTACAGAAATTCTGTATCGTAGAGGCTTGGTTTCTCCTGCGGATTACTATGAAGATCTTCGCCATTGGTTTGCGCCAGTTGGTCAGGATAAGCTAGATATAATCGCAAAGGATTATGAAACGAAAGAAGAAACTCCTTTAAATAATTACCAAGAATTCATTGATTGGTCCAAAGCGGAAGCTCAAAAAGCACAGGAAAGGATAAAAGCAAATGGGAAAAAAGAGACAAATTAATACGACACAAATTTACGAAACATCTGTTCGGTTAGATGCGGCAGTAATGTCGGGAGGTACAAATGATGCTTCAGAGTGGGTTGATGATGTGTCTACAGAATTATTTGCAGATTGCAATACCTTATTGGATGAGGCTTCAGCAGATATTCATACTACGGTAGAGAATCTTAATAACTACTTAAATTCTGTAGCAGCAGAATTTGAGAAAGCTGATTCAAAAATGGCAAAATTAATATCTGCAAATAATGGCTTGGAATCTATCCCAATGGAAAATAAAAAAGCTGCAGAAAAGGAAAAAATTCGCTCGAATGATTATTATAATGAATTGAAAAAAAGTAAATAATCTCTATTTTTATATTTAATGTGATGATATAACAATGTGGTTATTTCTTTTAGAGCGAGTGATACTTCTCTAGTTTTCATCAGCAATTCTGACCTGTTATTCTCCAAAGGGTTATAGTTTTTGCCCTAACCTTCCCTGCTTATGCTATAATAGTCTATGGAAAGTTGAGGAAATGATGAAAAAAGTATGGTTTGTAGCGCTGGTGCAGGGAGTGGCCTTGTTTGTGATAACGGGTCTGCTCTGTTATTTTATGCGAGGGGATTTTTTCTTCCGTGCTTTGGCGCCGATTTTTGGTCTGGCAGCAGGAGCCTTTCGCTTCTTGACAGCCATGGTGACAAAAACGCTGGCTCCCAGTCTTTATGAGGATGGGAAGAAAAAGGAATAATCTATATAGCATTAGCAGGTCTGGGAATATTGATTCCAGACCTTTTTATAAAAGTGGGTACTTTAAATAAAGACTTTTAATTTTTTTCAGAAAAAGGACAGGTAGGGAGGCTTTCCTAGGCTCTTTGTGGTAAAATAGTAACAGAATTAAAATTTTGGAGAGTAAAGATGAAACGTTCAATGTATGCGGGACGTGTTCGTAGTGAGCATGTCGGTCAGGAAATTACTTTGAAAGGTTGGGTTGCCCGCCGTCGCGATTTGGGAGGCTTGATTTTTATTGATCTGCGTGACCGTGAAGGGATTATGCAGCTAGTTATTAATCCTGAGAGTGTTTCAGATGAGGTCATGAAGACAGCTGAGAGTCTGCGCAGCGAGTTTGTCATTGAGGTGACTGGTAAAGTAGCTGCGCGTGAGCAGGCCAATGATAAGCTGGCCACAGGAAGTGTAGAGCTTCACGTAGACAGTCTGAAGGTACTGAATACTGCTAAAACGACTCCTTTTGAGATTAAGGACGGGATTGAAGCTAATGATGATACGCGCTTGCGCTACCGTTATTTGGATCTGCGTCGTCCAGAAATGCTGGAAAATCTTAAGTTGCGTGCCAAAGTGACTCATTCTATCCGCAATTATTTGGATGAGCTGGAGTTTATCGATGTAGAGACACCGTTTTTGACCAAGTCAACGCCTGAAGGGGCGCGTGACTATTTAGTGCCGAGCCGGGTCAACCAAGGTCATTTCTATGCCCTGCCTCAAAGCCCACAGATTACCAAGCAGCTTTTGATGAATGCTGGTTTTGACCGTTATTACCAGATTGTCAAATGTTTCCGAGACGAGGACTTGCGTGGAGACCGTCAACCAGAGTTTACACAGGTGGACTTGGAAACTTCTTTCCTATCTGAGCAAGAAATCCAAGACATTACAGAAGGTTTGATTGCCCGTGTCATGAAAGAAACCAAGGGTATTGAAGTGACCTTGCCTTTCCCACGTATGAAATATGACGATGCTATGGCTCTCTATGGTAGCGACAAGCCAGATACTCGCTTTGACATGTTATTGCAGGACTTGACAGAGCTTGTAAAGGGTGTTGACTTCAAGGTCTTTTCTGAGGCACCGGCTGTCAAGGCTATTGTAGTGAAAAATGCTGCTGACAAATACTCACGCAAAGACATTGATAAGCTGACAGAGCAAGCTAAGCAGTATGGAGCCAAGGGACTAGCTTGGGTGAAAGTAGCCGATGGAGAGCTGACTGGTCCTATTGCTAAGTTCTTGACAGACCTGTCAAGTGAGTTGACAACTGCTTTACAATTAGAAGAAAACGACTTGGTGCTCTTTGTGGCAGATACCTTGGATGTTGCCAACGCAGCTCTGGGGGCTCTTCGTGTCCGTTTAGGCAAGGAATTAGGTTTGATTGACCCTGCTAAGTTTAACTACTTGTGGGTGGTAGATTGGCCAATGTTTGAGTGGTCTGAAGAAGAAGGCCGCTATATGAGTGCTCACCATCCGTTCACCCTGCCTCAAAAAGATTCTGAGCAGGAGCTGGAAGGAGATCTAAGCAAGGTTCGTGCGGTTGCCTATGATATCGTACTCAATGGCTATGAACTAGGTGGTGGTAGCCTACGGATCAACCAAAAAGATCTGCAGGAACGGATGTTTAAGGCTTTAGGCTTTTCAGCTGAAGAAGCGCAAGACCAGTTCGGTTTCCTTCTAGAAGCCATGGATTATGGTTTCCCACCACATGGAGGTCTGGCTTTGGGTCTGGATCGCTTCGTCATGCTCTTGGCCGGTGAAGAAAATATCCGTGAAGTCATTGCTTTTCCTAAGAATAATAAGGCTTCTGACCCAATGACGCAAGCACCAAGCTTGGTTGCTCCAGCACAATTAGAGGAATTAAGTTTACAAGTAGAATCACATGAAAAAGACTAGTTTGCGGAAACTTTTTCGCTATTATCTTCATCGCTTTGCCTATCATGTCAAGTTGCTAGAAGTTCTGAAAAGTATTTCGCGTGAAAAATATGATGAGAAATTTTCAGCCTCTCTGGTATATGGCTTTCTCTCAGCAGTAGCGGTCAATTTCTTCTTTCAGCCAGGCCATGTCTACTCAAGTGGTGCAACGGGCCTGGCGCAGATTGTCTCGGCTTTGAGTGGTCGCTTTATCGGCTTTACCATTCCAGTTTCCATTACTTTTTATGCGATCAATATTCCACTGATGATTTTGGCTTGGTATCAAATTGGGCATAAGTTTACTGTTTTTACTTTTATCACTGTTTCGATGAGCTCGCTTTTTATCCATTTTGTGCCAGAAGTGACATTGACGACCAATCCTATTATCAATGCCTTGTTTGGGGGAGTTGTCATGGGGACAGGGATCGGCTTTGCCCTCAAGTCAAGCATTTCAAGTGGAGGGACAGATATTGTTAGCTTGACCATTCGCAAGAAAACAGGCCGTAATGTAGGCAGTATCTCCCTGATTGTAAATGGTATTATTATGCTGATTGCTGGTCTGACCTTCGGTTGGGAATACGCTCTCTACTCGATGATTACCATCTTTGTATCGAGCCGTGTAACGGACGCTGTCTTTACCAAGCAAAAGCGGATGCAGGCCATGATTATCACCAGTCATCCTGAAGAGGTGATTAACAAGATTCACCACAAACTCCACCGCGGTGCAACCATTATCAATGGAGCGGAGGGAACTTACAATCACGAGCAAAAGGCGGTGCTGATTACAGTCATTACGCGTGCTGAATTTGGTGAATTTAAGTACATCATGAAGCAGACAGATCCGACAGCCTTTGTCTCCGTATCTGACAATGTACATATTTTAGGAAGATTTGTAGAAGAGTAGTCTCGATTATCGACATTGCTAGTGAATCTTACTCAAACTCAGTGCATACATTTATACATAAAAAAAAGAACAAGTTCAGCTGGATGTTTTCCCATCCAAAATGAACCTGTTCTTTTTTTTAGTTATTGCTTTATTTCAAAACCAAGACTTGCTTAGCAGGAACCGTATAAGAGTCTGCTAGCGGGGCGATTGGTTTTTTAGCGTTAATGTGCGGATACTGAAGGTGAATACTTTGCTTCATTTTATTTTCATAAGTTACTGCTTCAGTACCAAAGTTAATCAAAATGGTCAGCGCTTGTTTGTCTTTTTGAATCTTATATTCAAGGAGGCTAGGGCTGAGCCATTTGACCTGACAAGCTTTTTGAATAGCAGAGCTAGTTGTCAGAGTCAAAAGCGGGTGAGCCTTTCTAAAGGCAATGAGTTGCTTTAAAAATTCAATGTCTTCAGTGTAGTGAAGTGAGCGCAGCCAGTCTAGCTTGTTGACATCATCAGGCAGGTTATAGGTGTTGTCAATCAGATTCTTGGTCCGATAAAATTCCTGCCCGCTGTGGAGGAAAGGAACTCCTTGCGCTAAGAGAACGATATGCAGTGCTAGACGAGAGTTAGCTAGGCGTTGACGGAGGCTGATATTTGGATTTTGAATATCAAAATAATCAAACACCGTTGCGTTGTCATGGCATTCTACATAGTTGATCGCCTGATGAGGCGCTAGGAAATGTTGCTCTCCTGTCAAGCCGACATTGGCTGTCAGGACATTTTCTAGCCAGCTGGTCGCATGCTCTTTGTCCAGTCTGCTACCTTGGACGATGGTTTGCTTGATCGTATCACGGAAATGATCGCTGAAGAATCCATATTCAGGTAGTTGTTCAGCGTTGAACTGATGAGCTAGAAGGTCACTATCAAGACCAGTAGGCATCTGCCAACCTTCTCCGTAAAGGTAGATGTTGGGATGAATGGCTTTTAGTTCCTGAGCGATTTGCTTCATGGTGGTTATATCGAGAATGCCCATCAGGTCAAAGCGAAAACCATCAAAGCCGTAGAGGCTAACCCATTGCTGGACGGATTGTTGGATATAATGGCGCACCATAGCTTTTTCGCTGGCTACATCATTTCCGCAGAAGGTACCATTTGTCCGTAGGCCCTGTTCATCGAGACGATAGAAGTAGCCTGGCACAATCTTCTCAAAAGCATAGGCATCTGCCTCATAGACGTGATTGTAGACGACATCCATGATCACGCTCATATCAGCCTGGTGATAAGCTGCAATCGCGTCTTGTAGTTCAAAGATACGGCTATAGGGATTGTGTGGGTCGCTTGAGAAGCTGCCTTCAGGAACATTATACTGGACGGGATCATAGCCCCAATTGTAAACGAGTTCGGGGTGTTTTTCGTCAACACTGCCAAAGTCATAGACTGGCATAAGCTGAACGTGTGTAATGCCTAAATCTTGCAAGTATTTGAGACCAAAGGTCTGGCCGTGTACGGTTGGAGATTCGGACAGAGAAGCAAATTTACCAGGTTGTGAAAAACCAGCTTCCTTTTGCATGGAGAAATCACGCACGCTCATTTCATAGATAACGGCTTCTGTTGGTTTTACTTGGCTGGCAGCCCGACGAATAGGTCTGCTAATCTTTTTGCGGTCAATGACATAACTATGACCAGAGTTGGCATCTGAAGAGAGAGCGTAGGGGTCATGTACTTCTACCCATTTTCCGTTCACCTTATGGATATAGTAGTAGGCCTTGCCTTCTAAGTCTCCAAGGACCTGCGTATACCAGACGCCCCTATCTTGCCTTTGGAGAGGAATAATCTGATCTTCCAGATGAAGCAAAACTTTTTCCGAAATAGGCGCCCACAGTTTGAAATCTGTTGCCTGAGGGCTATAGCTAGCTCCCAAATCTCTTTCTTGGTAGCTAAATAATTCATCAAAAATTGGCTTTTGGACAATGTGACGATACTGGAGGATGCTGTGATTGCGATCCTGATCATAGACTGTGTAGGATTCAGTCAAATCAATCGGGTCATTGACTGAAAGGGTGTAGACAATCTGATGTTCTTGATTCTCAATTTTTTTGATAGTCAAAGGACTAGAGCTATGCTTGTCCTCTAGAGTAAAGTGGATTGAATAAGCGTCAAAGGATTTTTCCAATTCGATAGTGATGCTATTTTCATCATCTAAGTAGGCTTGGAAAATACGATAAACCATGAAATTTCTCCTTAACTAACGAGTAAGAATACTGTGTGGGATGACTTGGCGATAGCAAGTATGCTTGTCATCCTTATTATCTTTAATGATTTGGAGCAAGGTACGGAAAGATTCCCTCCCCAACTCGATGGTGTTGATATTAATATAGGCATCTACGTCGATGCGTGGCTTGATAGAGTCAAAAGTGATAATCGGGAAGCGGTAGTCAATGTCTTTGAGATAGTGGAGAGCCCCTTCGGCAACCATACTATCCGATGTCACAAAGGCCTCAATTTCCTGAATAGGCATCTTTTCCATAATCTTATAACTGCTATCTTCCAAGAGGAAACCGAAAGAAAATTTGACGATGTTTTCATCGAGAGGGATGCCTGCTTCTTCCAAGGCTTGTTTGTAGCCGGCAAACCGGTCTTGGGATACGACAAGCTCTTTATTCCCAGCTAGAAAGGCAATTTTTTTATAACCTTGATCTAGGAAATATTTGGTTGCATCGTAGCCAGCCTTGATATTATCATTATCAACCAAAGAAACAAATGGTGACACTGCTTTCCCTAAAATCAAGAAAGGAAATTGGTTTTTAATCGCAAAGTCAACCAGCGGATCGTTTGGCTTAGAATAGAGAAAAATCAAACCATCGACGCGTTTTCCGAAAATCATTTGTTTGATATTTTCTAAACGACGCTCTTCGTCCTGTCCGGTGCTAATCTGAATGGCATAGTCATGTTCAGACGCGATGCGCGAAATCCCCCGCAAGACAGTTGGGAAGAATGGGTTTTGGTAAAAAAGATCCGAATCATCGGGCAGCACCAGACCGATGACTTGGGTTGATTGGCTGACCAGACTTCTAGCGTTGAGATTTGGATGATAGTCCAGCTCTTTCATGGCAGCACGAACCCGTTTTTTAGTTTCATCGCTGATGGTTGACTTGTTTTGTACGACGCGTGTCACAGTTGAGGGAGACACACCCGCTAGTTTCGCTACTTCTTTAATCGTAACGCGCATAATAACCTCCTAATTTCTGAAATCCTCATCACGAAAATGTGTTTTGTAGAAAATAATCACCAAATAAAGAACAAACAAGATATTTTGGACGGTGATAATCGTAGGCAGGCTTTGCCCAAATAAGCCACAGATAAGACCGATAATCGTTGGCAATCCTAGGCAGTTGAGGATAAAGTGATAGCATTCTTTAAAGGTTTTAAAAGAAAATAGCCGTGATTTCTTGGTCAGATAGAGCAAGAAGGAAGCACCGAGTGCTAGAAAGGTAAAGTTGATGCTAAAGAGGAAGCCTGCGGAGAGGACTAGAAAGAGGCTGATTACCAAGCGGTTTTGTTGGAACCAGTCATTAGAAATGGCTTTGGTCAGGGCCTCTTTGCTTTTCAGAGCTTTCTGGTCAATGGCTTGGTAGCGGATATTGGCCAGCTCTTTTCCTTCTTTAGTGATTTTAAGATTTTCTTTGTCGAAGTAAAGCGTCAACTCCTTGCCTAATTTTAGCTCCTCATGATGGCCGATAATGACAGTCCCAGCGGCATTGTGATGAATGCCTTCAGGATTTTCAGTGGTCAGCATATGGTCTTTTATCTGGGCATGATGGTCAAAGTCAATCATCACGTCTTCATCCAGAGTGTCAAATGCCTTATCAACAAAGGTATCCAGAGCATAGCTCGTCAAAGACGCTGTCTGAATGGCCACGGGAATCAAAGACAGAGAAATCAAAAAGATACTGGTAAAGATGAGCTGGAACCAGCTAAGCATCCGACGATTGGCGAAAGTTTTTCTAAAACCAATCAAGCTCGAAAAATAATTAAAAGGATAAGGTAACATAGCTGCCTCTTTCTAAAATTATAATCAGGTGGTGGCCAATAAAGAACTTATTGGCTGCCATATAACTATAATTGTCTTTAAATCAAAAACAGGGTGGGACAAGATTATCCCTTGTCTCCACCACTTGTTAAACCAGATACAAAATTCTTTTGCAGGAAGAAGAAGAGAATACAGATTGGAAGGGCAGTGAGAATCGCACCGGCAGCAAAGAAGGCAATTTTTTGATTCTTGACATCGCTGACGAAGGTACGAAGACCAACTGCAACCGTATAAAATTCTTTTTCACGAAGAAGGAAGCTAGAGAGGATATAGTCTCCGAAAGGTCCCATGAAGGCCCATAGAGCTTGCACAGCAATCATTGGACGAACGAGAGGCAGGACAATCTGCCAGAAACGTCTGAAATGACCAGCACCATCTAATTTAGCTGACTCATCCAGAGACATAGGAACGGTATCGAAGTATCCTTTCATCAACCAAGCATTCATTGGAATACCACCACCCACATAAAGGAAGATAAGGAACCAGCTTTGGTTAAGGGCATTGAGCATCAGCGCCATAACGAAGAAGGCGGTCAGAGCTGCAATGGTTGGCACCATTTGGATAATCAAGAAGAAAACCAAACTTTGCTTTCTTGCGATGAAATTGTAACGGCTATATGCATAACCTGCAAGTACCACTATACTGGTTTGGACAATCATTGTCAAGACGGCAATGATAATGGTGTTAAAGTACCAAGTGCCATATAGAGTCTCTGAGAAGAGACGAGAGAAGTTTTCCAGACTGAAGTTGATGTCTGTGTCTAGCTTGAAGGCCACGACATTCCCCGTCTTGAAAGCAGACATGATCGTGATCAAGAGCGGGTAGAGAATGATAATGGAAAGCACTACAAGGTAGAGATAGGTCAAACTATGGTTGATAAAACGTTTAAATTTAACAGAACTATTCATCTTATACATCCTCCATATCAAATGCGTGTAGTTTCTTGAAGGCAATCATAGAGATAGAGATGACGATGATGGAGATGATGAGGGTAACGGCCGCCGCCATTGAATATTGCGGTGCTGTACCTGTGGTCAAACGATAAATCCAAGAAATCAAGATATCAGTTGAGCCGGCTCCTCCACCGACACTACCAGGACCACCTGCATTGAAGAGGTAGATGATTGAGAAGTTATTAAAGTTAAAGGTGTATTGACTGATCAAAGTTGGTGCCGCAACTGCCAAGATCATTGGGAAAGTGATGTTGCGGAATTTCTGCCAAGCATTGGCTCCGTCGATGTAGGCTGCCTCGTAAAGGTCATTTGGAATAGACTGCAAGATACCTAAGGTCAGGACATAGATATAAGGGAATCCAAGCCAACCTTGCATCATAATTAGAGCAATCTTAGTCCAAGTCGGATCAGTCTTCCATGGAATCAGCTGTCCATCTAGGAAGGGAAGAACCTTGCTGAGAAGCGGGATGACTTGAGTATTGATAGCCCCGATACTATCGTTGAACATATTTGAGAAAGTCAGGATAGTGATAAAGGCTGGAACTGCCCAAGGAAGCAGGAAGATAACACCGAAGATGCGTTTTCCTTTGATGAATGGTTGGTTGGCAATAATAGCAGTGAAAATACCAATTACGATTTGCAAAGTAGAGGCTGCCAGTGCCCAGATGATAGTCCAAGTCAAGACAGAACCAAAGGCCGCACGGAAGGTACTCAATTGCCAAATATTGGCAAAGTTGGTAAAGGCAACCCAATCCAAGAGTTTATTTGGTGGCAAGTGTTTGAAATCATAGTTTGTAAAGGCGATCAAGAGTGTTACCAATACAGGGAAAATGATGGCAAAGGTCATTGCCAGATAAGAAGGGATGATGAGTAAGTAAGGGAAGCCATTTTCATAGATTCCATCAAACATTTCCTTCAAGGTAGTATGGACAGGATAATCATTGTTCCATTGTTTAGCAACCGTCTGAGCATCCTTCAAGTTAAATCCATAGAAAATCAGGAAAAATACCACGAGGATGAGGTGGAAGGCACCGCGGATCAGCATGAAGAGTGAGTTGTCACCACGGACTTCACCAAGAGTGATGAGATTTTCAATTTCTGGTAGGGCAATAGCTACGAAATAAGCTAAGAATGCAACCGTAACCCCAAGAAAGATGTATCCTTTGGCTTTTTGATCATTATAGATTTGCCCCAACCCTGGAATGAGGGAGCGCAACATGGCTTGTTTGGGATCTTTTTTTGTCATTGTAGTCTCCTTAGATACGAGAAAGATTGAGGAATTGCAGTAAGTACAAGTCCTAATCCGAGTTTTTCTTAATTAGAAGATAGAATAAATCCTCATTCTATCAAACAAGGGGTAGGGAAAATTCCCACCCCTTTATTTAAACTTGCTTATTTGTTGCCGAATTTTTGATCGATAGTTTCTTTGATCAATTTAACAGCATCTTCAGCTGAAGTTTTAGCATCTTTCTTGCCGCTTACAGCATCGAAGAGCATGTTCTTAGCTGGATCCCAAACAGTACTCATTTCAGAGATATTTGGCATTGGTTCTGCAGATTTGAACTGTTTAACAACTGCATCTGTCAATTCATCTTTCTTACTTACAGCGTATTCACGTGCTTCTGTGTTCGCAGGAACTTCGTTTGTTGCATCGTAAAGAGCTTTTTGTTGTGCAGTTGATGCAAGGAAGTTAACGAATTTTTGTGCACCGTCAACGTTCTTAGAACCAGCAGGGATGACCCAAGCTTTACCACCACCAAAGGCTTTGTATTCTTTTCCGTTTGGAAGTGTTGGGATAGTTGCTACGCCGTAGTTTACTTTAGCTTCTTTAAGAGATGCAGCTTTCCAAGGTCCGTCGATGATTGCAGCAGTTTTTCCACCTTGGAATTGAGTTTGGATCAAGTTAGAAGCGCCTTCTGTATCTTGCATACCTTTAGGCCATTTTTCATACCAAGTTTTAGCGTATTCAATTCCTTTGATAGAACCTTCGTTAGCCAAACCGATATCTTTAGGATCTGTACCGTCTTTACCGAAGACATAAGCACCATTTCCAGCAAGGAGACCGTAAGCATAGTAGAAGTTTGTCCAGTCAGCAAGGAAAGCAGAAGTTTTGCCATCTTCACCTTCGAAAGCGTACTTGCTATCTTTAGCCAATTCTTCAAGTTCAGCAAATGTTGTAGGAGCTTTTTGGATCAGGTCTTTGTTATAGTACATTACCAAAGTCTCGATAACAGCAGGAGCACCGTAAGTAGTTCCGTCGATTGTTACCAGAGATTTAGTAGTATCGTCAGCTTTTGCATCTTTGCCCAACTCAACTTCTGAAAGTTGTCCGTCAGCACCTAGGCTTCCCACGCGGTCGTATGGTGCCATCATGACATCTGGAGATTTACCAGATTGGTTGTCAAGCGAAAGGTTATCAAGACCTGTAAGAGCATCACCAGTTTTGATAGTGACCTTTGTTCCGGTTTCTTTTTCATAAGCCTTTGCAGCTTCTTCCATGTAGCTCTTGTAGCCTTCGTCTACATATGCAGTGAGCTCATTGCTTGCAGCAGCTTCTTTTTTAGAAGATTTGCTACCGCAGGCTGTCAAAATAAAACCTGCTAAAGCAACAGTACCGAGAACAGCAACGCTCTTCAACATTTTGTTTTTCATGATTATTCCTCCTAAAGAATAAAAGTATAATACCATCTAAGAACACGCTTGCATAGCGCAAACGTTTTCTTGAACTTAAAATAATTTTAGCACAAAAGGTAAACGCTTGCAAGCGTTTTTAAGAAAATTTTAAAAAATTTTTAAGGAAAGAGTGTTAATTTAAACGATATATAAGGAAAGAAAATTGAAATCTATGGTATAATAAATAAAAAAGTTTTTTAAAAAGCTTGCACTTGAAAAAAAAATAGGTTATAATTCAAGCAACGCAAACGTTTTCGCTAAATAAAGTAGGAAACAAGCATGAAAAAATTTTTGAGGTGTTACATATGAAAGCGAGACAAAGTGGTGTATTGATGCACATTTCCTCTTTGCCAGGCAAGTACGGGATTGGTTCTTTTGGTCAGTCTGCTTATGATTTTGTGGATTTCTTAGTTAGAACGAAGCAACGTTATTGGCAAATCTTGCCTTTGGGAACGACTAGTTACGGGGATTCTCCTTACCAGTCTTTCTCAGCCTTTGCAGGGAATACTCACTTTATTGATTTGGATTTCTTGATTGACGAGGGCCTGTTGGCAGAAGAAGATCTAAAAGGCGTTGATTTTGGTGATGATCCAAAAGCTGTAGATTATGCAAAAGTATTTGAAGCACGTCGTCCTCTTTTGGAAAAAGCGGTTGCTCGTTTCCTTAAAGTTGGAGATCTTGACAAATTCCGTCACTTTGTTGCAGAAAATGCAGCTTGGTTGGAGCTTTTTGCGGAATACATGGCTGTTAAAGAGCATTTTGATCTGAAAGCTTGGACAGAATGGCCAGATGAAGCGATTCGTCGTCGCCAACCAGAAAGCTTGGCTAGCTATCGTGAGAAATTGGCAGACAAGCTGGAATACCACCGTGTAACTCAATATCTCTTCTTTAAACAATGGTTGGAACTCAAGAAATATGCCAATGACCATCACATCGAAATCGTTGGTGACATGCCAATCTATGTAGCTGCTGACAGCGCAGATGTCTGGGCTCAGCCTCACTTCTTCAAGACAGATAAGCAAGGTCGCCCAGTTAAGGTTGCTGGCTGCCCACCAGATGAATTTTCAGAGACTGGCCAATTGTGGGGTAACCCAATTTATAATTGGGATGCCATGGATCAAGATGGTTATGCTTGGTGGATTGAGCGTCTTCGCGAAAGCTTTAAGATTTACGACATTGTTCGGATTGACCACTTCCGTGGCTTTGAGTCTTATTGGGAAGTGCCAGCTGAGTCTGACACAGCGGCTACTGGTCACTGGGTCAAAGGTCCAGGTTATAAGCTGTTTGCCGCAGTGAAAGAAGCTTTAGGTGATTTGAACATCATTGCAGAAGACCTTGGATTCATGACGGATGAAGTCATTGAATTGCGTGAGCGAACTGGCTTCCCAGGCATGAAGATTCTGCAATTCGCTTTCAATCCAGATGATGAAAGCATCGATAGTCCACACTTGGCGCCACATAACTCTGTGATGTACACTGGTACTCACGACAATAATACTGTATTGGGCTGGTATAAGGATGAGATCGATGATCCAACCCGTGAATACATGGCTCAGTACACCAACCGCAAAGAATACGAAACGGTGCCACATGCAATGCTTCGTACAATCTTTGCTTCCGTTAGCTACATGGCTATCGCAACGATGCAAGATCTGCTAGAGCTAGATGGCTCTGCCCGCATGAACCTGCCTTCTACAATTGGCGGCAACTGGGCATGGCGGATGACAGCTGAAGAGCTAAACCCTATCGTAGAAGGTCAGCTTTATCATTTGACTAAGGTCTATCGTCGTCTGAATACGGACTTGCTTTCATAAGACAATAAATTTCAATACTTTCTAATACTAGGAGAAATCATGTCAAACTTACAAACATATATCCAAAAAACTTATCAAAAGCAAATTGCTGATTGTAGCAATGAAGAGCTTTATTTGGCTCTCTTGAACTACACAAAATTAGCGAGCGCTCAAAAGCCAGTTAATACTGGTAAAAAGAAACTCTACTACATCTCTGCTGAGTTTCTGATTGGTAAACTCTTGTCAAACAACTTGATTAACCTTGGTCTTTACGACGATGTGAAAAAAGAACTTGCTGCTGCTGGTAAAGACTTGATCGAAGTTGAAGAAGTAGAATTGGAACCATCTCTTGGTAATGGTGGTTTGGGCCGTTTGGCAGCCTGCTTCTTGGATTCTATTGCAACCTTGGGTCTCAATGGTGACGGTGTTGGACTAAACTACCACTTTGGTCTTTTCCAACAAGTCCTTAAAAATAATGAACAAACAACTATTCCAAATTTCTGGTTGACTGAGCAAAACTGGTTGGTTCGCTCAAGCCGTAGCTACCAAGTGCCATTTGCACACTTTACCTTGACATCAACTCTTTACGATATTGATGTTCCTGGTTACAAGACAGCTACTAAAAACCGTTTGCGCTTGTTTGACTTGGATTCAGTTGATTCTTCCATCATCAAAGAGGGAATCGAATTTGACAAGACAGATATCGCTCACAACTTGACTCTTTTCCTTTATCCAGATGATAGCGACAAGCAAGGTGAATTGCTCCGTATCTTCCAACAATACTTCATGGTTTCAAACGGTGCACAATTGATCATCGACGAAGCGATCGAAAAAGGAAGCAACTTGCATGATCTTGCAGACTACGCAGTTGTACAAATCAATGACACTCACCCATCACTGGTTATTCCTGAATTGATCCGTCTTTTGACTGCGCGTGGTATCGAGCTTGATGAAGCAATCTCAATCGTTCGTAGCATGACTGCCTACACAAACCACACTATCCTTGCTGAAGCCCTTGAAAAATGGCCTCTTGAATTCTTGCAAGAAGTGGTTCCTCACTTGGTACCAATCATCAAAGAATTGGATCGTCGTGTCAAAGCAGAATACAAAGATCCAGCTGTTCAAATCATTGATGAGAGCGGCCGTGTTCACATGGCACACATGGATATCCACTATGGATACAGCGTAAACGGGGTTGCAGCACTCCACACTGAAATCTTGAAAAACTCTGAGTTGAAGGCTTTCTACGATATTTATCCAGAAAAATTCAACAACAAGACAAACGGTATTACATTCCGTCGTTGGCTTATGCACGCTAACCCACGTTTGTCTAGCTACTTAGATGAACTTCTTGGTCGCGACTGGCACTATGATGCTGCTAAGTTGGAAGGTTTACTTGACTTTGCTGGTAAGCAAGAAGTGAGAGCAAAACTGGAAGGCATTAAAGCTCATAACAAGCGTAAATTGGCTCGTCACTTGAAGGAAGCTCAAGGTGTGGAAATCAATTCAGATTCTATCTTTGATATCCAAATCAAGCGTCTGCACGAGTACAAACGTCAACAAATGAACGCTTTGTATGTCATCCACAAGTACTTGGACATCAAGGCTGGTAACATTCCTGCTCGTCCAATCACTGTCTTCTTTGGTGGTAAAGCAGCTCCTGCTTACACAATTGCTCAAGACATCATTCACTTGATCCTTTGCTTGTCAGAAGTCATCGCAAATGACCCAGCAGTAGCACCACACTTGCAAGTGGTTATGGTTGAAAACTACAACGTTACAGCATCAAGCTTCTTGATTGCAGCTGGTGATATTTCTGAGCAAATCTCACTTGCTTCTAAAGAAGCTTCAGGTACTGGTAACATGAAATTCATGCTTAACGGTGCTTTGACACTTGGTACCATGGACGGTGCCAATGTGGAAATTGCTGAGTTGGTTGGCGAAGACAACATCTACATCTTTGGTGAAGATTCAGAAACTGTTATCGATCTTTATGCTAAATCTGCATATAAATCAAGCGAATTCTACGCTCGTCCAGCTATCAAGCCACTGGTTGACTTTATCATCAGCGACGCTGTTCTTGCAGCTGGAAATAAAGAGCGCTTGGAACGCCTTTACAATGAATTGATCAACAAAGACTGGTTCATGACTCTTCTTGACTTGGAAGACTATATCAAAGTCAAAGAGCAAATGCTTGCTGACTACGAAGATCGTGATGCTTGGATGGAAAAAGTTCTTGTCAATATCGCAAAAGCTGGTTTCTTCTCAGCAGACCGTACAATCCAACAATACAATGACGAAGTATGGCATTTGGATAACTAATTATTTAAAATAAGTGAAAAAGCCTAGGCAGGACTGTCTTGGCTTTTCTCGTGTCGGAAGACTACCAATACTGGCTTTAGGATCGTATCAGATCTTCCCTCTTGTCAGGTTCTTCTTTTGGGTGTATAATAGGAAAAAGTATTTCTATATAGGAGGTTATGATGAAAAAGAAACCGATTTATCTCTACGTCTTACTGGGGTTAGAAACAGTAGGCACTTTGTGGGGGCTTATTTCGAAGTTCTCCTCTTCAAATGATGCCGTGGAAACCTTGCTAAAGGGGGTCAATGAGCCAGCAAAATCTCAGTATGCAACTTACTTTAGTAAGAGCGCTGAACTGTCAGGTTCGCTAATAAATAATATTTTCTTTTATGTTGGCTTGCTTCTTTTGATTGCAGCTTGGTTCTTTGTTTTTAAGAAAGATATTTTCAAAGCAAATCTTATTTACATCGCGAACGTTCTTATTGGCTTGATTGGAACAGCGTACGGTTATGTGGTAGCAAAAGGGATTGCAACGTCTTCTTTTTCAGATCCATCCTTACTCTCATCTCAGATACTAGGCCTGAACTTTACTATTGGCTTCTCTGTTGTTGTTAGTCTTATCTTCCTTTCCATTGTTATCTTTAAGCTGATCAAGCAGCAAAAGGAAGCTGAGAGTGTAGAAGTAGCTGAAGAAGATTAAGATTTAGCAAATAACATTTACTGCTGATAAGCTAGATGAGCGGATAAATGTTATTTTTTTGGAATGGAGCAAATAAACATGAAAGTTTCCTTAGTTTATATTAGCTTGAGTGGCAATACAGAGAGTTTTGTCCGTCGTTTGAGTGACTATTTGCTAGAGCAGCATCCCAGTCTAGAGATTGAGAAAATTCACATCAAAGACTTAGTGAAAGAGGGGCATCCGTTCTTTGAAATGGCCAATCCCTTCATCACTTTTCTACCGACCTATCTGGAAGGTGGTAATGGTGTGGATAATGGCGATGTCGAAATTCTCACGACGGATGTAGCAGATTTTATTGCCTATGGGCAAAATGCCAGCAAGTGTTTTGGAGTTGTTGGAAGTGGCAACCGTAATTTTAACAATCAATACTGTCTGACCGCTAAGCAGTACAGCCAACGTTTCGGCTTCCCAGTTTTAGCCGATTTTGAAATGCGTGGCATGCTGGGCGATATCAAAAAGGTCGCTGGCATTATTGAAGAATTGTACGGAATAAAAGCATAAGTAAAAAGCCGTTCAGTCAACAGTTGTTGATCGAGCGGCTTTTGTTTATATTATTGGTTTGCTTGCTCGCCGGCGATAGTTTCGACCAGCTCTTTTGAATATAAAATTCCTAAACGGTAGTTTTTGTTAACGTAAGCAATAAGGTCATTTTGATTTTCACTAGTGGTCATTTTTCCTTGGAGTTCTTGTCGAAAATGATCACTTTTTAGGAGTTCCTGCTGCAACAAAATCTGCAACTTTACCTTTTCTCTTTTGTTGTACAAAAAGAGAATGACCAAGCTAAGGACAACTAAAATATAAGCAGTTTCATTCATAAAATATCTCTTCCTAAGAAAACCTCCCAAAACTGGAAGGTTTGTGTAGGGTTACATTTTTTCTGGAGCTTCTACACCAAGCATGCGGAGAGCTTCCTTCAGTACAACAGCAGTGGTGTAGCTGAGAGCTAGACGGCTGTCACGTTCCGGAGTTTCATCCAAGATGCGAGTGTGAGCATAGTATTTATTGAAGGCTTGAGCTAGGCTGATCGCGTATTTGGCAATCAGAGAAGGCTCAAAGTTATCGGATGCACGTTTAACTACGCGAGCGAAGTCTTGGATCAGTTTGATAATTTCCCAGCTTTCAGCATCGTTGAGGTTGTAGTTGGCATCAAGACTTGGCTTGAAGTCTGCTTTGCGCAGGATAGACTGGATACGTGCATAGGCATATTGTACATACGGTCCAGTTTCGCCCTCAAAGGAAACCATTGCCTCCAAATCAAAGTCGTAACCATTGCGACGGTCAGTCTTAAGGTCGTAGAATTTAACGGCACCAACACCAACTGCATGGGCAACAGCTTCTTTGTTTTCCAGATTTGGATTTTTCTCTTCAATTTGAGCTTTTGCACGGCTGATCGCTTCTTGTAGAGTTGGTTCCAGAAGGATGATGTTTCCTTTACGTGTTGAAAGTTTTTGGCGATTCTTCGTAACCAGACCAAAGTCCACGTGGATCATATCATCGCTCCAGTCAAATCCCATCTTCTTAAGGACAGCTTTGAGCTGACGGAAGTGGTTTGATTGTTCTTGACCAACGACATAAACATTCTTGACGAAGTTGTAAGTGCGTGCACGGTACATAGCAGTGGCAATATCACGGGTGATGTAAAGCGTAGCACCGTCTGATTTTTTAATCATAGCTGGTGGAAGGTTGACATCATCCAAGTCCACAATGCTAGCGCCTTTTGATTCTTTCAGGAGACCCTTGTCTTCCAGAATTTTAACGGCCTCGTCCATTTTGTCATTGTAGAAGGCTTCTCCGTTTAAGCTATCGAATTCAACGCCGAGCAATTCATAGATGCGGTTAAATTCAACGAGACTTTCGTCACGGAACCATTGCCAAAGTTCTGTTGCTTCTGGATCGCCATCTTCCAGTTTCTTGAACCAAAGGCGACCTTCTTCATCCAAGGCTGGGTCGTTTTCGATTTCAGCATTGATGCGGACATAGAGTTTCAAAAGTTCATCGATTGGGTTGGCTTCAACAGCTTCCTTGTTGCCCCATTTCTTGTAGGCAACCATGAGGAGACCAAATTGCTTGCCCCAGTCACCTAAGTGGTTGATCTTGATGGTATTGTAGCCCATCTTGCGGAAGATATTTGACAAGGAGTCACCGATAACGGTTGAACGCAAGTGACCAACAGAGAAAGGTTTTGCAATGTTAGGACTGGAAAGGTCGATGGTAATATTCTCGCCCTGGCCTTCGTTCTGTTGACCATAGTCAGCGCCTTCCTTGATAACTTCTTTGATGACTTGATCAGAGATTTTAGCTTTGTTGAGGAAGAAGTTGACATAAGGTCCAGTTGCGACAACTTTCTCAAAGTGACTTTGATCGATCTTTTCAGCAATATCCGCAGCGATAGCTTGAGGAGCCTTGCGTTCTACTTTAGCAAGTGAGAAAGCTGGGAAGGCAATGTCTCCAAGATCGGAACTTTTCGGCTGTTCTAGTAGGTTAGAGATAGCGCTTTGGTCCAAGCTGTCAATAACTTTGGCCAACTCGCTAGCGATTAATTGTTTATTATCCATATTTGCTCCTTTGGGTCTTTTGTTACTATTCTATCATATTTTATGAGGAATCTTCAATTTTTTTGGTATAAGATAGATTTTTTGATATAATTGAGAGTATAAATATTCAGTCAATGAGGTCGAGTATGAGAAAGAGTGAGCGTCATCAGCTTATTAAATGGATGATCAAGGAAGAAAAGTTAGGAACACAAAAGGATATTCAAAAAAGACTGGAAGACGAGGAGATATTTGTGACCCAAACAACCCTCTCGCGGGATTTAAGAGAGATTGGCTTGACCAAGCTGAAGAAAGATGGGCAAGTCTACTATGTGCTGGCTCATGAAGCAGAGGAGTTGGATCTAGCTGGATTTCTGGCCAGTCATGTTCAGGCAGTTTCTAGAGCGGAGTTTACGCTGGTTTTCCGTACAGGACTGGGCGAAGCGACGGTCTTGGCAAATGTGGTAGATGGTTCGCTGGATAGTCGGATTTTAGGAACCGTTGCAGGGGCCAATACCTTGCTGGTGATTTGCCGGGATCAGGATGCCGCTAGAGAAATCGAGACGAGTGTCAAAGAAGGCATGGACTAGCCAAAAGCTTAGAATTGACGGAGAGGTTTGAGACGGAAGTCCTGACCTCGTTTGTTTTTAGAAAGGATAGAGATGGCAGTAGAAAAGTTATCGCCAGGCATGCAGCAGTATTTGGATATCAAGAAGGACTATCCAGATGCTTTCTTGCTCTTTCGGATGGGGGATTTCTATGAGTTGTTTTATGATGATGCGGTCAATGCCGCCCAGATTTTAGAGATTTCTCTCACCAGCCGCAATAAAAATGCAGAAAATCCCATTCCCATGGCCGGAGTTCCCTATCATTCGGCGCAGCAGTATATTGATGTCTTGGTCGAGTCAGGCTATAAGGTGGCGATTGCGGAGCAGATGGAAGACCCCAAGGAAGCTAAGGGAGTTGTTAAGCGAGAGGTCGTTCAGGTTATCACGCCGGGAACGGTGGTGGACTCTACTAAGCCCGACTCTGCGAATAACTTTCTGGTGGCTTTGGATTACTCAGACGGCTTCTATGGCCTGGCTTATATGGACTTGGTGACCGGCGAGTTTCAGGTGACTAGTTTAGAGGACTTTGCCCTGGTCTGCGGGGAAATCCGCAATTTGAAGGCTAGGGAAGTGGTGCTGGGCTATGCCTTGCCAGAAGCTGAGGAGCAGGTCTTGGCTGGGCAGATGAACCTCTTACTATCCTATGTACAGACGGCCTTGGACGATGTCCAGCTGCTGGGCGAGGAGCTGTCTCCTATGGAGCGTCAGGCAGCAGGGAAATTGCTGGAGTATGTGCACCAGACCCAGATGAGGGAGCTCAGTCATTTGAAGAAGGCCCAGCATTATGAAATCAAGGATTTTCTGCAAATGGATTATGCCACCAAGGCGAGTCTGGATTTGACAGAAAATGCTCGCTCGGGCAAGAAGCACGGCAGTCTTTATTGGCTGATGGACGAGACTAAGACGGCCATGGGCGGTCGCATGCTGCGCTCTTGGATTCAGCGTCCGCTGATTGATGAAGCGCGAATTAGCCAGCGGCAGAATGTCGTCGAGGTTTTTCTGGATCATTTCTTTGAGCGGAGTGATTTGACGGAGAGCCTCAAGGGAGTCTATGATATCGAGCGCCTTGCTAGTCGGGTGTCTTTTGGTAAGACCAATCCCAAGGATCTGCTGCAACTGGCGGCTACATTGGGCAATGTGCCTCAGATTAAAGCTATCCTGCAAGGGATCGACAGTCCGCATCTAGCTCGTTTGATTGAGGGCTTGGATCCTATTCCAGAGTTGGCGGGCTTGATTAGCTCAGCTATTTCGCCGGATGCACCCCATATCATCACCGAGGGCAATATCATTCGGACCGGTTTTGACGAGACCTTGGATCAGTATCGACTTGTGCTACGGGAAGGGACTGGATGGATTGCAGAGCTGGAAGTCAAAGAACGTGCTAACAGCGGCATCAGCAATCTGAAGATTGATTACAACAAAAAAGATGGTTACTATTTCCATGTGACTAATTCCCAGTTGGCTCATGTGCCTAGTTATTTCTTCCGCAAGGCGACCCTGAAAAATTCTGAGCGTTTCGGAACGGAGGAGCTGGCCCGGATTGAGGGAGAGATGTTGGAGGCGCGTGAAAAATCTGCTAATCTGGAATACGAGATTTTCATGCGGATTCGTGAGGAAGCTGGCAAATACATCCAGCGCTTGCAGGCCTTGGCACAAACGCTGGCAGCTGTAGATGTCCTGCAGAGCTTTGCTGCGGTGGCAGAGCAGCAGCATTTAGTACGCCCTGTCTTTACTGCGGAGCGCCGTCTGCAGATTGAAAAAGGTCGGCATGCTGTTGTGGAAAAGGTCATGGGAGCTCAAAGCTACATTCCAAATAGTATTCTGCTGGACCAGGAAACGGATATCCAGCTGATTACCGGGCCTAATATGAGCGGGAAATCGACTTATATGCGCCAACTGGCGATCATCGTTATTATGGCACAGATGGGCTCTTATGTGCCCGCCCAGTCTGCCAGTTTGCCGCTATTCGATGCGATTTTCACTCGCATCGGCGCAGCGGATGATCTGGTATCTGGCCAGTCCACCTTTATGGTGGAGATGATGGAGGCCAATCGGGCCATTCGACAGGCCAGCGAGCGTTCGCTCATTCTCTTTGATGAGCTGGGCCGTGGAACGGCGACTTACGATGGGATGGCGCTGGCTCAGGCTATTATTGAGCATATTCATCATTATACTGGAGCCAAGACCCTCTTTGCCACTCACTATCATGAGTTGACAGCCTTGGAGGATAGCTTGGAGCATTTGGAAAATGTCCATGTGGCAACCTTGGAGAAGGACGGGCAGGTGACTTTCCTACATAAGATTGAGCCGGGTCCGGCTGACAAGTCCTACGGAATCCATGTGGCGAAGATTGCCGGACTTCCTGAGAAATTGTTGGAGCGGGCAGACAGCATTTTGAGTCATTTGGAAAGTCAGGATACCGGACTAGGAACAGAGCTTCCTACCGAATCCAGACAAACACGGCCGCAAGTGGCGGAGCAGATGTCTCTTTTTGCAGAAGGAACGGAAAATCCAGTCCTGACTGAACTCCGAGGCTTGGACATCTACAATATGACTCCCCTGGAGGTCATGGCGGCGGTCGCCGAGCTCAAAAAGAAGTTGTAAAAACAAAGAGGCTGGGACAAAAGTCCTAGCCTCTCAATTGTCTTTGGATTGTCGAGCAAGACGCAGTGGTTGAGTGGGCTCTACTACGCTGATTTCATCAGCTTTTACAGCCCTACTCAACTGTGCGGAGGTGGGACGACGAAATCGAATTCTAACGAATTACCGATTTCTGTCCCACTCTCTTTTTATTTCTCACGATTTGCTAGACAAACCGCTATTGATTTTTTGAATGTTGCGGTAGGTGCGGTAGTAGATAACGCCTGAAATGACCAGATAAATGAGGGTGAATTCCCCGACGGCAGTCAGTGTCAGGCTGAGTATTTTTTCTCTTGGGAAAAATCCAGCTAGATTAGCTAAAAGTGCAAAGGTCAGAATCATCACGCCATAGTGGCTGATGATGGAGCGTAGGATGCTCCAGTCTCTTTGGAAGAAGCTTCCGCTCCATCTGAAAATAGCTCCCATGATAAACCAGATAAGCATGCAGTAGAGCATGATGAGGGAAACATGGACATGCTGGCTCAAAAAGAAGTGACCGATAGGAGAGCGAGGATGAAGCGGTAGATAAGCTGGATTGTAAAAATAAGAAACAATCATGGAGAAGAAGAGACCGATGAAAATCCCTCCAATCCCTCCGAAAAAGAGTTTTTTAAGACGAGTTTTCATAATTGCAACCTTTCTTTGATAGATTTGAGATAACGGCGAGACGAGTATGTCTGGTCGCCGTTTTTCAGAAATATTTGGATCAGGCCATTTGGAGTCAGCTTGAGATGGCTGATTTGTCGACTGTTGATAATCTCCGATTGAGAAATCTGCAGAAAATAGTCCGGAAGGACCTGCAGCAACTGATAAAGAGCTTGTTGAGCTCGGTAGCCGTCTTTTGCCGTTCGGACCCGAACCTGACGGTTTTCTGTATAGATTCGGTGGATTTCCTTAGCATCCAGCAGATAGATGTCGTCTCCTTTCTTGACATGGATCTTATCCTCTTTACCCAGATGTTGAGCAAAGTGGACCAATTCCTGAATGCTTTCGGTCATGAGTCGAGCCTCAATGCTGACGAAGTCTTCGGTGACTTGAGAATCTATTCTTAGCTTAACTTTCATAACTTCCTCCTTTCATCTTTATTAAACCGCAACATGGCAGAGAAAACAAGCCCTTTTGACCATGTGGCAGCTATTTGTGTCTATATGGTTTGTCTTGTGAGCAGAGCGGGCAAGATAAGTCTGCCCTCTGATAGAAAGAGCCCAATGTGTTATAATAGATAGCAGAACAAATACGGAGAAAAAGATGTCAAAAATTATCGAACTTCCAGAAATTCTAGCCAATCAGATTGCGGCCGGTGAAGTCATTGAGCGGCCTAGCAGCGTGGTCAAGGAGCTAGTGGAGAACTCAATTGATGCGGGTGCCAGCCAGATTACTATCGAAATCGAGGAGGCCGGACTCAAGAGCATACAGGTGACGGATAATGGCGAGGGCATAGACCACGAAGATGTCCCTCTGGCTCTTCGACGCCATGCTACCAGTAAAATCAAGAAACAGGCGGATCTCTTTCGGATTCGGACGCTGGGTTTTCGTGGCGAGGCCATTCCTTCCATTGCTTCTGTCTCGCGTTTTACCATTGAAACAGCGACCGAATCTGGTCAGCACGGGACTCTGCTGGTTGCCCAAGGTGGTGAGATTGAAGAGCATGTGCCTACTAGCAGCCCGGTGGGAACGAAAATCAAGATAGAAGATCTCTTCTTTAATACTCCAGCCCGGCTCAAGTATATGAAGAGCCAGCAGGCTGAGCTTTCGCATATCGTTGATGTGATTAATCGCCTCAGTCTGGCCCATCCGGAAGTAGCTTTCACCCTTATCAGTGACGGTCGGGAAATGACAAGGACTGCCGGCAGTGGCAATCTGCGTCAGGCTATTGCAGGAATCTATGGTTTAGCAACGGCTAAGAAAATGGTGGAAATCTCTGCTTCGGATTTGGACTTTGAGGTGAGCGGCTATGTCAGCTTGCCTGAGCTGACTCGTGCGAATCGCAATTATATTACGATCCTTATCAACGGCCGCTATATCAAGAATTTCCTGCTCAATCGAGCTATTTTGGACGGCTACGGCAGCAAGCTGATGGTAGGACGCTTTCCACTCGCGGTCATCAATATTCAGATTGATCCCTATCTAGCCGATGTCAATGTCCATCCAACCAAGCAAGAGGTGCGCATTTCTAAAGAACGGGAACTCATGGCCTTGATTTCTCAAGCCATTGCGACCAGTCTCAAGGAGCAGGACCTCATCCCAGATGCTTTGGAAAATCTAGCCAAATCAACTGTTAAGCGTGCGACTAAGCCCGAACAGACCGCTCTTCCGCTGAAAGAAAATCGCCTCTACTACGATAAGGAGCAGAATGACTTCTTCCTCAAGCCACAGGTGGCAGAGCAGCAGTTATCCTTCGAAGAATCAGCAAAGCCTATTCATGAAGCGACAGATGAAAAAGCAGAACCGCAACTGACTTCAGTCAAATTTGCAGAGAGAAGGTCAGTCAGCTATGACCAACTAGACCATCCAGAGCTAGACCAGGCCAGTCTGGAGCGAGCTGTGGATAAGTTGGATCAGGAAGAGAAGTCAAGCTTCCCAGAGTTAGAATATTTCGGTCAGATGCATGGCACTTATCTCTTTGCTCAGGGCAAGGGTGGTCTTTATATTATTGACCAGCATGCTGCTCAAGAGCGGGTCAAGTATGAGTATTATCGGGAGAAGATTGGGGATGTGGACAATAGCCAGCAGCAGCTCTTGGTACCCTATATTTTTGAATTTCCAGCAGACGATATGCTGCGAATCAAGCAGCGGATGGAGCTGTTAGAAGACGCTGGCATCTTTTTAGAAGAGTACGGAGCCAATCAGTTTATCCTCCGCGAGCATCCCATTTGGTTTAAGGAAGAGGAGATTGAAGCCGGCATCTATGAGATGTGTGATATGCTTCTCCTGACCAAGGAAGTTTCCATCAAGAAATATCGAGCAGAGCTGGCCATTATGATGAGCTGCAAACGCTCCATCAAGGCCAATCACAGTCTGGATGACTATTCTGCGCGTGACTTGCTCTTTCAGCTGTCCCAGTGTGACAATCCCTATAACTGCCCACACGGCCGGCCGGTCTTGGTCAACTTTACCAAGTCGGATATGGAAAAAATGTTCCGCCGCATTCAGGAAAATCATACTAGCCTACGGGAGTTGGGGAAATACTAAACTTTATAGAAGATAAAACAGCCCTAGTCATAGAACTAGAGCTGTTTTGAATTTTTGAGCTGAACTTGTGTCCCAGCAAGTAAATCAGCTGGATGGCGTTTGTCCTTGCGAAGCAGTCCCATCAGCAGAAAGATCAAGAAGAGAATCCCTGCTGAAGTTGACAAGAAAATTGACAGGGCATCTGCTTGATAAGCACTACGGATAGCTCCCATATGTCCCAGCTGCCAAGGGAAAAACTTGATAGCAGAGCGCAAAAGGCTGTGGGAAAGGCTCCTATGTTTGTAAACCAACTGTAAACCTGCCCAACGCTTGCCAAAACTTCCTTTTCTATAGTCTAACCAAGCAAAGATAATAGTTAGAGACAGGACTGAGGTAGAAAAAGCCAGAAGTTGGCTCTGGACTTCAGTGAATGCAGGAATGCCTCCTAAAACCAGATAGTAAAAACCCATAGCCAGTAAAAAAAGAGCAATGAGGTAGCCCGAGATGAAAAGCCAGTCTCCAAACAGCTCTTTTAGACGAGTTTTGACTGGTAAGGGATTATCAGTTTTTAGTTTCATCTTGAGCATCTTCTTTCTTAGAATCCTCATCAAGGCCTATAACCTTGTCCAGATACTTTTCCTTCATCTTTAGCGCCTTGTTAATAGCCATTGCGGATGCGACTAGGAGGAAAAAAGTTAACCAGACCAGGCCAGTGAATTTTGCTGGAAAGATAGAACCTGCGGAAAAGAGATAAATAGCCAAGGCTAATACAAAAATATACAAAACATGCCAGAAGCCATAAGATTTTACTTGCTTATAGTAGCGATCTTTTTCGTCTTCTGAGAGGACGGGTTTTATTTCCGGCTTGTTGCTGTCTTCTAAAAGCAGATAATCTGTCGTCACCTGGAAAATCTTGCTCAGCTCTACAATTTTTTCCAGCTCTGGCAACGCTTGGCCAGACTCCCACTTAGAAATGCTCTGGCGAGAGACATTGATTTGTTCAGCCAGTTTTTCTTGTGACCAGCTTTTTTCTTTTCTTAGTTCAAATAATTTATCAGCGAGTTTCATAATCGCAGCCTCCTTTTCTTTGCTAACTCTATCCTAACAGCTTTTAGTTATCTTGAGAATACAGCTTCCTGTACATTTTGTCAACCGCTGGTTGCACTTCTGTTTGCAGTTTCCAGGCAGAAAATATGATATACTAGATAGGCAAAATGATACAAAAAGAAGGAAGATTATGTACGAATATTTTAAAGGAATCATCAGTAAAATCACAGCCAAGTACATTGTATTGGAAGTCAACTCGATCGGCTATATTCTTCATGTGGCCAATCCTTATGCATACTCAAGTCTAGTCAATCAAGAAACGCAAATTTATGTGCATCAGGTTGTCCGTGAGGATGCGCAGCTCCTTTACGGCTTTGCGACTGAGGAGGAGAAGCAACTCTTTCTCAGCTTGATTTCAGTCTCAGGTATCGGCCCAGTGTCTGCCCTGGCTATTATCGCGGCGGATGATAATGCTGGCTTAGTGCAAGCCATTGAGCAAAAAAACATCACCTACCTGACCAAGTTTCCTAAGATTGGTAAGAAAACAGCCCAGCAGATGGTGCTGGACTTAGAAGGCAAGGTAGTGGCGGCAGATGGTCCGGCAGAAAGCAAGGCGCCCGTCCAGACTGCGGATAATCAGGAGCTGGAGGAAGCCATGGAAGCCATGCTGGCATTGGGCTACAAAGCTGCTGAACTTAAGAAAATCAAGAAATTCTTTGAAGGAACGACGGATACAGCCGAAAACTATATCAAGTCAGCTCTTAAGATGTTGGTAAAATAGGAGAAATAAGAGGAGGGAAAGTATAGTGAAGAGGAAAAGAGCAATGGCAACTCTTGTAGTTGCGTTGGCTATTGTAGGGTTATGCTTCTTTCGCCTACACCAAAATCAGAAAACAAGGAGTTATCCTGAGAAAAAAACTGAATCAAAACGAACCTATATAGATGCTAAAAAAGATTCCCCGATAATCCATGTCTTTGATGATAGTAAGTTTGTTTTTGTGGCACAAAACGATAGCATAGGGGGATTGGCTTTTGGTCAGGATTACATTGCTACTATGGATGCACATCAGATAGAATTCAAAGATACTCTTTTAAAACCTGCTACTGGCCCTGCACCTGTTATTGGGAAAGAAGAATATTTTAAGGTTATTGCTTATGAGCTAAATAATCCATCTTACCAAGCAAAGGAAATTGACATTTTCCATCTGCTAGGGAAAGAAAATCGTTATAGAGGTGTATATAATGTAGTGGGTTATTACATTGATGAAAAAGATTATTTGGCAATTAACCTTGCTCAATCTAATAACGGAAGTGGCAAAGATATGATGCTGGATTTATCTTCTGGTCAGTTAATGGATATTCAACAATTTGGCGATTTAAAACAGGTGCCTTCACCATATGGGAATCGAGATATTGCATTTGGTGGAGTGTATAAGGATCTGAGACAAAAGCTTGCGGAAAATTATCGCTTATATCTGGTAAGTGGATATATAGAAAAAGATTTATCAGAAAAAAATATGGATAAAGAAGTAGATGTTTCCAATACAAACTTTTCAGAACTATATCCTGAAATAGCTAAAGATATGAAAAACATTTCTCGACTCTATTTCAGACCTAAACAGTATAGTAGTAAAGAGTGGTTTGACAAGTTACTGTACTGGTTTGCGCCAAAAGGTCAAGATGCTTTAGAAGTATATGCGACAGATCCAGTCACAGGCGAGAAGACACAAATCAAATCATACGATGAACTTCAAGCATGGGCTGCTGAACATCCAGAATAAGAAAGTGGAATAGAATATGACCAAACGCTGTGGCTGGGTAAAGATGAACAACCCTTTATATGTGGCCTATCATGATGAGGAGTGGGGCAAGCCCCTCCATGATGATCAAAAATTATTTGAATTGCTCTGCATGGAGACTTATCAGGCTGGACTTTCTTGGGAGACCATTCTCAATAAACGTCAGGCTTTTCGGGAAGCTTTTCATTTCTATGATGCCCAGAAAATTGCCCAGATGACGGATGCAGACTTGGATGCTCTTTTGGATAATCCTGATATCGTCCGCAATAAGATGAAGATCTATGCAACTAGGGATAATGCCCAAGCTTTTCTGGCTGTTCAAAAGCAGTTTGGCTCTTTTAACGACTATATCTGGTCCTTTGTCGATTTCAAAACGATTGACAATCAAATTACGAACTACAAGGAAGCCCCAACTAAAACTGAGCTATCAGAAACCATGTCCCAGGCACTGAAAAAGCAAGGTTTCAAATTTGTCGGTCCAGTTTGTGTCTATTCATTTCTAGAAGCCGCTGGTCTTATCAATGACCATGAAAATGATTGTGATTGGAAGTAGAACAATGAAAACAAGAAAATTTCTCCTTATTTTTATCACCCTCTATACTATTTTATTTCTAGGTAGAGGCTTGCAGCTGATTGGAATAAATTGGCTGATTTATCCAGTTTATTTCCTTTTATTTATCTTAGGAATCTTAGCTTATCGTGAAGAATTAAAGGAGCAGTTGGCCTTGATTCTGACCAAGAAGAAGGAATTTCTAAAAACGATCTCCTTGTATATGGTCTTTGTTTTCCTCCTATCCATTGCCTGCAACCTGCTTTCAGCTTTGATTAAACAGAGTCTGGGCTTGCCACTGCAGGGGCAGAATGATGCCAGTATTCAAGGTGCCTTGTTGAAAAATCCATTTTTAATCTTGGTTATCGGTTGCTTTATCGGGCCAATCGTTGAAGAGTTTTTCTTCCGTCGCGTTTTCCTAGGCACTTTCTTGGCAAAATTCTCTGACGGGTTTGGTATTGTCTTAACAACCTTTCTATTTGCCACTCTTCATATGCACAGCTGGGCCTTATCAGAGTGGGTGACAGCTATTTCCTATATTGCCGGAGGTCTTCTTCTCTCGCTCCTGTATCTGAGAAAGGACAAGAATATCTGGTATCCAATTGCCCTTCATTGTTGCAACAATATCATTGCTTTTATGATAACAATTCTTTTAATGTAGCAGTAGAATGGTAAGTAAATAAAGCGAAAGTCTAGCGGTTACTTTTTAACTATTTTGAAGATTTTTAATAAAGGAAATGAAGGATGGATAATAGGGCCTTAGTATATTTAGCGGAGAATCGTATCTTGGAGACGGAGCGCCTTCTCCTACGTCCCATGACCATGGATGATTTGTTGGATTATCATGAATATACTTCAGATGGAGAATTATTAAAATATGATTATCCAGAGCACCAAAGCATAGAAGAGAGCCGAGAGAGTCTTGTTTTATATAATTTAAGTGCTCCTTTGGGTCGCTACGGTATCGAGTTGAAATCTGAAGGCAAATTAATTGGCAATATCTCTCTTCGAATAGATACGGAACAAGAAACGGCGGAAATAGGTTATACTGTCAATGCTAACTATCACAGAAAAGGCTACGCAACTGAAGCAGCCTTAGCCTTGAAAGAATTGGCTCAGAACATGCCGGGGATAAAGACATTCCTTGCCCACACAACTAAGCCCAATCTTGCTAGTCAGGGAGTTTTAGAAAAAATTGGGATGACCCTGATGTGGGAAAAAGAGGGATTGAGCCTTCGCGGAGAGCCGACCATCCGTCTCCGCTACGAAAGTAAGTTAAAGAATGATGAGAAAGAAACCTAGACAAATATCTTGTCTAGGCTTTTTCTATACCCTGTGAATATTCTTACTCCTCTTTCTGCATCCAAATCTTTTCCTTGATAAAGATGCGCAGCTCGTAGAAGAGCATGAAGAGAGTAGAGACGAGGAAACCAGCCATAAAGATATGGTGCAAGTAAGCAAAGATGGCGATTTCAACCAAAACGGAGAAGAGATAGAAAATGATTAAATAGTGCCATTTCTTAGCCTTGCTGTCTTCGATAATCTTTTTCTCCAAGCGTTCATCCTCCTTAATGAGCTGATCCAGACTGAGGTCAAACTCGCGGCTAATGGCGATGAGATTGCCAATATCAGGGATTCCTTTTCCGCTTTCCCAGCGAGCAATGGCAGAGCGGGAAACCTTGAGTCTTTCTGCCAAAGCCTCCTGAGTGAGCTGATGTTGTTGACGAATGTCTTTGAGAACTTGAGAGATTTTCATGATGATTCCCTTTCTAATAACATAAATAATTTTTCTTTCCATCCTTTTCATTTTTATTATAAAAAGAAAAGTCTCCTTTGCCAATAGCATCTGCCTAACAAGGCAGTTATTCTCCATAACAAACAGAATTTCAAAAGTTATCCACAGGATGTTGACAACTTTGTCAATAAAGTTGACAGCTCTTTTTATTTCCTGACATGAAAATCAACTTTTTTACTCTTTTTTGTGATAAAATAAAGCCAATTCCGAATAGTAAGGTAGGAGGTTCTATGAAAGCAGAAATTATTGCTGTGGGCACCGAGATTCTGACAGGTCAGATTGTCAATACCAATGCCCAGTTTTTATCTGAAAAGCTAGCGAGTCTAGGGATTGATGTCTATTTTCAGACAGCAGTGGGGGACAATGAAAACCGTCTCCTGTCTGTCCTAGAAATTGCCAAAGAGCGTAGCGATTTAGTTATCCTGACAGGGGGCTTGGGGCCAACAGAGGATGATTTGACCAAGCAGACCTTGGCTAAGTTTGTAGGTCGAGAGTTGAGCTTTGACCCCGAGGCTGTGGAAAAGTTGGATCGTTTTTTTGCCAGTCGACCAGATTATGCTCGAACGCCCAACAATGAGCGTCAGGCCCAGCTGGTGACAGGCTCGACTCCACTACCAAATGCGACAGGCCTGGCCGTTGGCGGCTTACTAGAAGTTGATGGAGCGACCTATGTGGTCCTGCCAGGTCCTCCTAGCGAGCTTAAGCCTATGGTCAATAACGAGCTGGTTCCCCTCTTATCCACAGGCCAGAAATTGTATTCACGAGTGCTCCGTTTCTTCGGTATTGGCGAGAGTCAGCTGGTGACTATTTTGGCCGAGATGATTGATCAACAAAGCGATCCGACCATTGCACCTTATGCAAAGACGGGCGAAGTGACCTTGCGATTGTCCACCAAGGCTTTGAGTCAGGCAGAAGCGAATGCTAAGTTTGAGGCTGTGGAAAAGTCTATTTTGGCGCATCAGAGTTTTGAGGGACAGCCTTTGTCTGAGATTTTCTATGGTTACGGGGACGACAATTCGCTTGCTAAAGTGGCCTTTGACTTGCTCAAGAGTCAAGGGAAGACAATTTCAGCGGCGGAGAGTCTGACAGCTGGTCTTTTTCAAGCAACCTTGGCAGATTTTGCTGGGGCGTCCTCTATTTTTTCAGGTGGCTTTGTCACTTACAGTATGGAGGAAAAGAGCAGGATGCTGGATATTCCATTGGGAGATCTGGAGCAGTATGGCGTCGTTTCCGCTTTTACGGCTGGGAAAATGGCAGAGCAGGCTAGAAAGCTGACTCAAAGTGACTTAGCTGTCAGTCTGACAGGTGTGGCTGGTCCAGATTCACTGGAAGGTCATCCATCAGGGACCGTTTTTATCGGCTTAGCGAGTGAATCAGGAACGGAAATGATTGAGGTCAATATTGCTGGCCGCAGCCGAGGGGATGTGCGGAAGATCGCCGTCATGCACGCCTTTAACCTCGTACGAAAGACTTTATTAAAGCGCTGATTTTTGGTATAATAAACAGATGGCCAAAAGACATTTTAGAAAAAACAGGAGAAATAAATGGCAAAAAAACAGAAAAATTTGGATGAAATTACAAAGAAATTTGGAGATGAACGCCAAAAAGCTTTAGATAACGCCCTAAAAAATATTGAAAAAGACTTCGGTAAGGGAGCGATTATGCGTCTGGGCGAGCGAGCTGAGCAAAAAGTTCAAGTCATGAGTTCAGGCTCTCTGGCTTTGGACATCGCCCTTGGTGCGGGTGGCTATCCTAAGGGGCGGATTATTGAGATCTACGGCCCAGAGTCTTCTGGTAAGACAACCGTTGCCCTTCACGCAGTGGCTCAAGCCCAAAAAGAAGGGGGCATTGCAGCCTTTATCGATGCTGAGCACGCTTTGGATCCGTCCTACGCTGCAGCTTTGGGCGTAAACATTGATGAATTGCTGCTGTCTCAGCCTGACTCCGGGGAGCAAGGTTTAGAAATTGCTGGTAAATTGATTGACTCTGGAGCGGTTGACCTTGTTGTTATCGACTCTGTTGCAGCTCTGGTACCTCGTGCGGAAATCGATGGGGATATCGGTGACAGCCACGTCGGCTTGCAGGCTCGGATGATGAGTCAGGCCATGCGCAAATTGTCTGCTTCTATCAACAAAACCAAGACGATTGCCATCTTTATCAACCAACTTCGTGAAAAAGTTGGTGTTATGTTTGGAAATCCTGAAACAACACCAGGTGGACGTGCTTTGAAGTTCTACGCTTCTGTTCGTTTGGATGTCCGTGGCAATACCCAAATCAAGGGTACGGGTGATGCCAAGGATACCAATGTTGGTAAGGAAACCAAAATCAAAGTCGTTAAAAACAAGGTGGCTCCACCATTCAAGGAAGCCTTTGTGGAGATCATGTACGGAGAAGGTATTTCTAAGACGGGTGAGCTGATTAAGATTGCGACGGACTTGGATATCATCAAAAAAGCGGGTGCTTGGTACTCCTACAATGATGAAAAAATCGGTCAAGGTTCTGAAAATGCGAAGAAATACTTGGCTGATCATCCAGAAGTCTTTGACGAAATCGACCGCCAAGTCCGTGTACGTTACGGCTTGATTGAAGATGATGAGCCAGCAGAAGCAGTGAAGGGTAAGGCTGAGGCTCCTCTTGAAAAATTAGAAGAAGTGACTCTTGATCTAGACGATGCCTTTGATATTGAGGAATAATTTTTCAAAATAGGTCGCAAGACCGATGGTTTTTGTGGTATAATATACTACGATAGTAGTATCGTGTAGCGAAAGGAGTACTTGCATGATCACAATTTATACGGTTTCAAGTTGTACTAGCTGCAAAAAAGCAAAGACCTGGCTAAACGCCCATCAATTGACTTACAAGGAGCAAAACCTTGGTAAGGAAGGAATTACCAAAGAAGAAATTCTTGATATTTTAGCAAAAACTGAAAATGGCATTGCCAGCATTGTATCTTCAAAAAACCGTTATGCAAAAGGACTCGGTGTTGATATTGAAGATTTGAGTGTAAACGAAGTTATTGACATTATCATGGAAACACCGCGGATTTTGAAAAGTCCGATTTTGGTGGATGACAAGCGTCTCCAAGTTGGTTACAAGGAAGATGATATCCGTGCCTTCTTACCTCGTGCAGTGCGCAATGTTGAGAATACAGAGGCTCGCTTACGAGCAGCTCTATAATTAGATAAAGAAAGGCACCTTTTAGGCTGCCTTTTTTCTGTCTCATTACCTAAAAATGATTGACAAGCGGTTAAACTATGATACAATATCTCTGAGGAGGACAGAACGTGAAGAAATTTTTACTAATTTTTGGCTTAGCAGCTGTGATATTGACTGGCTGCGCTCATAAGAAAGCAGACAAGCCAAAGGGGAAAAAAGAGGAAATTACAACTAATCTTCCCATTATCAGTCAGGCTGAAAAGCAGGAAGTTATCACCAAGAAACTAGTTTTCCCCAAAGATGAGCAAGGAATTCAATCTAGTCAAATTATCACTTATCAAGGGAAACGTTTTATCAAGGTGATTATGGAGAGAATTACTCCAACGGATGATAGTATCAAAAATGCGATTAAAGAAGTGGGCCTGGAGGAGACTCAGCGGCTCTTGGATGAATCAATGCAAAAGGATACGGACTATACTCAGGCAAAAACTGTTGCTGGTTTCACCGGAACCGTTCAGATTCTTAATGAAAATGAAATGAAAATCACGTCAACCTATGATTTTGACAATTTGGATATTGAAAAGGCACTCACTTTAAATTATTTTAAAAATAGCAATCTAAAAGAAATGACAAAGATGCCACCTGAAGAATATATCAATAATTTATTGATGAACGGGGCTGAGGAGCAACAGTAAGGAAGCTTCTTGTCAATCATAGAAAACCAAAAAGGAGAAAGAAATGAAAAAATCAGTAGTACTTTTAATGGCTAGTTTGGCGGTGTTGACAGCTTGTGGACAACAGTCACATAGTGGAAAAGCTGGTAGCAATCAGTCTGTTCAAAGCAAGGCAAAAGATAAATCGGTTACCAAGTCTTATCAGTTAAATCAAAAGGTACAAGGGCTCGATCAAACGATGACCTTGACAGTTACCTACGCGGGCAAGAAGTATGAAAAAGTTAATATTGCTATTTCACAAAATTTGCCAGAAGAAGCTAAGTCGGCCTTAGCTGGTCAAGACTTGTCCTCTCTGCAAGAAGAGGTGAGCAAGAGCTTCAAGCAAAGTTCAGGAGTGGATAAACTTGAACAAGTAAAAGGTATTCAAGTGAATGTTAAAGTGACCGAAAAAGGCACTGTTGATATTGATTTTATTATCGATCCGACAAATCTTGATTATGATGCGGCTTCTAAAGTACCGACCTATGGGCCAATCTTTAGCCAAATGAAGTCTCAGACTCCAGAAGAATTTATCAAGTCCTTCCAAGATGAAGGGGGCAAGGAAATTAGCAATCCGTCCTAATATTTCTGATGAAAACTAGTCTTTGAAAAAGGGCTAGTTTTTTGATGGGAAGGAGCGGTAAATGGTTGAAAAAATGTCGAAAAAGTAGAAAATTTACATGGATTAAGTTTGTGAAAATGTTGTAATTATGCTATAATGGACATATTCTTAAAGAAAGAGGGTGTAATTGTGGGATTTACAGATGAAACGGTACGTTTTAATCTTGATGATTCAAATAAAAAAGAAATTAGTGAGACTTTAACCGATGTCTACAAGTCACTCAATGACAAGGGCTACAATCCAATCAATCAAATCGTAGGTTACGTGCTGAGTGGAGATCCTGCTTATGTGCCTCGTTATAATAATGCTCGGAACCAGATCCGTAAATACGAACGTGATGAAATCGTAGAAGAACTGGTGCGTTATTATTTGAAAGGGCAAGGCATTGACCTCTGATGAGAATTATGGGACTGGATGTCGGCTCGAAAACGGTAGGCGTTGCGATTAGCGATCCGCTTGGTTTCACTGCTCAGGGACTTGAAATCATTCAGATTGATGAGGAAAAAGAGCAGTTCGGTTTTGAGCGTTTGACAGAGCTTGTCGAGCAATATAAGGTGGACAAGTTTGTGCTTGGCCTCCCTAAAAATATGAACAATACCAGCGGACCACGGGTGGAAGCGAGTAAGGCCTATGGCGAGAAAATTGCCCAGCTTTTCCAAATTCCAGTCGAGTATCAGGATGAGCGTCTGACGACAGTGGCTGCTGAGCGCATGCTGATTGAACAGGCAGATGTCAGCCGCAGCAAGCGCAAAAAAGTGATTGACAAATTGGCGGCTCAGCTGATATTACAGAATTATCTAGATAGAAATTTTTAGAAAGAATTGAGGAAATTATTATGGCACACGATCATAACCATGACCACGAACAGGAAAAACCTGAATTGATTACCTTGGTAGATGAGCAAGGAAACGAGAATTTATTTGAAATTCTTTTGACCATTGATGGCAAAGAAGAGTTTGGAAAAAATTACGTACTCTTAGTTCCAGTAAATGCGGAAGAAGATGAAAACGGCGAAGTTGAAATCCAAGCTTACTCATTTACAGAAAATGAAGACGGAACAGAAGGCGAATTGGAACCAATCCCAGAAGACTCTGATGCAGAGTGGGATATGATTGAAGAAGTCTTCAACAGCTTTATGGAGGAGTGAGAGTGGGACGACGAAATCGGTAATTCGTTAGAATTCGATTTCGTCGTCCCACCTCCGCACAGTTGAGTAGGGCTGTAAAAGCTGATGAAATCAGCGTAGTAGAGCCCACTCAACCACTGCGTCTTGCTCGACAATCCAAAGACAATTGAGAGGCTAGGACTTTTGTCCCAGCCTCAGCCTGAGCTTGAAAAATAGAAAGCGAGGAAGGTCCGGGGGACCTTTTTAGCCTGAGCTTAGAAACTAGAAAATCAGCCAGCTTGTGAATTTATCTCAGCTTGGCTACAGATAGTTTCTTTCTAACGAATAGAAAAGAGAGAAGCGAGTGGCGATTCACATTTGAAGTCTGCTTCGCTTCTCTTTTTATATAGGAAAAGTGATGAATGAGATTGAAAAATGGTTGAACGGTCGCATTGGCCTGAACTTTCGTTCAGGCCTGGAGCGGATGCAAAGAGCTGTAGATTTGCTGGGGAATCCTGAAGGGGCTTACCCCGTCATTCATGTGACGGGAACCAATGGCAAGGGCTCCACAATTGCTTTTATGCGGAATTTATTTGCCGATCAGGGGAAAAAAGTAGCTAGCTTTACATCACCGCATATGGTCAGTGTTCATGACCGCATTTGTATCAATGGACTGCCGATTTCGGATACTGATTTTGTTCGCTTAGGGCGGCAGATTCAGGAGATGGAGAGTGAATTGGTCAAGACTCACGACCAGCTATCCTATTTTGAAATCTTGACCTTGCTGGCCTTTCTTTATTTTAGAGAGGAGCAGGTTGATCTGGCTCTCATCGAGGTGGGGATTGGTGGACTTTTGGATACGACCAATGTCTTGGATGGGCAAGTTGCAGTGGTGACCTCAGTGGGCTTGGATCATCAGGAGACCTTGGGGCAGACGCTTACAGCGATTGCAGAGCAGAAGGCTGGTATTTTCAAAAAAGGTCGTTCTGCAATCATCGGCCCCTTGCCGGAGGAGGCTTGTCGGGTTTGTGAGCAGCGGGCAGCAAGCTTGAATTTGGATTTGTATGAATACGGGCGAGATTTTTGGTTTTCTGATCGTTCTTTTAAGAATAAAGACCAGCTTTTATCGCATTTGGTATTGGGATTACAAGGTGCTTACCAAGAAGAAAATGCAGCGCTGGCTTTGCAGGCCTTTCTGCTTTTTGTGAAGCAAATGGACTGGGAAATTGATTTTTCTCTGCTTCCTTCTTCTTTGCAGAAGACCCATTGGGCGGGGCGACTAGAGGAAATTAGCCCGAATATCTATTTGGATGGTGCTCATAATTTACCGGCTTTGTCGCGTCTGGTCGAGTTTATCAAGGGACAGAAGGGCAAGACATGCAGCCTGCTGTTTGGAGCTTTGAAACGCAAGGATTATAGCGGTATGCTGGCCTATTTGCAGGAGGCTCTGCCAGAGGTTCAGGTGACGGTGACTAGCTTTGACTACGGAGAATCTGTGGGGCAGGCAGAAGCTGCGGACTTTGAATATGTGGCTGATTATAGAGCTTTTATTGAGAATTTCAAACAAGAGCAGACGGCTGACCAAGTTCTTTTTGTAACGGGCTCGCTTTATTTTATTGCAGAGGTTCGAGCCTACCTCCAGAGTGTATAAGTTGACCATAGAAAGCCCTGTTTGGTAAAATAGAAGTGGAACAAAGAAAGGAGAAACAAAATGAAAGTTTCAAAAAAATTAGTTCTTTCAGCCCTTACGGCTATGACCGCTTTTGTATTGGTAGCTTGTGGCAATTCTGGTCAAAATCCATCCAATCAGGCAGCTCAATCTCAAGCGAGTTCCTCTGTTTCTCAGTCATCTGAGACAGTGTCATCAAGTAGCAAGGCAAGTAGCAATACAAACAGTAGCGCAAATACTAGTAGTTCAGAGGCTTCTGCTTCCAGTCAAACGGCAGCTAGTGACTTAGATGGGACTTATAAGGCCACTCATGAAGGTGATGATTTAACTCTAGAAGTTTCTGGAAATAAAGGAACCCTGACCAAAGTCGAGCGCGACGGTGAGCAGGAAATTGAACAGGTGCAAGTTGATCCAACTAATCAAACTATGATCGTTGGAGATGACGTTAAGCGTTATCGCGTAGAGGGAAAACAACTGACTCTGGAAGATTTATCGCAGGAAAACGATGATGACGACACAATCGTCTTCACCAAGCAATAATTTTCAAAGAAGGAGTATCCTACAAAAGGCTGGACAGATGCTCCAGCTTTTTGTGTGTTTGGATAATGGAGTGCAGGAACTTCCTTTAACCTTGGACTAGAGACTATTTTCTTTTAAAAAGTTTTGAAATTGCTGCTAATTATTGTTATACTAGATGAAATATGAGACGAGGGAGGATTGAGATGGATCTAGGCAAGTTTCGTTTGCTGATGTCCAAGTATGGTTTCAGCATCATTATCATGTTATTGGAATTGCTTCTTGTTTTTGCGGCCTTTTTCTATTTTAATCTGTTGGTGCCTAATTGGTTGTCAGCCCTTGTCATTGTTTCTTTATATATTGGGACTATCTTGGCGATTGTCAATCGGAATATGCCTCCCGAAAGCAAGGTGACTTGGCTCTTGTTTGCAGTTGTGCCCGTTTTTGGCTTCTTGCTCTATCTGATGATTGGTGAGCGGCGCCTTTCCAAAAAAGAAATTCAGCAGCTGGAAAAAATGGACTCAATGAAGTTTCGAGAGGACAACAGCTATGACCTGCGAGTCGAACTCAAGCAGGAGAATAAATCAGCCTTTGGCATTGTCAAGTCTTTGCTGAGTATGGATCACAATGCGGATGTCTATGATGGTACGACTTCGCAGTATTTCCCCCTTGGTGAAGAGATGTTTGAGGCCATGCTGGATGATTTGCGCTCAGCCAAGAAATTCATTTTTCTTGAATTTTATATCATTGATCCAGGTGTGATGTGGAATCGTGTCCTTGAGATTTTGGTAGATAAGGTCCAGCAGGGAGTTGAAGTCAAGCTGCTCTACGATGACATTGGTTGTATGGCGACCCTTTCAGGAGATTATACGAAAAGGCTGCGCAAGATGGGAATTGATGCCCATAAGTTTAATAAGGTGATTCCGCGGATGACGGTGGCCTATAATAATCGTGATCACCGCAAGATTTTGGTGGTAGATGGGCAAGTCGGCTATACAGGCGGAATCAATCTGGCAGACGAGTATATCAACCATATCGTGCGCTTCGGGCATTGGAAAGATGGCGGTGTCCGTTTGGAAGGTCGAGCAGTGAAGGCTTTGACACGTCTTTTCTTGATGAATTGGTACATCAATCGCGGGGAAATTACGGACTTTGACCGTTATCATTTTGATAGCCAGCGAGTGGAAGGTAAGGGACTTTATATCCCTTACGGGAGCGGGCCCAAGCCGATTTATAAGGAACAGGTTGGCAAGGCTGTCTACCAGAATATTATCAATCAAGCCATCGATTATGTCTATATTACGACTCCTTATTTGATTATTGACTATGATTTGACAGAGGATATTAAAAATGCAGCCATGAGAGGGGTGGATGTTCGCATAGTGACGCCATTTATTCCTGATAAAAAGCTGATTCAGATAGTCACTCGTGGTGCTTATCCAGACTTGCTGGAGGCTGGTGTTAAGATTTACGAGTACACTCCTGGTTTTATCCACAGTAAGAACGTTATTTCGGATGATGAGTTAGCCGTGGTCGGAACCATTAATTTTGATTACCGCAGTCTGGTGCACCATTATGAAAATGCCGTCCTTATGTATCAAACAGAATCGATTGTGGACATTAAGCAGGATTTTGAAGACTTGTTTGATGTTTCCAAAGAAATTTCTCTTGAAACCCTCCAAAATAGCTGGTACCAGCGTTTACTGAAGGAAATCATGCAATTATTTGCTCCGCTACTTTAAAGAGAGTGGGACAGAAATCGGTAATTCGTTAGAATTCGATTTCGTCGTCCCACCTCCGCACAGTTGAGTAGGGCTGTAAAAGCTGATGAAATCAGCGTAGTAGAGCCCACTCAACCACTGCGTCTTGATCGACAATCCAAAGACAATTGAGAGGCTAGGACTTTTGTCCCAGCCCTTTTTTTCTGTCTTTCGCTGAGAGGATTTGCTTAAGAAGCTATAAATGACACTTTCTTGCGACGCTCGCCTTTATTTTACGAATAGTAAGTAGGGGATAGAGAATCAAAGGAGGATTATAGATGGAAATAGCAAAAATAATTTATCAGCTTTCTTGTCCAGAAGAGCGGCTAGTTTACCTAAGATTCCGCGATTTGGAGCGCTTGGCAAAGAAGAGACAGGAGGAGAAAGGGGGCCAAGATAAGGCTGACAGAAAGAGTGCTTTTTGATATACTATAGAGTATGGAAATCAAGGAGAACTTTTATGAATGATAGAAATCAACAGGAAAACGTGGAAATTTTAGTATCTATGTCCGCAGAAACCTGGCAAAATACGAGTGAGAGACGGCGGTTAGAGAAAATAATCGAGCCAGTTCCTTCTTTAAAACTATTTTTTTGGAGTATCTTGGTCAGTTTGACCAGTGTCATCAATCCTCTACTAACCAACTTAGCCACCAATTTGCAATCACAAAATCTATATGCTGGCTGGGCCTTGACTCAGGGAGAAGTTGCCTATGCAAATATTTATGGAACTAGCGGTCTTCTCTACTACTTGGTAAGCTGGTTGGGGAATTTATTTTTGGGTCAGCTATTGTTTTTACTTTTCCAAGTAGTGGCTTTGACCTTGGCAGGAGTATATCTCTTCCAGACAATTTCACAAATAACGGTTAGAAGTGGTCTAGCTCGCCAGATTACAATTCTGTTCTATTTGTTTGTGCTGACACTGGGATTTGGCGGAACCTATTCTATTATTTTTGCTTTCCCATTTATCTTTCGGAGTTTGTACCATCTCGTGAAGTACTTACAAGGGCGTGTCCGCGATGAGTCTTTTATTCGTTTTGGGATGGTTGGAGCCTTGGCTTTTCTAATCGAGCCAGCTTTTAGTCTGCTCTTTTACTCATTGACGACGCTGTTCTTGCTCTTGTACAATATCGCTGACAAGCGAAAAGCGCGTGGTTTTTATCAGTTGCTGGCAGGTCTATTAGGTTTTTCTCTAGTCTTTTATCCACTGGGTTACTATACAGTTTTAAATGGTTCCTTTGGTGTGGCGATTAGCCAAGCTACTTATGTTCTAGAGGCTTTTCGTCTTAATGGCAGCTATATATTCGATCATTTGCTCTATTATGGCTTGCTTTTCCTAGGATTAGGTTTTGCGACAGCGTTGATGACGGCTTTTGCTTTCAAAGAAGAACCAACTGCTGCACGTGGCATGCGCTTTATTGGGCTACTAGGGCTCCCTATCAGCTTTGTTGTTGTTCTAGGCCTGCCGGAGAAGGGCGCTTATCAATTGTTGACAACTCTGCCTTTTGCCTTGCTATTACTGGCTTTATGGCTGGATACAGGTGGAGACAGGGATGGACATGAAAGACGCCACCGTAAGCCTACCCAGGCTTCTAGCTGGAATCGTTATTTGGGCAAGCAACTCTTTTTGCCTTTGCTTGCGATGCTTTATCTCGTAGCTTATCCGTTTGTAAATGAGTATATTCTATCCAATGGAGTTTCAGCAGAGAGAAATCTGGTTGCCCAACATATTCGTGAAAACAGCACTAGCAAGGATAGCATTTATGCTTGGGACAGTACAGCTAGCCTCTATAAAAAAGCGCAGCGTTTATCCGCTGTTTCTCTATTAAGTCCGTCACTTTATACAGGAACGGAGGAAAATCGCATTTTCTTGCGTAATGCTTTAAATGAGGCAAGTCCAAAGTTTATCTTAGTCAATAAAGATGTGAAACTCTTTTCGGATGTGAAAAAGAAAATTTCTCAAGATTATGAAGAAGTGAACCTAAAACTCAATCACTTCAAGCTTTATCAAATCAAGTAATTGATCAATATGTTGTGTTTAAAATAAAAAAATAACAATTTTACCACAACATATTGATTTTTTATTTTGGAGTGATATAATGTTTGGTAGATGATTAATTGAGAAGAGGAAGTGTTTGTGATGATTTTAAGAGAAGCAAAATTTGATACAGCGCCTACCATCTACGTTGAGAAGCGAGACGGCCGGAGAGTAGCTTTTGATGTGACTAAGATCTATAAGGCTATGGTACGAGCGGCTCAGGACCTTGGTCCCATGACGCCTATGCTGGAAGCTAAGCTCGAAACCATCACAGACCGTGTTGTGGCCGAGATTTCTAGTCGCTTCGCTAAGTATGTCAAAATCTATGAGATTCAGAACATCGTTGAGCATGAGCTTTTGAATGCCAAGGAATATGCCATTGCAGAGAACTACATCACTTACCGCACCCAACGGGATTTTGAGCGTTCAAAAGCGACAGACATCAACTTTACCATTGACAAGCTTCTCAACAAGGATCGTACGGTGGTCAATGAGAATGCTAATAAAGACAGCGATGTTTTCAATACCCAACGGGATTTGACCGCAGGGATTGTCGGCAAGTCCATTGGGCTTAAGATGCTGCCGCCTCATGTGGCCAATGCCCACCAGAAGGGGGACATCCACTACCATGATTTGGACTACAGCCCTTATACGCCAATGACGAACTGCTGTTTGATTGACTTTGACGGCATGCTGAAAAATGGCTTCAAGATTGGCAATGCAGAAGTAGAGAGTCCCAAGTCTATTCAGACTGCGACAGCGCAAATCTCGCAAATCATTGCCAATGTAGCTTCCAGCCAGTACGGCGGTTGTTCGGCCGATCGAATTGATGAAGTCTTGGCGCCCTATGCTGAGCTTAATTATCAAAAGCATCTCAAGGATGCAGAGCAATGGGTTTTGCCGGATAAGCAGGAAGAGTACGCCTGGGCGAAGACCAAGAAGGACATCTACGATGCCATGCAGTCGCTAGAGTATGAGATCAATACCCTCTTTACCTCTAATGGTCAGACTCCTTTTACTTCGCTGGGCTTTGGTTTGGGGACCAATCGCTTTGAGCGGGAGATTCAGAAGGCTATTCTCAATATCCGTATCAAGGGACTGGGAAGCGAGCACCGCACAGCGATTTTTCCTAAGCTGATTTTCACCCTTAAGCGTGGGCTTAATCTTGAGCCAGGAACGCCTAACTACGACATCAAAGAACTGGCTCTGGAGTGTGCCACCAAGCGCATGTATCCAGATGTCCTTTCCTATGACAAGATTATCGACTTGACTGGATCGTTCAAGGTACCGATGGGCTGCCGTTCTTTCCTACAAGGCTGGAAGGATGAAAATGGGCAGGAAGTCAACTCTGGCCGTATGAATCTAGGTGTCGTTACTGTCAATCTGCCGCGGATTGCGCTTGAATCCGAGGGGGATTTGGATAAATTCTGGGAAATCTTTAACGAGCGGATGAATATCGCTGAAGATGCTTTGGTCTACCGTGTGGAGCGGACCAAGGAAGCCAGTCCAGCCAATGCACCGATTCTTTATCAGTATGGGGCTTTTGGCCAACGTCTGGGCAAGTATGATCAAGTAGACCAGCTCTTTACTCACCGTCGTGCGACGGTTTCCCTAGGTTATATCGGGCTCTATGAAGTGGCAGCAGTCTTTTATGGCGGTAATTGGGAGACCAATCCAGAAGCCAAGGACTTTACGATTGCTATCGTCAAAGATATGAAGCGCCGGGTGGAAGAATGGTCAGAGCAGTACGACTATCACTTCTCTGTTTACTCGACACCATCTGAAAGCCTGACCGACCGCTTCTGCCGTTTGGATACAGAGAAGTTTGGGGTCGTTCCGGATATTACTGACAAGGAATACTATACGAACTCCTTCCACTACGATGTGCGCAAGAATCCAACGCCCTTTGAAAAGCTGGACTTTGAGAAGATTTACCCTGAAGTGGGAGCCTCAGGCGGATTTATCCACTACTGTGAATACCCTGTTCTTCAGCAAAATCCCAAGGCGCTGGAAGCTGTCTGGGACTATGCCTATGATCGGGTTGGCTATCTGGGAACCAATACGCCGATTGACCGTTGCTACAAGTGTGACTTTGAAGGAGATTTCACGCCAACCGAGCGGGGCTTCACCTGTCCAAACTGTGGCAACAGCGATCCCAAGACGGTCGACGTGGTCAAGCGGACCTGCGGTTACTTAGGAAATCCGCAAGCCCGTCCGATGGTTAATGGTCGCCACAAGGAAATATCAGCTCGGGTCAAGCACATGAATGGCTCGACTATTAAGTATGAGGGAGATTAAGATGGGAAAGTATCAATTGGACGACAAAGGAAAGGCTCAGGTGCAGCGTTTCCATGAAAAACATTCGCGGGGAGGCAATGGCAAAAAAGAGCGATTGGCCAAACTGCGTCAGCAATTTTTAGAAAAAAACAAGAAATAATAGAAGTCAGAGTGGGGCGCAAGGCGGTCTCACTCTCTTCGTATCAGGAGGAACTATGGAGCTTAGACGACCGAAACTAGAAGACAAGGAAAAGATTTTAGAGATGCTGGCTGACTTTGAAGCGGCTGGTAGCCGACAGGATGGCTTCTTTGGCGGAGCGGATTTTGTTTATGAGGACTGGCTGGAGACGATTCAGCTAGCTGAAGCAGGTCTAGGCTTGCCACAAGGTTTTGTGCCTTATATTCAACTGGTCGCTTTTGCTGTGGATGGTCAGGCAGTGGGCTTTCTTAATTTGCGTTTGCGGCTCAATGACCATTTGCTCCAAGAAGGCGGGCATATCGGCTATAGTATCCGTCCGTCTGCGCGTGGGAAAGGATTGGCCAAAGAGCAGTTGCGGCAAGGTTTGCAAGTAGCTAAAGGTAAAAATATCAAACGTGCTTTAGTGACTTGTGATTGTGACAATGCTGCCAGTCGGGCAGTGATTCTGGCTAATGGCGGAACTTTAGAGGATATTCGAGCTGGTAAAGAGCGCTATTGGATTGATTTAGATTGAGGAAAGTTTATGAAGTTACGACGACCAACTTTGGAAGATAAAGATGCGATTTTAGAGATGATTGCGGAGTTTGATGCTGCAAAATCCTATATGCACGGCGGCATGGGCTCTACTTGGAAACGAGCAAAGGATTATGAGGATTGGCTGAAAATTGTAGAACGGAAGGAAGATGTGGCAAACTTGCCAGCAGGTTGGGTTCCTGCCATCCAATTTTTATCCTTTGATGAGACCGGCTTGCCTCTGGGCTTTTTAGCTCTGCGCCTGTCCTTAAATGACAAATTATTTGTGGAGGGTGGTCATATAGGCTATTCTATCCGGCCCAGTCAACGCAGAAAGGGCTTGGCCAAGTTACAGCTAAAGCTAGGGTTAGCAGAAGCTCGAAAGCAAGGACTAGAACGAGTGCTGATTACCTGCGATGAAGACAACGAAGCCAGCCGCCGTACCATTCTCTCTGCTGGCGGTGTTTACGAAAATACAATCGACAGAAGTCAGCGTTATTGGATTGATTTGGAGGATGAAGATGAACAATCCCAAACCTCAAGAATGGAAAAGTGAGGAGCTGAGCAAGGGGCGCATCATTGACTATAAGGCCTTTAACTTTGTGGATGGCGAAGGTGTCCGTAACTCCCTCTATGTCAGTGGCTGTATGTTCCACTGTGAGGGCTGCTATAATGCAGCAACTTGGTCTTTCAACGCCGGCATTCCTTATACCCAAGAGTTGGAGGAGCAGATTATGAAAGACTTGGCGGAGCCTTATGTGCAGGGGCTGACCCTCCTAGGCGGCGAACCATTTCTCAATACAGGCATTCTCCTGCCCTTGGTCAAGCGGATTCGGAGAGAGCTTCCAGACAAGGATATCTGGTCCTGGACGGGCTACACCTGGGAGGAGATGATGCTGGAAACGGAGGACAAGCTGGAGCTGCTGAGTCTGATTGATATTCTGGTGGACGGCCGTTTTGATATCACGAAGAAAAATCTCATGCTACAATTTCGTGGTTCCTCCAATCAGCGCATCATTGATGTGCAGAAGTCTCTTCAGTCAGGTCAGTTAGTCATCTGGGACAAGCTGAATGATGGCCTCCAAACCTATGAGCAAGTTGATCGAGACGGCTTGCTGTAATTGTCTAGATCAGAGCAAAATTTTCAGTATAAAAATAGGACGTTTTGTCCAACTTTGTCCACAATTTTCAAATATGCTTACTATATGCCAGCAGCTCTCTGAATTTCATGAGCGGAGATCTATCTTACAGAATAAGGTGATACCGATGCATTGGTATCGCTTTATTTTTCTGTGTTTTGACTTGAATTCGATTTCAAAGATGAAGTCGTTGACAAAAGAATAGGATTTTTTTACAATTATGTAATATTCTTAAGAAATTCTTAAAAAATCATATTTTTATGCTATAATAGACTAGAGTAATTTCGCACAGAAAGTAGTAAGGTAAATGTATCAGAGATCAAAGAAATCTAAAAAGAAAAGCAATCGATTAAAGATAGTTAATAGCACCCTCTTGGGTGTTTATACTTTGTTGGCGGCCTTCTTGATTTTCACAATTTTCCGCTATCATTTTCTAGCTTTTCGCTATGTGAATATCTTAGTGACAGCCCTCATCCTAGCAGTGGCGGTTCTATCGGGATTCCTGATTTTCAAGGGTAAGGCAGGCAAGACCACTAGTGCTATCCTAATAGTATCCCTGCTTGTGGGTTCAGTATCTATGTATGCTGTAAAGGGTTTAGTCGACTTGTCGACTGGCGTTAATTCCACTTCCAACTACTCTGAGTATGAGATGAGTATCGTGGTGCCGGCAGATAGTGATGTTAAGGACCTCAAGCAGTTGAAAAATGTCTTAGCACCATCAGGCAATGACCAAGACAATATCCAAGCGCTGATAAAAAATATCAGTCAGACACAAGGGCATGAGCTGGCAGTAGATACAGCATCTTCTTATCTCGCTGCCTATAAGTCGTTGACTTCTGGTGAAGCCAAGGCTATGGTCTTGAATAGTGTTTTTGAAGATACGATTCGTGGAGAAGACCCCGACTATGCTTCTAAGATTAAAAAAATCTACACTTACAAGAAAAGCAAGAAGATCGATACAGCCATTGGCAAGCAAGATCCAAATGCAGAGGTCTTTAATATCTATGTCAGTGGTATTGACACTTATGGACCGATTTCTTCTGTGTCACGCTCGGATGTTAACATTATCATGACAGTCAACCGTAAGACTAAGAAAGTCTTGCTGACGACCACACCACGTGATGCCTATGTTCCAATTGCGGATGGTGGCCTTAATCAGCCGGATAAGCTGACTCATGCGGGTATTTACGGCGTGGACGCTTCAGTTCATACCTTGGAAAATCTCTACGGCATTGATTTAAACTACTATGTGCGGCTAAATTTCACTTCCTTCCTCAAGTTGATTGACTTGCTGGGTGGTATTGATATTGAGAACGACCAAGACTTTACTAGTCTGCACGGTAATTACCATTTTCCTGTAGGTAAGGTTCATCTGAACTCTGATCAAGCTCTAGGCTTCGTCCGTGAGCGTTATTCTCTAAATGGTGGAGATAATGATCGTGGTAAGAACCAAGAAAAGGTTATTGCAGCAGTCATTAAGAAACTGACGTCGACAGATGCACTGAAGAATTACAACGCCATTCTTTCAGGGTTGCAGGACTCTGTCCAGACCGATATGAGCTTGGAAACGATGATGAATTTGATCAATACTCAGTTGGAGTCAGGCGGAAGTTATCATGTGACTTCTCAGGCCTTGACCGGAACTGGAAATACAGGTCTGCCTTCCCATGCGATGCCAGAAGCCAATCTCTATATGATGGAAATTGATCAAAATAGTTTGGCAGCTGCCAAAGCAGCGATCCAAGAAGTAATGGAAGGGAAGTAAAGCATGATTGATATTCACTCGCATATCATTTTTGATGTGGATGACGGTCCTAAGACACTAGAGGATAGCCGACGTCTGCTCGAAGAAAGCTATCGTCAGGGCGTTCGTACCATTATTTCTACTTCTCATCGCCGAAAGGGTATGTTTGAAACGCCTGAAGAAAAGATTGCAGCGAACTTCAAGCAAGTGCAGGACTTGGCCAAGCAAGTTGCTGACGACTTAACCGTGCTATATGGAGCGGAGATTTACTATACTAGTGATATTTTGAAAAAGCTAGAAGAGGGGACATTTCCCAGTCTAGGTGGCACCAAGTATGTCTTGATCGAGTTTAGTATGAATACACCCTATAAGGATATTCATTCAGCCTTGGGCAATGTTATCCGCCTCGGCATGACTCCGGTAGTGGCCCATATCGAGCGCTATCACTGTCTGGAAAATGACGAAGACAAGGTCAGTGAATTGATCAATATGGGCTGCTATATGCAGGTCAATAGTTCAAATGTTTTGAAACCTAAGCTCTTTGGTGATCGTTACAAATTTATGAAAAAGCGTGTTCAGTTCTTTCTAGAACGGGACTTGGTTCATTTCGTTGCCAGCGACATGCACAATCTCGATGACAGACCGCCTTATATGCAAAAGGCCTATCAGATTGTCGCGAAAAAATATGGAGCTGCGCGTGCGGAAGAACTCTTTAAGACAAACCAAGAAATCTTATTAAATAACGAGTTTATCTAATCAATCAAACTCTGGAGAAAGTAAATATATGAATCAAGAAAATCAAATGATCGAAATCGATGTGTTGTCTTTGTTGAAGATACTTTGGAAACGGAAATTTTTAATCATCTTAACTGCCTTATTGACGGGTATCTTAGCTCTAGGCTACAGCGTTTTTATTGCCAAACCTACCTACCAAAGCACAACACGTATCTACGTTGTCAATCGTCAGCAGGGCGAAAATCCTACCTTGACCAACCAAGACTTGCAAGCAGGTTCTTATTTGGTAAAGGACTACAAGGAAATTATCCTGTCTCAAGATGTCTTGGCATCCGTTATTTCAGAGTTGAAACTGTCAGGTTCGCCATCTGACTTGGCATCTAAGGTAACTGTGACTGTACCGACAGATACTCGGATTGTGTCTATTACGGTTACGCATGCGGATCCGGCAGAAGCTAGCCGTATCGCCAATACCTTGCGCGAAGTTGCTGCTGAGAAAATCATTGCTGTCACCAAGGTATCTGATGTTACAACGCTGGAAGAAGCAGAAACGCCAAAAACACCGTCTTCTCCAAATATCCGTCGCAATACCATTATTGGAGTGCTTGTGGGTGGTATCTTGATGGTCTTTGTAGTAGTGATTGTTGAGATTCTTGATGACCGTGTCAAGAAGCCAGAAGATATCGAAGAAACTTTGAGAATGACTTTGCTTGGTGTCATCCCAGATATGAGTAAGGTAGGTTAGGAGATACAATGCCAATATTAGAGTTAGCAAAAAAGAAAAAACTATCTATTTCGAGGGTAGAGGAGTATTACAATGCTCTTCGAACCAATATCCAACTAAGTGGCGAGAATATCAAAGTGATTGCTGTGAGTTCTACCCTCCCGGGAGAGGGAAAGACGACAACATCAACGAATCTGGCCCTGACCTTTGCTAATGCGGGCTACAAGACTCTTTTGATTGATGCGGATATTCGAAATTCTAAGATGCTTGGTGGTGTTTTTAGGAGTAGTGAGAAAATCACAGGCCTAACAGAGTACTTGTCTGGAAATACAGACTTATCGCAAGGCTTGTGTGAAACGGATGAGGAAAATCTCTTTGTTATCACTTCAGGGCAAGCTTCACCAAATCCAACGGCACTTGTGCAGAGCGAAAAGTTTGAGGTAATGATGGATGTTCTCCGTCGCCATTATGATTATATTATTGTGGATACTCCTCCTATCGGTATGGTCATAGATGCGACTCTTATTTCCAAGTTTTGTGATGCAAGCATGTTAGTCGTTGCTAGTAATGTAGTAAAACGGAAAATGGTTCAAAAGTCTAAGACCCAGCTGGAGCAGTCCTCTACTCCTTTCCTTGGTGTAATCTTAAATAAATATAATGTCGAAGCAGATAAATACGGTTTCTATGGTTCCTACGGGAACTATGGAGATCGTTTGAGAGAAGAAGAAAAGAAAAGCGAGAAGTAATGTATGTTTAGAAAGCAAAGGGAAATTCAAGAGTTAGGAGTAGCTGTATTAGAACTGCTAGTGTCTATGCTAGCAGCGGTTTTAGTGAGCTTTATTTCTAATTCTGACTTGACAAGGACAAGTGTCTTTATTCTCTCTTTGCTTCATATTCTTGCTTTTTACATCAGCAATTATTTTCATCATTTTTTCCGTAGAGGTTACTTTATAGAGTTTATCCAAACTTTAAAATACAGTGCCTTCTATGCTCTCTTTGTCACTTTTGCTTCCTTTATCATGGAGGAACACTTCTCTATCTCACGCCGAGGACTCATCTATTTTATCCTCCTAAATGGTCTACTAGTTTACGCGGCCAATATTTTGTTTAAAAACTACTATTCTTCTATTCATGCTCGGTCAAAAAACAGTACGAAAGTTTTTGTCATTACTACAAGCTCTAGGGTAGGAAAATTTTTTGCTCAAATTGAAAAAGCACAAGACTTTGCTGGTCAGATAGTGGCAGTAACAGTAGTGGATGATCCTTCTTTTACCAGCTCTGCTTTTGATGTGGTGCTGGAAAAAGATATGATTGAGTACGCGACCCGGTCAGTAGTGGATGAAGTGTTTATCAACCTACCTAGCGATCTTTATCGCTTGGAAGATTTGATTTCTCAGTTTGAGCATATGGGAATCGATGTCAATGTTAATATCAATGCCCTAGATTTCCCAACCAATGGTGAAAAGCGCATTCGCAATGTGGCTGGTTTTAATATCGTGACGTTTTCGACCCGCTTCTATAGTTATTACCATGTCCTTTTGAAACGACTTCTAGATATCGTCGGTGCCCTATTTGGCTTGCTGTTCTGTGGGATAGCTGCTATTTTTCTAGTGCCTCAGATCAAAAAAGATGGCGGTCCAGCTATTTTTTCTCAGGATCGAGTTGGGAAGAATGGTCGTATCTTTAAATTTTATAAATTCCGTTCTATGGCGGTGGATGCTGAAGAGCGCAAAAAAGAGCTGATGGCACAAAACACGATGTCAGATGGTATGTTTAAGGTCGATAATGATCCTCGTATCACGCCGATTGGACATTTTATCCGCAAGACAAGTCTGGATGAGCTGCCTCAGTTTTGGAATGTCCTCAAAGGCGATATGAGCTTAGTCGGTACACGCCCACCAACTGTGGATGAGTATGAAAAATACACGCCTGAACAGAAAAAACGTTTGAGTTTCAAACCAGGTATCACAGGTCTCTGGCAAGTCAGCGGCCGCAGCGAAATCACGAATTTTGATGATGTTGTAAAACTAGATGTGTCTTATATTGATGATTGGACCATCTGGTCAGATATTAAAATTTTACTAAAGACTGTTAAAGTTGTATTAATGAAAGATGGAGCGAAGTAAGTGAGACTTCGCTTCCTTGATAGGAGAAAGATGAAGAAGTCCGTTTATATCATAGGCTCAAAAGGAATCCCTGCCAAGTATGGAGGCTTTGAAACCTTTGTTGAAAAATTAACAGAATACCAGCAAGATAGGAATATACAGTACTATGTAGCCTGCATGCGCGAAAATTCGGCTAAGTCTGGCATCACAGATGACCAGTTTGAGCATAATGGGGCAATTTGTTTTAATATTGATGTACCTAATATTGGTCCAGCCAGAGCCATTGCTTATGATATCGCTGCTGTAAATAGAGCGATTGAAATCGCTAAAGCAAATAAGGATGAAGCTCCTATTTTCTATATTTTAGCTTGTCGTATTGGTCCTTTTATCGCTGGACTCAAGAAAAAAATCAAAGCTATCGGAGGCAGTTTATTTGTCAATCCTGATGGGCATGAGTGGCTCCGAGCGAAATGGAGTTTACCTGTCCGTAAGTATTGGAAATACTCAGAGCAACTCATGGTCAAACATGCTGACTTATTAGTTTGCGATAGTAAAAATATCGAAAAATATATCCAAGAAGACTATAAACAGTATCAACCAAAGACGACTTACATTGCCTACGGAACAGATACAGGTAAGTCTGTATTAAAATCTGAAGACGAAAAAGTTCGTAATTGGTATCGGGAAAAAGGCGTTGCTGAAAACGAATATTATCTAGTTGTGGGACGATTCGTTCCCGAAAACAACTATGAAACTATGATTCGTGAATTTATGAAGTCTAATTCTAAAAAAGACTTTGTTCTCATTACAAATGTGGAACAAAATAAGTTTTACGATCAGTTGCTCAAGGATACAGGTTTCGACAAAGATCCAAGGGTCAAATTTGTTGGGACTGTCTATGACCAAGAATTGCTCAAGTACATACGAGAGAATGCTTTTGCTTACTTCCATGGCCATGAAGTTGGTGGGACAAACCCATCGCTTTTAGAAGCTCTTGCATCAACAAAACTTAATTTGTTGCTAGATGTTGGTTTTAATCGTGAAGTCGGTGAGGATGGAGCTATTTATTGGAAAAAAGATGAGCTAGCACATGTAATCGAAGAAGTGGAACGATTTGATGAAGGTGCTATTTCGGAATTAGATGAAAAGTCTAGTCAACGAATTGCAGATGCATTTACGTGGGAAAAGATTGTGTCGGATTATGAGGAAGTGATCAAGGAGGAGAATTAGTGTCAGCCAAATTAAAATATGACAAATCAGATATTATTTTTCTTGATGATGAAGGTTTGAAAAAATATCAGTCTGAGTTGCTTAAAATGATCTCAGATATCTTTCAATTTTTTGATAAGCATGGAATCCATTACTCCTTGAGTGGTGGGAGTATTTTAGGTGCAGTTAGACATAAGGGGTTTATTCCATGGGATGATGATGTGGATATCAATATTCCTCGCGAAAGCTACGATAATCTTGTTTCCCTTTGTAACACCTGCAAAGATTTCAGTGATCATTATTATCTTCAATCCCCGAATAGTCACCCTGAACTTGGCTTACATGTTTCTCAAATTCGTAAGAGGGGCACAGTGGCTCGCAGAAAGTATGATTATGCTGCGAATGAGTGTGGAATCTCAATAGATTTGTATATTGTAGAAAATGTCTTTGACAACCCGGTAAAACGCTTTTTACAGGGATATACAAGCATGTTTTTGACCTTTGCCTTAGCTTCAGTTCGTGAGACAAAAAATCATGCGTTAATGAAAGAAATGTTTCGACTCGAAGGAAGAAAACTTAATTATTCAGCAGGTAAATTAATGGTAGGCTGGTTCTTTGGAATTATTCCTATTAGAAAGTGGTTAAGTTGGTTGGATAAATGTAACTCAAGTTGTAAAGATTCGAATACTAAATATGTTTCAATACCGACAGGACGCAAACATTTTAGACGAGAGACATACTTACGAGAAAACATGAATGTATATAAAAAAGTTCCATTCGAGACAGAAATGGTTAATATTCCTATTTGGTCAGAAGAATATTTAGAAATGTTTTATGGGAAAGATTATATGGTTGTTCCTTCTGAAGATAAGAGAGAACAACATTTGTTCTTAGAACTCAAATATGAAGGAGAATAAATGAAGATTGCAATTTTAACAGCATCGGGAATTGGTAGCCGTGTAGGTCAAGACATTCCAAAACAATTTATTCATGTTGAAAATAAACCAATTATTATCTACACTCTTGAAAAATTTCAGAATCACCCAGAAATTGATGAAATTTGTATAGTAATTTTAAAAGGCTGGGAGCAAATGGTGAAGGCTTATGCTGAACAGTTTGGTATTACAAAATTAAAGATGATTACTCTTGGTGGTTCTTCAGGCCAAGAGTCTATTTATAATGGTTTGAAAGCCGTTAAGGAAGCACACCCAAATGAAGAGGTCACTGTATTAATCCATGATGGTAATCGTCCTTTAGTGAGTAATGAAATTATTAGTGATGCTTTAGCTACTTACCAACAATTTGGGAATGCAGTGGCTGCTATTCCTACAACAGAAGTTGTTTTTGTTTTAGATAAGCCACATTCAAGAGCCTCTATTGAAGCTTTGAATCGTGATTTGTTGCTTCGTACACAGACACCCCATGTCTATCAACTTGATGCTATTATGGAACTGCATAACAAAGCTTTAGAAAAAGGGATTACAGATGTCGCAGCTTCTTGTCAATTGATGCAATTATTTGGTAAGAAGAGCTACTTCTCACTTGGATCTGAGAAAAACCTTAAGATTACAACTGTTGAAGATTTAGATATTTTTAAATCCTTATTAAGTTCAACACGTGATAATTGGATTAAATAATCATGGTACTATTATCAAATAATCTTTATAAAAGGGATGTTAAAGAGTCATTGTCAGCAATCGTTAATGTTGCTGAACTGAAAGAAAAATCAATCCTAATAACAGGTGGGTCAGGCTTAATCGGCTCTTCTATTGTGGATCAGTTATTACTTCTAAACGATCTAAGAAATTTTAATATTAAAATATACTGTTGTGGTCGTAATCTTAGCTATTTAAAGGAGCGATTTGGTTCAGAAACAAGCTTCTTAAAATTTGTAGCTTATGATGCAGCAGTAGTTCCAGATTTTAATTTTGATATTGATTTTATTATTCATGCAGCAAGTCCAGCAAGTCCAGAGTTGTATATCAATCAGCCAGTAGAAACCATGACTAGTAATTTTTTAGGAATGTACAACCTTTTGTCTTATGCTAAGAATGTTGGAGTTTCTAAGGTGCTTTATGTATCATCCAGTGAAGTTTATGGACTAAGTTCGAGTAATCAACCTTTAGAGGAAAACTATATTGGGCTAGTTGACCATCTCAATGTTCGTTCTTCTTATGCTAGTTCTAAGCGAGCGACAGAAACTCTTTGTACAAGCTTTGTTTCGGAATATGCTTTGAACATTACCATTGTACGTCCAGGGCATATTTATGGGCCAAGTGCTAAAGTAACAGATAACCGTGTTTCTTCATTTTTTATGAATGAGGTCGTTGCTGGTCGTGATATTGTTATGAAGAGTACAGGGAGTCAGTTAAGATCCTATTGTTATAGTTTGGATTGTGCTAGTGCTATTTTAAGTGTTCTTCTCTCAGGTGAGTCAGGACAGGTTTATAATATTTCTAATCCAAATTCAATCATTACTATAAAACAGATGGCTGAAATTATTTCTCAAGTTAGCAATGTGAAACTCATCATGGATGTTCCCGACAACCAAGATCTTAAGCAGGCTAATCCCATGCAGAATGCAAGTCTTAGGAGTGATAAGATCGAAAGTCTAGGATGGAAGGGGTTATTTGATGCTAAGCTTGGATTTGGGAATACTTATAGAATTTTAAAGGAGTCCACTAGTGCAAACAAGTAAGATACTAATCATGATGGCGACCTATAATGGTGAAAAATATCTTCGTGAGCAGTTAGATAGTATTATAAATCAAACTATAACAGATTGGGAACTGATTATACGTGATGATAATTCGTTAGATCAGACTGTTGATATTGTTAAAGAATATATTGCTAGAGATAGACGTATCCAATTAATTCAAAACGACTCGGATTTCCATGGGGCTTATTACAATTTCTTTGGTCTAATCAATGTTGTGCGAGCGCAAGAAAAAGTTTACGATTTCTATATGTTCGCCGATCAAGATGATATCTGGGATAGAGATAAACTAGAACTTTTACAAAATTTTTATCATGAAGTTCATACTCAAGGACCAACAATGATTTATGCCGATATGAGGATTATTGATGGAAAAGGAGAAGAAACGTCTCCAAGTATGAATCATTTGATGGGGATTAGTTATACTAATCCAATTACTGCTTATATGGCGCACAAAGTTTATGGTTGTAACACTTTCTTTAACTATGATTTGTTTTCAATTCTCCCAAAAATTGCAAATGATGCAGCTGAATTAGTCTTTTTATCACATGATAATTTTATAACTAAAGTAGCTGCTCTAAAGGGGAATGTTTATTTTTATCCTGAAACAGTAATGGGTTACAGACGTTATGGAAGTAATGTTACTAGCAAACATGAGTACAATTTCAAAATGAGCCGAATTTTGAAAAGATTGTCAAAAGTAAATGATTTGGCAAAAGATCATGCACTGACATATAAACAGAGTATAGTAACTATCTGTTTATTAAGAAAACAAGCATTGACAGAGTCTGAACAAGCTCTTCTAGATAAAGTCGAAAATATTATTCAATGTGGCGGTTTATATGCTGTCAGAATGGTTTTGTCAGAGGAAATTCGTTGGGGTAAGTCTGCGAAAACAATTAGTCGAACAGTGATTTTATTTAGTAAATTGTATAAGAAATATTTGAGAGATGATGAAAAAGAAGATAAATAAAAAAGAAGTGTTGCTAACATCCTTAAAAAATGGGACATTTTTGCCTTTAATGATGGGAACGCTTTTCTTAGGGCAGGATAGAAAAGGGCTTGAGTTAATTCGTTTAATCGTACGTTATAAGCTCATGAAAAAATTGAGAAAAGAAAATGCACCTGCAATTAAAGAATTTCTTTCTTCACAGAAATCATTTGATAAAAAGAAAAGTAATAAGGTGTGGATTTGTTGGATGCAAGGATTAGAAAATGCACCTGAACTTGTTCAAAGGTGCGTTGTATCTATCCAAGATAATCTTCCTGACAGGGATATTGTTCTGATCACGGAGGAAAATTATTCGCAATATGTTGAATTTCCTGAGCATGTTATGAATAAATTTGCCAAAGGAATTATTAGTCCGACACACTTTTCGGACTTACTGAGGTTGGAATTATTAACTCGACATGGCGGGACTTGGATTGACTCTACAGTTTATTGTACTTCTCCAAAGATTCCAAGTTATATGTTAGATTCCGATTTATTTGTGTTTCAAGGTTTAAAGCCAATCGATGGCCATGTGATGCAAATTTCTAGTTGGTTTATCACATCTGAAACTCACAATGAATTATTGGAATTAACAAAATATTTATTGTATAAATATTGGGAAAAATATGATTATATGAAAGACTATTTCATTTTCCATTTAATGTTTCAATTGGCAATTGAAACCTATCCTGAAAAGTGGAAAGAAGTTTTCCCAGCTTCCAATACTTTGCCACATATTCTTTTACTTAATTTGTTTGAAGATTTTAACCAAACGTGGTGGGATAATCTATTATTGACAACACCTTTCCATAAATTGACCTATAAATTTGATGAATCTGAAACGATAAAAGATGGGACTTATTATAAAAAAATTATGAAGGAGCTCATAAAATGATTTCTGTCGCAATGACAACCTATAATGGTGCAGATTATGTAGCTACTCAGCTACGGTCTATCTTAAATCAAAGTGTAGAAGTTGATGAGGTCATTATCTTCGATGATTGTTCGACCGATGATACAGCTGGTGTTATATCAAAAGTGGAAGATTCTCGGGTGAAATTCATTCGGAATCAGGAAAATGTAGGATATATTCAAAATTTTTATAATGCTATTGAAGCTTGTACTGGAGATTTCATTTTTTTAGCGGATCAAGACGATGTTTGGGAATTTGATAAAGTTGAAAAAACAATGGAAGTTATGAAGGAGTACAAGTGTGAAGCTGTTTGTACAAATTTTAGCCTAATCGATAAAAACGGAAGTGAATTAAAAACTACGGAACAGTTAGTTCCCAATCGTTTTTTCACAGAATTAGAGAAAAAGAATGATAGAATTATTGATCTATCATTTGATTATCTTATGTTGGGGAATGTTGTCCAAGGTGCCACATATTGTATTTCGAAGAAGACTCGAGAACTGTATTTGAAAATTAATAATAGAACCTTGTATCACGATCATCAATTATTATTAATTGCTTCAAAAATTGGAAAAGTATGTTTTTTAAATGAAAAATTAATAAGATATCGTATTCATGAAAACAATACGATTGGTTTTGGTACGAAAACAAATATTTTTGGTTTGAAACGGCTTAAATTTCCGAAAATTGAACCATCAATGGTCACTTTTTTGAGGCAGTTGAATCGAGTATCAAAAGTCCAACATTATTTTTACTATATTCTTTACTACTATTTAAGAATTCCATCAATTAAAAATATTATAAAAACGTTAAAATAGTTCCAAGAATGGAGAAAACATGAATAGACTATCCCAAAGAAGTAGACTCATTACCTATATGATATTTTCTCTTTGGATTATTATTGGAGTTGCATATTATCGTAACCTAAATCTCACCCTTATTTTACCAATTTTTCTTTTGGTGCTAAGTCATAGAATTTTTTCAAAGAGATTTATAATTCAAATAAATAAAAATAGTAGATATATATTGCTATTCGTAAGCTACTATATCTTGATTAGTACGATTTATTTTCGTACGTCTGCGAGTTTTAATAATCTATTAATTCGCTATATCATGCTACCAAGTATAGCTTTTGGAGTTACTAGTTTATTAACAGTATTTGGTGATAAATCAAGATTATTTTTTATTCAGTGCTTAAAATCTTTTATCATGTTTTTTGCTCTTTTTGGAATATATGAATGGTATGTGAGATATAATCCTATTTTTAGTTTTATTTCTACAGGTGCAGCAGAGTGGATTAAACGGATGAATGAATATTCTTATGTAGCATACTATCCCAGCTCTTTTTTCACTCACTACACTTATTTTTCCTATGTCTTATTAGTTGGTTGGCTTTTATCACTGATTTTTCCAAGTAGGAACAACTTATTTGATTATACTTATAGAGGAACTATTTTATTTGCTTTAGTTGTTAGTCAATCTCGTATGGCTTGGATTACATTTGTTTTCATCATGATGATTTATTATCTATTTTTTTCTACGAAGGCGAAGATAACTTGGGTTATTGGATTACCTAGCGCTGTTATAGTCTTATATATAATGGGGATAGTTGAAAAATTAGCAACTTTGGTTTCGACACGATTTAGTCGGATTTTTACAATGGGATTTTCAGATGGATCATTAGGCCAACGATTGGGAACATTACAAAATGTGTATCCTTATATGGTTGAGCATCCATTGAAAGCTTTACTTGGGGGTGGATATGCTTCTACAACTTTTGATTTCTTGCCGAAGTATTCTTTCTTTGCGGGTTTTCAGACAACTGATTCTATGTTAACAACCTACTTAATTGAAGCTGGGATACTTGGCTTTATTTTACTGGTAATTGGTTTGATAAAGTATCTCATTTCAGTAGATATAAAAAATCCATTCGGTAAATTTTTGTTTTTGTTTTTACTGATGACCTTGATTGAAATGTTCTTCTTTGACTTTTTCGCAAATAATATCACCCTTTTCTTGTTCTATATGGTATGGGGAGTCATGGCTGCACGAGTAGGAACCAAAATAGAATCAAGTAGCCTACAATAGGAGAAATCAATGAAAATTACTTTTTGCTTGCCATCTTTACCGGATGTTCCGGTTGGTGGCTTTAAAGTCGTCTTTGAATATGCCAATCGACTGGTCGATAAAGGGCATGAAGTCTCTCTTGTTTGCTTTACCAATCAAAAGTTTACAAGAATTAAGAATTATACCATCAAGTATTACTTGTCCCATATCTATAAACATTTTTATCCCAAGTGGTTTCCTCTCGATAAACGGGTCAAAAAAATCGCGACCCCTTATCGCAATGAGACCCACTTTCCAGATGCAGATGTGGTTTTTGCGACAGCTGTCAATACAGCAACAATCGTCCATGACTTACCGAAACGGTGTGGGCGCAAGTATTACCTGATTCAAGATTTTGAGAATTGGTTCTTTTCGGATGAGGAGGTCTATCAGACCTACCAAATGGGGATGGCCAATATTGTTGTCTCCCAGTGGCTCTATGATTTGGTTTACCCCTATGATCCAGGAGTGAATCTCCTTAAGAATCCGATTGATACCAATGCTTTTTCTGTAGTTAAGCCCATCGAAGAAAGAAATGCGCTGGAAATCGCTATGCTCTATCATTATGGGGAACACAAGGGAATTCCGATAGCATTAGAAGCTTTAGAATTAGTTCATCAGAAGTATCCTAGTCTGCATCTTACATTGTTTGGTGCATGCGATAAGCGAGAGGATATTGATAAAGAATGGATTAGCTATCATCAAAATCAAACAGCTCTGCAGTTAAGAGAACTCTATAACCAAGCAGCCATTTTTGTTTGTGCGAGCATCAATGAGGGGTTTGGTTTAACCGGAGCTGAGAGTATGGCCTGTGGCTGTGCACTAGCTTCAACAGCCTATAAGGGTGTTTTTGAGTATGCTAATAATCAAAATGCTTTATTATCACCAGTGAATGATAGTCAAGCGCTTGCGGAAAATATCATTAGACTTATTGAGGATCAAGGGCTTCGTTTTTCACTTGCTCGTAAAGGAAGTGAGGATTTAAAACATTTCTCACTTGAAAAGGCAGTAGATAAGCTTATGACATTTATGGAGCCAAAATGAGACTAGTAAATAATTTTTAGTAGTTTAAGGAGTCAAATGAAAGTCTTAAAAAATTATGCTTATAACTTATCGTATCAATTATTAGTTATTATTCTTCCAATCATTACGACCCCATATGTAACGAGAATCTTTTCTTCAAATGATTTGGGACTATATGGCTATTTTAATTCTATTGTTACCTATTTCATCTTGTTAGCGACTTTAGGGGTTGCTAACTATGGGACTAAGGAAATTTCAGGTAACCGAAAGGAAATCAAAAAAAATTTCTGGGGTATATACACCCTACAACTTGGTGCAGCATTATTATCGATTCTCTTATATATTCTCTTGTGCATGGGAATCTCTACAATGCAAAATCCAGTAGCGTATATATTGGGGTTGAGTTTGGTTTCTAAAGGACTCGATATTTCATGGCTGTTTCAAGGGTTAGAAGATTTTCGTAAGATTACGGCCAGAAATATCACAGTGAAGCTTGTTGGTGTAAGTGCCATTTTCTTGTTTGTGAAATCAGCGAGCGATCTATACTTGTATGTTTTTCTGCTAACAGCATTTGAATTGTTGGGGCAGTTAAGTATGTGGCTTCCAGCCCGTGAGTTTATTGGAAAACCACATTTTGACATAGAGTATGCTAGACATCATCTGAAGCCAGTTATCTTGCTATTCTTACCACAGATTGCTATCTCGCTTTATGTGACTTTAGATCGTACGATGTTAGGGGCGCTAGCTTCTACAAGAGATGTGGGAATTTATGATCAGGCTTTGAAATTTGTGAATATTTTATTGACCTTAGTAACTTCATTGGGGAGTGTCATGCTGCCACGAGTATCCAATCTATTATCAAAGAGTGATCATAAAGCTGTGAATAAGATGCATGAGTTAGCTTTCTTGATCTATAATTTAGTTATTTTTCCAATTATAGCTGGAATCTTAATTGTTAATAATGATTTTGTTCAATTTTTCCTTGGGAAGGACTTTCAAGATGCACGTTATGCAATTTCTATTATGATTTTCCGCATGTTCTTTATCGGTTGGACCAATATTATGGGAATTCAAATTTTGATCCCACACAATAAAAATAAGGAATTTATGGTTTCAACAACTGTGCCTGCGATTCTCAGTGTTGGTTTGAATTTGTTATTTCTCCCTAAGCTTGGGTATATAGGGGCAGCAATTGTCTCAGTGTTAACAGAAGCTCTTGTATGGGGAATTCAATTGTTTTTTACCCGCGTATATCTCAAAGAAGTTCCTATTATTGGATCTATGACAAAAATTGTCCTAGCATCAGCTATTATGTATGGCATTTTGCTAGGTTCAAAAACATTTATACATTTTTCGCCAACTATAAATGTTCTAGCATTTGCTGTACTTGGTGGAATCATTTACCTTTTTGCGATTCTATCTCTAAAAGTGGTAGATGTGAAAGAATTAAAACAAATAATTAGGAAAAATTAGAATGCGCAAATATCGAAATATTAACTTAGATCTACTAAAAGTACTTGCATGTGTTGGGGTTGTTCTACTCCATACAGCGATGGGTGGATTTAAAGAGACAGGTTCATGGAATTTTTCGACATATTTATACTATTTAGGAACCTATTCTATCCCTTTATTTTTTATGGTTAATGGTTATTTATTGTTGGGAAAGAGAGAAATAACATACCCCTACATACTGCAGAAAGTAAAATGGATTCTAATAACAGTGTTGTCATGGACTCTTATCGTTTGGTTTTTTAAACGGGATTTTACAGTTAATCCAGTTAAAAAAATTATAGGCTCATTGGTGCAAAAAGGTTATTTCTTTCAGTTTTGGTTTTTTGGTTCGCTTATACTTATTTATTTATGTCTACCTGTTTTGAAAAAAATTCTTAATTCAAAAAGAAGATATTTTTATATTCTATCTCTATTGGTAGTTATAGGTTTTATTTTTGAGTTGGTCAATATTGTACTTCAAATGCCAATTCAATCATATGTTATACAAACCTTTAGATTATGGACATGGTTTTTCTATTATCTTTTAGGTGGTTTTATAGCTCAATTTGATAAAGATATTATCAAAAATAGGTTTAATAGATGGCTGAAAGTAGTTTCAGTATTCTTATTATTAATTTCACCTATAATATTATTTTTCATAGCGAANACCACTTATCATAATCTTTTTGCTGAATATTTTTATGATATTTTATTTGTAAAAGTTGTAAGCTTGGGAATTTTTCTAACTANACTCACGCTTACTTTAAATGAAAAATGGAGCGGATGTATTGTTTCCCTTTCTAATCAAACTATGGGAGTTTTTATAATACACACATATATTATGAAGGTATGGGAAAAACTATTTGGTTTTAGTTTCGTAGGATCATATTTACTTTTTGCTCTATTTACTTTAAGTGTTAGTTTTATTATTGTTGGAATGTTAATGAAGATTCCTTACTTCAATCGAATCGTCAAATTATAAAAAGGAGAACACTATGTACGATTATCTTATCGTCGGAGCTGGTTTGTCTGGAGCTATTTTTGCTCACGAAGCTAAAAAACGTGGAAAAAAAGTAAAAGTGATTGATAAACGCGATCACATTGGAGGGAANATCTACTGTGAAAATGTAGAAGGTATCAATGTCCATAAATATGGTGCCCATATCTTCCATACTTCTAATAAAAAAGTTTGGGACTATGTTAATCAATTTGCTGAGTTTAACAACTATATCAACTCACCTGTCGCAAACTATAAAGGAAGTCTTTATAATCTTCCTTTCAATATGAATACTTTCTATGCTATGTGGGGGACAAAAACTCCACACGAAGTGAAAGATAAAATTGCTGAGCAGACAGCTGATATGAAGGATGTTGAGCCGAAAAATCTGGAAGAACAAGCTATCAAGTTGATTGGTCCGGATATCTATGAAAAATTGATCAAGGGTTATACTGAAAAACAATGGGGACGTTCTGCGACAGACCTTCCACCATTTATCATCAAACGCCTTCCAGTTCGTTTAACCTTTGATAATAACTATTTTAACGACCGTTACCAAGGAATTCCTATTGGTGGTTACAATGTCATCATCGAAAATATGCTGAAAGATGTAGAAGTTGAACTTGGAGTAGATTTCTTTGCTCACCGTGAAGAGTTGGAAGCATCTGCTAATAAAGTTGTCTTCACAGGAATGATCGACCAGTATTTTGACTACCAGCACGGAGAGTTAGAATACCGTAGCCTTCGTTTTGAGCATGAAACCTTGGACGAGGAAAATTATCAAGGGAATGCTGTAGTGAACTATACAGAGCGTGAGATTCCCTATACTCGTATTATCGAACACAAGCATTTCGAGTATGGCACGCAGCCAAAGACCGTTATCACGCGTGAATATCCAGCCGACTGGAAGCGTGGGGACGAACCCTACTATCCGATCAACGATGAGAAAAATAATACTATGTTTGCTGAGTACCAAGAGGAGGCTTCAAAGAATGATAAGGTTATCTTCTGTGGACGCTTAGCAGATTATAAGTATTACGATATGCATGTCGTTATTGAACGGGTGCTTAATGTGGTAGAAGAAGAATTTGGGAGTGTTTGGTAAAATCGCAAGTAAAGGGGGAGAAAAGGTGAAATATTATCTGAAGGATTCGTTTTTGAATAATAGTCAAGAAAAGAATGCAGGGAGTAAGGCTCGGAATGATGTGGAAGCTATTTTGATTTCAGAAGGCTATGAAGGACTGGAATTAAAAGTCGAGAATTGGTTTAAGATGAATTTCTTTAAGGCTCAACAATACAAATATAATATGCTAAAATCTGTGTTTGAGCAGTTGAATTCTGGAGATGAATTAGTGATTCAGTTCCCGATTATCCATCATACATTCTTTATTTCGCAACTCATCAAGCAGGCACAAAAAAGAGGAGCCAAATTTTACCTTCTCATTCACGATATCGAAACTCTACGCCATGCAGCGGGTTCGGAAGTGAAATTTAGACATAAATTGAGAAACTATTTTCAAGAAAAGAAAGCCTTGATGGCTGTGGATGGTCTTGTCGTTCATAACGACATCATGAAAAAAGTTTTGGCAGATCAAGGAGTGCCAGTAGATAAAATGGTTAGTCTGGAAATTTTTGACTATCTGATTCCTAACTTTGAGGAAAAAACTGCTCCTCAAAAAGACCAGCCTATTATCGTAGCTGGGAACTTGATCCCAACAAAATCAGGCTATCTTTATAACTTGCCTGATCAACCAGCCTACAACTTGTATGGAGTTGGCTACGATGAAAGTCGCGCTCTAGAAAACACCACTTACTTTGGCTCCTTTATGCCAGATGACCTTCCAGCTGCCCTTGAAGGTAGTTTTGGTTTGGTGTGGGATGGGGATAGCTCTGAGACCTGCCAAGGTTCTTACGGAAATTACCTGCGTTTCAACAACTCACACAAGGCTTCGCTGTACTTGGCGGCAGGCTTCCCTGTAGTTGTTTGGGAAGAGTCAGCTCTGGCTCATTTTGTGATAGATAAACAGTGTGGTCTAGCTGTTTCTTCTCTTTCTGATTTAAAAGAAAATTTTGATACCTTGTCAGGAGAGCAATACAAAGAAATGTTAGAAAATGCTAAACAAATTGGTAGTAAACTTCGGCAAGGGCAATATTTGAGGACTGCATTATCAAAATTGAAGTGAGATTGTTATTATGAAGGGATAAACTTACGACAAAAATTTTAGATACAGGTGTGCGAAACTATATTCATGTGTTAGATTTAGCAAAAGGTCATGTTTTAGCTGTGAAGCATAATTTAGAACATAAGGGAACAGCTGTTTTCAACCTTGGAACTGGGACTGGCTATAGCGTTTTGGATATGGTTAAGGCTTTTGAATGTGAAAATGGAGTCAAGATTCCTTATGTAATCAAGGAACGTCGTCCTGGAGATGTGGCTACTTGTTATGCAGATCCTAATAAGGCATATCTTGTCTTAGGATGGAAAGCCGAAAAAAATCTACAGGATATGGTACGGGACTTATGGAGATGGCAAAGACTAAACCCAAATGGTTATGAAGTAAAAAAGTAGAGTGACAGGTTAGGTTGTCTAATAAGTCATTCCTATTTCAAGTTATGAGATAGAGCGATTGTATTTCATTATCGCCCCTAAAATATTAGCTACTTCTAAATTTCAACATAGTAAAGGATTTAATCGTAAATGATTATCCAAAAGGTTACTCCCCCAACTCCCAAATGTCAAAAATATTCCCTGAAATGTCATTTTCTAGTGACTAACCTTACCTTTTAGCTCTGAAATGAGACAGGATAGGATTCTTGTCCCAAAACCTCTTCTTTTTGCGTTAAACTAGTGTTAAAGCAAAAAGATTGGAGTTATAATGGAGATTCAAGAAATTTATAATCAATTCAGCGATTACTATGGGGAGCTTGAGGCTGAGTATGCTCATTGTCAAAAGGCTAGCATGGAGTGGGAAAGCCTGCATCTGCGCTATCTGATTTACTATCTGATGCGCTATGATATTGGGGAGCTGAAGTTTTTTAATACCTATCATTATAGGGTGGCTTACCGCTGGTATTTGCAGTCCTTGATGTTGAGCTCGGCCTGATATTTAGAGAGTGGGACAGAAATCGGTAATTGCTTAGAATGCGAGTTCGTCGTCCCACCTCCGCACAGTTGAGTAGGGCTGTAAAAGCTGATGAAATCAGCGTAGTAGAGCCCACTCAACCACTGCGTCTTGCTCGACAACCCAAAGACAATTGAGAGGCTAGGACTTTTGTCCCAGACTCTTTTTTTATTCCCTTAGGAGGATAATTTATGATAAAATATAAGTAATACGGAGGTTGGCAAAATGGAGAAAAGATCTGAAACCAAGCGACAAGCAGCATTAAGCAACCGTGCCTTTATCCTTGCCCTGCTGGGAGCGGTATTTGTATCAGCGACTGTCATTTTATTCTTCCAAAGTATCATGGGGTTGCCTAAGGGAAGCGGTAGGAATGTTGCTAAAGATGCTTCCAAATCCTCCTCAGTAGCAGGAAAGAAGAAAGACTCGAAAACGGTGCGCATTATGGCTAATGGCGACCTTTTGTACCACGATGGGCTTTATATGAGTGCCCAAAAGGCTGATGGTAGCTATGATTTTTCGGAAAATTTTACCTATGTTAAGGACTGGCTTTATCAAGGAGATTTGGTCTTGGGGGATTTTGAAGGGACCATTCGCTCAGACTATCCTTTGGCAGGCTATCCGCTTTTCAACGCTCCGGAGGCTGTTGTCCCCGCCATCAAAGATGCTGGCTACCAAGTGGTGGATCTGGCCCATAATCATATCCTGGACTCAGGGCTTGAGGGAGTCTTTACGACTGCCAAAGCCTTTGAAGATCACGGAATTAGCCCAGTCGGTATCTATACTCACAAAAATAGGGATAAATCGCCCATTCTGATCAAAGAGGTAAAAGGTATCAAGATTGCTATTCTGGCCTACTCCTATGGTTTTAATGGCTTGGAGTCCAATCTCAGTCAGAAGGAGATTGATCACCACCTATCGACCTTTGATGAGGAGAAGATGAAGGCGGAGATTGAACAGGCGGAGAAAGAAGCGGACATTACAGTAGTCATGCCGCAGACAGGGATCGAATACCAGCTGGAGCCAAATGAGGAGCAGGTTGAGCTTTATCATAAGATGGTGGACTGGGGAGCGGACATCATTTTTGGTGGGCATCCGCATGTAGTGCAGCCTTCAGAAATTCTTGAGAAAGATGGTCAGAAGAAGCTAATTATTTACTCTATGGGGAATTTTATCTCTAATCAGCGGATTGAAACCATGGCTGGTGTGGATACGGCTGAGTGGACCGAGCGTGGTGTTTTGATGGATGTGACCATTGAAAAGACGTACAAGGGGACCATTATCAAAACAGCTCAGGCGCATCCAAGCTGGGTCAGCCGTGTGGAAAAAGGAACTTACTCACCAGAGGGTTATCCGCTTTACACTTATCAAACCCTTATCTTAGAAGACTTCATCGAGGGTGGAAAATATCGCAATCAGCTGGATCAGGCGACCAAAGATCGGATTGATACGGCCTATAAGGAAATGAAAGAGCATGTGCATCTGAATTGGAAATAAGCACAGAAAAGGACACTTCCTTTTGTTTCTTTGCTTTTCTTTGATGAAAAACGAACTATTATAGAGCCGACGAGCAAAATAGTTTCAATATCAAAGAATTTTATATATAATATAGGATACAAAAGGGGACAGGTATGTACAGCGTAATAGAAATGTATGGCGATTATGAGCCCTGGTGGTTTTTAGATGGTTGGGAGGATGATATCATTGAAAAAAGGTATTTCGATGATTATTACACCGCCCTCAAATACTATAAGCACCGCTGGTTAGAGATGTCGGAAGCATCGCCACTTTATAAAAGCCGCAGTGATCTTATGACGATTTTCTGGGATCCGGCCGATCAACGTTGGTGTGAGGAGTGCAATGAAGATATTCAGCAATACCACTCCCTGCTTTTGTTAGAAAATGAACGCAAGATCCCCAAGAGCAAGTATCGTCCAGGCTACCGCAAGCAAAATGCTACTGAAAAACACCGTATTTGCAAAATTAAAGTGCGGGCTAGGTAGGATAAAAGTCAAAGAATGGAGAAAATTTCTTCATTCTTTTTTTATTTTTTCTCATTTTGTGCGAATAGTAAGGTGAGGAGGACTTATGGTTCAAAAAATTGCAAAGGAAATGATTCAATTGGCCAGGCAGGAAGCAGCTCAAGATGTCTATCTGATTCCCAAGAGCACCTGCTATGAGCTTTATATGCGGGTGGGTGATGAGCGGCGCTTCATTCAGACATATGATTTTGATTTATTATCGTCAGTCATCAGCCATTTTAAGTTTGTCTCAGGCATGAATGTCGGGGAGAAGAGGCGCAGCCAGCTAGGCTCCTGCGATTATGATTGTGGAGATGTGACGGTCTCGCTTCGTCTATCAACTGTCGGCGATTACCGTGGCTATGAGAGCTTGGTGATTCGGCTCTTACATGATGAGGAGCGTGAGCTGCGTTTCTGGTTTGACAATCTGCCTGATCTTCGTAAAAAAGTAAATTCTCGCGGCCTTTATCTGTTTTCAGGACCAGTTGGTAGTGGAAAGACGACGCTGATGCACCAGCTGGCTCAGATGAGATTTGGCCAACAACAGGTCATGTCTATCGAAGACCCTGTGGAAATCAAGCAGGAAAACATGCTCCAGCTTCAGCTGAATGAAACCATCGGCATGACCTATGACAGCCTCATCAAGCTGTCTCTGCGCCACAGGCCGGATCTCTTGATTATCGGGGAAATCCGCGACCAAGAAACAGCTCGTGCGGTGGTAAGGGCTAGTTTGACAGGAGCCACGGTCTTTTCAACCATCCATGCTAAGAGCATTCGTGGAGTGTATGAGCGGCTGCTAGAGCTGGGTGTCAGTGAGGACGAACTGCGCATGGTATTACAGGGCGTTTGTTACCAGCGTTTAATCGGGGGAGGAGGTGTGATCGACTTTGTCAACCAAGACTATCAACAGCACGAAGCCAGTCTCTGGAACCAGCAGATTGACCAGCTTTTTGCAGATGGATATATCACAGATGATCAAAGGCAGGCGGAAAAAATTATCTACGCCTAAGCAAAAGAAGATTATCGAGCTGTTTCGTAATCTCTTTACCAGCGGTTTTCATCTGGCGGAGATTGTTGATTTTCTGCGGCGGAGTGCCCTTTTAGAAGAGGCCTATGTCATGGAAATGCGTTCGGGTTTGGCTGCTGGCCAGTCATTTTCCCAGATTATGAAGCGTTTAGGATTTTCAGATAATGTGGTCACCCAGCTATCTTTGTCAGAGTTGCATGGAAACCTAAATCTTAGTTTGGGTAAAATCGAAGATTATTTAGAAAATCTTTCGAAAATCCGTAAGAAATTGATTGAGGTGGGGACTTATCCCCTGATGCTGCTTGGGTTTTTAGTACTGATTATGCTGGGCTTGCGTAATTATCTCCTGCCTCAGCTGGACAGTCAAAATATGGCCACTCAGTTCATTCATTATCTACCGCAGATCTTTCTGGGAGGCGTTCTGGTGATTTGCTTACTGATTTGCGGTGGTTGGTTCTATTATCGCAAGAGCTCTAAAATGAGGTTTTTCAGCCGTTTGGCCAAGTTTCCTTTTGTTGGTGCCTTAGTGCGGGCCTATCTGACGGCCTACTATGCGCGTGAATGGGGAAATATGATTGGGCAAGGGCTGGAATTAAGCCAGATCTTTCTTATCATGCAGGACCAGCCTTCTCAGCTCTTTCAGGAGCTGGGACGAGACTTGGAGACGGCCTTAGGTGCAGGTCAGGGCTACGCCGAGAAGGTCGGCACCTATCCCTTCTTTAAGAAAGAGTTGGCCTTAATCATTGAATACGGCGAGGTCAAGTCCAAGTTGGGTGACGAATTGGAATTGTATGCCGAAAAGACTTGGGAAGAGTTTTTCCTGAGAATCAATCGTGCCATGAATTTGATTCAGCCTCTCGTCTTTGTCTTTGTCGCCCTCGTGATCGTTTTACTTTATGCAGCTATGTTGCTGCCAATTTATCAAAATATGGAGATTCAATTATGAAAAAATTAAAAACTTTGAAGGTTAAAGCCTTCACTCTGGTGGAAATGTTAGTCGTCCTTCTTATCATCAGCGTCTTGATGCTCTTGTTTGTCCCGAATTTGACTAAGCAAAAGGATACTATCTCAGAAAGCGGTAACGCGGCTGTAGTCAAGGTCGTGGAAAGTCAGGCTGAGCTTTATGAATTGAAGAATGTTAATGAAAAAGCCACTCTGGGGAAATTGGTTGCGGATGGTCGGATTACCGATAAGCAGGTAGCATCCTATAAGGCTTACTATGGAAAAAACAGCAGTGAACCTCGTGCAGTTGCGGATTAAGGCTTTTACACTACTGGAAAGCCTCCTGGCTTTATTTGTGGTCAGTTTCATTTTATTAGGTTTATCTGGCTCTGTTCAGGCTGGTTTCAATCAAGTGCAGGAACAGCTGTTTTTCATGGAATTTGAGCATCTTTATCAGGAGAGCCAAAAGCTAAGTATGGCTGGACATGAAAAAATCAAATTGACCATTTCGGAGCGCAACATCTCCAACGGCTATCAGCAAGTAGAATTTCCTAAGACCTTGCAGGAACATGCTCCTCAGACCATTCAGTTTGACCAGGCTGGCGGGAATTCTTCGCTCAGCAAGATTGTTTTTCAAACGGAGGATAAAAAGGTTGTTTACCAGCTTTATATGGGTAATGGAAAATTTAAAAAGACGACGAATGAAGGCTAGCATTTTGCTGGAGGCCTTGGTGGCAATGGCGGTTTTTGCGGCTATTGCCAGCCTCCTGCTTGGGCAGATTAGTCAGTCGCGGCAGGAACAGATTCGCTTATTGCAGGAGGAGGAAGTCTTACGGGTTGCTCGGATGGCCATGCAGACGGGGCAGGAAAATCTGACGGTCAACGGCATTACAGTCCGCCAGATCAAGACCGACCAGCAATTAATAGTCTATCACCAAGAAGAGAAGGTGCTCAGTGTTAAAAAACGTTAAAATCAAAGCTTTTACACTTTTGGAGACTCTAGTCGCCCTGTTGGTCTTGAGCGGTGGCATGTTAGTCTTTCAGTCGATGACCAAGCTTCTGGCTTTTGAACTGCGACATCAACAGGAAAATAAGCAGCAGGAATGGCTCTTATTTGTCGATCAGTTGGAGACGGAGCTATCGCGCAGCCAATTTGACCGAGTCGAAAACGACAAAATCTATGTCAAACAGGATGGCAAAAATATAGCTTTGGGCAAATCTCGGAGTGATGATTTCCGCAAGACAGATGCTTCGGGACGTGGCTATCAGCCCATGGTCTATGGGCTCAAGGCTGCTCCGATCAGTCAGGAGGGGAACCTTGTTCGCTTTCGCTTCCGGTTTGAAAATAATTTAGAAAGAGAGTACATCTATCGTGTTCAAGATAAAAGTTAAGGCAGGCATTTTGCTCTATGCCCTCTTCATGGCAGCGGTCTTCAGCTTGCTCTTGCAATTTTATCTGAACCGGCAGGTGGCCAATCAGCGCCTCTTTCAAGCCAATCGGGAGCGGACAGAAGCCTATGCCTTGGCTGTTTTGACCAAGGAGACTGCCACAGAGGAGAGCGGGCAATTAGTCTTCGACCAAGGGAGCACCCATTATCGCAGGCAGGGAAATATGCTGGAAGTCAGTAGCCAACTCGCCAATCAGAAGAGCTATTCTTTCTATTTTGAGAGCAAAAAGGAGCCAGAGAAGAAGGACAAAGAAGCTAAAGACTCCAAAGATACTAAAAAAACTAAAGCGCCCTCTCCTTCAACTGACAAGAGAAGCAACTAATATAAATGTAAAAGATTTGTAATCCGATAGCCCTTGGAAAGAGGGCTTCTTTTTGGTATCATAAGACAACGGAGGATGCCATGAAATTTGAAAAAATAGAACGAGCTTTTCATCTACTTTTAGAAAACGTGCAAAATATCCAAAATGTGCTGGGGACTAATTTTTATGATGCCTTGATTGAGCAGAATGGAATTTATCTGGACGGAGATACAGAATTACAAGAAATTCTGAAAAATAATGAGAAACTTCGTGCCCTGCATTTGACCAAGGAGGAGTGGCGTCGGGCTTATCAGTTTATTTTCATGAAGGCTTCTCAGACAGAGCCACTCCAAGCTAATCATCAGTTCACACCGGATTCGGTCGGCTTTTTGCTGAGTTTTCTGATTGACCAGTTGGTCCAAGACGAGAGAATTGATTTGCTGGAGATTGGCAGTGGAACAGGCAATTTGGCGGAGACTCTGCTCAACCACACACAAAAAAACATGGATTATCTGGGCCTAGAAATTGACGACTTGCTGATTGATTTGTCTGCCAGCATTGCCGAAGTCATGAATTCTAAGGCACACTTTGCTCAAGGAGATGCGGTGCGGCCTCAGGTTCTGAAAGAAAGCGACTTGATTGTCAGTGATTTGCCAGTGGGCTATTATCCAGATGATGCCGTGGCGGCTCGTTATGAGGTTGCCAGTCCAGACGAGCATACTTACGCCCATCATCTCTTGATGGAGCAATCGTTAAAATATTTGAAACCGGGGGGCTATGCTATCTTTCTCGCGCCAAATAATCTGCTGACGAGCCCTCAAAGTCATCTGCTGAAAAAATGGCTGCTTTCTAGTGCCCAGCTCTTGGCAATGATTTCCCTACCAGAGAAGATTTTCGCGAGCCGACAGAATGCTAAGACGATACTTGTCCTGAGAAAACAAGGCGAATCAGACATTCAGCCGTTTATCTACCCTTTGCAGGACTTGCAAAGTCAGGATGAAATCTTAAAGTTTCGTGAAAGTTTTCAAAACTGGGTCAAAGTTAGTGAAATTCAAACAAATTTTTGATATAATAGTTTGAAAACGCTTAAAGAGGTGACGAGATGTCAAAAACTATTTCTATCAATGCTGGAAGTTCGAGTGTAAAATGGCAACTTTATTCAATGCCAGAAGAAAAGGTGCTGGCTAAAGGTTTGATTGAGCGGATTGGTCTCAAAGATTCAATCTCTACGGTTAAATTTGATGGTCGTTCTGAACGTCAAACCTTAGATATTGCTGACCATACACAAGCTGTGAAAATTTTATTGGATGATTTGAAACGGTTTGAAATTATTCAATCTTATGATGAAATCACAGGTGTTGGGCACCGTGTCGTAGCTGGAGGCGAGTATTTCAAAGAATCAGCTCTTGTGACTGACGATGTGTTGAAAAAGATTGAAGAGTTGTCTCTGCTAGCTCCTTTGCACAATCCTGCCAATGCTGACGGTATCCGTGCTTTCAAGCAACTTCTTCCAGACATTACCAGTGTGGCTGTTTTTGATACATCTTTCCACACAACTATGCCAGAAAAGGCTTATCGCTATCCATTGCCAACCAAGTATTACACTGAAAATAAGGTTCGTAAATACGGAGCACATGGAACCAGCCATGAGTATGTAGCCCACGAAGCTGCCAAACTTTTGGGTAAACCGATTGAAGAATTGAAACTCATCACTTGCCACATCGGAAACGGTGCTTCTATCACAGCAGTTGATAAGGGGCGCTCAGTGGATACTTCTATGGGCTTCACTCCTCTTGGTGGGGTTATGATGGGAACACGTACGGGTGACATCGATCCAGCGATTATTCCATACTTGATGCAACATACAGATGACTTTAACACGCCAGAAGATATCAGTCGAATTCTGAACCGTGAATCTGGACTGTTGGGTGTTTCAGAGAAATCAAGTGATATGCGCGATATTCACGAAGCTATGCGTGCGGGTGATGAAAAGGCACAATTGGCAAATGAAATTTTTGTGGATCGCATTCAAAAATACATTGGTCAGTATTTAGCTGTTTTAAATGGAGCAGACGCCATTATCTTTACAGCTGGTATCGGTGAAAACTCTGTGACTATCCGTCGCATGGTTATCGAAGGAATTTCTTGGTTTGGTTGCGATGTCGATCCAGAGAAGAATTTCTTTGGTGCTACAGGAGATATTTCAACAGAAGCTGCTAAAGTCAGAGTTCTGGTTATCCCGACAGATGAAGAGTTAGTCATTGCGCGTGATGTAGAACGCTTTAAAAATCAATAATCAAAAAGCTCGGCCTAGCTGAGCTTTTTCTTGTGACTTTGTGATTATTCTTTGATCAGATAGGATAATTCAAAGCGAGAAGAGGACCTTGTTCCAGTCAGCGCTAATAATCACGCATTGACTGAACATCAATTTGACACAAGGTAGATGACCTATAAAGAACGGGTAGATGCTTGTTTGTATCTGGCGTGCTAAGTTGCTAGATAGAGGAGAAGAAAAAGACGATGTCCGGTAGGGAATCGTCTTTTTGGGGAAAATCTGTTTTTTGAAAGAATTGTGGCTAGTTGTCGATGTGGAGTGCTAGCCTTGGAGCCTCGGAAATCAGGCAAGCTATCCTTTTTTAGCCTTGCTTTTGTGCCGTTTGATTTCTGCTTCAAAACTCTCTGACGGTGCTTCCACGCTGATGGTTTCTAGGGTAAATGGATGAGTCAATGTCAAGCGGTGGGCATGGAGCATGAGGCGGCCTTGGGGTTGAGGATGGTAGAGGGGGTCACCGACGATAGGATGGCCATGATGGGCAAGATGGACGCGGATTTGGTGAGTCCGTCCAGTTTTCAATTGACATTTGACCAGAGTCGTGTTGCCAAAGTCCTTGAGTCGGGTCACATGAGTTTCAGCGTAGAGGCCTTTTTTCGGATCAACGAGGCGTTTCCGTCGGTCATGGCGGTCGCGTCCAATTTTATCTTTATAAACGATAGTCTTGCTGGGAAATTTTCCTTGAGCAAGGGCCCAATATTCGCGGTAGATTTCTTTGTTTTCCAAGAGGCGGTTGAGAATGGGGAGGACAAAGGGATTTTTGGCAAACAGGATGGCACCACTGGTTTCTTTGTCCAGCCGGTGGACGACATAGCAGGTTTGTCCGACATAGCTTGACACATGGTTGAGCAGAGCGACTTCTGTCGGCTCATTGCCGTGGCTTTTCATGCCGTTTGGCTTGTTGACGATGATGAGATGCTCGTCCTGATAGAGCTCCTCGACCAGATGAGGTTGGCCAGCGGGGAGTTCTTTTTCTGGATAGTCCTCTTTGTCAAAAGTTAGTTGAATGCTGTCACCAGGCTTGACCAAAGTTTGCCAATGGATGGACTCACCGTTAACCAAAATGTGTTTCTTGGTTCGGAGAAAGTGGCGAATTTTGCGAGGAATGAGCAGTTGGTCTTCTAGTAATTCTTTGACGGTCATCGGAGGCAGGCTTGCGGGGATGGTAATAGTAAATTTCATGTTTTCATTGTAGCAAAAACTATCCCATTTGGAAATGCTTCGTTGGAAAGAGGAAAGGAGCTCTGCTATTTCCTTAAAGAAAGCTAAAAGGAGTAGAAAGTAGCAGAGTCGTGCCTTGTGTCTGCATGGATAAGGTGATAAAATATGTTTTATGAAGAAATTAAATGATATATTTGAAAAATTAGTCAATCTGTTTAAAACGGATCAGCCTGAGAAGAAGGTTGCTGAGGAGCTGGAGGACGAGACGCCTGAACCTAGCTATAGCCGGTCTGGTAAGAATCGGAAGAAGCCCCTGTCTCAGCATCCCTTCCGCCGCTTTTGGCGCAGGTTTCATCTGACCAAGATATTCTTGATTCTTGGCCTGACCTTTGGTCTGGTGGTCGGTGGCTATCTTTTTTATGTAGCTAAGACGACCAATGTCAAAGACTTGCAGAATGCTCTGAAAGCCACGACCTTGATCTATGATAAGGATGGAAACGAAGCGGGTAGCTTGTCTGGACAAAAGGGAACCTATGTCGAATTAGACGCGATTAGTCAGGACTTGCAGAACGCTGTGATTGCGACAGAAGACCGTTCTTTTTATAAGAATGGTGGGATTAACTACAGTCGCTTCTTTTTAGCTATTTTGACTGCGGGGCGTTCGGGTGGTGGTTCGACCATCACGCAGCAGCTGGCCAAGAATGCCTATCTTTCTCAGGATCAGACCATTGAGCGCAAGGCCAAGGAATTTTTCCTAGCTTTAGAAATTAACAAAAAGTACAGCAAGCAGGAAATCCTGACCATGTACCTCAACAATTCTTATTTTGGAAATGGGGTTTGGGGCGTGGAAGATGCCAGCAAGAAATATTTTGGTGTATCTGCCAGCCAGCTTAGTTTGGATCAATCAGCGGTTCTAGCTGGTATGCTCAAAGGACCAGAACTATATAATCCCCTGTATTCAGTCGAAAATGCGACCAACCGTCGTGACACCGTTCTTCAAAATATGGTAGCTGCAGGTTACATTGATCAGGCGACGGCGGATCAGGCTGCGACGGTTGGCATTGGAGGCCAGCTAGTCGATGCCTACGAAGGTAAGTCAGAGGACTATCGCTACCCATCTTATTTTGATGCGGTTATCAATGAAGCGGTCAATGATTACGGTCTGACGGAAGAAGAAATCGTCAACAACGGCTATCGGATTTACACCGAATTGGACCAAAATTATCAAGCTAGCATGCAGGTTATTTATAGCAATGTCGATCTCTTCCCGCAGGCTGAAGACGGGACGCGGGCCGAGTCAGGAAGCGTAGCGCTGGATCCTAAGACGGGTGGTGTTCGGGCTCTGGTTGGCCGTGTCAACAGTGCTGATGGCTCTGCTTTTCGGACTTTCAACTACGCGACTCAGTCTGCTCGTAGTCCAGGCTCAACCATCAAGCCTTTGGTGGCCTACAGCCCAGCTATAGCAGCCGGTTGGTCAACGGATAAGGAACTAGATAATAGTCGGACAGTTTTTGGTGATTATAAAGTTAATAACTATGGCAATATTCAAAGTTCACCGACGGTTCCAATGTATCAAGCCTTGGCTGAATCCCTCAATATTCCCGCGGTTTCAACAGTGGATGAACTAGGCGTGAACAAGGCCTTTGAGTACGGCAAAAAGTTTGGCCTTAATATGGATAAGGTAGAACAGAATCTAGGTGTGGCTCTGGGAAGCGGCGTGACGACCAATCCACTTCAGATGGCTCAAGCCTATTCAGTCTTTGCGAATGATGGAGTTATGAATGACGCCCATCTTATCACCAAGATAGAAAATGCTAGTGGTCAGGTTGTCAAAACCCACCGGCAGACTTCTACCCGCGTTCTCAATCGCTCAACCACAGAAAAGATGACCAGTATGATGCTGGGAACTTTCTCAAACGGAACGGGAGTTTATGCGGCTCCGTATGGCTATACAATGGCTGGAAAGACAGGAACAACAGAGACTGACTTTAACCCTGATCTGTCAGGAGACCAGTGGGTCATCGGCTACACACCGGATGTGGTTATCAGCCAATGGCTGGGCTTCCCTAAGACGGATGAAACTCACTATCTGACTGGTACAAGTGCCAATGAAGCTTCGGCTATTTTCCGTAATGTAGCCAACACCATCTTGCCTTATACGGAAGGAACCTCCTTCTCTGGCGAGAAAAATGCTTATGCTGAAAATGGGATTTCCCCAGTCGATACCTACGGAACTGGTCAAACGAATACGACTAGCGAAAATAAAGACTTCCTGAAAGATGTCCAGGAGCGGGCGCAAAACCTGGTAGATAATGCCAAGAAAGCTATCGATGAGTCTGGGATTACTGAAAAAGCCAAAAATCTATGGGATACCATTACTGGGTGGTTCCATTAATCGTCTAAACAGCTTGTCAAAGAAGTAGAAAACTGCTATAATAAGGGGAATGGAGGCGTCATGGCATTAAAAAAAGCGAGTCTAGCGTGTACAGTTTGTGGGTCGCGAAACTACTCAATCAAACTTAGTAGCACTCCAAAACCTACGCGTCTAGAAGTGAATAAATATTGTAAACACTGCAGTAAATATACGCTGCATAAAGAAACCAGATAGGAGATAGTTGTGAAATTCATTAAAGATGTTTTCGTTTTGCTACGAGATACAACTTGGCCTACCCGTAAAGAAAGATGGACTGATTTCCTTTCCGTAATGGAATACACAGCATTCTTTGCTGTTGTCATCTATATTTTTGATAAGGTAGTTGCCAGCGGTCTCTTCCGCATAATCAACATGTTTTCATAAGAAAGATGAGGCTGGGACAAAAGTCCTAGCCTCTCAATTGTCTTTGGATTGTCGAGCAAGACGCAGTGGTTGAGTGGGCTCTACTACGCTGATTTCATCAGCTTTTACAGTCCTACTCAACTGTGCGGAGGTGAGACGACGAAATCGAATTCTAACGAATTACCGATTTCTGTCCCACTCTCATTTGTCTGTTAAAATATTTACCAAAATGCTTTGTAATTTTAGATTTTATGGTATAATAAGGCTAGATATCAAGCAGAAGCCCTAGGCTTTTTTATTTAGGAAAGGACAAAACATGGACAGTTTTGATAAAGGCTGGTTTGTACTGCAAACCTACTCAGGCTATGAAAATAAGGTAAAGGAAAATCTCTTGCAACGTGCCCAGACCTATAATATGCTGGAGAATATCCTGCGCGTGGAAATTCCAACTCAGACCGTACAAGTAGAGAAAAACGGCAAGAGCAAGGAAGTCGAAGAAAACCGCTTCCCAGGTTATGTATTGGTTGAGATGGTCATGACGGACGAAGCTTGGTTTGTCGTGCGGAATACGCCAAACGTAACTGGATTTGTGGGTTCACACGGAAACCGTTCGAAACCAACTCCGCTCTTGGAGGAAGAAATCCGCAGCATTCTGATTTCTATGGGACAAACGGTTCAAGAATTTGATTTGGATGTTAAGGTGGGCGATACAGTTCGCATCATTGACGGTGCCTTCGCTAACTATACTGGTAAAATCACAGAAATTGACAATAATAAGGTCAAGATGATTATCTCTATGTTTGGAAATGACACGGTGGCCGAAGTCAACCTGAGCCAAATTGCTGAATTATAATTTTTGAATGCATTAAAAGGAGTCGGAAAGCATTTTCCGCTCTTTTTTGTTAGCAGTGATGTCGGTCTGTTTTTGCCCCAAATCTGCCCCAAAATATTTTAAAAGTTAGTCTGATTTAACCTAACAGAAAATCAAAAAAGCCTGATTTTCCAGGCTTTTGGTTAGTATAAAGTCGGATTTAAACCGATAAAAAAGGCGGTAGACGGATTTGAACCGACGATCAAGCTTTTGCAGAGCCGTGCCTTACCACTTGGCTATACCGCCACAACTCTTACTATTTTACCTTAAAATGGCCTGTTCGTCAAGAGCCTGACCCGACTTAAGTGAGAATTTCTTGAAGGATGGCTAGCAGATGGGCTGAATCAAAGCGAGAAAATACTGCCCAAAGACTTGTCAAAAGCTAGAAAATTTGATATGATAGTAGATGCCGTTTAAACGGCAGAAATACTCATTTTAGATGAATTGTGGAGCCGTTGCCGATTGGTAGCTCTGCGAGCTGAAATCTAAGAGAGGAAAAAAACAAAAAGGAGAATTTACTCATGGCAGTAATTTCAATGAAACAACTTCTTGAGGCTGGTGTTCACTTTGGTCACCAAACTCGTCGCTGGAACCCTAAGATGGCTAAGTACATCTTCACTGAGCGTAACGGTATCCACGTTATCGACCTTCAACAAACTGTAAAATACGCAGATCAAGCTTATGACTTCATGCGTGATGCAGCTGCAAACGATGCAGTTATCTTGTTTGTTGGTACTAAAAAGCAAGCTGCTGAAGCTGTAAAAGAAGAAGCAGAACGTGCTGGTCAATACTACATCAACCACCGTTGGTTGGGTGGAACTCTTACAAACTGGACAACTATCCAAAAACGTGTTGCTCGTTTGAAAGAAATCAAACGTATGGAAGAAGAAGGAATCTTCGAAGTTCTTCCTAAGAAAGAAGTAGCACTTTTGAACAAACAACGTGCTCGTCTTGAAAAATTCTTGGGTGGTATCGAAGATATGCCTCGCATCCCAGATGTAATGTACATCGTTGACCCTCATAAAGAGCAAATCGCTGTTAAGGAAGCTAAGAAACTTGGTATTCCAGTAGTTGCGATGGTTGACACAAACACTGATCCAGACGATATCGATGTGATTATCCCTGCTAACGACGACGCAATCCGTGCCGTTAAATTGATCACTGCGAAAATGGCTGACGCTGTTATCGAAGGTCGTCAAGGTGAGGACGCTGTAGCGACTGTTGAAGCAGAATTTGCTGCAACTGAAACTAAAGCAGACTCAATCGAAGAAATCGTTGAAGTTGTAGAAGGCGACAACGCATAATTTTCATAAGTCAATTAACCTAAAGGGGCGGGGCTCAGCCCGGCCCCTTTATTTAAAAATAGTAAACATAGGAGAAGAAAAATGGCAGAAATTACAGCTAAGCTTGTAAAAGAATTGCGCGAAAAATCTGGTGCTGGTGTCATGGACGCTAAGAAAGCATTGGTTGAAACAGATGGTGATATCGAAAAAGCGATTGAATTGCTTCGCGAAAAAGGTATGGCAAAAGCAGCTAAGAAGGCTGATCGTGTTGCTGCTGAAGGTTTGACAGGCGTTTACGTGGATGGTAACGTTGCAGCTATCGTTGAAGTCAACGCTGAAACTGACTTTGTTGCGAAAAACGCTCAATTCGTTGAATTGGTAAATGCTACTGCAAAAGTAATCGCAGAAGGCAAGCCAGCTAACAACGAAGAAGCATTTGCATTGACAATGCCTTCAGGTGAAACTCTTGAAGCTGCATACGTATCTGCAACTGCAACTATCGGAGAAAAAATCTCATTCCGTCGTTTTGCTTTGGTTGAAAAGACTGATGCTCAACACTTCGGTGCTTACCAACACAACGGTGGCCGTATCGGTGTTGTTTCAGTGATTGACGGTGGCGATGACGCTCTTGCTAAACAAATTTCTATGCACATTGCTGCGATGAAACCAACTGTTCTTTCATACAAAGAATTGGATGAGCAATTTGTTAAAGATGAATTGGCACAATTGAACCACGCTATCGATCAAGACAATGAAAGCCGCGCTATGGTTGACAAGCCAGCACTTCCACACTTGAAATATGGTTCAAAAGCTCAGTTGACTGACGAAGTGATTGCACAAGCTGAAGCTGACATCAAAGCTGAGTTGGCTGCTGAAGGCAAACCAGAAAAGATCTGGGACAAGATTATCCCAGGTAAAATGGATCGCTTCTTGCTTGACAACACTAAAGTTGACCAAGCTTACACACTTCTTGCACAAGTGTACATCATGGATGACAGCAAGACAGTTGAAGCTTACCTTGAATCAGTGAATGCTTCAGTAGTTGAGTTTGTTCGCTTTGAAGTTGGTGAAGGTATTGAAAAAGCAGCTAACGACTTCGAATCAGAAGTTGCAGCAACAATGGCAGCTGCTCTTGGCCAAAACTAATCTAAGTCTAAAATAGAAAAAGATTGAAGAGAAAATGATTTCTTTTCAATCTTTTTTGTTATGCTAGGTTGAATAGTTCTTCTTTTGAATTGAGAAGAACTGGCCTACGAGATAGGTGACAGCCATGGTCAAAAGTCCGATAGTGAGGTTACGGATCATAGCATTTTTAATGGGTGCCTGTCCTAATTTTGCACTGGTATAGCCGGTTCCCAAGAGGGAAAGAGCTACAACAAGGACGGTCGCTGGAATCCGATAGGCAGCCGGAAGCAGAACGATGGTCAGCATAGGGGAAATTGCACCTATGGCAAAGGCTAGAAAGCTGGATATGGCTGCGTGCCAAGGATTGGTGAACTCTTCGACCTCAATGCCATACTTTTCCTCGACCAAGGCCTTGAGCGGATCCCGTAAGAAGGCGCGATTGGTCAAGAGTTGGGCAGAAGTCTCGCACTCACCGTTTTGGACGTAGGAGGCGTGGAGGGACTGTCTGGCAATATCTGGGTTCTTTTCCAAGAGTTCTCGTTCTCTAGCCACTGCAGCCTCCTCAGTGTCCTTCTGAGTGGAGACGGATACGTACTCCCCACCTGCCATAGAAAAGGCACCTGCAAATACAGCAGCCAGACCAGATAGAAAGATAATCCAAACATCTTCTGTCGCACTGGCTACCCCGATGACCACCCCTGCGATAGAAATAATACCGTCGTTAGCTCCCAAAACTCCCGCCCGCAAAATATTCAGGCGGCCACTAAAATTTTTATCAATCTTATGTTCTTCCATTCTGAAACTTTTCTTTTTATTTATAATCATTAAAAATAAAAAGACTGACGATAGCAAGTGAAAGTCGGAAAATGAGAAAAGTCCGACGATTTAAGGGAAAATTTCTATCAAAAAAGAGAGTGGGACAAAAGTCCTAGCCTCTCAATTGTCTTTGGATTGTCGAGTAAGACGCAGTGGTTGAGTGGGCTCTACTACGCTGATTTCATCAGCTTTTACAGCCCTACTCAACTGTGCGGAGGTGGGACGACGAAATCGAATTCTAACGAATTACCGATTTCTGTCCCACTCTCTTTTTTATAATCACTATAATGTTGCACCAAACTGCTTATTTTACTACGATATTAACCAGTTTATTAGGCACGGTAATGACTTTTACGACTTCTTTTTCGGCGATTTCAGACTTGATTTTCTCATCTGCCAGAGCGATTTCTTGCAATTCCTCACGGCTCAGGTCCTTAGCTACGATTAGCTTAGCACGGACTTTACCCTTGATTTGAACGACGATTTCAACCTCTGCTTCAACCAGTTTGCTTTCGTCATAAGTTGGCCAAGCTACGTAGGAAATGCTCTCGCCTGTTTGAGCTATAGCCTGCCAGAGTTCTTCAGCCAAGTGCGGTGCAAAAGGCGCAAGCAATTGAATGAGACCTTTAGCATATTCGACATAGAGTTTTTCTTCTTTGTTGGCTGCATTAACAAAGATCATGAGCTGGGCAATGGCTGTGTTAAACTTGAGCTCCTCAATCTGCTCTGTAACAGCCTTGACTGTTTCGTTGTATACCTTGTCGAGAGCACCACTATTTTCAGAGACCAGCTCCTTAGAGTTAAGAAGACGATAGACCCGATCTAGGAACTTGCGGCTGCCTTCCAGACCTTCCTCGCTCCAAGCGATGGATGCATCCAGCGGCCCCATGAACATTTCATAGACACGCAGTGTATCGGCACCATATTGCTCCACTACATCGTCTGGATTGACCACATTCTTCAGAGATTTAGACATCTTAGCAGGCGCCTGCTCCAGTTCTTCTCCCGTTTCGATGTTGAAGAAAGAACCATCACGTTTTTCTACCTTGTCTGTCGCTACAAGAGCACCACGGTGGTCACGGTAGCTAGTCCCCAGAATCATCCCTTGGTTAAAGAGTTTTTGGAATGGCTCTTTGGTTGGAACGACACCGAGGTCATAAAGGAATTTATGCCAGAAGCGAGCGTAGAGGAGGTGGAGCACGGCATGTTCTGCACCTCCGATGTAAATATCAACTGGTAGCCATGCCTTGAGCAAGTCTTCGTCTGCTAATTTCTCGTTGTTATGCGGGTCAATATAACGCAGGTAATACCAGCTAGACCCAGCCCATTGAGGCATGGTGTTGGTTTCGCGGCGTCCTTTGACACCATCTTCCCGAGTCACTGCCAGCCAGTCAGTCAGATTGGCTAGAGGGCTTTCACCAGTACCAGAAGGACGAATGTCCTTGGTTACAGGCAGGACGAGTGGAAGTTCATTTTCAGGAACAGCTGTTGAAGTCCCGTCTTCCCAATGAATGATTGGAATCGGCTCACCCCAGTAGCGCTGACGGCTAAAGAGCCAGTCGCGTAGGCGATAGGTGACTTTTTCATTTCCGACACCTTCCGCTTCCAGCCAAGCAACCATCTTGTCAATAGCGGTAGCCTTGTCCAAGCCATCTAGGAAGCCAGAGTTAATGTGCGGACCGTCTTCTGTATAAGCAGCTTCAACAACATTGCCACCCTCTAGAACTGGAATAATCTCCAAGTCAAACTGCTTAGCAAACTCCCAGTCGCGCTCATCGTGCGCAGGAACGGCCATGATAGCCCCTGTTCCATAGCTTGCAAGCACATAGTCGGCAATCCAGATTGGGATTTCCTTGCCATTGACAGGATTGATGGCATAAGCTCCTGTCCAGACACCAGTCTTATCCTTAGCTAGATCAGTCCGAGCCAGGTCTGATTTGAGGCTGGCTGCGTGTTTGTAGTCTGCAACTGCTTGGGCTTGTTCGGCACTTGTAATGGCATCGACGAGAGCATGCTCTGGGGCCAAAACAGCATAGGTCGCACCAAAAAGGGTGTCCGGACGAGTGGTAAAGACAGTGAAGTCCTTGTCTGTGTCCTTAATCTTGAAAGTTACATTGGCACCGGTGGATTTACCGATCCAGTTGCGCTGCATATCCTTGATAGACTCTGGCCAGTCCAGCTCCTCCAAGTCATTGAGCAAACGTTCTGCATAAGCTGTGATTTTCAGCATCCACTGACGCATAGGCTTGCGGACGACTGGATAACCACCGCGCTCAGAAGTGCCGTCTGGCAGGACTTCCTCATTGGCGATAGCCGTTCCCAGCTCTTCAACCCAGTTTACTGGCACTTCAGCTTCATAAGCCAAGCCTTTTTCGTAGAGCTTGGTGAAAATCCACTGGGTCCACTTGTAGTAGTTAGGATCAGTGGTGTTGACTTCCCGATCCCAGTCGTAAGAAAAACCAAGCGCATTGATTTGGCGTTTGAAGTTGGCGATGTTTTCTGCTGTAAAGTCAGCTGGGTCATTCCCTGTATCCATAGCATATTGCTCAGCTGGCAGACCAAAGGCATCCCAGCCCATAGGATGAAGGACATTATAGCCTTGCGCGCGCTTGTAGCGGCTGAGGATATCCGTCGCTGTGTAGCCTTCAGGGTGTCCTACGTGCAGACCAGCTCCTGATGGATAAGGAAACATATCCAGCGCATAAAAGTTAGGCTTGTCCTTGTCCGTACCTGTCTTGAATGTATGGTGCTCAGCCCAGTATTTCTGCCACTTGGGCTCGATTTCTTTGTGATTGTAAGTTGCCATAATCATTTACTCTCCAACGATCTTTTCTGTGTTCTAGACACGTTTCTATCTATTATACCATTTTCAAGGGATTTTGAAAGCAACCGACGAAGGAGAATGAATAAAATCTTTACTGATCGACCTTGACTTGTTTTTAAAAATAGATAGAATGAAAGCAAGTTTAAAAAAGTGAGGTTGAGGATGGCAAGAAAGACTTTATTTCAGATTATTGAGCCCCATCAAAAGGAAAATACGATTGAAAAATCCTATGATGTACTTATGTTCCTGACTATTATTGTCAGCCTGATCCCCCTGACCACCAAAAGTCACACAGGAATCTTCATGTGGTTGGATTTTGTGTCAACGATTATTTTTATTATTGACTATCTTCTTCGGCTTCTAACGGCCGATTATAAATTGGAAAAAGGTAAGCTTTCTTTTTTCCTCTATCCTTTTACCTTTTTGGCGTTGGCTGATTTGCTCTGCATATTGCCTTCCCTCTTTTTGTTAAATAATAGTTTGCGGCTTTTTAAGATTTTGCGCATGCTTCGTATCTTGCGGGTCTTTAAGTTTATTCGCTATTCTAAGAATGTTCAAATATTGACCAATGTCTTAAAAAAGCAGAAGGACAGTTTAATTATCGTGGGTCTTTTGGCTCTTGGCTATATCTTCATCTCTGCCCTTATCATTTTTAATGTCGAGCCCAGCACATTTCCTACCTTTTTTGACGCCCTCTACTGGGCAACCATTTCCCTGACGACAGTTGGTTATGGTGATATTTATGCAGTTTCAACGACTGGAAAAATTATCACTATGATTTCCTCCTTTTTAGGAATCGCCATTGTGGCTCTGCCCGCTGGTATCATCACGGCCGGCTATATGAAAGAAATCAAAGAACTATAAAAACCTGTTCGGGAAGGATCTAATGCCTTCCTGAGCAGGTTTTTTAATTGATTAAATATGATTGAAGTCCTTTACCAAATCACTACGCGCTCTTCTGGACTCCGCCACATGCCGTCTCCTTCTTGGACATCAAAGGTCGTAAAGAAGTCGTCAAAGTTAGGTAGCTGGACATTTGTCCGAAGTTTAGCGGGCGCATGGACATCGACGCTGGCTAGAAGCTTCATGTACTCTTCGCGTCCCTTCATCCGCCAGATGCGGGCAAAGTTGGTGAAGAATTCCTCCGCAGAGAAATCAGCTTCTTTCTTGGCTGCTTCAAGAGCCGCTGCAATACCGCCCAAGTCCGCTACATTTTCTGAAACGGTCAGCTTACCATTGACCTTGGCACCGTAAGAATCTAGACCTTCAAACTGGTCGATGACTTTCTGAGTCCGCTCAGTAAAGGCTTGGTAGTCATGCTCCGTCCACCAGTTGTTGAGGCTGCCGTTTTCATCAAAGGAAGCGCCGTTGGTATCAAAGGCATGAGAAATCTCATGGGCAATAACCGCACCGATTCCGCCATAATTGGCTGAAGAGGACTGGTGCAGGTCATAGAATGGTGCCTGCAGGATAGCCGCTGGAAAGACAATCAGGTTTTTCTGAGGATTGTAGTAGGCATTGACCATATGGGCTGGCATTCCCCATTCTTTGTAATCCACTGGCTGGTTCCACTTGCTCCAACCATGCTTGATTTCCACTTGTCGAAGCTTCTGAGCATTTTCGAAGAGGCTGAGATTTTCATCCACAATCTTGTCTGCATAGCGCTCAGGCAGCTCCTCCGGGTAGCCGATATAAGGCTTGATGACATTGAGTTTGACAATGGCCTTGTCCCGAGTTTCTGGTGTCAGCCAGTCATTGCTGGCGAGGCGCTCCTTGTAGACTTGGATCATGTTGGCTACTTTTTGCTCCACATCGGCCTTGGCTTCAGGGGAGAATTTTTGTCCAGCATACCAGAGTCCGATGGCTTGATTGAAAGGCGCTTGAGCTAGGTAAAAGGCAGCTTTTTTCTTGTCTTGCGCCTGAGGTGTTCCAGATAGGGCGCGACGGTAAGCGCCTGCTAGGACACGGATTTCGTCAGTCAAGTAGGCTTCAGCTGACGCGATAGCGTTAAAGATAAGCACGGCCTTGAGCAGGGGCCAAGCCTCTTCGCAGTAGAATTGGTCGGCAGCCTGCCAGAAACGCTCCTCTGGTACGATAATCTGGTCAGGAATTTGCCCAATGAGTTGGGTGAAGATCGCATCTAAAGGTAGATTCGGTGCTAAGGATTTGAAATCTTCCCACTTGTAAGGGTGGTAAAGCTTGGCATATTCTGAACTTTCCTCCCGTGATAGTACGACTTTGGCGATTCGAGCATCCAGTTCTAAAACCTTATCCAGCAAATCTTGGATTTCTTCTGCTGAAAATTCGAATTTTTGCAGCAAAGCTTCGGAAGATTCGCGCCATTTTTTCAAGAGCTTATCCTTTTGAGGATGCCCATCGGCATAGTAGGTTGTGTCTGGGAGGATAGTACCTGGCGCATCTGCCCAAAGGACATTGATACGGGCGTCCATAAAGTCAGGCGCTACACCAAAAGGAAAGAAATTGGGCTTGCCAGCCAGCTCAAACTCGGCAATCTTTGTGGTAAATTCTGCAAATGAGTTGAGTGCTTGGTATTCCGCAATCAAAGGCAAAACAGGCTTGATACCGAGTGCTTCCCGCTTGTCATGGTCAGCTGCTAAACGATGGTACTTGATAAAGTTTTGCAAAATAGCATCATCAGGAACTTCCTCACCCCGCAACCATTGATCAGTAGTGGAGAGCATCAGCTTTTCAATCTCATCTGACAAATCTGTGAAGCCGCCGGTTACAGGCTTGTCATCTGGGATAACCGCTGTTTTGGCCCATTCACCATTAATGGCATCATAAAAATCATCTTGTAAACGTGTCATCTTGTTCTCACTTTCATGCTTTTGATATAACCTTATCAAAATTAGCTCCTTTTTTCAAATATTTCCTATATTGATTCTAAGGATTTTTTAAAATTAACTTGACTTAATTTTCATTTTAATGTATATTAAAACAAAAGAGGTGTAACAATGATTGAAATGAAAAATTTAAGTGTCAGTTATCAAGGACAACTGGCCTTAGAACCAATTTCTTTAACAATAAAAGGACCGACTATCACAGGGATTCTTGGACCAAACGGGGCTGGGAAGTCAACTCTCATAAAAGGGATGTTAGGAATTGTTGAGAGTGAGGGGCAGACTTTTCTGGATAGAAAACCCATGAAGCAGGAATTAAACAAGATTGCTTATGTAGAGCAGAAAATTCACATTGATTATAATTTTCCGATCAAGGTCAAGGAGTGTGTGTCTTTGGGTCTGTATCCTAAGATCAAGCTCTTTCAACGCCTCAAAGCGTCTGACTGGGAAAAGGTTGCTCGGGCTTTGAAAATCGTTGGTTTAGAAGATTTTGCTGAGCGGCAGATTAGCCAGTTGTCTGGTGGGCAATTCCAGCGGGTCTTGATTGCCCGTTGCTTGGTTCAGGAGGCAAAATATATCTTCCTAGATGAGCCTTTTGTTGGGATTGACTCGGTCAGTGAAGAGATTATTATGAAAACACTCCGTCAGCTAAGAAAAGCTGGGAAGACGATTTTGATTGTCCACCATGACTTGAGCAAGGTGGTCGCTTATTTTGATCAAGTCTTGTTACTTAATAAAAAAGTTGTCGCTTTCGGATCAACTGAGAGCACCTTCACCAAAGAAAATATGCAGAAGACCTATGGCTCTCAGCTCTTTATGAATGGAGGTGCCTAGGATGATTCAGGAATTTATTCAAGGATTACATGACTTTCATTTCCTGCAAAATGCTTTGATTACGGCCATTGTGATTGGAGTGGTGGCCGGTGCCGTTGGATGCTTTATCATTCTACGGGGCATGTCGCTCATGGGGGATGCCATCTCTCACGCGGTGCTGCCCGGTGTGGCCCTGTCTTTTATTTTGGGGATTAATTTCTTCATCGGTGCCATTACCTTTGGCTTACTAGCTTCCATTATTATCACTTATATCAAGGGCAATTCTATTATCAAAAGTGACACGGCTATCGGAATTACTTTTTCTTCCTTCCTGGCTCTGGGGATCATTTTGATTAGCGTTGCCAAGAGTTCGACCGACCTCTTCCATATTCTCTTTGGGAATATCTTGGCGGTACAAGACCTTGATATGTGGATTAGTATTGGCGTGGGTATTTTGGTGCTGCTGGTCATTAGTATTTTCTTCAAGCAACTTTTGCTGACGTCCTTTGACCCGCTTTTGGCCCAAGCTATGGGAATGAAGGTTAATTTTTACCACTATTTGCTGATGATTCTCTTGACTTTGGTTTCTGTCACAGCTATGCAAAGTGTCGGAACGATTCTGATTGTGGCCATGCTGATTACACCAGCTGCGACAGCCTATCTCTATGCCAAGAGTCTCAAGACCATGATTTTATTGTCATCTGCCTTGGGGGCTGGTGCATCTGTTTTAGGCCTCTTCATCGGTTATAGTTTTAATGTTGCAGCAGGTTCTAGTATCGTTCTAACCTCTGCCCTGATCTTTTTGGTTTCATTTTTTATCGCACCAAAACAGCGGTATTTAAAAAGAAAAGTAAAATAATATATTTATGGAGGATTTCCAATGAAAAAATGTCGTTTCTTAGTTCTGCTTTTGCTGGCTTTTGTCGGCCTAGCAGCCTGCTCTAGTCAAAAAAGCAGTACCGAGACTGGTTCTTCAAAATTGAATGTTGTTGCGACCAACTCGATTATTGCGGATATTACAAAGAATATCGCTGGCGATAAGATCAATTTGCACAGTATCGTACCTGTCGGCCAAGACCCACATGAATACGAGCCTCTACCTGAAGATGTCAAAAAGACTTCCCAAGCGGATCTCATTTTCTACAATGGGATTAACCTGGAAACTGGTGGCAATGCTTGGTTCACAAAATTGGTAGAGAATGCTAAGAAAAAAGAAAACAAGGACTACTACGCTGTCAGCGAAGGCGTTGATGTCATTTATCTTGAAGGCCAAAATGAAAAAGGAAAAGAAGATCCGCATGCTTGGCTTAACTTGGAAAATGGTATTATCTATGCGAAAAACATTGCCAAGCGCTTGATTGAAAAGGATCCGGCTAACAAAGAAACTTACGAGAAAAATCTTAAGGCTTATGTGGAAAAATTGAGCGCTTTGGACAAGGAAGCTAAAGAGAAATTCAACAACATTCCTGAAGAGAAGAAAATGATTGTAACCAGCGAAGGTTGCTTCAAGTACTTCTCTAAGGCCTATAATGTGCCATCAGCCTATATCTGGGAAATCAACACTGAAGAAGAAGGAACTCCAGACCAAATTAAAAGCTTGGTTGAAAAACTACGCAAGACGAAAGTGCCATCTCTCTTTGTGGAATCAAGTGTAGACGACCGTCCGATGAAGACTGTTTCTAAAGACACTAATATCCCAATCTACGCTAAAATCTTCACTGACTCTGTTGCAGAAAAAGGAGAAGAAGGAGATAGCTACTACAGCATGATGAAATATAATTTAGAAAAGATTGCAGAAGGTCTGTCTAAATAATGGTAAGAGGTTGGGAAGATAAAATCCTAACCTCTTTATTTCTGAAAAACAAGCTTCGCATGGAGTCGCTCTCAAATTTTCAGTCAAATTATTCGAAAAAAATCACTATTCGCAGTACAATGGAGCTATCAAACATGAATGGAGACTTCCTATGACAACTTTTCTCGGAAATCCTGTAACCTTTACGGGTCAGCAATTGCAAGTCGGAGACACCGCCCACGATTTTAGCCTGACGGCTACTGACCTTTCAAAGAAAACTCTGGCTGACTTTGCTGGTAAAAAGAAAGTCCTCAGCATCGTACCGTCTATCGATACTGGTGTCTGCTCAACTCAGACCCGTCGTTTCAATCAAGAACTCTCTGACTTGGACAATACCGTTGTTATCACGGTTTCAGTTGACCTACCTTTCGCCCAAGGCAAATGGTGTGCTGCTGGAGGCATCGAAAATGCCGTCATGCTATCAGACTACTTTGACCATTCTTTTGGCCGTGACTATGCTGTCCTCATCAATGAATGGCACCTGTTGGCTCGGGCAGTCCTAGTTTTAGACGAAAACAACACCGTGACCTACGCTGAGTACGTAGACAACATCAATACCGAGCCAGATTATGATGCAGCCATTGCTGCAGTCAAAAGTCTGTAAAGAATTATACTTTTCCAAAAAATGCACTCAATTTTTCCTAAGAGCTGAGTGCATTTTTGTCTTCTTGGACAAAGATTTTTGAAAATAGAAAAAGACAAACATCAGTTTTGATGTTTGTCTACGATTTGAAAGAGCCTGGATGGCTCTTTTGCTTATTCTGAAGTTAATTCTTTCTGGGCTTCCTTGCCTTGGTCCAGCAGGGCTTGGATAATCTTTTGATCACGCAGTTTGACAGAGTTGTTGATGGTCTCTGCAGATTGGATGACGGCCGCTTCTAGCAGAGCGCGTTTTTCTCGTCCTTTATCAATGGCTTCGATAATGCCTTGATTTTGTGCGACGAGGCTTTCTGCCAGCTTAGTGACAGACTCAATCGCGATAGTAGGGCTTTGGGAAATCCGCTCCAGCTGAGGAATGACTTCCTTGCTGGTCTCAGCGAGCATTTGCAGGGCAGCGTTATTCGCATTAGAGATGGCGTCAGCTACTTGACCAGACTTCATGGATTGCTGGAGAATGCCTAACTGGGCGATAGACAGTTTCATCGTTGGAATGGTATTGCGGCGGAGCATTCCTAGCTTCTGGCGCATATCAGAGGAAACCTTGACTAGATTACGCATTTGAGGAGTCGTCGCCCAAGCCACATAGAGACGGCTGACATATTCAGTGTGTTGCTGCTCTAAGGTATTGACCACCTCTGTCATTCGGGCTAATTCTTGCGATTTGACTTGATAGTCAACGGTTGTCATATCTAGCTGAGCAACTTCAGCCTGCAGCTTGAGCGCTCGTTTGCCGGATTCCTGCTGAGCAGCTTCGATAAAGGAAATAACTCCGACTAGGTTTTCAATCGATTTGGTATTGTCCTCAATCAGCATTTCAGCAGAAACGATGTTACGAGCCAGAACATCTTCTTGTTTGACGACGGTTGCAGCCATGCCATCCATTTTCTGCTCAATATTTTGTGAGTCGAAATAGAATTCTTGAAGAGTGTTTTTGCTCTGTTTGAAGAGTTTTTCTAGGAAATTAGGCTTCTTGTCCAGTTCTGCTACTTGAGCATCCTTGTATTTTGCGACAAAGCCATTAAGTTCTTTGTTAGTGTTTTTTAAGAGCTCATCTACCTGGGGAATTTGTAATTTTTTCTGCTCGGCTAAGATACGATTGACGGTACCGTTGACCTCTTCTACAGCAGATTGGCCAAAGTCCAGCAAGGCATTCTGGTCCGATACGAAATTATCCACAAGCTGAGGAGCTTTGGCCGTAATCGCATTCTGTTGCTCAGGCGTCAGCTTTTCCAGAAAAGTTAGCTGGCCATTTTCTTGAGTCGTGTTGGATTCGATGATTTCTGTTGTTTTGTCGCTTTTGCTGATAGCATTATTGGCAATTTTATCAATGTCAAAGTTAAATTCTTGGCTCATAGTTTCTCCTTTGGTTTTTCTAGCTTAAAAGCCAGTATCTGTTTGTTTTTCCTTGTCTAAGATACGCAGGCTAATGTCAAAATCCCTCAAATCAGCTTCATTTAACTGGCGCAGTGCTTCGTCTAGGTCCAAGTCAAACTGCTCGATAGCTGCTTTAGCCTTGGCTAGCCGCTCCTCGGCATTGTAAAAATCTTTGGGAGAGGCTTTGATTTTGAGGTAGCCTTCTAAAATATCTTCGTAGTGCTCCATCTGGGACTGATGAATGGCAGTCAGTTCTTCCTTGTTGTTGCTTTCGGATTGAGAGATTTTTTGAAGAATGGCCTCGTGGTCAATCTGAATATTGCGAACCGTAGCGACCAATTCTGGAGCTAGCTCTTCTAGGCTCGTTTTCTTTGGCTGCGCTTCTTTTTGCCTTTTCTCCCGTTCAATCTTTTGCAGTTGTTTATCAATTTCCTCGGTTACAGTAGTAACTTTAGTCTGAATGCGCTGGTAGACAGATGCAGGAATTTCATCTCGCAATTCCTTAGCAACGTTTTTGATATAGGTGAGTTGGGGAAGAATTTGCAGGGCCAAGTCTTGGTAGTCTTCCTTCTTGCCGTATTCTTGGTAGCTTTCTAATTCTTTAATACGGCGGTCCGCCTGACCAATCTCTGCCTTTAAATCTTCAATACGGCCAATGCTGGCTTGTTTAGCTTCAATACGAACTCTTTTCTGTCTTTGGTAGCGATAGATTCCGTAGCTAATAGCTCCCAAAATAGCAATGGGGATCAGGTAGCTGGCTACCACTCCAGAACCAAATATAATTGCAAGTATCCAAATCCAGCTAAACCATTCCGGCTGCTGGTTAGAATTATTCCTTCTTCTCGACATGGACTTTTCTCTTTCTTCTCAATGTGATATTTCTATTTTAACATAAAAGCTGATTTTTGAAGGATAAAGAGTGCAATGATTTTATATATTCAGATATGTTTTTAGATTTATTGAGAATGCCTGCCTCATCAAGAAAGAGCTTTGTTTCCTTTCCTAAAAGTAAGCATAAGAGTTCTTTTTTATCACAAGTGGGCAAGCAAAAATCGCAAGGAATACCCTGCGATTCTTGTTTTATCAATCCATTTCTGGGAAAAGTTTGGTCAGTATTTTAGGGGTGATACTTTGCCCCGGCCCCTCAGCACAATAGGTGTGCATATACATAGAGGGGTTGAAGTTGAGCTCGATGCAGGTACAGTTGGGATTTTCCTTGGTGGAAATAGCAGAGCTGTCAGGGATGATTAGATCAACGCCACAGGCCCAAGCTCCCATAGCTCGTGCCATGTCCGCAGCGAGTTCCTTATAAGACGGGTGCATACTTTCAGTCACATCAATCGAGTCTCCGCCAGTAGAAATGTTGGAATTACGCCGCAAATCAACTTTGACTCCAGCAGGCAGGATATCATCTGGTCCATAACCTTGCTGGTTCAGCATGAGCAGTTCAATGTCGCCCAGTTCAATGATTTCGAGCGGTGAGCGATGATCTCGTCCCCGTAGGGGATTGTCATTTTTGATGGTAACCAATTCTCTCACGGTATGCTGGCCGTCTCCAACAACATTGGCCGCCACGCGCAAGAGAACCGCCTCACATTGACCGTCTAAGACAAAGAAGCGGTATTCCGTTCCAGCGATAAATTCCTCCACCAAGACGGCGGCATCTTCTGAAAAAGCAATCTCCAAAGCTTTGCGGTAGGCTTCCAGACTAGCTGGTTCTTGGAAGATAGAGATGCCCAGTCCGAAGTTGGTTGACTTGGGTTTGACAACAATTTTTCGGTCTTTAATCAAAGGATAATAGGCCAGACCCTCTTCAAGAGAAGAAAACTCCGCCCCAGCAGGAACAGGAAAGTCAGCTGCAGCCAAAATCTTTTTGGTGACTGTTTTATTGGCCATGGCCAGCGGGATGACATAGTTATCCTTGGAGGTCATGTTGCCGTTCTTGACATACTCTACATGCTGACCGTGCCAAAGCTTGAGAAATTGGTCATTTTCATCTAGGATCTCGAGATGGAGGCCTTTCTGGAGAGCGTCAAACATAAGCATTTGAGTGGAAAGCTCCATCTTTTCATAGCCCTTGAGGGCGTAGGGTGCAGTCCAGGCGTAATCTCGATATTTCTTAGCCTTTGCCAATCCAAATGCTGAGAGGGAGTTCTTCTCAATATGAGGCAATAATTGCCCTGCCAGAGTCAGCTTGGGTTCAGCCAGTGTAGCTCTGACTTGTGCGAGCAATTGGCGGTAGGAGGCAGGGAGATTGAAATGCTGGATCACATTTTCCATAGCTTGGAGAATAGCAGAGCTGTCGGCCTCTGCAGGTAGGGGCGTCAAGGGGTGAGCCAGAGCAACGGCCTCGTTGAGAGCATGAGCCGCTTGTAGCTGTGTATCGCTATCTGTCACATCATCCAGCCACAATAGAGCCAAGAGAAAGAGATGGACCGTGTCCAAGGTTTCCTGACTGATGCCCAAAACGTCGAAAGGATTGAGGTCGAAACAGCGCAGTTCCAAGTAAGTAATGCCTTGTTCTAGGTAATCTCGATTTCGTTTTTGACCGCGAAAGCGCACGGGCGAGTAGAATTCCTTTTCCGCACTTAGGTCGCCAGACTTGACATAGGATTCGATGTCCGAAACATAGCTTTCCAGCGAGCGAAATGACACATGGATATGCTCGTCATTGACGTAGCCGTGATGGCTATTTCGGAGTGAACGGACAGGAGCCTCAACTGGCTCATCGTAAAAGCCAGCTTCTGCCAGTGGAGCCGCACCATAAAGATAGGTCAAGAACCAGCGGAAACGGAGGAAATTGCGAGCTAATTTGAGATAGAGGGCATTTTTGAAATCCTTGAAGGAAGAAAGGTTGCTAGCCTCAAAGAGAGCCGTCATCAAATCTTTTCCTAGCTCGATATTGTAATGAATGCCGGAAATGGTCTGGAGCCGTTTGCCGTATTTTTCTGCTAAACCTTGACGATAATGGAGTTCGTAGGCATTTTCGAGGTGGGCGATTTCAATCTCGTCTTCTCGGAGTTGGGGAGGCATGGACAAGGGCCACATGAGTTCATCTTGGGGAATGGAGCGTCCAGCTACATCGGTGATGGCACCCAGTAGGCGACGGGCCTCCTGAGTTGAAGAGGCGATGGGCGTAATCAACTCGAGCTGTTGCTCGCTAAAATCTGTCTGGATATAGGGATGAAAACTCCGAGAACCCAGAGAGCTGGGATGGGGAGTTGAAGCCAGTGTACCTGCTTCTGTCACACGTAGGGATTCTCTTTCCAGTCCAAAAGTCGCCTGTAAGATCGGGCTGGTAGGGTCTAACTTTTCAAGTAAACGATCAATAGTCATCATGTTTTTCCGTCCTTAGTATAGTACTTTCAGTCTATTATAAAAAAGGCCATAAAACAACTATTCACTACGTTTTTAATGAATTTCCGAACTTTTATTTCCATTTGTTGGATATATTTCGTGAAAATGGAAAAATCCAAAAAGAATTATTCGCTTTCAAAGGTGAAAATCCAAATTTAAAAGACACCTGATCTTGAAAAAAATTCAAAATTTTCTTATAATAAAGTGTAAGATACGTTTGCAGGTGAAACTCCTGCCTTGTAGATTAAGAAAGGAAGAGCTCTTGTAGCTCAGACGAAATTATGACATCAGTTGTTGTTGTAGGAACCCAGTGGGGAGATGAAGGAAAAGGGAAAATTACGGATTTCCTTTCGGCCAATGCTGAAGTGATTGCCCGCTACCAAGGCGGTGACAATGCTGGACATACGATTGTGATTGACGGGAAAAAATATAAATTGCACTTGATTCCGTCAGGAATTTTCTTCCCAGAAAAGATCTCAGTGATCGGAAATGGGATGGTGGTCAATCCTAAATCTCTGGTCAAGGAGTTGGCTTATCTGCACCAAGAAGGTGTTACCACAGATAATTTGCGCATTTCAGACCGTGCCCATGTCATCCTGCCTTACCATATCGAGCTGGACCGCCTGCAAGAGGAAGCGAAAGGCGACAATAAAATCGGGACGACGATCAAGGGAATTGGTCCTGCCTACATGGACAAAGCTGCGCGTGTTGGTATCCGTATCGCTGACCTTTTGGATAAAGACATTTTCAGAGAGCGCTTGGAGCGGAATTTAGCTGAGAAAAACCGCCTCTTTGAGAAATTGTACGATAGCCAAGCGATGAGCGTTGACGATATTTTTGAAGAATATTATGAATACGGTCAGCAAATCAAGCAGTATGTGACCGACACATCAGTCATTCTCAATGACGCCCTGGATCAAGGCAAGCGTGTCCTCTTTGAAGGGGCACAAGGCGTTATGCTGGATATTGACCAAGGGACCTATCCATTTGTAACCTCGTCTAATCCAGTTGCTGGTGGGGTGACGATTGGTTCAGGTGTTGGTCCAAGCAAGATTGACAAGGTAGTTGGTGTCTGCAAGGCCTATACGAGCCGTGTCGGTGATGGACCGTTCCCAACAGAGCTTTTTGATGAAGTGGGCGAGCGTATCCGCGAAGTGGGTCATGAATATGGTACAACGACTGGTCGTCCGCGTCGTGTGGGCTGGTTTGACTCCGTTGTGATGCGCCACAGTCGCCGCGTATCAGGAATTACCAACCTTTCTCTCAACTCCATTGACGTTTTGAGTGGTCTAGATACAGTCAAAATCTGTGTAGCCTACGATTTGGATGGGGAGCGAATCGACCATTATCCAGCAAGTTTGGAGCAACTCAAGCGCTGCAAGCCAATCTATGAAGAATTGCCAGGTTGGTCAGAAGACATCACTGGTGTCCGCAGTCTAGAAGACCTGCCAGAAAATGCCCGCAATTATGTTCGCCGTGTCAGCGAACTGGTTGGAGTCCGCATTTCGACTTTCTCAGTCGGACCAGGTCGCGAGCAAACCAATATTTTGGAAAGTGTTTGGTCAAGTTTATAAGCAAGTGAAGACAAGAGAGTGGGACAGAAATCGGTAATTCGTTAGAATTCGATTTTATCGTCCCACCTCCGCACAGTTGAGTAGGGCTGTAAAAGCTGATGAAATCAGCGTAGTAGAGCCCACTCAACCACTGCGTCTTGCTCGACAATCCAAAGACAATTGAGAGGCTAGGACTTTTGTACCAGCCTCTTTTTGAAAGCAGAGAGAGGAAAAAATGTATCAAACGATTTTATTTGACCTAGACGGTACCTTGACCAATTCAGAACTAGGGATTACCAACTCAGTGGCCTATGCCTTAGGAAAATATGAGATTCAAGTACCAGACAAGAAAGCATTAAGAGTCTTCATCGGTCCGCCCTTGCAGGATTCTTTTGAGCGCTTTTATGGATTTTCTAAGGAAGAATGTTTAAAGGCCATTGACTACTATCATGAGTACTTTTCTGAAAAAGGCCTTTATAAAAATGAGGTCTATCCAGGCGTTCCTGACTTGCTAGCTTCTCTGAAGCAGGCTGGCAAACAGTTGATTGTAGCTACGTCAAAGCCTGAAGAATTTTCCATTCAGATTCTCAAGCATTTTGATTTGTATGACTATTTTGACTTTGTTGCTGGTGCGACCATGGACAGAAAACGTAGTAAAAAAAGCGATGTTATCCAGTATGCCTTAGAGCAAAATGGGATTACAGATTTGGCGCATACCATCATGATTGGAGACAGAGAGCACGATGTGCTTGGCGCTCAAGCGCAAAAGCTTGATTCTATCGGCGTCCTTTATGGCTTTGGTAGCAGGGAAGAATTGGAAGAAGCCGGAGCCACCTATATTGCCCAAGAAGTTGGAGAAATTGCTAAAATTATCAATACTCAGAGAGCTTAAGCTTTATTTAAGATAGGCCAGCTATACTAGAAGCATAAACAAAGACCTCCTAACTTTGTTTAAACCTCCTAAACTTTTTCATAATAATCTCCCATAAGAGTCGCCCGATCGGCGGCTTTTTTGTGAGTCATAAGCTGCCTGTGGTATAATGAACAAAGAAACTAAAAGGAAGAGAGAAGAGATGGACTACACGATAGAGGAAAAAGAAATATTTATGAGGGAGGCGCTGAAGGAGGCGGAGATTGCCCTCGCCAATGATGAAATACCGATTGGCTGTGTCTTGGTCAAGGATGGTCAGATTATCGGGCGTGGACATAATGCGCGTGAGGAGTTGCAGCGGGCGGTCATGCATGCGGAAATCATGGCGATTGAAGAGGCCAATCAGCAGGAAAATAGCTGGCGCCTACTGAATACGACGCTTTTTGTCACGATTGAGCCCTGCGTCATGTGCAGCGGGGCTATCGGTCTGGCTCGCATTCCCAAGGTAATCTATGGGGCGAAAAACCAGAAATTCGGTGCTGGGGGCAGTCTCTATGATATTCTGACGGATGAGCGGTTGAATCACCGCGTAGAGGTTGAAAGTGGCCTTTTAGAAGAAGAATGTGCGGCGATTATGCAGAACTTCTTCAGAAATCGCAGGAAAAAGTAAAGAAAATTAGCCAAAAAAGAAAGTTTGTGTTATACTAATTAGTGGAGCAACAGTTCTGCGTGAAGCGGGTCAGGGGAGGAATCCAGCAGCCCTAAGCGAAGTGAACTGTGTGCTCTTTTCTATTGCTCTTGATGGATCAAGACTGAAAGTCGCAGATGAATCTTAGAGCAGTGGATGGGAGTGGAACAGAACTTATGTTCGTAGTTCCACCCCCGCAAGGCTGATTAGGCTTTCTTCTAAGCTTGAAAAGCGAAAGAATAGCCAATCAGCTACTGTGTTAAGTTGCTTGACTAATATTTAGTTAAGGTGGGAATACGTTAATCCTTGTAAACCGAATCAAGTCCAAAGGACGCTGAACCTCTCAACCTGCTCATGAAATTGAGAGCAGGAATTTTTTGGTAATAATAGCAGATTGCGCAAACGATTGCGTTCGCTTCTAGTCTAGGATTTGCAAAATTGTAAAAAAATTAACAAAATTTTATATTAAAGCGTTTTCATTGAAGGAATTACTTGCTAAAAAAGTATGAAAGCGATATGATAGAGTGGAAGAAAAAATGGAGGAATATCATGTCACATATTAAATTTGATTATTCAAAAGTTTTAGATAAATTTGTTGCCCCGCATGAAGTGGAATACATGCAAGCACAAGTAACTGCAGCAGACGAATTGATCCGCAAAGGAACTGGTGCTGGCAGCGACTTTTTGGGTTGGTTGGACCTTCCTGAAAACTACGACCGCGAAGAATTTGACCGCATCTTGAAGGCTGCGGAGCAAATTAAATCAGACAGCGATGTCTTGGTTGTGATCGGTATCGGTGGATCTTACCTCGGTGCCAAAGCAGCCATCGACTTCTTGAACCACCACTTTGCAAACTTGCAAACAAAAGAAGAGCGCAAAGCGCCACAAATCCTTTACGCAGGAAACTCAATCTCATCTACTTACCTTGCTGACTTGGTAGAGTACGTAGCTGACAAAGACTTCTCAGTAAACGTGATTTCTAAATCTGGTACAACAACAGAACCAGCTATCGCTTTCCGTGTCTTCAAAGAACTCTTGGTTGAGAAATACGGTCAAGAAGAAGCTAACAAACGTATCTACGCTACAACTGACCGACAAAAAGGTGCTGTTAAGGTCGAAGCAGATGCTAACGGTTGGGAAACATTCGTGGTTCCAGATGACATCGGTGGACGCTTCTCAGTCTTGACTGCAGTTGGTTTGCTTCCAATCGCAGCATCAGGTGCAGACATCAAAGCTCTCATGGAAGGTGCGAACGCAGCTCGTAAAGACTACACTTCAGACAAGATTGCTGAAAATGAAGCTTACCAATACGCAGCGGTTCGTAACATCCTTTACCGCAAAGGCTACGCTACAGAAATCTTGGTAAACTACGAGCCATCACTTCAATACTTCTCAGAATGGTGGAAACAATTGGCTGGTGAGTCAGAAGGGAAAGACCAAAAAGGTATTTACCCAACTTCAGCAAACTTCTCAACTGACTTGCACTCACTTGGTCAATTTATCCAAGAAGGAACTCGTATCATGTTTGAAACAGTTGTCCGTGTTGACAAACCACGCAAGAACGTGATTATTCCTACTTTGGAAGAAGACCTTGATGGACTTGGTTACCTTCAAGGAAAAGACGTTGACTTTGTAAACAAAAAAGCAACTGACGGTGTCCTTCTTGCCCACACAGATGGTGATGTACCAAACATGTACGTGACTCTTCCAGAGCAAGACGCCTTCACTCTTGGTTACACTATCTACTTCTTCGAATTGGCCATCGCTCTTTCAGGTTACTTGAATGCGATCAACCCATTTGACCAACCAGGTGTTGAGGCCTACAAGAAAAATATGTTTGCCTTGCTGGGCAAACCAGGTTTTGAAGAGCTTGGTGCAGAATTGAATGCACGCCTCTAATGAACAGATGAAGCGATCTAGAAATAGATCGCTTTTTATATAGCTATCTTTAACTACAGGAGTATTGGCGGATTATATCGTTTTATGATATAGTAGAACTACTATATTTATACTTTGCGCGTTAAACTTTGGTCACGAAAAGTAGGAGATGCCGGGCAAAGGAGATTAGTAAAGGAGATATTATGACAACAGAAGATAAGATGCCTATTAAATCGCAAGAAGGTCAAAATATTCAACAACCTTTTCAAAAAGAAAATAATTCGGCCTTTCAACAGGGGAGCCCTCAAGATTTTCAACTGAAGTCTAAATCTGGTTGGGCTAAACTTATTTTTTTTTCAATCCTTGCTATCTGTATTGGTGGATTGATTGGTGGAGGTGCAGGCTATCTTTGGGGACAATCATCCAAGTCCGAAGCAGACATCCAACGCTCTAAGCGACTAGAACGTGCCGAGAAAGAGGCTAAAGATACAAGAACTGGTTTTATTACAGATAAAGACAGGGTCGTATTTACTTGGACTCTCAAAGATCTTGGTTTGTTGAGTTATAACAATAAGAATGATCGTGGATTAACAGCAGATCAGATTGTTAATACCTATGGATTAGCTTCTAGTATAGAATATGAAAAGAAAGGGATTACTCTTTCTTGGAGGAGATCAAAGTCTTCAAAAGAACAAAGTGTTTCTATGTTTTTTGAAAAAGTTGATGGAAATTATTACTTGAAGTCTGTGTATGCTTATGAATTGAGTGAATTCTATCCTGACGAGAATTCGGAGGATGAAGATGAGAATGATACCGCAGAAGATCTTAATTTGACAACAGAAGAGTATAAAAGTCTGAGAAAAGGAAATGTACAGACAGGTAAAGGTGGTACATCTTTAGCTGAATTATTAAAGAAGCATAGACAGTCTGTTCGAATTGAAACAGAAAGGGATGCTGCTGATGATAGCTATAAATCTACTCGATTGCTTGCAACTGTATCTTATAAAGTTGATGGAGATTATAAGACAATGCGATTTTTAGCACAACCAAATGGGGATTTCCTATACATTGGTTCGGAACGTTATTAATTTAGAGGAGATGTATGAATGATGAACATGAATCAATCACAGGTACAGTTCGATGTGCTGGTAAAGCGTGATCACGAGAGGCCTAGAAAAGGGCTACTCCTTACTGGTATCATTGCTTTTGCGGTTTTAGGACTTATTGTTGGTCTATTTTTTGGCCATTCTGTAGGTGTTATGAATGTAACCAAGCATCTCTACCCAATCCTCAGACCAAGGACTGATACAGGTGTATCAAAAAGGGATGTAGCTGATAAGTTTATCAACCCAGAAGAGACAGATTTTAGTTGGGATATCGCTGATCTTACTGAGCTTAAGTTCGGCATATTTGATGAGCCAGATTTAGGGACTTCCATTGAAGATGTTCTTGATAAGCATGGAAAGGCCTTAAAAGGTTCGTTTCAAAGGGACAGAATTAATTTAGAGTGGGGTGAGTTGGATAAAGATCGCCAGGAGGATGAAGATTTTGATTATCACACAGTTCGTAAAATAAACCTTACTTTTAGAAAAGCAGGTGATAGCTACTATCTACAAGACATTTCTTATTCAGGGGACTCCCAAAAAGCTAAAATGAATCCTATGACTTCTGATTATTATGATAAGTTGAAAGTAGGAGATCCAAAAACAGGAAAGGATGGAATCTCTTATAAGGAGGTTTTAAAGGGGCATGCTATTTCGTCTTTGTCAATGTCCGCAGATAAAGCTTATAAAACTCATGAAATAGCTACTAAAATGACGATTAGATTTACTACGTCAAGTTCTGATGATTATAAGTTAGTCTTTATAAAGCAGGCAGATGGAAACTTTCTCTTAGCTAAAAAAGGAGATGATTAAGAAGCGTTTGTCTGTGATAGAATAGAAAATTAAAATGACTATTGATGCCAACAGCGGTCGTATTTTGGCTGAAAAAGTGAAATAAAAATGGTCATATATAGTTGGTTTTGTGGGCACGGACGAGAGTTCGTGCCTTTTTGCTTGTGTACTTTCAAGCTAAGCCGGTTCAAAATATGATATACTGGAATAAAGTTATATTAGCATGACAAGTTTTAGGCTACTGTCTTCAAATAGTTGTTTTATAAAAGGAGCCATCCTGATAGTTTGTGCAGCTATTTGACTGCTTAACGGTGTTTTTTATAGAAAAGAGAATAGCAGCATTCAGCGAAGAAGCATTGTGAACTGTTAGACGAGTCGTCTTTTTAATGATAGAAGAGCCAATAGATGAGGAGGGGTTATGGGAAAGAGAAATCTGGAAGCTTTGAGGCAGAAACATCAATCAAAATTCAAGAAGGCCCAAACGAAAAAGTCAACAGATAGCCAACCATCCTTTCTATCCAAATGGAAAACCAAGGGAGACAAACATATCAAACCGTCTGCGGGATTGCAAGAAGCTCAGGGAGGGGCAGAAGAAAATCAAACTCGTCCTTCAGGTTCGTCTCCATCAAAAGTGGTATTTCCAATAGAGAGCTCAAGCAATGAGTCGTCTGCCGTCTCTTCCATAGAGGACAAAACCGGCTATGGGGCTAAACCAAGTTCTCAAGACCAGCCGGTGTTTTCTGAGCAATTAGAAGGAGCTCAGCAGGTGAAGGAGCCTCTGTCGCTTCTATCACAGAATTTGTTGGAATTAAAGCAGAGAGAGCTGAAGCGCCTTATTTCTAGCTTAGAATCACTGAAAGCTAAAAAACAAAACCAAGTCCTTCGTGGAAATCAAGCTAGCCAGCCGATGTCAGGCCTTGTAACTGAAGCAAAGCAGACCAAGCTTTCTCCGCGAATAAGCTCCAATGAGCTTGCTAGAGAGACAGATAAAGTAGAGTTTAGGAAGAAAAAACGAGGAATCTTTTCTAAGATAAGGGTGATGCTACTTTCTAGTTTGGGGATTATAGCCTCAATGTATAGCATAGTAGAGCAGTGGAAAAAGAATGATGATATAAAACGCATGGAAGAAGCTGCAGCTATTTCTCGTATGTTAGACTCATATGGAAAGGATCAAGATTTAAAATCTGATAATCGTCCAGAATGGATTGCTAAGAAAGAGGAGTATCAGTTTCATATCACCTATGATGATATCACTTCTTTATTCTCAGACTTCACTTCATCGGTTCCAAATCTGACAAAGGTCGACGAGGTGGTTGCAAAGTTAGGGAAAGCTGAGTCTGGTAGGGAAACGAACCAAGATGACCTAATCAAGACAATAGATTTAAACTATTCACAAGCAGGGACAGAGGCGAAAGTTAACCTCTCTTTTAAAAGCTATCTTGGTCCTTCTGAAACTCTTAAGTTGGAATCCCTAAAATGTGCTCATCTCAGTAGTGCGCATTTGCCAAACCGAAATGCTCAACTTACTCGTCAAGAACTTGCTGGTATAGAGAAAGGGAAGGCCTATCAAGAGATTGTCAGTCAGTTGGGACTTCCAGAGCGCCTTGATTGGAATGGGGGAATCTTTGGCAATGCTACTCTATCGATTTATTACCGTTTAGAGGATGGGCAGGAAGCCGGTTTTTCTTTTGAAAATAATAAGTCTCAGAGCTATCAATTAACAGATAGTTCGGGTTTGGGAAATGAAGCGGGAGATGCAGGTGCTCAGTAGCGCTTGCCTAGCAGGAGCATCAGCCGTTTGTAGAAAGGGAATGAGCAATCAAGTATTTAGTTGATAGGTGAAAAGGTGAAAGATAGAAATTTAGAAGCATTGAGGCGGGAGCACAAATCCAAGTTTAAAGCCAGAAACACTTCGTCGGTCAAGAATCAGCGGGAACGGGGAGGAGCTGCCCTCGAACAGACAAAGGAAGAAGCAAGGAAAGAAAAGCTAGGAGAGAATCAGTTTGGAGTTAAAACTGGTTGGAAATCAAGTAGGCTTAGAACAAGAAAGAAGGGGAATGTTAAGTCTCTAGTTGCTACTTTAGCGAGTCTGGTCTTGCTATCATTAGCCCTTCTTTTGCTCTATCGTTTTCTTTCAAATATGGGCACTCATGACAGAAGTATTGACCAAATAAGCTGGGAATCGAGCCAAGAAAATATAGCTTCTGCTTACGTTGCAGACTCGTCTAGCGAATGGGAAGCTTCGGAGCCACAGGAGTCGGCATCGTCGGCTTCTAGTGCTGATAAGGGGCCAGAAAATATGACTTGGACTTTCGAGGATGTCCTAGCTCTGCAGGTTTCTTCGCCTGTGCAAGGGGCGAGTGAGCAACTGTCTCCGACAGCAGAGGAAATTGTTGAACGATATGGAAAAGCAAGTTCGGGAAGTGTGGCCAAAGATGGAGAAGAAAAGGCTCTCTACCTTTTTTATCTCTCATCAGGTGGAGGACAAATTGTCAAGTTCTATTTCAACCTTATCGGAGATCAGTATTGGCTGAATACAATTCGAGGGGAAGGATTGCTTAGCCAGTCTCAATCAACTCATTCGGATTTATGGACTGAGGAAGATTTTCAGGATTTTACTGTGGATAAATCAGCACCAAGTAAAAATTTACAAGCAGTATTAGAACGATTTGGTGTGCCACAAGTTATCAATAAGTCGGCGGACTATAAGAATCAAACGACAGTTTACATCAAATATAAACTAAAAGATGGAAGATATCTCTATTTAGAGTTTGTCTTAAGTCCAACAGGTGACTATGAGTTGACTCGGAAGAGTATTTATTGATAGGACGTGCTTGGTGCTAGAGCTTGGCTTATTTAGCAGAAGTTGTTTTTAGCGGAAAGACAGGAATTACTAGAAAAACAAGAGGAACTTAGGTTCCTTGGAGGAGATGAGGATGGGAAAAGGAAGAAAAGTCCAAAGAGAATGGGGAAAAAGGTCAAGTTTAGACCAAAAAAAGCAGAGAGCCTTCTCTAATGATGGCTCTCGAGAGTCGGGTTTTGAGTTTTCAAGTAAAGAAAAGCGGCGAACAGAGTCAGCAGTCAATCCTAATGGCCAGTTTTTAGCAAAGTCTTGGCTATCACGTTATGCTTCACTCTTACTGATTGCCGCAGGTCTAGTGGGACTGATTAGCTTCTTGATGATGTATATGCGACCAACTTTTAAGTCAGAAGGAAATCAATCGGCTGTATCGTCTGTTAATACTGTTCCGACAGAATCAGAAAATAAGATAGAGATCCTGACGGAGGGGAATTCAGCTTTTATTGAAAAGAATCGAGAGGTCGATTTTCAATTCGAAGAGATTTTAGAATTGATTAAAACCATGAACCAACCCAATATGTCTCCAGAGGATATCGTTGAGAAGTATGGGAAAGCCAGCTCTGGGAGTGTGGATAATCGCGTGGAAGATAGTCAACTGGTGCTGCTTTCATACAAGCTAACAGGAAGAAAAGGAGTTGTTAATATGCATCTTAGGAGTACTGGAGGAGGAATGGAGCTCTCTACGGTATCTGCCGATTTCCTCCAGAATGCTGAGGCATCGATTACGAAGACAGTTGATGATTATCGGTCGCTCATTCCCAAAAGTGATCGAGAAGGAATGGAAGTCAAGCAAGCCATAGAAGAACTGGGGATGCCTAAGAGGATTTATGCTCATAAACCAGTTAAGGGCAAAGTTGATTCACTTCTTCTTGAATATTCAACCACGGACAATATGACAGTTTCTTTGTTTTTTTACGAAGTGAATGGGCTTTACCGTCTAAAAAGTATGATGACAAGCACAGTCTGAGAGCCTAGACTGGAGAGCGCGGAATTTTTTCTTAAACAGACAAGGATAGAAAGATGGGAAAAAGAGATAAGGACGGACAATTTCATCTGAATAAAGTTCAAGAGTCTAAATAGCTACTAGCTGCTAATAAAGTCACAACTGCATAGCCGAATTATGTTATAATAGAGAAATAAAAGAGATAGGATAGGAAGTTTTCCTCTCCCAACAAAGAATAGAAAGAACAAAGAGGTGACGCCATGTCTGCTACGAAAATGAATGCTCAAGAAATTATCAAATTTATCGCTGATGCCAAGAAAAAAACTCCTGTCAAGGTAACCTTTGATGGAGAATTGCACGGTTCGATTCCTTGGTCTGTTGTGAAGTTAGGCAATGTTCTTTTTGGAGACTGGGAAGAAATCAAGCCACTCCTAGCGAACTTAGAGGAAAATAAGACCTATGTCGTAGAGCAGGATGCCCGCAATTCAGCGGTGCCGCTTCTGGACAAGCGCGACATCAATGCCCGTATCGAGCCGGGTGCTATTATCCGTGACCAAGTCGAAATTGGCGACAATGCTGTCATCATGATGGGGGCAGTCATCAATATCGGTGCGGAAATTGGTGCTGGAACCATGATTGATATGGGTGCCATTCTGGGTGGCCGAGCGATTGTTGGCAAAAACAGTCATATCGGTGCTGGTGCGGTTCTGGCAGGAGTCATTGAGCCTGCTAGTGCTGAGCCAGTTCGGGTTGGAGACAATGTGCTGATTGGTGCCAATGCGGTTGTCATTGAAGGTGTACAAATTGGTAGTGGTTCCGTTGTTGCAGCTGGTGCGATTGTGACTCAGGATGTTCCGGAAAATGTAGTAGTTGCTGGCGTTCCGGCACGGGTTATCAAGACCATTGACGAAAAGACCCAGCAGAAGACAGCCCTGGAAGATGCTCTGCGTACGCTCTAATTTTGGTTAACAGGATACTGCCGCCCTTGAATTGCATCAGGGGCGGTCTGACTCTTTGTTTGCTCTGACAGGATTTTAAAGGAAAGAAACAATGATTGATTATCTGAACATTCGCCGCGATTTACACCAGATACCGGAAATCGGTCTGGAAGAATACAAGACTCATGCCTACCTGATGCAGGTCATTGATGGACTGACAGCAGGTCTAGACTTTGTGGAAATCCGAACTTGGCGGACGGGTATTTTGGTCTTTATCAAGGGAAGTTCACCGGATAAGACGATTGGCTGGCGGACAGATATTGATGGTCTGCCGATTGTGGAGGATACAGGACTGGACTTTGCCAGTACCCATGAAGGCCGGATGCATGCCTGCGGACACGATATGCACATGACAGTCGCTCTAGGCCTGCTGGAGCAAGCTGTGCGCGCTCAGCCTACCCACAATCTGCTCTTTCTCTTTCAGCCTGCTGAGGAAAACGAAGCTGGCGGTATGCTCATGTACGAAGACGGTGCGTTTGGCGACTGGCTGCCAGATGAGTTTTATGGTCTCCATGTGCGACCTGACCTCAAGGTCGGTGAGATTTCCACTAACAGAGGAACGCTTTTTGCTGGTACCTGTGAAGTTAAGCTGACCTTTAAGGGGAAAGGAGGTCATGCGGCCTTTCCTCATGAAGCCAACGATGCTTTGGTTGCGGCTAGCTACTTTATCACCCAGGTGCAGACCATTGTCAGTCGCAATGTCAATCCTATCGAGGGGGCGGTTGTAACCTTTGGTTCGCTCCATGCTGGCACGACCAACAATGTCATCGCAGAAACGGCCTTTTTGCATGGCACCATTCGGACTCTGACTCAGGAGATGAACCTCTTGACTCAGAAACGCTTACGGGAAATAGCAGAGGGCATAGCCCAAAGTTTCGGTCTGGAATTGGACTTGGAACTCAAGCAAGGTGGTTATCTGCCTGTAGAAAATCATCCTGACCTAGCTGACGAATTGATGGACTTTTTCCAGAAGGAAGAAGGAGTGCAGCTGATTGATATTGAGCCGGCTATGACAGGCGAGGATTTCGGTTATCTGCTCAGCAAGGTCAAGGGCGTCATGTTCTGGCTGGGAGTGGATAGTCCCTATGCCCTCCATCATCCCAAGATGACACCGGACGAGGCAACACTGCCCTTTGCTATTGAAAAGATTGGGAAATTCCTAGATTATAAAATCAACGAAAGATAAAAAAGGTGGGGTGAGCCGCATGAAAAAAGAACTACGACAAACTGTACTAAAGCAAATGAAGAAACTGTCGGGAAAAGAAAAAGAGCAGGCAGATAACTGGCTAACCCAACACTTGCTCAATTCAGCAGCTTATCAAAACGCTCAGGTTATCGCTACCTATCTTTCTATGCCGCATGAAGTCTCTACCGCAGCCTTTATCAAGCAGGCTCAGTTGGATGGCAAGCGGGTTTTGGTGCCCAAAACCTATGGCCAAGGTCGGATGATATTTGTGGACTATGATAAAAGTCGCCTACAAAAAAGCTCTTTTGGTCTGCTGGAGCCAATAAGTGAAGAGGCTGTGGAGAAGACGGAGATTGATCTGATTCATGTGCCGGGTGTGGTCTTTAATTCTCAAGGCTTTCGGATTGGTTACGGAGGCGGCTACTATGACCGCTATCTGGCTGATTATGAAGGAGCATCCATCAGCACTATTTATGCAGTCCAACAGGCAGAATTTACACCAGCTCAACATGATGTCGCAGTAAAGGAGTTACTCATTTATGAAACAAATCTTTGATAGAGACTATCCTGTGACAAGCATCCTGCTTATCCTAACGAGCCTTGTTTTTGTCTTGATGTTTCTTTCTTACGGTTTTCAATACAGCAGTTCCGAAGCCTTGTATCACTTTGGAGCCGTGCACGGTTACACGATTCAAGCGCTGCCGGAGCAGTTTTGGCGGGTTTTTGCTGCTATTTTTATCCATATTGGCTTGGAGCATTTTGTGGTCAACATGCTGACGCTCTACTTTCTTGGTCGACAGATTGAGGCTATCTTTGGCTCTTGGAAATTCTTGATCCTATACTGATGTCAGGCGTGATGGGGAATTTATTCGTGGTCTATTTTTCACCCAATAGCTTGGCAGCTGGGGCTTCTACTGCTCTTTTCGGCCTTTTTGCTTCCGTTGTTGTGCTTCGTTTTGCTACTCGGAACTACTATCTACAGCAGCTGGGTCAGTCCTATATGAGCCTGCTGGCTGTTAATTTGGTCATGAGTTTTTTACCGGGAATTAGTCTTGCAGGCCACTTGGGTGGTCTAGTCGGTGGAGCTTTAGGAGCTGTGATCTTACCAGTATCGGGAGAGCGCTACGCTTTTAGCAAGACTCAACGGTTTTTAGCACTGGTAGCCTACCTTGGATTAGCAGCTATTTTGATTTTTCTGACTTTTCAACGACCAATTTTTTGAGAAATGAACTCAATACCGCTTTTTAAAGTGGTATTCCAAAATGTTGCCAACCTCTGTCAGCAATTTTTCTATTGCTGATAGAGGTTGATTACCATATAGTGAAAACTCTTAGAGATGTCGATGTGATATTATTTTTAAGAGTTTTTTTACTTTATCCAGCAAAAGAAAAAGATTGAAGAAATTGTCCAAAATGGACTTTTTCTTCAATCTAACACCTAGTAAATCTAGGTGTTTTTTCTGTATAGTGTTAAAAGCTGATGCATCAGCTAATCTATTGCTTGTGCACTTCTATTATTTCTTCGTTTTCTTATCTAATTTTTTGCCTAAATCGATAATGTATTGCTTCAAATCATCCTTAACCTGAGGGTGTTTGAGGGCGTAATCGATAGAAGTTTTCATGAAGCCAAACTTGTCGCCGACATCATAGCGGTCGCCTTTGAATTCACGGGCAAAGACGCGCTGAGTTTTGTTGAGGGTATCGATGGCATCAGTCAGTTGAATTTCATTGCCCGCACCAGGAGTTTGTTTCTCCAAGATTTCAAAAATTTCTGGTGTTAGCAGGTAGCGTCCGATAATCGCCAAATCACTTGGCGCATCCTCTGGTGCTGGTTTTTCAACAAATTTTTCAACGCTGTAGAGGCCATTGACGCCTTCGCCTTGCGGTGCAATAACGCCATAAGCAGAGACTTCTTCGTGAGGAACCTGCATAACTGCAATGGTAGATGCGTGGGTTGCTGCGTAGTCATCCATGAGTTGTTTGGTGAGTGGCACTGCCTTGTCATTGGTAATGTCCATCAAATCATCACCTAGCATGACCACAAAAGGTTCATTTCCGACAAAGGCTTTAGCTTGTAAAACAGCATCCCCTAGTCCACGTGGATGACTCTGACGGATAAAATGCAAACCAATACCAGTGGTCTCATCCACCAACTTGAGCAAGTCGTTCTTGCCTTTTTCTTTGAGGTTGTATTCTAATTCAAAGTTGGAGTCAAAGTGGTCCTCGATGGAGCGTTTTGACTTCCCTGTGACAACTAGAATGTCTTTGATTCCAGATTTGAGAGCTTCTTCGACGATAAACTGAATAGTTGGTTTGTCAACGATTGGCAGCATTTCCTTGGCCAGTGCCTTAGTGGCTGGCAAGAAGCGGGTTCCGAGACCGGCTGCAGGGATGACTGCTTTTCTGACTTTTGACATAAATTTCTCCTTTATAAAAAATACTATGAATTAAGACCACTCATTTTCAGCTTTGAATTCATTGCTCATCATATCATGAATGGCATCTTTGATATCATGGCCGTCGTAGATGACCTTGTAAATAGCTTGGGTAATTGGCATGTAGACACCGAGCTCCTGAGCCAGTTCGTAGGCTGCCTTGGTTGTAGAGATTCCTTCGATAACCATGCCCATATTAGCTTCAATATCAGCCAGTTTCTCGCCACGACCCAACGCATCGCCGGCCCGCCAGTTGCGAGAGTGGACAGAAGTTCCTGTGACAATCAAGTCGCCGACACCAGAAAGACCGCTGTAAGTCAGAGGGTTGGCTCCCAGTTTGACACCAAGTCGGGTAATTTCAGCCAGACCGCGTGTGATGATGGCAGCTTTGGCATTGTCACCATAGCTCAGTCCGTGGAGAGCTCCGGCTCCAACTGCGATGATATTTTTCAGAGCACCTGCTGTTTCTACGCCGACGACATCGGTATTGGTGTAGAGGCGGAAGTAATGGTTGCTGAAGAGTTCCTGCACATATTTAGCTGTTTCAAGATCCTTAGATGCTGCGGTAATCAGGGTAATGTCGCGGACGATGGTTTCCTCAGCGTGGCTAGGACCTGAAACAACGACAATCTCGCTACGCAAGTCTGCAGGGATTTCCTCTTCCAGAATAGTCGAAATCCGTTGGTGGCTGTTAGGCTCCAGTCCCTTGGATGCATGCATGATTTTTACCTTGTGATCCAAGGTTTGCGCAACTTGTTTGGCTACCAGACGGGTCACCTTAGTCGGCACGACAAAAAGCACAGCATCTACGTTTTCTAGAGCATCTTTCAAGTCATGATAAGCCTTGATTTCTTCGCTTAAAACCACATTTTTGAAATAGCGTTTGTTTGTATGCTGGTTATTGATCTCGTCAATCTGCTCTGCAATATTGCCCCAAATCCGGACTTCATGGCCATTATCATTGAGGACTTGCGATAGAGCCGTTCCCCAAGAACCGGGGCCAACCACAGCAATTCGTTGTTTATCCATCTTTTCTCCTTGTACGAGACCTATAAAAGGACTCAATCAATTTAGAGTTATTTATTATATTGTACCATATAATAACTGAAATTTCTTACTTGACATTGTTTTTATGTGTGATATAGTAAGGAAGCTAAACAAAGTTAAAAATCTACGAGGAGGAATTATGTTCAGAAAAGCTTTATCAGCCTATAAATTATTTATCTTTCTATCTCTTCTTATGACATCGCTGATGCTGGCTAGCTCGCTGTTGCAGCCCCTGTATCTCAAAGATGTCTTAAATGCTCTTTTGGCAGGAAATCGGCAAGAAATCTATCGTTTGGGGGCATGGTTGCTAGGCTTTGGTCTTGTTGGCTTGCTCGCTGGCGGGGCAAATGTGACTCTAGCAGCCTATATTTCCCAAGGTGTGTCGTCAGATTTACGGGAAAAGACCTTTCGGAAAATCCAGACCTTCTCTTATGCCAATATTGAACAGTTCAATGCGGGGAATCTCGTCGTCCGAATGACAAACGACATCAACCAAGTACAAAATTTGGTCATGATGATGTTTCAGATTTTATTCCGCCTGCCTATTTTATTTTTAGGTTCCTTTATTTTGGCGGTGGTGACCATTCCTTCCTTGTGGTGGGTCATTGTCTTGATGGTCTTTTTGGTCTTCTTTTTGACAGGAGTAATGATGGGCTTGATGGGTCCACGCTTTGCCAAATTCCAAGTCCTCTTAGAAAAGATCAATTCGATTGCCAAAGAAAACCTGCGTGGCGTCCGTGTCGTCAAATCTTTCGTGCAGGAGAGAGAACAGTATCAGAAATTTACGCAAGTTTCAGATGAACTTTTGGAGCAAAATCTCTTTATTGGATACGCCTTTTCGATCGTTCAACCAATGATGATGATCGTCGGCTACGGGGCTGTCTATCTGACCATGTGGCTCTTGTCTAGCATGATACAGATGGATCCAGGCTTGGTTAGCTCGATTGTCTCTTTCATTTCTTATTTGAATCAAATTATGTTTACCATCATCATGGTTGGCTTTCTGGGCAATACCGTTACGCGTGCAATGGTATCGATTCGGCGGATCAAGGAGGTCTTGGATACAGAGCCAGCGATGACCTTCAAGCATGAAGTTGAAGAAGATCTGGAAGGTAGTCTGGTCTTTGACCATGTGACCTTTACCTATCCGACAGATACAGAGCCCATGCTCAAGGATATTAGCTTTGAAGTCAAACCAGGAGAGATGATTGGTGTTGTCGGAGCGACAGGAGCAGGAAAATCAACTCTGGCTCAGCTCATTCCGCGTCTTTTTGATCCTCAAGAAGGTTCCATCAAAATTGGTGGCAAGGACTTGCGAGAGATTAGTGAAGCTTTGCTAAGAAAAAATGTCTCTATCGTTCTGCAAAAAGCTATTTTATTTAAGGGGACGATTGCGGACAATCTGCGCCAAGGAAAGCAAAATGCTAGCCTGCCAGAATTAGAACAGGCGGCGCGAATTGCTCAGGCAAGCGAGTTTATCAATCGCATGGAAGATACCTACAACAGCCAAGTCGAAGAACGGGGAAATAATTTCTCTGGCGGACAAAAGCAGAGAATGTCCATCGCGCGTGGTGTCGTCAGCAATCCCAATATTCTTATCCTAGATGACTCGACTTCCGCTCTGGATGCCAAGTCCGAAAAACTGGTTCAAGAGGCGCTGAACAAGGATTTGAAGGGAACAACGACCATCATCATTGCCCAGAAGATTAGCTCCGTTGTTCATGCGGACAAGATTTTGGTGCTAGATCAAGGGCGCTTGATTGGGCAAGGTAGACACGCAGACTTGGTTGCTACAAATGATGTCTACCGAGAAATTTATGAGACTCAAAAAGGAAAGGAGGACTAAGATGAAAACAGCAAAATTTTTCTGGCAATATTTTAAACAGTATAAACTGGCCTTTTTGGTCGTCATGATTATGATTGTCATCTCGACGGTTTTACAGGTTCTCTTTCCGATTTTTACAGGTCTAGCCATCAGTGAGCTGGTGGAGTTGGGTAGTGCTTTTGCGAGTGGCAAGCTTGCTTCAGGTGATGTTTCAGCCTTTGCCGCTTTCCAAGGAATCATGTGGAATTTGGCGCTGGCTTTCATTTTCCTTTCGCTATCTAGCTTGATCTACATGCTATTGATGAGTCGGATCATTTCTTACTCAACCAATGAAATGCGTAAGGGTCTCTTTGGGAAATTGGCTCGTTTGACCGTTTCCTTCTTTGACCGCCATCAAGACGGGGATATCTTGTCGCGTTTTACCAGTGATTTGGATAATATCTTGCAGGCTTTCAACGAGAGTCTAGTCCAAGTGATGAGCAATATCGCTCTCTACATCGGCCTGATTATCATCATGTTTATGCGGCATGCGACTTTAGCTTGGGTGACGATTGCCAGTACGCCAGTAGCCATCATTGTCTTGGTATCCATCGTCAAGCTGGCTCGCAAGTACACAGACTTGCAGCAAAAAGAAGTCGGTCAGCTCAATGCTTACATGGATGAGACGATTTCCGGCCAGAAGGCAGTTATTGTGCAGGGAATGCAAGACGAAGTTATCAAAGGCTTTGTCCAGCAAAATGATAAGGTTCGGTCAGCAACCTTTAAAGGACGCGCTTTTGCTGGCTTGCTCTTTCCTGTCATGAACGGAATGAGCCTGATCAATACGGCTATCGTGATTTTTGTGGGTTCAGCCATTATGCTCAATGATCCTAATGTGAAGACCTCAGTAGCCATTGGTCTGATTTCAACCTTTACACAGTTTTCTCAACAATACTATCAGCCTATCATTCAGGTTGCGGCAAGCTGGGGAAGTCTGCAGCTGGCTTTCACTGGCGCGGATCGGATTCAGGAAATGTTTGATGCGCCTGGGGAAGTGCGTCCACAGAATGCTCCGGCCTTTACCGAGCTGAAAGAAGGCGTCGAGATAAAGCATGTGGATTTCTCTTATGTAGAAGGCAAACCGATTTTGAAAGATGTTTCCATTTCAGCGCCAAAAGGGAAGATGATTGCTGTTGTAGGACCGACAGGGTCAGGCAAGACGACTATTATGAACCTGATCAATCGCTTTTACGATGTGGATAAGGGCAGCATCGAATTTGACGGACGCGATATCCGAGACTATGACTTGGATAGCTTGCGCAGTCATGTCGGTATCGTTTTGCAAGATTCTGTCTTGTTCAGCGGAACCATTCGAGACAATATTAGATTTGGAGTGCCAGATGCAAGTCAGGAGATGGTTGAAATCGCTGCGCGTGCCACCCATATTCACGAGTATATTGAAAGCTTGCCTGATAAATACGACACAATCGTAGATGATGATCAAAACATCTTTTCAACAGGTCAAAAGCAATTGATTTCAATCGCTCGAACCCTTTTGACGGATCCTCAAGTGCTGATCTTGGATGAGGCCACCTCTAATGTTGATACGGTAACCGAGAGCAAGATCCAGAGCGCGATGGAGGCCATTGTGGCAGGTCGAACCAGCTTTGTCATCGCTCACCGCTTAAAGACTATATTGAATGCGGACCAGATTATTGTCTTAAAAGATGGGGAAGTCATTGAAAGAGGCAATCACAGGGAGCTGTTGCAACTGGGCGGATTCTATTCGGAGCTCTACCACAATCAATTTGTATTTGAATAAAGACTTACAGAAACGAAGGTATTTCATGAGGCTACCTTCGTTTTTTGAAAGGAAGTAATCAGTTTTGTCCTGATCTATCTCTTTCATCGAACCAATCTGCTTCTTTTCATCGTAGGAGTCATCTTAGCTGTTTTGGGAATTCTTGCCATGCTAGTCTTTGGCTATGGCATCTACAAGGGTAGACTAAATTTGCAAAAGGTTATTGATGATTTTGAAGAGAAATTGAAGTTAGCTCAATAATGTTTCCAATTAATTTCCCCCAAAAACTTTGTCATTCGGCAAAGTTTTTTCTTGACTATTTCTGACCAAGTGATAAAATAATAACTATAGATTAGCACTCGGTATCGTAGAGTGCTAAAATTTAATCTTTGGAGGAAAAAGATGTTAAAACCATTAGGTGACCGTGTGGTCTTAAAAGTAGAAGAAAAAGAACAGAAAGTTGGTGGCTTTGTCATTGCTGGTGCAGGGCAAGACGCGACAAAAGAAGCGAAAGTCATCGCAGTTGGTCAAGGCATCCGTACGTTGAACGGAGAGTTGGTTGCACCAAGTGTCAAGCCAGGTGATAAGGTTTTAGTTGAAAGTCATGCTGGCATTGAAGTCAAAGATCAAGATGAGAAATTCTTGGTTGTTGGGGAAGCAAGCATTCTTGCAATTGTTGAGTAAAAATCGAAGAAAGAGGTTTAAAGATGGCAAAAGAGATTAAATTTTCATCAGATGCACGCAGTGCAATGGTTCGTGGTGTGGATATTTTAGCAGATACTGTCAAGGTAACCTTGGGCCCTAAAGGTCGCAATGTTGTTCTGGAAAAATCTTTTGGTTCACCCCTCATCACCAATGACGGTGTGACCATTGCCAAGGAAATCGAACTGGAAGACCATTTTGAAAATATGGGCGCTAAGCTGGTGTCAGAAGTGGCTTCAAAAACCAACGATATCGCTGGAGACGGAACAACGACTGCTACTGTCTTGACCCAGGCTATCGTCCGAGAAGGGATTAAAAACGTAACTGCGGGTGCCAACCCAATTGGTATCCGCCGCGGAATTGAAGCAGCAGTTGCGACTGCTGTCAGCGCTCTGAAAGAAACTGCGATTCCAGTTTCTAACAAGGAAGCGATTGCTCAGGTTGCTGCCGTTTCTTCTCGTAGCGAGAAAGTCGGCGAGTACATCTCTGAAGCTATGGAAAAAGTTGGCAACGATGGCGTTATCACTATCGAAGAGTCCAAAGGTATGGAAACTGAGCTGGATGTCGTAGAAGGAATGCAGTTTGACCGTGGCTACCTGTCTCAATACATGGTGACAGATAGTGAAAAAATGGTGGCTGATCTGGACAACCCTTATATCTTGATTACAGACAAGAAAATTTCTAACATTCAAGAAATTCTGCCATTGTTGGAAAGTATTTTGAAAACCAACCGTCCGCTCTTGATTATTGCGGATGATGTGGATGGTGAAGCTCTGCCAACCTTGGTTCTTAACAAGATTCGTGGTACCTTCAATGTAGTGGCTGTCAAGGCACCTGGCTTTGGTGATCGTCGTAAGGCTATGTTGGAAGACATCGCTATCTTGACGGGCGGTACAGTGATTACAGAAGACCTTGGTCTGGAGCTCAAAGATGCGACCATTGAAGCGCTTGGACAAGCTTCTAAAGTCACTGTTGACAAGGACAGCACTGTGATTGTGGAAGGTTCTGGCAATCCTGAAGCCATTGCCAATCGTGTGGCTGTTATCAAATCACAAATCGAAAGTACAACTTCTGAGTTTGATAAAGAAAAGCTGCAAGAACGTCTGGCTAAATTGTCCGGTGGTGTGGCGGTGATTAAGGTCGGTGCTGCAACCGAAACCGAGCTCAAAGAAATGAAACTCCGCATTGAAGACGCTCTTAACGCAACTCGTGCCGCAGTAGAAGAAGGAATCGTGTCAGGTGGTGGTACAGCCTTTGTTAGCGTATTAGATGCAGTAGCTGCTCTCGAATTAACAGGTGATGAAGCAACAGGTCGTAACATCGTCCTCCGCGCTTTGGAAGAGCCTGTCCGTCAAATCGCTTTGAATGCAGGATTTGAAGGCTCTATCATCATTGACCGCCTGAAAAACTCTGAAGCAGGTACAGGCTTTAATGCTGCGACTGGCGAATGGGTGAACATGATTGAAGCTGGAATCATTGACCCAGTTAAGGTGACGCGCTCAGCCCTGCAAAATGCCGCTTCAGTTGCTAGCTTGATTTTGACAACAGAAGCTGTTGTGGCCAACAAGCCAGAACCTGCGCCAGCAGCACCAGCTATGGATCCAAGCATGATGGGCGGCATGATGTAAGACACATCGAAGAAAGTACAACTTTTTTGAAATCAATAAAGTAAAAAAGACTTCAAACTATTGATCCAAAACAATGGTTTGAAGTCTTTTTATATTGAAATATAAGTGATTTTTGGAAGATGCTTGGAATGATTTTAAATCTGATTATTTTAAAATGGGGCAAGTAATAACTGTTTAAAACTATGAATCATTAAAAAAGTTTCCAATTTCGTATAGTTGGAAACTTTTTTATTACTTTTAATGACTAATCGCCTTGAGATAAAAATTCTGAGATCAAAACTTCTTGACTAATTGATTCAGATAAAGCTTGTTTAAATGCTAATTTTCCTAATGAATAGGATTTGTGGTCTATAGTTGGGAGTTTCAACAGTTGCCCGACTAATAAATGTTCCTGACCAATAATATAGGGACATTTTTTTCCACTTTCTTCATATCCTTTTATGAGCCCAGCAGCAACTTCATCACTTGTAGCTAATACACCATCGATGTGAGCATCTTTTATCAATTGATGAGATACATGTAGGCCATCGTTGAAGTCGTGGATATTCCCAAATACCGTATGTGGAGTCGATAGTTGACCATAAACATCGTGATAAGCTAATAATGCGGTTTGATAGGTAGCCGATGATTCATTATCTCTTGAAAACAACAAAACTAAGTGTTCTAAATCTCGTGCTTTCATAGCAGAAAAAGCATCCACAAATGAAGAGTAGCGGTCAAGGTAAGCGGAGGATAGGAGCTGATATCCCTGCAGTTTTTCACAAACCACTATGCGTCCATATTTTGCATAGGTTTCAATCATATCAAGACTAATAGCTCTTGAAGTGAAGATTAAAGCGTCAATAGCTTCCTTTTTGAGTTGCTTCAGGTAGGATAGTTCTAATTCTTGGTTGTAATCTGAAGGCATCATAACAAGTTGATAGTCGGTAGCTTTAGCAGCATCTAGGAGACCATTTATTAATTGTGTAAAATACGGGTGGCGCGTGTGTGGAATGACGACACCTATTTTTTGTGTTTTTCCTCGACTTAAATCCCGTGCTAGCTGATTTGGCATATAATCCAATTCAGTGATAAGATCCATTACTTTTTGTCGTGTCTCATCAGAAACATGTGGATGATGATTGATCACACGGGAAACTGTCGATTTAGCAACGCCTGCTTTTTTAGCTATATCACTAATACTCGTCATTATAAGAGTCCTACTTTAAATATTTCTGAATCCCATATCCTACGCCATCTTCATCATTAGACTTCGTTATTTTATAGGCTATCGCTTTGATGTCATCAAAGGCATTATCCATAACAATAGGGTAACCTACCATTTCAAGCATCGGCAAATCATTATGTCCGTCTCCAAATGCAGCCGTTTCTTCTTTAGCCAACTGCTCTTTTCGAAGGATGTAAGCAATTCCTTTAGATTTTTTGGCTAAGACATGTGTAATTTCAAGATAGGCCTTACCTGAACGTTGAATAGTGATTTCTTGTAAGTCCAAACTTTGAAGATATTTTTGTAATTCTAGCATATTTGCTTCATCGAAAGTAATCATCATAATCTTAAAAGTATTTATTTGGCCTTCTAAAAACTGATCTTCATTATGAATAAACGTTGGTGTTTGTTGAGTTAAACTATGTTCGTATAGGATTCCTTCATCTATTTTATCACAATACCAGTTATTAAGATCGTAATAAGATAAACTAACTTGAGGGAAATGCAGCCGTATTCCTCTCAGCAACTGCTTTACTGTGCTTTTTTTAATGGTTTGTGAACGAATAGGTAGGACTTGATTATGATCGCCTATTGTATAAATTAATCCTCCGTTAAACGCAACTTGGGTACCTTTTAATTGAAGGGCCTCTATGGCATCCTTCATTTCCATTGGTGCTCTAGCAGATACTAAAGTTATGGGAATCCCTGCTTCACGTATTAAGGCAGCATTGTTGTTAGTCACTCGTCCTTCACTATTTAATAATGTACCATCCATGTCACAAAAAATACGTTTGATATTCATAAAATGTACCTCTCTTTCTTCTGAAACCATTATAAATTCTGGAACGCGTTCCATGTCAAGCGTAAAGTTGCAAATTTTTTAAGAAAAATCGTATTTGAACTTTCTGCATTCCTTCACGCATTATCCAGAATTACGTAATTTCACCAATAAGACTTGTTGAAAAACAATTATTCTATAGTCACATATTCTGCTATAATTACCTTGATGAGAAATAGTTTTCTTAGACAAAAGACCACCTTAAGGGTGGTCTTTTGTGGTTTGCCAAACGCTAGTCCATGATAAGTGAATTGGAACAGATGTTCGACTTGCAGGTTTCATTAGATTAGGGAGAATTTAATTACATCAGAGGAGTTGGGATAGATTACTCATAAAAAATGTGGGGCAAGCGACGGGGCAAATGCTCATGAGACAAGAGAAAAAGCCTTGGATTCCAAGGCTTTTTAGTCATACTTTCTATGCCCCCTGCAGGGCTCGAACCTGCGACCCATAGATTAAGAGTCTACTGCTCTACCAACTGAGCTAAGGAGGCAAGAGAAAAAGCTGTATTGGTGCCGGACCTTCACGATTTGTATTGAACCCGCGCAATTAAGCAGGTGGGCAACTCGCTCTAACTGAAGCTGCTTCCGCGTGACACGGCTTGCACGCTGTTAGAAGTCTTTTGTTTCCCTAATAATACAAAAAATAGTCGGTCAACACTTAAGTGTGAAGTCGTACACCACAGCGTTTCTATAATTATAATACCATAAATTTTGAAAAATTCAAGAGAAAAATGTGATTTTTTGCAAACGATGTCATCATTTTTTTAAGTCATCAATCTTATCCTTAGTCATTCCAAGGGCTCGCTCGTATTTGCCATTCTCATTAGGCGTGAAGTAATTGGCATCTTTTATCTTGTCAGGCAGATAGTCCTGCTTGACCCAATTGCCAGGATAGGAGTGAGGGTAGAGATAGTCCTGTGCGTTGCCCAATTCCTTGCTGCCGGCATAGTGGCCGTCGCGTAAGTGGCGGGGAATGGGCAGGTTTCCATTCCTCCGTAGGTCAGCTAAGGCCTTGTCCATGGCCACATAGGCTGAGTTGGACTTGGGAGATAGAGCCAGATCAATAACAATATTGGCAATAAGGATACGAGCTTCAGGAAAGCCAATCCGCTGGGCTGCTTCCAGAGCTGTAACTGTATGGACTTGAGCGTCTGGATTTGCCAAGCCAATATCTTCGTAAGCGATAACGGTCAGGCGTCGAGCTAGGCTAGGCAGATCTCCTGCCTCAACGAGCCGAGCTGCGTAGTGGAGGCTGGCATTGACATCGGAGCCACGGATGGACTTCTGCAGGGCGGAGAGGACATCGTAATGACCGTCCCCGTCCTTATCCATGGTGATATAGCTCTTTTGCAGGCTGTTTTCCATGACATCGAGCGTGATGTGGCGGATACCCTTGCCATCTTCTGGGGTAGAGAGTACGGCTAGGTCCAGCGAGTTATAGGCAGAGCGCAGGTCTCCGTTGGTAGAGATAGCAATGAATTCCAGAGCTTCATCGTCTAGCTCTACTGGAAAATCAAATCCTCGTTCCTTATCCGTCAAGGCTAGCTGAATGGCTGTCCGGATGTCGTCGTTACTTAGGGGCTCAAGCTCAAATATCTGAACTCGGCTTCGGATGGCAGGGGTGACAGAAAAGAAAGGATTTTCCGTCGTCGCCCCAATCATGATGACTAGCCCGCTTTCTAGTAGTGGCAGTAGGAAGTCTTGCTTGGTCTTGTCCAAGCGGTGAATCTCATCCAGCAGGAGCACCAGTCCGCCAGAAAATTTAGCTTCTTCAGCGATCTCCTGCAGGCGCTTCTTGCTATCTACGGTGGCGTTAAAGGTCCGAAAGGCGAACTTAGTTGTGCCGGCAATAGCTGAGGCGATAGAGGTTTTTCCGATGCCGGGTGGCCCGTAGAGAATCATCGAGGACAGGCGGTTGGCTTCAACCATGCGACGGATGATTTTTCCAGGTCCGACCAGATGTTGCTGGCCGATAATCTGATCAATGCTGGTCGGTCGCATGCGCAGGGCTAGGTTTTCTGGCATAAGATTTCCTTTCTGCAAGTGTTTTTCTTAGCGTTTTGTGTTACTATTATAGATAGTAATATTTTATCACAATGAAAAGAGGAAATCATGGCTAAGTACGGTTTTTTAGAGATATTGGACGAGGAAATGGGAAAGAGCTTTCCTTTTGACTATGAGATAAACTGGGACAAGAAGAATCACGCAGTCGAGATCGCCTTTCTCCTTGAGGTACAAAATCCCGGCGGGATTGAGACGGTTGATGCTGAGGGCAATGCCTCGGCAGAGGATATTTACTTTGAGGAGGCTGTGCTTTTCTATAATCCGGTCAAGTCTCGTTTTGAGGCCGAGGACTATCTGGCTGCCCTGCCCTATGAGCCTAAGAAGGGCCTGTCACGGGAGTTTCTGGCTTATTTCGTGGATTTCCTAACCCAAACGGCTGAGTTTGGCCTCGATGCGCTCATGGACTTTTTAGCAGATCCAGAGGCAGCAGAGTTTGAGCTAGCTTGGAATGCTGAGGCTTTTGAAAATGGCAGAGCGGACTTGACTGAGACAGAATTTTATTCATATCCGAGGTATTAGGAGGCGCTTATGGAAGATACAGAAGAATTAGATTTGCTGCACAAACAGATGGAATTTTCTGGCTGCAAGATCGCCTTGATATGTGATGATAAGCTGCTGACTATCTTGCGAGACAATATTTCATCCATCCCTTGGCCCAATATGTGGGAGCTGCCGGGCGGTGGCCGCGAGGGCGAGGAGACGCCTTTTGAATGTGTCCAAAGAGAAGTTTTTGAAGAGCTTGGTTTGAAGCTTGAAGAAGCGGATATTCTCTGGGTTAAGAAATATCAAGGAATGCTTAATCCAGACAAAATTTCTATTTTTATGGTGGGAACCATCTCTCAGGAAGAATGTGCTAGTATCGCCTTTGGCGATGAGGGACAGGCTTATCAGATGATGGATGTGAGCCAATTTTTAGTAGATGAAAAGGTTATTCCGCAGCTGCAGGACAGGTTGAAAGATTATTTGGAGGAAGAGCTTGGTGAGTCGTAGTAAAAATATCAATATGTTTCTCATGGATGGGGAAGTAACTGGTAAAATCAAGTGCACCTTGTCAAATTGGACAGGAGTGATATACAAAATTCCACGTATTCAATTAGCAGACTTGAAGTCGCGTGATGAGATGAAGCAGAGTGGAATTTATTTTTTATTTGGACGCGATGAAGATAAGCAAAAAGATATGACCTACATTGGACAAGCTTCTACACGAAAAAACGGTGAAGGGGTACTATTACGAGTTCAAGAACATACTCGTGATAGTCATGCAGATTATTTTAACGATGTCATTATTTTAACTACGCAAAATAACTCTTTTGGACCTACAGAAATTAGTTACTTGGAAAATAAATTTACCCAACTAGCTAAAGAATCTGGTCGATTATTGTAAAAAATGGTATTGAACCAAATTCTGGCAATGTAACTGAAGAAAAACAATCTGAGTTAGACGAAGTTGTAGAGAATACCTTGATGATAGTTGGTACTTTGGGATATCGAGTTTTTGTTCCTATGGTAAAGAAAGTAGAGCAGGATTTATCTGATGACCACTCAACTTATTTGTATTTAAAGCGAAAAACTAAGAAATCAAATAGAACTGTTGAAGCAATCTGTGAACGTACTTCTGAAGGTTTTGTAGTTTTGGAGGGAAGTTGTGTAGAGGTGATTGACTCACCCGTAATACCAGCTAGCCTTCAAGAACTTCGTAAGGAGTTAATTGAAGCAAATGTAATTAGAAATGGTATTTTACAAGAAAAACAACTTTTTTCTAGTCCCTCTTATGCAGCAGCTTTTGTTCTAGGAATGAATACAAATGGGCGGACTGACTGGAGAGATAAAAATGGTAGAACACTAAAAGAATTAGAAGAACTAATTGATGAATAAGGAGGTTCTAAATGGACACTTGGCAGGAATTAACGATTGAAGTGAAGCGTGAGGCGGAGGAAGCAGCCTCGAATATTCTGATTGAGCTGGGCAGTCAGGGTGTGGCTATCGATGACAGCGCAGATTATCTGGGGCAGGTTGACCAGTATGGTGAGCTTTTTCCAGAAGTTGAGCAGAGCGAGCGGGTCAAGATTACCGGCTACTACCCGGATTCGGTAGATATAGAGGCTGTTGCGGCCCAGGCTAATGAACGTCTGGCTGAGCTGGATGACTTCGGCTTGGAGACGGGAGATATTCAGCTGACTCGGCAGGAACTGGCTGAGGAAGACTGGGCGGACAATTGGAAGAAATACTTTGAGCCGGCTCGTATCACCCATGACTTGACCATTGTGCCGTCTTGGACGGATTATGAGGCGACAGCTGGTGAGAAGATTATCAAGCTGGATCCTGGCATGGCCTTTGGTACAGGGACTCACCCGACGACCAAGATGAGCCTTTTTGCGCTTGAGCAGGTCTTGCGAGGCGGAGAAACTGTGCTGGATGTAGGCACAGGCAGTGGCGTCCTATCCATTGCTAGCTCTCTCTTGGGTGCTAAGGACATCTACGCCTATGATTTAGATGAGGTAGCTGTGCGCGTGGCACAGGAAAATATTGAGCTCAATCCAGGTATGGAGAACATCCACGTGGCGCCGGGTGATCTCCTTCGAGGCGTAGAAATTGAGGCGGATGTCATTGTTGCCAACATTTTGGCCGATATTCTCATCCATCTGACAGAGGATGCCTATCGTTTGGTCAAGGATGAGGGCTATCTGATTATGAGTGGGATTATTTCTGAGAAGTGGGAAATGGTGCGCGAGTCAGCAGAAGCAGCAGGATTTTTCCTGGAAACGCATATGATTCAGGGCGAATGGAATGCCTGTGTCTTTAAGAAAACGCAGGATATTTCAGGCGTGATAGGTGGTTAGATGCAGCAGTATTTTATAAAAGGAAGTCCTCAGTCTCCTCTGGTGGTCACGGATAAGGACACGGCCAAACACATGTTTTCAGTCATGCGGCTCAAAGAGGGCGACCAAGTCACACTGGTCTTTGATGATGGCGTGAAGCGACTGGCTCGGGTGTTAGACTCCAGCCAGCAGAGCTTGGAAATCTTGGAGGAGCTAGCGGAAAATGTGGAATTGCCGGTTCAAGTGACCATTGCTTCAGGTTTTCCCAAGGGTGATAAGTTAGAGTTTATCGCCCAAAAGGCAACGGAGCTAGGAGCTAGTGCTATCTGGGCCTTTCCAGCTGACTGGTCGGTGGCCAAGTGGGATTGCAAAAAGCTAGCTAAAAAGAGCGAAAAGCTAGAGAAAATTGCTCAGGGGGCAGCAGAGCAGAGCAAGCGCAATCTGATTCCAGAGGTTCGGCTCTTTGATAAACAGGCAGATTTTCTAGCGGCCTTGGCAGACTTTGACCGTATCATCGTGGCCTATGAAGAAGCAGCCAAGGAAGGCGAAGCTGCTGCTCTAGTAGAGGCAGTGAGAGGCTTGGCAGCCGGAGCAAAAGTGCTCTTTATCTTCGGGCCGGAGGGTGGTCTATCGCCAGATGAAGTAGCGGCCTTTGGCCAAGCAGGTGCTGTATCAGCAGGTCTAGGCCCACGTATCCTGCGGGCTGAAACAGCTCCGCTTTATGCCTTGACCGCAGTCAGTGTCATGCTTGAATTAGAAAAATGAAATCAGCGGACTTCTGCTGATTTTTTCTTGTCTGTCGCTACTATATCCCTTTTTGTGGAAAACTTTTCTTGACATAAAAATTTTTTATGATCGACTTTAAAAAATACTATTGGACGGCTGAGAGGTGGAATGGTAAGATATTCTATATCAAGTTAAGGAGAGATCATCTATGTGCAGAACAATTGTTGGAGTGTCGGCTAATCTTTGTCCAGTGGATCAGGCGGGCAAAAACATTCATTCATCTGTATCTTGCAAATTTGCCGAAAGCATCAAGCTAGTCGGCGGTCTGCCTATGGTGATTCCTATCGGGGATAAGAGTCTGGTCAAGGACTATATAGAAACCATTGATAAGCTGATCCTATCAGGCGGTCAAAATGTTCATCCGCAGTTTTATGGAGAGGAAAAGGCCATTGATAGCGATGATTACAATCTGGCTCGGGATGAGTTTGAGCTAGCACTCTTAAAGGAGGCTATTCGTCAGGGTAAGCCAGTCTTGGCTATCTGCCGCGGTCTGCAGCTGGTCAATGTTGCTTTTGGTGGCACGCTTAATCAGCAGATTGACAATCATTGGCAGGGGCAGCCATTTGGGACTTCGCACTCTATTCGTACAGAGAAAGGCAGTGTTGTGGAGCGGTTATTTGGTCAGGCCAGCCAGATCAATTCTGTCCATCGCCAAAGCATCAAGGACTTGGCGCCTAATTTCCGAGCAACTGCCTTTGACCCAAGGGATAATACCATCGAAGCGATTGAGGCTGTGGACGGCAGCCGTATCATCGGCCTTCAGTGGCATCCAGAGTTTTTGATCAACGAAGAAAAGGGCAATTTAGAGCTATTTCAATATCTTTTGCAAGAATTATAAAATCTAAAATTATTTTTAGCTAATTTTAAGATAAGCTTTATATAATATAACCATCAAATGAAGACCTCCTAACTTTATTTGATGAAATCCTAAAACTTTTCTTTTTCATAATAATCTCCCTATAAGAACCGCCCAATCGGCGGTTTTTTTGCTGGAAGGGCTGAGAAATCTGGATTTTCATCAATTTAATCACTTTTATGTTATAATGAGTCACAGCAGGCCGAGCGAATCGGTCGGTAGATGGAGGAACAGAGATGTCACGAGCGGAGCGAGTTATTTTAACAAATATGTGTATGGTTTACGATGGGGACCGCATTTTAGTGCAAAATAAAGTAAATGATGATTGGACGGGCCTCTGCTTTCCAGGTGGCCATGTTGAACATCGTGAGTCCTTTGTCAAATCAGTGATACGGGAAATCAAGGAAGAAACGGGTCTGACGATCTATGAGCCTCGCTTGTGTGGTGTCAAGCAGTTTTATACTGAAAAAGATGAGCGCTATATCGTTTTTCTTTACAAGACCAATCGTTTTGAGGGAGAACTGGTCTCATCCGAAGAAGGCGAGGTGTTCTGGATTGACCGCAAAGATCTTGACCGCTACTCGCTGGCTGTGAGCTTTCAGGAAATGTATCAGGTTTTCACGTCAGATTTGACGGAGCAGTTTACCTATCTAGAAGATGGAGAGGTCGTCAAAGATTTATACTAAGGAGAACCGCCCAATCGGCGGTTTTTTTGCTTGTTTTTTGCGAATTTAGTATAATAGGGACAGTAAAAATAGAAAAGAGAACTGTATGAAAATTCGCGGATTCGAGCTGGTTTCCAGCTTTCCAAATGAAGATTTATTACCCAAGAGAGAGACGGCTCACGCAGCGGGCTATGATTTGAAAGTGGCAGAGCGCACCATCATTGCGCCAGGGGAGATTAAGCTAGTTCCGACGGGTGTCAAGGCTTATATGCAGCCAAGCGAGGTGCTTTATCTTTATGACCGCTCGTCCAACCCTCGTAAAAAAGGCCTGGTTTTGATTAACTCCGTTGGGGTCATCGACGGCGACTACTATGGCAATCCTGGAAATGAAGGGCATATCTTTGCTCAGATGAAGAACATCACAGACCAAGAGGTTGTACTGGAAGTGGGTGACCGCATTGTGCAGGCAGTCTTCGCACCATTTTTGATGGCAGATGGAGATGAAGCCGAGGGTGTGCGGACAGGCGGATTTGGCTCTACTGGGCATTGAGATGAAAGTGATCTTTGTGCGCCATGGTGAGCCTGATTACCATGAGTTAGAGGAGCGTTCTTATACTGGCTTTGGTCTGGATTTGGCGCCTTTATCTGAGCAGGGAAGACGGCAGGCTCAGGAACTTTGCCAGCATCCTTTACTGCGTTCAGCTGATTTGCTGGTGTCTTCTGCAATGACGCGAGCTTTAGAAACGGCATCTTATGTGGCTTGTGCCACTGGCCTTCCTTTGAGAGTGGAGCCTTTGCTACACGAATGGCAGGTTTATCAAACGGGAAGAGGGAACTTTGAAAAAGCTCGAAGCCTGTTTTTAGAAAATAATGGTGCCTTGCTCCCCAGTAGTCCTATTCAGTATGAGACGGCTGAGGAGATGAAGGCTCGTTTTGTAGACTGTATGGCAAAGTATCGAGATTACCAGACAGTAGTCCTTGTAGCCCATCGCATGCTGATCCGTCAGTTTGTGCCAAATGAGCAAATTGATTTTTGCCAAGTGATTGAATGTGAGATAGAGATATAGAAAGAGGTTTATCATCGCTAAGAAAAAGACGACCTTTGTCTGTCAAAATTGTGAATACCATTCGCCCAAATACCTAGGCCGCTGTCCTAACTGCGGCTCTTGGTCTTCTTTTGTCGAGGAGGTAGAGGCTGCTGAGGTCAAGCATGCACGTGTTTCCTTGACAGGTGAAAAGACTCGGCCCATGAAGCTGGCTGAGGTCACTTCGATTGATGTCAATCGGACTAAGACAGAAATGGATGAGTTTAACCGTGTGCTGGGTGGTGGCGTGGTGCCTGGTAGTCTGGTTCTGATTGGCGGGGATCCTGGCATCGGGAAGTCTACCCTGCTTCTGCAGGTGTCCACTCAGCTTTCTCATCAGGGCACTGTCCTTTATGTCAGTGGGGAGGAATCAGCTGAGCAGATTAAGTTGCGGGCGGAACGCCTCGGTGATATTGACAGTGAATTTTATCTCTACGCCGAGACCAATATGCAAAACATCCGCACGGAGATTGAGAAAATCAAGCCAGATTTTCTGATTATCGACTCTATACAGACGGTGATGTCGCCGGAAATTTCCAGTGTTCAAGGCTCTGTCTCTCAGGTTCGAGAGGTGACAGCCGAGCTCATGCAGCTGGCCAAGACCAATAATATCGCGACCTTTATCGTTGGTCACATGACCAAGGAAGGAACCTTGGCCGGCCCCCGAACTTTGGAGCACATGGTGGACACCGTGCTTTATTTTGAAGGCGAACGTCAGCACACTTTCCGTATCTTGAGAGCAGTCAAGAACCGCTTTGGCTCTACTAATGAGATCGGCATTTTTGAAATGCAGTCTGGCGGGCTAGTCGAGGTTGTCAATCCAAGTCAAGTCTTTCTGGAAGAGCGGCTGGATGGTGCGACAGGCTCATCCATCGTCGTGACCATGGAAGGAACACGGCCGATTTTAGCTGAGGTGCAGGCTTTGGTGACACCGACCATGTTCGGCAATGCCAAGCGAACCACGACTGGACTGGACTTTAACCGAGCCAGCCTCATTATGGCGGTTCTAGAAAAAAGGGCGGGGCTCCTCCTGCAAAATCAAGACGCCTACCTTAAGTCAGCTGGTGGCGTCAAGCTAGATGAGCCGGCTATTGATTTGGCGGTAGCGGTAGCCATTGCTTCCAGCTACAAGGATCTGCCGACCAATCCTCAAGAGTGCTTTATCGGTGAAATTGGCCTGACTGGTGAAATCCGCCGGGTCAACCGCATCGAGCAGCGCATCAACGAAGCAGCGAAACTGGGCTTTACCAAGATTTATGCTCCCAAAAACTCTCTGAACGGCCTCAAGGTGCCAGACAATATCCAAGTCATCGGTGTGACAACGATTGGGGAAGTCTTGAAAAAAGTCTTTGCTGGATGATTTTCTTTGTTTTAGATTGCAAAAATATTTTATTATTGCTATAATTTTCTTAAAAACAAGGAGGGAACTCTTATGCAATTTTCCATGGATAGCAACATGCAATTTCCACTCGTTGATCTCTACCTTAATCAAGGAGAGACAGTCTTTATCCAGCGTGGCAGTATGGTCTATCACACGCCTAATGTGACCTTGAACACTCAGCTCAATGCTAACGGTTCGGGTTTGGGTCGCTTTGTTAAGGCAGTCGGCCGTTCCATGGTGTCTGGTGAAAGTACCTTCATCACCCAAGCTGTCGCCCAGTCCGATAACGGTTTTCTAGCTTTAGCACCAGAAGTTCCCGGCCAAGTTATTCCCCTTTATCTGGGAGAAAAGCAGTACCGGCTCAATGACGGTGCCTTTCTAGCTCTGGACGGTACGGCTTACTATACGATGGAGCGCCAGTCTGTTGGCAAGGCGATATTTGGCGGTCAAGGTGGCCTCTTCGTCATGACGACTCAAGGGCAGGGGACTCTCTTGGCCAATGCCTATGGATCGATTAGGAAAATTGAGCTAAATAACCAAGAAGTAACCATTGACAATGCCCATGTCGTAGCTTGGAGTCAGTCCTTGGATTATAATATCCATCTGGAAAATGGTTTCTGGCAGTCGATCGGAACGGGAGAAGGAGTTGTCAACACCTTCCGAGGCACTGGGGAAATCTATGTTCAAAGTCTCAATCTTCAAAGCTTTGCGGGCTCACTCAGCCGCTATATCGCAAAAGGTTCATAGAAAGGTGTGGATGAATTTCCGCACCTTTCTTGCATTTTTCTTTCATTTTTTCATAAAAAACGGACATTTTTGCTTTATCTAGATCCGAAAACTGACAAAAGGCTCAAAAGATGATAAGATGGTAGGAAATGGTTTGACTATCAAATAAATTCTAGTAAGGGGAAAGAATGTCCTATTTTGAAAATTTTATGAAGGCCAACCAAGCCTATGTGGACCTGCATGGAACCTCCCACCTGCCGATTAAGCCCAAGACCAAGGTGGCAATCGTGACCTGCATGGACTCTAGGCTACACGTGGCTCAGGCTCTGGGCTTGGCGCTGGGAGATGCTCATATCTTGCGCAACGCTGGCGGTCGGGTGACGGAGGACATGATTCGCTCGCTGGTTATTTCGCAGCAGCAGATGGGCACGCGGGAAATTGTGGTCTTGCACCATACGGATTGTGGCGCACAAACTTTCAAAAATGAAGAATTTGCTGCTTTTCTCACTCAAGAACTGGGCGTTGATGTCAGCGGTCAGGATTTCCTTCCTTTTACAGATGTTGAGGAAAGTGTGCGGGAAGACGTGGAGCTTCTCCGCCAATCACCCCTTATCCCAGATGATGTAGAGATCTCAGGAGCAGTGTATGATGTTGCTACAGGGCGAATGACTGTTGTTCAGTAATTAGCTAGGAAAGCCAATTTATCTGTCGGTATTTCGGCATTGAAATTGGCTGCTTTTTTGTGTTAAAATAGAATACGATTTTAATTTAGTTAGGACAATAAGATGATTCTTTCCATTATTTCACAAGGTCTGGTCTGGGCCATTTTAGGTCTGGGGATTTTCATGACTTTTCGGATTTTGAATTTTCCAGATATGACGACTGAAGGTTCCTTTCCACTAGGTGGGGCGGTAGCTGTCACCTTGATTACCAAGGGGGTGAACCCTTTCTTGGCAACGGCAGCTGCGGTATTGGCGGGCTGTCTGGCAGGCTTGGCGACAGGGCTTCTCTATACCAAGGGCAAGATTCCGACCCTGCTGTCAGGGATTTTGGTCATGACCTCTTGCCATTCCATTATGCTTATGATCATGGGGCGGGCTAATCTAGGTTTGCTGGGAACTCGACAGATTCAGGACTTTTTGCCCTTCTCTGGGGAAATCAATAATCTCCTGACAGGCTTGATTTTTGTCAGTCTGGTTATTGTCGCTCTGCTCTTTTTCCTAGATACCAAGCTGGGGCAGGCCTACATCGCAACTGGGGACAATCCTGATATGGCGCGTAGTTTCGGTATCAATACTGGCCGCATGGAATTGATGGGCATGATCTTGTCTAATGGCGTCATTGCCTTGTCTGGTGCTCTGATTGCCCAGCAGGAGGGCTATGCGGATGTGTCCCGCGGGATTGGGGTTATCGTCGTCGGCTTGGCCAGTCTGATTATCGGAGAAGTGCTTTTTAGGGGTCTGACCTTGGCTGAGCGCCTGATTACCATTGTAGTTGGTGCTATTGCCTATCAGTTTCTGATTTGGGGCGTCATCGCTCTTGGCTTCAACACGAGCTATCTCCGTCTTTATAGTGCGGTTATCTTGGCGGTCTGCCTCATGATTCCGACCTTGAAAAATACATTCTTTAAAGGAGCTAAGTTAAGCAAATGACAGCGATTGTAGAATTAAAAAATGCCAGCAAGCGGGTCAATAACGGCTTTGATGAAGAAAAGGTCATCCTAAACGATGTGTCGCTGGAGATTCATGAGCATGATTTTATCACGATTTTGGGTGGCAATGGAGCAGGGAAATCAACTCTTTTTAATGTGATTGCCGGCACGCTCTCTCTGAGCAGCGGTAGCATTTACATCTTGGGCGAAAATGTGACCAACTTTTCACCTGAAAAGAGAGCCAAATATCTATCGCGCGTCTTTCAAGATCCCAAGATGGGAACGGCTCCTCGGATGACAGTGGCGGAAAACCTGCTGATTGCCAAGTTTCGTGGCGAATCCCGTGGCCTAGTCCCTCGTCGGCTGAATAGCTATCGGCAGGAGTTTCAGGAGACTATTGATAAGATTGGCAATGGTTTGGAAAAACATCTGGATACGCCGATTGAGTTTCTCTCTGGTGGTCAGAGACAGGCTTTGAGTCTGCTCATGGCGACGCTCAAACGTCCAGAGCTGCTTCTCTTGGACGAGCATACAGCAGCACTGGATCCCAAGACCAGTGTGGCTCTTATGGAGCTGACTGACGACTTTGTTCGCAGAGACCAGCTGACAGCCCTCATGATTACCCATCACATGGAGGATGCTCTTAAATACGGCAACCGTCTGATTGTCATGAAGGAAGGGCAAATCATTCAAGATCTCAAGCAAGAAGAAAAAGCCAAGATGACCATAGCGGACTACTATGGCTTGTTTGAATAGGCTTGTCCAGACTCTTGGTTTAAACCTAATATCTAGTTTTTGGGTTCTGTAGACAATAATAGAGAAGATTACGTGAAAGTTTTAAAGTTTAGTTTATCATTCATTGCGGTGATTGCAGTTTTAATTTTAGGTTTAAAGCTCTTAGATGGATTTGAACAGACGGCTGAGGAGCAACATTCTCAAATGCGATAGAGACAAAACTTCATCAGAATCCAGATGTATATGCGTGGCTAACGGTAGAAGGGACTCGAATTGATTATTCAATTGCTCAACATCCACTAGATGATACTTATTACTTATCTCATGATATAGATGGGGCGAAGACGCAAATCGTTGGGTAGCAGCTGCAGAGCTAACTGTTGATATTGCAAGTAACTTCTATCCTATAGCTAAGGATAGCAAATTAAGGAAACTTGAAAAAGCACTCGATGCAGTGGACGCAGCCAATGATGCATCAAAAGTTGCGAAGGCAGCTGATAAAGCTAATGATGCTTTGAAAGCTGCAAGAGTGGTAGATAAGGCGTCCGATGCTGGTAAGCTTTTTAATCCTCCTAAATTAGATAAATTATCTCCAAAAGAGATAGTTGATTTAAATATACAGGAGCTAAAAGGAAGACTGCCAGAAGGCTGGACATTCAATGAGCATAATGGACGTGTTCATATAAAAAATAGCAAAGGGGACTATAAAATCAGAATAGATCCACCTGACCGCATAACTGACTATAATCATATGCACATTTATGATGAAAATGGAAAACCTTTAGATATAAACGGTAATATTGTTAACAGAAAAAGTCCAGATGCCCATATTCCATGGGATAAGTATTAATGGATATTACAAAATAGAGATATGAATATTGAACAAAAACAAAAAGAATTAGATTTAACAAATTATTGGGACGCACCTATTTACAATTTTTATGTGTCATTTTTTGGCGATGAAACTATTATTGAGTATGAGGATAATCAAAAAAAATATTGGCGCGTAACCTTCCTTTTATGTGGTAAAGTAGAGTATACAACAGATGCTTTATGGAAGAATTGGCGTGATTATGATGTGAAAAGTTTGAAAAAGACTCAACTCGGTTATTCCGCACAAAATTTCACGTTGCTTCAGTATGCTCAAAATAAAAATTTTGTTGAGTGCAGAATTGATCTAGGTATTACGGATATAATAATTGTTTGTCGTGATATTCAGATAGAACATCTTGATTTAAAGGGTGCTCATTTCTTTTGGCAGGATAATGAAACTTTAGAGTGAGTAAAGTGTTGAATTTAGATGATTGGAAAGTATAAATCACTTTCACAAATACAATTTGTGACTTAGTTCAATTGCTAACTAGGGGAAATTTTCCCCTAGTTTATTTTATACTAGCTTCACAGTAGACAAGCAGTATAAGCTCATATCGCCAAGGAAACCATCCAGCAGGATAGCGAAACCCTAGTCCATACCTATACCTACGATACTCTGGGTCAAGTGGAAAATATGACCGTAACTAGACTCCTGCTTTACAGAATACATTGAAACATGTATGTAATCCCAAAACGACTAAGGCATCAGATCGGGGTGTAAATAAAACCTTGTCTATAGCTGATTTTAGAAAGTATGAAGATGCGGCAAGACATGGACTCAGATTGGATCAGAAAGAACGAATTGATAGGATGACATTAGAGGAGTATCTAAAGGCTCCCCCAATGACTCCTGAGGAAAATGCCTATGCATCTAATGTAAAATTTGCGAAGTTTAACCAAGAAAATAAAGCTATACTTCCAACTATAGCAGCTGAATTAATAGGCTGGAATAATGGAGAACGTTTAGTTACAGGGAAAGATCCACTAACGGGCGAAGACGCAAATCGTTGGGAGGCAGGTGCAGAGTTAGCTGTTGATATTGCAAATAATTTCTATCCTATAGCTAAGGCTGGCAAATTAAGGAAACTTGAAAAAACACTCGATGCAGTAGATGCAGTCAATGATGCTTCAAAAGCCACGAAGGCAGCTGATAAAGCATCAGATGTTGCTCGTGTGGCAGATAAAGTGGATGATGTCAAAGATGGGATAAAGATAAATCCTTTAGAAGATATCATATTTAAGGATAAGGTAAAAAACAAATGAAACAAGGAGATCTACACTCATTTCCAGAAGTGGTAGAACCATTTGGATCAGAAGGGAAATTATCAACAATAACAGGTGGAGACGGTATTGTCAGAAAAAAAACTTGAAATTCCGGGATCCTATAAAGGTAAGGATGGAGTATTCGAATATATAATTGAACCTGATAATACTGTAAATCATAGGTTCTTTAGACCTAAAAAGTAGGAGCTAAACAATATGGAATTAAGTAAATATAATTTTGAAAATAGAGGTAGTTCGTTAGAAGAGTTTGGTGTTACAAATTATGCATATACATTTAAAGATGTTTTGGCATATATAGACTGGATAGAATCAAAAAAGTTTATTATTCTTGGTGGAGATGTGTATTCAAGACAAGGTGATATATTTGATTTAACTTATGATAGCTGGTATTATTCTCCTAAAAATAAAGATAATGATTCACTAAAGTCGATTTCTGTGGCCAAAAATTATATTAAACAGTATACAAATAGTAATGGAGAAAATTTTTATTTTGCAATAGTCGTTTCAGAATAATAAGGAAGTTATAAAAGTGTTTACTATACAGATGACCATTATAAACGTTTAAAAAATTAAGTAGATTAGAAAAAAATGATAAAAAATAAAATTCACTATATACTAAAACAAAAGNTTGACGAAATACTATCTTCTGAAGATTTTGTAATTCTATTCGACGGGAAGAAAATTCGCAATAAGAATGAATTATTTCGTTTTCTTAAGGACACTATAGATCTTCCTGATTCGGATAATTGGAGCTCAATTATAGATTGGTTAACTGATCTATCTTGGTTGAAAGCAGATAAATATGCTTTTGTATTTGACAATTATAATTCTTTCTTAGCGGATGATCTTGTTTCGAAGGAGCTATTTTTAGAAATTCTGAAAGAAGACGTGTTGCCGTGGTGGGAAAATGATGCTAAAAAATATGTAGTAGGAGGAGTTGCAAAGAGTTTTCAAGTCTATATAATAAAAAATGATTAGGAGTAGAGTCGAAACTAATTATATAGAGGTTATCAAAGATATATCAAACTTCATTTGCTTATATTTTTTGAACGAATATTGGTAAAAATTGAACTGCACCCCAAAAGTTAGACAGAAAATCTAATTTTTGGGGTGTTTTGCTATGAAATTATAAGAAAGTGTTTCTATTCTTTACACTCATCCAAAAATTATATTTTCCTCCCCACAGAACTCTGCCGTATGGATAAGCAGGACAAGCTCATTGGGAATAAAATTCGTAATAAGAATAGATTATTTCCCTAATTCTTTGGCAAAAAAATTCAATCTCTGCGGTGTAAACGCTTGCAATATTTTGTGGAGAGGAGTATAATGTAAGTAAAGATAGGGAAAGGAAAAGCTTAATTTCGCATTCGATTTGCTTTGCTGATATCTAGTTATTTGTAACAGATAAGTCGTTGCTTTACTGGACTATTGGTTAAATCATTGGGTAGGCCTGCTTAGCCTATCTGATTATGACAGTGGGATAGAAAGTAGAAGCTTTTAGATGGTTTTCAGTCTTCGTGATGTTAACCGATAGTTGCTTTGTGATTAATATTTCTAATGCTAAGATAAAAGAAAATCATTAGCGCTTAAAGGAATTAAAAATTTAATAAATTAAATAATCAACAATCAATTGTTAGTCAGTTCCGAATGGAATAAACTGATTGCCCCCATATCAGCAAGGTAAGTCAGACCTCTAGCAGAGTCACGCTAGAGGTCATTTTGATGGATTCAGCGGGTGTTGCTGGAGTCTGCCCTCAGCTAGTGAGGACTAAGGAAGCAGCTTTAAAAAGTGATGGGTAGGGCTTGCTGGGATATAAAATTGTCACGCAACTCTTTTGTCTTCTAGTAGGCTAGGTATCTGAAAAGTGATATAATATAGTTAGCAGAATACAAGGAGAAAAGCAATGAAATCAGCAGTTTATCTTAAGGCTGGTCAAGTTGGACTAGTAGAAATGGATCATCCGCAAATTCTAGACCCAGATGATGCCATTATCCGCATTGTTCGGACCTGTGTCTGTGGTTCTGATCTATGGCGCTACCGCAGTCCGGATATCGAAAAGGGACATCCAAATAGCGGTCACGAGGCGATCGGTATTGTCGAGGAAGTCGGTGAAGCAGTAACGACTGTGAAAGCAGGCGATTTTGTCATTGCTCCCTTTACTCATGGATGTGGGGACTGTGATGCTTGCCGAGCAGGATATGACGGGACTTGTGACCGGCATATCGGCAATAACTGGTCAGATGGGGTGCAAGCGGAATATATGCGCTTTGAGTATGCCAACTGGGCTTTGGTGAAGATTCCGGGTCAGCCGTCAGACTATTCAGAGGGGATGCTTAACTCCTTCTTGGCGCTGGCTGATGTCATGCCGACAGGCTATCATGCGGCGCGTGTGGCAGATGTTAAACCAGGTGACAAGGTAGTTGTCATCGGGGATGGCGCTGTTGGACAATGCGCTGTTATCGCTGCTAAGATGCGGGGAGCTTCCCAAATCGTCCTCATGAGCCGTCACGAAGACCGACAAAAGATGGCGCTTGAATCAGGAGCGACAGCAGTGGTCGCTGAGCGTGGAGAAGAAGGCATTGCCAAGGTGCGCGAAATCCTCGGCGGCGGTGCTGACGCTGCGCTTGAATGTGTCGGAACAGAAGCGGCTGTTGACCAAGCGCTTGGAGTCCTTCACAACGGCGGCCGATTAGGCTTTGTTGGTGTTCCCCACTATAATAATCGTGCCCTTGGTTCCACCTTTGCTCAAAACATCACAGTGGCAGGTGGTGCAGCCTCTGTCACAACCTACGACAAGCAAGTCTTGCTGAAAGCAGTCCTTGATGGCGACATCAATCCAGGCCGTGTCTTTACTTCCAGCTATAAACTGGAAGAGATTGACCGAGCCTATAAAGATATGGACGAACGGAAGACCATTAAGGCCTTGATTGTGATTGACTAAGGTTTGTCAAGATTATTATGTTAGGGGATGTTAAAGGCACTCAAAGGAATTTGAAATTCTGAGAGATCAGTAAAAGGATTTGCAAGGACTAGGTCAGGATTTTCAGTCTTCCACAAATTATAGAAGAAAGAGTAGCTTTTTAGGAAGTCAAAAAGGAGGCGTTGTTAGCGTCCTCTTTTTTTGCTATAGTGGAGCTAGAGAAGAGATTGACTAGGAAGAAATGAGGAATAGCGAGACATATGAAGAAAATAGAAGAGATTGCGGATTTTGGTCCCTTGCCTTCGGCAGTCCAGCTGGCTTATCATCGAGATGAGTTGGCCGCTTTTATCCATTTTGGCATCAATACCTTTTACGAGCAGGAATGGGGAAATGGTCAAGAAGATCCCAAGTGTTTCAATCCGACTAAACTAGATACAGACCAGTGGATCAGGGTTTTGAAAGAAACAGGCTTTAAACGGGTCATTGTCGTGGTCAAGCATCATGATGGCTTTGTTCTTTATCCGAGCCGCTATACAGACTACACGGTAGCTGCCAGTCCGTGGAGAGATGGTGAGGGTGACCTCTTGGCTGAGATTTCCCGCTCAGCCAGTCAGTATGATATGGATTTGGGGCTTTATCTGTCGCCTTGGGATGCCCACAGCCCGCTCTATCATGTAGATACTCAAAAAGCCTACAATGAATATTACCAGCAGCAATTAGAAGAAATCTTGAGCAATCCGCTTTATGGTAATAAAGGAAAATTTGTCGAAATCTGGATGGATGGGGCGCGTGGAGAAGGTGCGCAAAAGCTTTCCTATGAGTTTGACGCTTGGTTTGAAACCATTCGTCGCTATCAAAAAGACGCTGTCATTTTCTCAACTGAGGCGACTGAATTGCGTTGGATTGGCAATGAAAGTGGTCGAGCTGGCGATCCCTTGTGGCAGAAGATTCGGCCAGAAAAGCTAAGTGAGCAGACACCGCCTGTCTATCTTTGCCATGGCGATCCAGAAGGTACGCACTATTCTGTCGGGGAAGCAGATGTTTCCCTGCGTTCGGGTTGGTTTTATCATGAAAGTCAGCAACCCAAGTCCTTGGCGGATTTGCTGGATATTTATCTGGCTTCGGTGGGGCGGGGGACACCGCTTTTGCTCAATGTGCCTCCGACCAAGGAGGGCTTGTTGGCGGCAGTTGACGTCCAGCGCCTGCAGGAATTCCATCAGGTGATTTCTGGCCTTTACGATGAAGACTTGGCTGCGGAGGCTGAAGTCACAAGTAGCAGTGAAAGGATAGGCTATCCAGCAAGTAATCTGACGGACGGCCAAAGGGAGACCTTCTGGGCTCCGAATGAAGAGGAAACCTCTTATGTCTTGGAGATTGACCTAGGGCGCAGCTGTACTTTTAATTTAGTAGAAATCAGAGAACCTATTGCTAAAGGACAACGGATCGCAGGTTTTATCCTAGAAGTAAAGAAAGAAGATAGCTGGACTGTTTTTGCCCGTGGTCAGACGATTAGCTATAAGCGTCTACTTTTGGGTGAAATGGTCGAGGCTCGTTACTTGCGCTTGATTTTGACGGATTTCCAAGCCTTGCCACTGTTGAGTAAGCTGGCCGTGTACAGGACACCAGCGATTATGGAGGAAGAGAAGAGACCTTCTGGTCTGGTGCTTTCACAAGCAGCGGACACAGTAATCGGGGGGCAATCAAGCCAGATTAGTCTGTGTCGTTTAGATGGACTGGAGCAGGCGGAGCAGATCCGACTGGTTACGGAGCCTGGCACAGGAACGCACGGAACGGCTTATGAGGATCAAATCTGGGATGTGAGCTTTGCTCCGGGCGAGAGCAACAAAGAGTTGACCTTATCAACCTTGGCTTTTACAGGTCAGCAAGAATTGAATTTTTACCTTTGTGCCAGCCGAGAGGACGGTCGTCAAAGCAGGATCAAGATTGAGGTCAAAGGGAGTTAGAATGAGAAAAGAGAGTGGGACAGAAATTGGTAATTCGTTAGAATTCGATTTCGTTGTCCCACCTCCGCACAGTTGAGTAGGGCTGTAAAAGCTGATGAAATCAGCGTAGTAGAGCCCGCTCAACCACTGCGTCTTGCTCGATAATCCAAAGACAATTGGGAGGCTAGGACTTTTGTCCCAGCCTCTTTTGCTGTTTTTATGAGTGTGTAGAATCTGAATTTGGCAGCCAAGACAGGTAGAAGTCCAGCCTGTCAGAAGCCAGTAAGTCCTCATGGGAAATTCGTTGCTGGCTTCGTCCGTCTAAGTCTGCCTTTCTCACAAACTGAAAATGGGGGTAGTTATCATGAGCGTAAATATCAAGCCATTTTTGACTTTGAGGTAGGTAGAGGCGCAGATGGTCAAAGAGAGGAATGCCTAAGTCATAGTGAGGCTTGCCGGGGCAAGTCGGATAGAGGCCCAATACGCTCCAGATATACCAAGCAGAAAGACTGCCATTGTCTTCGTCTCCAGGAAAAGCCTGCCAACTAGCCTGAAAAGCCTCTTTTCTCAAGCTTTTGATTAGGAGACTGGTGTATTCTGGCCTGCTACTATAGCGGAAAAGATAAGGAATATGGAAACTAGGCTGATTGGAAATGGCTAGCTGGCCAAAGTGAGCATTCGCCATCTCGCTCATTTCGTGAATTTCGTAGCCGTAGCCCGTGACATCAAAATAAGGCTGGTCCTGATAGAGCCTAGTCAGATAATCAGTAAAGTCTGCCTCACCGCCCATGAGCTCTTTCAAGCCTTCAATATCATGGAAGACGCTGAGCGTATTTTGAATAGCAGAGCATTCGGCATAATCTCGTCCCCAGCTGTAAGGAGAGAAGTCGGCTCGAAATTGTCCTTGTCGGTCTTTGGCTCGCATATAGCCCGTTTCTGAATCGAAAAGATTTTGATAATGGCGTGCCTGCTGGCCGTATCGCTGGGCTACTTGTTCCTCAACATCAAATCGGTGGAGGTAGCTTTCCCAGGCTTGCTTGGTTTGTTCTTTCACCGCATCAAAGTCGGCTCGGGGCAGATTCGTCACGGCCTGCTCTTCCGAGATAAAGGAAGTTGCGAGGGCGAATTGTAGTTGTCCCTGCTCAAAGTCTAGCACCAAGTCCTCTCCAAGGGCATGACTGGCTTGAATGGGCTGGTCAAAGCGCAGGCAGACATGCATGGTCAGAGGCCGCTTGGCTGGATTGGTTTCTTCTTTTAAATTACCTATAAGCGTGTAAGCGTCCAGCATCCGAAAATAAGTCTGAGCCTCACTGTGCAGGATAAGGCTGATAGGCAGGGTCAATCGGCTTGTGAGGCGGAAGCAGGCTCCGTAAGTAGTCGGAGTCAGTTCCGTACTGACTTGATAACGGTTGGAGTGAACTTTCAAATAATGTGGCTGAAAAATACTCTCGTCCGGTCGATAGGACGACTGGCGGTGATAGATATCAGGCTTGCCTATCTTTTCAGTGACAGGCGTGAGCAGGAGCCAAGAGAAATCCCCAATACAAGGACTGGGCTGGTGGGTCAGACGAATACCTTGGAAAATGGGTAAGTCCGGTTTAAAGAACCAAGAACCATCTGTATGGCTACTCTGAGGAACGAAATAATTCATACCGAATGGTGCCCCTGTATAGGGCAGGGTATTGCCGTGGGAAAAGCTATGAGAATTGTCCGTTCCATAGCGGGTATCAATCGTTTCTAGTATTGTTTTCATGGAAAATCTCCTTCGATCCAGCTTGCTTTGTCTTGATTATAACATGAATCAGGAAGTAGCGGACAAGGCAAAAATATATGATCGAAAGGCCTTTAGTTTGTGTATATATTTTAAAAACTGTTTAGCCTATACTAGAGAATGTAAACGAGTATGAAAAAGGAGAAGGAATATGGTTTATTCTAAAGAAATTGTTGGGAAATGGTTGGAGTCTATCGCCCAGTTAGCTCAAGATCATCCGACTTGGGTCTCTGTTTTTGAGCGTTGCTATACGGATACCTTGGACAACACGGTCGAAATCTTAGAAGATGGATCTACTTTTGTGCTGACAGGCGATATTCCAGCTATGTGGCTACGGGATTCGACTGCTCAGCTCAAGCCCTACCTCTTTGTAGCCAAGCAAGATCCAAAAATTCGTCAAACGATTGCTGGCTTGGTCAAACGCCAGATGACGCTGATTCTCAAAGATCCTTATGCCAATGCCTTTAATATCGCTGACAACTGGAAAGGTCACCATGAGACAGATCATACAGACTTGTCTGGTTGGATTTGGGAGCGCAAGTACGAAGTGGACTCTCTCTGCTATCCTCTGCAGCTGGCATATCTCTTGTGGAAAGAGACTGGGGAAACGAGTCATCTAGACGCTACCTTTGTTGCTGGTGTTAAAGAAATTCTACGAGTTTGGACGATCGAGCAGGACCACAACCAGTCTTCTTATCGCTTTGTCCGTGATACGGATCGCAAGGAAGATACCTTGGTCAATGATGGGAAAGGCCCTGACTTTGCAGTGACAGGCATGACTTGGTCGGCCTTCCGTCCAAGTGATGATGCTTGTATATACAGCTATCTAGTACCGTCGAATATGTTTGCAACAGTTGTCTTGGGCTATGTGGCAGAAATCTTTGAAAAATTGAATTTAGAGGGTGCTGAGGAGATCGTTCCGCATGCGCAGCGCCTGCAAAAGGAAATCAAGGAAGGAATTGAAAACCACGCCTATACTCAAAATGCCAAGGGCGAAAAGATTTACGCTTTTGAGGTGGACGGTCTGGGGAATGCCAGCATTATGGACGATCCGAATGTACCAAGCCTTTTGGCAGCGCCTTATCTAGGCTTTTGCTCAATTGACGACGAAGTCTACCAAGCGACACGCCGCACCATTCTAAGCCCAGAAAATCCTTACTATTACGAGGGTAAATATGCTGCGGGACTTGGTAGCTCACACACCTTCTACCGTTATATTTGGCCGATTGCCCTAGCCATTCAAGGATTGACCACGCACGATAAGGAAGAAAAACGTCGAATTTTGGACTTGCTCGTGGCCTGCGATGGTGGTACAGGTGTTATGCACGAAAGCTTCCATGTGGACGACCCGACTAAGTATTCTCGCGAATGGTTCAGCTGGGCCAACATGATGTTCTGCGAACTGGTATTAGATTATTATGATTTAAAAATTGAGGTATAGAATTAACAATAGAGGAACAAAAATGGAAAATATTACTGTACATATCATTTCTCACAGCCACTGGGATCGCGAATGGTATCTCCCCTTTGAATCCCACCGTATGCAGCTGGTCGAGCTTTTTGACAATCTCTTTGATTTGTTTGAAAATGATCCAGAATTCAAAAGCTTCCACTTAGACGGGCAAACCATTGTCTTGGATGATTATCTGGAAATCCGTCCTGAAAATCGGGATAAATTGCAGCGCTACATTGATGAAGGTAAGCTGAAAATCGGACCTTTCTATATCCTGCAGGATGATTATTTGATTTCCAGCGAAGCCAATGTCCGCAACACCTTGATTGGTCAGCAGGAGTGCAAGAAGTGGGGTAAGTCCACTCAGATTGGTTATTTCCCAGATACTTTTGGGAATATGGGGCAGGCGCCTCAGCTTTTGCAGCAATCCGGTATTCACATAGCTGCTTTCGGCCGTGGGGTTAAGCCGATCGGTTTTGACAACCAAGTCTTGGAGGACGAGCAATTCACTTCTCAGTACTCTGAAATGTACTGGCAAGGTGCCGATGGCAGTAAAGTGCTAGGAATCCTCTTTGCCAACTGGTACAGCAATGGGAATGAAATCCCAACAGATCCAGAAGAAGCGAAGATTTTTTGGGAGCAAAAATTAGCTGATGTGAAGAGCTATGTCTCTACTAATCAATGGCTGATGATGAACGGCTGTGACCACCAGCCAGTTCAGCGTGACCTCAGCGAAGCCATCCGAGTAGCCAATGAGCTTTATCCAGAAACAAACTTTGTGCACAGTTCTTTTGATGACTATATGCAAGCTGTGGAAGTGGCCCTGCCTGAGGAACTGTCAACAGTTCAAGGCGAATTGACCAGCCAAGAAACCGACGGTTGGTACACTTTGGCTAATACCTCTTCAGCCCGCATCTATCTGAAGCAGGCCTTCCAAGAAAACAGTAACTTGCTAGAGCAGGTGGTTGAGCCGCTGACTGTTATCACAGGCGGTCACAATCACAAAGATCAGCTGACTTATGCTTGGAAGACCCTCTTGCAAAATGCTCCACATGACAGCATTTGCGGCTGCAGTGTCGACGAAGTTCACCGCGAAATGGAGACCCGCTTCGCCAAGGTCAATCAAGTGGGCAAATTTATCAAAGGCAACCTGCTGGAAGAATGGAAGCAAAAGCTGGATAGCCGCCAAGCTGAGAGCGACCTACTCTTCACCGTTGTCAATACTGGACTCCATGACAAAATTGATACCGTTTCTGTGGATGTGACCTTTGCGACCTGTGATTTCAAGGAAGCGCATCCGACAGAGGCCTATCGGAGAATGGCAGAATTGACAATTCCAGACTTGATTGTGAAGGATTTGGATGGCCGCTATGTTGAAGCTAAAATCGAGGATTTGGGAGCTAATTTCCAATATGATCTTCCAAAAGACCGCTTCCGTCAGGCTTATATCGCTCGTCAGTTGCGCGTGACGTTACCGATTCATCTAGCACCTCTGGCTTGGAAAACCTTCCAATTGCTTCCTGGTGCAAAAGAAGAGCATGAAAGTCTCTACCGTAATGGCGTGATTGATACTCCATTTGTGACTATCAGCTTTGATGAAGACTTGACCGTCTATGATAAGACAACCCATGAAGCCTATGAAGACTTCCTCCGCTTTGAAGATCGGGGCGATATTGGAAATGAGTATATCTACTTCCAGCCAAAAAATACAGAGCCAATCTATGCCAAACTGGATGGCGTTAAGGTGTTGGAAAACAATGCCCGCTATGCCAAGGTGGAATTAAGCCATGAATTGACCTTGCCAGTAAGTGCAGATGAACTGTTGGATCAAGAACAAAAGGGCATCGTTGAGTTTATGAAGCGCTCAGCAGGCCGTTCGTCAGAATTGACAACTATGATCTTGACAACTGAGTTGACAGTCTTTGCGGACAGCCCACAATTGCGCTTTAAGACTTGCTTTACCAATACCGCTAGGGATCACCGCATCCGTGTTCTCTTCAGGACTCACAACAGCAGTAAAACCAACGATTCAGACAGCATTTACGAAGTGGTTCGCCGCAACAACCAACCCGCTGCCTCATGGGAAAATCCAGAAAATCCACAGCACCAGCAAGCCTTCGTCAGTCTTTATGATGACCAAAAAGCAGTCACAGTTGCTAATAAAGGTCTAAATGAATACGAGATTTTAGGTGATGACACGATTGCTGTAACGATTCTGCGAGCAACAGGTGAGCTGGGCGACTGGGGCTACTTCCCAACGCCAGAAGCCCAGTGTCTGCGTGACTTCCAAGTCGAGTACACGGTGGAATGCCACCAACCGCAAGAGCGATTTGCTGCTTATCGTCGGGCCAAAGCCTTCCAAACACCGTTGACAGCTCTGCAAATTTCCAAACAAGAAGGGACTGTTGCAGCGACTGGACAAGCCTTGGATCACCCTGTTTTGAACCTAGCAGAAATTTGTCCGACAGCCCTTAAAGTGGCGGAGGACGAGTCAGGAATCGTCCTTCGTTACTACAATATGACCCAAGAGGAGCAAGAAGTGACAACTGGTTCCCAAACCCTAGTCAACCTTTTGGAAGAAGTGCTTCCAGAAAAGGATGGAATCTTAGGGCCACAGGAAATTCGCACAGAGCTCTTGAAAAAAGATTAAAAAGAGGAGGCTAGGGCAATGGACTAAATACTTGAACATTTAGTTCCTTGCCCTATTGCCTTTCAAGTTCTATAAAACAGAGAAAGGAGAAAAAATGCTTATTGCAACAATTGACATAGGCGGTACAGGTATCAAGTTTGCGGCTATGTCCAAAGAAGGAGAGATACTGGAAAAGCAAGACATTGCTACGCCAGACAATTTAGATGCCTTGCTAGCTTGGCTGGATTCTTGTCTTTCCAAGCGGGATTACCAGGGCATTGCCATGAGTGTGCCTGGGGCGGTTGACCGAGAGACAGGAGTCATTGATGGGATTAGCGCTGTTCCTTATATTCACGGTTTTTCCTGGTATGATAAGCTGGCTTCTTATGGTTTGCCAGTCCATCTAGAAAATGATGCCAACTGTGTTGGTTTGAGTGAACTTCTGGCTCATCCCGAGCTGGAAAATGCAGCCTGTGTGGTTATCGGTACTGGGATTGGCGGAGCTATGATTATCAATGGCAAGCTTCATCGTGGTCGTCACAGTTTGGGTGGGGAGTTTGGCTATATGACAACCCTAGCGCCTGCTGAAAAACTCAATAACTGGTCGCAACTAGCCTCAACTGGCAACATGGTAGCTTACGTGGTTGAAAAATCAGGGCAGGCAGACTGGGATGGTCGCAAGATTTACCAAGAAGCTGCGGCAGGAAATGCCCTTTGCCAAGAAGCCATCGAGCGGATGAACCGTAATCTTGCACAAGGTTTGCTTAATATCCAGTATCTCATTGATCCAGATGTGATTAGTCTGGGCGGCTCCATCAGCCAAAATCCTGACTTCATTCAAGGTGTCCGCTCAGCGATTGCTTACTATGTCGACCGCTATGAAGAGTATTCGGTGGTGCCAGAAATTTTAGCGTGTACCTACAAGGGGGAGGCTAATCTTTATGGCGCTTTAGTAAACTGGTTACAGGAGGAAGGCCAATGGCCACATTTGTAGGATTATCAAGCAAGCAAGAAAAGGCTCTTGCTCGCTTAGAAAAATATTTGAACTTGGGGGAGATTGAAGTCAGTCTTGTTCCTAGCTCAGCCGTCTCAATCAAGGTAGAAGGCCATCAGGGACGTTATCAAGTCAGCTATCATAAGCCTCATCAGCTCTATCGTGCTTTAGCCCTCTTATCTGCTGCTCTCAAAGCAGGGCAGGATGAGGTGGAGATCGAGGAAAGAGCGGCCTATGAGGACTTGGCCTATATGGCCGACTGCTCTCGCAATGCTGTCTTGAATATGAACTCAGCTAAGAAAATGATTGAAGTCTTGGCCTTGATGGGGTATTCCACTTTTGAACTTTACATGGAAGATACCTATGAGATAGCAGACCAGCCCTATTTTGGCTATTTCAGAGGCCGGTACACTGTTGCAGAATTGCAAGAGATTGAGGCTTATGCCGCAGATTTTGATTTGACCTTTGTACCATGTATCCAGACCTTGGCCCATCTGTCAGCTTTTGTCAAATGGGGTGTCAAGGAAGTGCAGGAACTTCGAGATGTGGAGGATATCTTATTGATCGGGGAAGAAAAGGTCTACAACCTCATAGAAGGCATGTTTAAGACAATGTCCCAGCTTCGCACACGTAAGATAAATATCGGGATGGACGAAGCCCACTTGGTTGGGCTCGGACGCTACTTGATTCAGCATGGTTTCCAAAACCGTAGCCTCCTCATGTGCCAACATCTTGAGCGCGTGCTGGATATCGCTGATAAGTACGGTTTCCACTGTCAGATGTGGAGCGATATGTTCTTCAAGCTCATGTCAGCAGATGGCCAGTATGACCGTGACGTAGAAGTTCCAGAGGAAACTCGAGTTTATCTGGATCAACTCAAAGACCGTGTGACCTTGGTTTACTGGGATTACTATCAGGATAGCGAGGAAAAATACAACCGTAACTTCCAAAATCATCACAAAATCAGTCAGGACATTGCCTTTGCTGGCGGTGCTTGGAAGTGGATTGGCTTTACACCGCACAATCATTTCAGTCGCTTGGTAGCTCTTGAAGCCAATAAAGCCTGCCGCCAAAATCAAGTCAAGGAAGTGATTGTGACTGGCTGGGGAGATAACGGTGGAGAAACTTCTCAATTTTCTATCCTGCCTGCCCTACAGATTTGGGCAGAACTAGCTTATCGAAATGATTTAGATAAATTAGCCGAGCATTTCTTGGTTAGCACAGGTCTTGATGTTGATGATTTTATGAAAGTAGACTTGGCCAATCTATTGCCAGGCTTGCCAGAAAACCTCAGTGGTATCAATCCAAATCGTTATATCCTCTATCAAGATATTCTCTGTCCTTTGCTGGAACGCCATATCCGACCTGAAGAGGACGGCCAGCATTTTGAAGCTGCCGCTCAGTCCTTGAAAGAAGTCAGCCACAAAGCTGGTGAATATAGTTATCTCTTTGAGACTCAGGCTCAGTTGAATGCGCTCTTGGCCTTGAAGATTGCCGTCACATCTGGCATTCAAGAAGCCTATCGTGCAGGAGACAAGGATCGCTTGGCAGAACTAGCTGAGAAAGATTTGCCTTTGTTCTATCAAAAAGTGGAAGACTTTGCCGAGCAATTCAGTCGCCAATGGCAGCTAGAAAATAAAATTTTCGGACTGGATACCATTGATATCCGCTTTGGAGGCTTGCTCAAGCGGATCAAACGGGCGCAGGAACGCCTAGAGAAATACACGACTGGTCAGCTTGATTCTGTAGAAGAATTAGAGCAAGAAATCTTGCCTTTCAATGACTTTTATGGAGACAAGAACTTTGCAGCCACAACAGCCAACCAGTGGCATACCATCGCTACAGCATCAACGATTTACACAACGTAATTATTTTGTCTGATCATAGTTTTCATGCCTCTGTTCTACTTTTTATCTGTATATTAGATAAATAATTTGTATAGTTTTTTCTATAATTAGGAGTTTAAATGAGAATAGAAAAAGGCATATAATAGAAACATGAAAACGATATCAAAACAATAGAAAGGGAGATTTGAATGAATAAGGTTATTAAAACACTGAAAGAAAACTTTATTTTCTTGCTCATGGTCTTACCAGGAGTTGTTTGGTTTGTTTTGTTCTTCTATATACCAGTTTTAGGAAACGTCGTTGCATTTAAGAATTTTAAACTAAGTGGTGAAGGATTCATCCATAGCATTATGAGCAGTGAATGGGTGGGATTCAATAACTTCAAGTTCTTATTTAATTCCAAGGATGCCTATACGATTACACGAAATACCATTCTTTATAATGGTGGTTTCATCATTTTAGGATTGATTTTCTCTGTCGGAATTGCCATTATCTTTAGCGAACTTCGTTCGAAAAAGATGGTAAAGATTTATCAGACAACCATGCTGTTCCCGTATTTCCTTTCTTGGGTTATCATTAGTTTCTTCGTAGATGCTTTCTTGAACCCTGGCAAGGGCTTGCTGAACAATTTATTGCACAATCCGAATATCAACTTTTACACAGTGGTCTCCTTCTGGCCAGCCTTCATCCTTTTCATTGGTATCTGGAAGGGATTAGGCTACAGTAGTATTTTGTACTATGCGAGTATCATGGGTATTGATCCGACTTACTATGAGGCAGCAACGGTAGACGGTGCTACAAAATGGCAGCGCATCCGGAATATCACATTGCCATCTTTGGCTTCTCTTATCACAGTATTGACCATTCTAGCAGTCGGAAACATCTTCCGCGCGGACTTCGGCTTGTTCTATACTGTTCCGCATAATTCAGGATCACTCTTTAGCGTAACCAATGTCTTGGATACCTATGTCTATCGTGGATTGACCGGTACAGGTGATATCGGGATGGCTTCAGCTGCGGGTCTCTATCAATCAGTTGTGGGCTGTATCCTTGTTATCGTCAGCAACCTGATTGTCCGCAGAATTGATAAAGAATCTGCTCTCTTTTAGAAGGAGGAACTTATGAAATCCCCAAAAATTCAAAAAGAAAAAGTCGATAATGTGGGAATTCACTCCTTTAGCAAAAAAGCCGATTTTTTCTTTAACATCTTGATTGCCATCTTCTCGCTTTCCTGTGTGCTACCTTTCTTCTTTGTCATTATTATCTCTCTGACGGATGAAAGCAGTTTGGTTCATAATGGTTTTGCCTTTTGGCCATCACAGTTTAGTCTAGCGGGTTATGAATTCTTATTTGGCTTGAAAGATCAGCTCTTGCAGTCACTCTTTGTGACAGTAGTGATTACGATAGTAGGTACTAGTTTGAATGTTTTCTTCACAACAACTTATGCCTATGCCATCTCACGCCGCAGTTTTAAATTCAAACGCTTCTTTACCTTGTTTGCAATGGCAAGTATGCTCTTCCAAGCAGGGATGATTCCAACTTACATCGTTATGACCAACTTGCTTGGTTTAGGAGATACAGTGTGGGCTTTGATTTTACCGCTACTGCTTAGTCCTTTCAATATCATTTTGATGAGAACTTTCTTCAAGAGAACGATCCCAGAAGCGATTATTGAATCCGCTAAGATAGATGGTGCCAGTGAGACTCGGATTTTCTTCCAAATTTGCTTGCCACTATCTCTTCCAGGTATCGCTACAATCACACTCTTCACTGCCCTCGCTTATTGGAACGATTGGTTTAACGCCCTGCTCTACATTCGCAGTGACAACTTAGTTCCCCTTCAATATTTGCTGATGAAGATTCAGCAAAATATGGACTACTTGTCTAAGAGTGCGGGAGCAAGTGCTCAGCTTGCAGGCTTGACAGGATCTCTACCTAAAGAGTCTGGTCGTATGGCCATGGTCGTAATTGCAACCTTGCCAATCGCTTGCGTCTATCCATTCTTCCAACGTTACTTTGTTAAGGGATTGACTATCGGAGGCGTCAAAGAATAAGCTGCCCCTTTAGTCTCAGAGTTTTTACTGGTAGCATTAAAAACTCACATTATTAAATTTGTATATAAAAAATTAAAAGGAGATTTTTCTATGAAAAATTGGAAAAAATATGCTCTAGCTTCTGCTAGCTTCTTGGCTTTCTCAGGCCTCCTAGCAGGCTGCGGTAGTCTTACTGGTAACAACCAAAAGTCATCTAAAACGGATGATGGTAAGACGGTTATCAAAATGTACCAAATCGGTGATAAACCAGATAATTTGGACAAATTGCTCGAAAATGCTAACAAGATTATCGGCAAAGAAATCGATGCTAAGTTGGATATTGAATACATCGGTTGGGGTGACTACGAACAAAAAATGAACGTTATCACTTCATCAGGTGAAAACTACGATATCGCCTTCGCTCAAAACTATGTCATTAATGCCCAAAAAGGTGCTTATGCTGACTTGACTGAGCTTTACAAAAAAGAAGGTAAAAAACTTTACGATTCTTTAGACCCAGCTTACATCAAAGGAAACACTGTCAACGGTAAAATCTATGCTGTTCCAGTTAATGCCAATGTAACTTCTTCACAAAACTTTGCTTTCAACGGACCACTTCTTGAAAAATATGGTATCAGCGATATTTCAAATATCCATTCTTACCAAGATTTGGAACCAGTTTTGAAAGCTGCTAAAGAAAAAGATCCAAAAGTTGTTCCTTTCGCTATTGGTAAGAACTTCATCCCATCTGATAACTTCGATTATCCTGTAACTAACGGACTTCCTTTCGTTATTGACTTGGAAGGCGATACAACTAAGATTGTAAACCGTTACGAAGTTCCTCGCTTCTTGGATAGCCTCAGAACCATCCATAAGTACTATCAAGCTGGCTATATTCCAAAAGACGTAGCAACTAGCGATACAGCTTATCAATTGTCTGAAGATTCTTGGTTCGTTCGCGAAGAAACAGTAGGACCTGCTGACTACGGTAACAGCTTGCTTTCTCGTGTAGCTAACCGTAAGATCGAAATCAGCCAACTGACTAAGAACTACAAGAAGAGCCAAACTACTCAAGTAGCGAACTTCGTTATCTCAAACAACTCTAAGAACAAAGAAAAATCAATGGAATTGTTGACTTTGCTTAACACAAATCCTGAATTGCTGAACGGTCTTGTATATGGTCCAGAAGGCGAAAACTGGGAAAAAGTTGAAGGTAAAGAAAACCGCGTTCGTACTTTGAAAGCCTACAATGGTAATACCCACATGTCTGGCTGGAACACAGGTAACAACTGGATTCTTTACATCAATGAAAACGTAACAGATCAGCAAATCGAAGATTCTAAGAAGATTCTTGCAGAAGCACAAGAGTCACCTGCTCTTGGATTTAACTTCAATGTAGACCCAGTTAAAGCAGAAGTATCTAGCATTACGAACACAATGAAAGAATACGACACTGCTATCAACACTGGTACAGTTGATCCTGATGTTGAAATTCCTAAGATGATGGACAAACTGAAATCTGAAGGAGCATACGATAAAGTATTGAAAGAAATGCAAAAACAATACGACGAATTCCTTGCTTCTAAGAAATAAGCAACATGATGAATCCTCCTCGTCTCGTTTTGGGGAGGATTTTTCTTTTTTGGAGTAACAGGAATTTTTGTAAACGGTTAAAATGTGTTATAATTCTATAATGTGTGGAAATTTGACCAGCAGAAAGGAAGAACGATGGGAAAATTAGTTGAGTGGATTTTTCAACGAGTTTATATGGCTATGCTTGCATCCGCAATTTTTTGGGTATTGGCTCTGTGTGGAGGTCTTGTTTTTGGACTTGCTCCAGCGGGGTGTGTGCTCATGACTTTGTTTCAGCAATATCGCTATGACTATAAAAAATATCACTGGAAAGAAGCGTGGGATCTGTTTAAAGAAAATTTCCTTGCTACAAACAAAGTATTTTTCACTTTGCTTGTAGTACAGGCTCTTTTATCTTATGGGATTTATCTCCTTATCCAGCTTCCTCACCAAACTATTTTCTACCTTTTATTGACGATAGCAAATCTACTCTTTTTGCTTTTGGCACCAGCAGTATACGCAGTCTATCTGAAATTGCAGGTCTTTTTTGAGTTTTCTTATAAAAATAGCTTGAAATTATCTTTGATTGGCGTTTTTCTTAATATTTCAGCCATGTTGAAACTCTTATTAGGGACAATCCTGCTATTGATTGCCAGCTACTTTATGCCGGCTTTACTCTTCTTTGCTTTTATTGGGCTTTGGCATTTTTTTGTTAGTGATGTTCTAGACCCAATTTACCAAACCATTCAGTCTAAGTTGATAACAGAAAAACCATGAAGAAATTTTGGCTCCACTCGTTACTAAAAGTTTATGCTGTCATTATGGTGGCTATTGTGGGATGTTTAGGTCTCATTTTGTCTTATTCTGATTGGCACAGTCGTTATAAGGAAACTGAGCAGATTGCGCAGCAAGCAGTGACTCGATTGGCTGACGAGGTGGATTATTATAACCGCCGAGCGAATCAACTGGCTCAAAGTTTGGTTGAAAATCGAGCAAAATTGGACGGGGTTTATAACTACTTTATCATGAGTCCCTCTGAGTATGCTAGTTGGCGCTTATCGGCAGATGTACCTACTTATGTTCAAGTATCCCTCCACCAAAATATCAATGATATTTATGTTGAAAATGAATTTGTTACAGGCATTGATATTGCTTTAAATGATTACAAAACTGTTTTTGTTTCCACAAGGCAAGCGAGAGGTGGCAAACAGCTTCCTGCTGAGGAATTTAGACCTGCGCGCGATGCCTTTCCAATTGCGATTTATGATAAGACAGTCGATCAAGTCATCGGAACGATTTACATTCGAATTGATGGGGAAGTCTTCAACAAGGTTGTCGATAATACGCGGGGCGATGTCCCACTCGCTCTCAGTGTCATTTCGCCTTACAAAAAAGAAATTCTGCATTTTGGTGATACAAAAGGAATTGGCCAAAATGATTGGATCAAAAAAGAAACTATCTACAATTACACTGTCCAGACAGCAGTGCCTGCGCATTATGTGATAGAGAAGACGGTTTTCAGCACTGGGTTGATCATTTTTTCTGGTTTGATTTTGGTTGGAGTTTTATATGCTGCTTTGCAGAGGATTTTTCTCAATTACCAAAGGCAGGTTGTTGATATTGTGGATACGCTCCATCTCATCACAGATGGTGATAATCAGAAACGTATTGCGACAGAGACCAAGGAGCAGGAGTTGCTTCTGATTGCGACAACGACCAACACGATGTTGGATAGTATGGATAAGAGTATTCGGGATATCTATCGCTTGGAGATCAGTCAAAAAGATGCCAATATGAGGGCCTTGCAGGCGCAAATTAATCCTCATTTTATGTACAACACCTTGGAATTTATCAGGATGTATGCGGTCATGCAGCATCAGGAAGAGTTGGCAGATATTATCTACGAATTTAGCAGCCTGCTGAGAAATAATATCTCAGATGAATCCAGAAGTAGTTTGAAAAATGAATTGGAATTCTGCCGGAAATATAGCTATCTTTGCATGGTTCGGCATCCCAAATCAGTGGCCTATGGTTTCAAAATTGAAGAAGGCTTAGAAGGAATGATGATTCCCAAGTTCAGTATTCAGCCGCTGATTGAAAATTACTTTGCTCATGGTATCGATTATCGCAGGCAGGACAATGTCATCAGTGTCAAAGCTCAAAAGATAGACGGCGCTGTAAGGCTGATGATCCAAGACAACGGTCGAGGCATCCCAGCTGAACGTCTAGCTGAGATTCAAGAGATTCTAGCCAGCCGAGAGCTTATGGATGCTCAGAATCGAGAGCAGCGGACATCTATTGGTATTCGGAATATTCATGAACGCTTCTTGCTCTTTTTTGGTGACCGCTACAGTATCCAACTGAAATCTCAAACGGATCAGGGAGTAACCTACATTATAGAAATTAAGGATGAATAGAAAAAAGATGTACAGAGTATTACTAGTCGATGATGAATACATGATCACAGAAGGCTTGAAAGTGCTGATTCCTTTTGAAAAGTGGAAGATGCAGGTCGTAGCTACGGCAAATGATGCAGAGACGGCCCTCGCCTATATTAAGAACAATCCTGTTGATTTAGTCATCACCGATGTCAATATGCCAGGGATGAATGGCTTGCAGATGATTGAGCAGATGAAAAATTCCCTGCCTAATGCAGCTTTTATCATCCTCTCAGGCTATCAGGAATTTGAATATGTCAAAACGGCCCTCAATTTGCAGGTGGCAGATTATCTGGTAAAGCCAGTCGATAAGGTCGAACTGGCAGCAATCCTAGAAAAATTGGAAAAGGAATTTGACCGTTCCTCCAATAACCAACTAGAGCTGATTTTTAAAGAAGAGACAAGTGAAGATGAGATAGCTACTTATCTCAAATCCTTCGATAATGTCTGGCTGGGAGCAGCTGCTCAAGAAAAAGGGCTAGTTTCGGTTCCTTATAGTATTTTAGGACAGACTGGCTATTTGTTTTTGTCTTCGCAAAAGGAAGAAGCCCTCTATCTGGAAGAATTCACAGCTCCCTATAAACGACAACTTCAGAATTTCAAGCTCAATCTAGAAAAAACTCTTTTTTATGGAACGGTTAGCTTGCAAGAAACCAATCCGCTTTTTAGCTACTATGAGCCCATGTATCGCGTGATTATCCAAGGAAATATTGGTCAGATTTTGGACGAATTGGACTTGCTTAAAGATGTCGTGCTGCAAAATACGCCTGAAGTTTCAATTACCAAGCAGTTGTTCATTCAGTTTATCATGGATGTTTACCATCTGTTTCAGCATTTGAAACCAGACGATATGACAACCATTATCAAAAAGATTGAAAGCACGAATACCTTCGAAGATTTATTGGATTATCTGAAGGCTCAGCTCTCAGATTTGTTCGCCCAGTATCGAATGAATGAGAATGTTGCCAATGTTTTGGAAGTGATTGGTCGTGATTATCAAAAGGATTTATCCCTAAAAGATATCAGCAAAGAACTCTATATCAATCCAGTTTATTTAGGGCAGCTGATTAAGCGTGAGACGAATTCTACTTTTGCAGAGTTGCTAAATAAGCAGCGCATCAAGGCTGCCCAGCAGCTTCTGCTCGCAAAAAATGACAGTATAGAAGATGTTTGTTATGCAGTTGGATATAGCAATGTTGGATATTTTTATAAAGTCTTTCGGAAGTTATGTGGCAAATCTCCTAAGGCCTATCGAAAGCAAGTAGACTGATGAAATCAATGAAGCGACCACCTCTCCATTTCTTTTTTATCGAATGCTAAAAAAAGTAGAAAAAAAGATATAGAAGAGTCAGTGTGAGGGCTTGCTATTCGTGATATAATCAAGCAGAAAGAACTTACAATATGGTAAAGGAGTTAGGAGAAGCTTATGGTTGAATTAAATCTAAAAAATATTTATAAGAAGTATCCAAATAGTGAGCACTATTCTGTTGAAGACTTTAATTTGGACATTAAGGACAAGGAATTTATCGTTTTCGTTGGTCCGTCAGGATGCGGAAAATCCACAACGCTGCGTATGATTGCGGGTCTTGAGGATATCACAGAAGGAACAGCGTCGATTGATGGTAAAGTGGTCAATGACGTGGCGCCGAAAGACCGCGATATTGCTATGGTCTTCCAGAACTATGCCCTCTATCCACACATGACAGTCTACGACAACATGGCTTTCGGATTGAAACTGCGCAAGTACAGCAAGGAAGATATCGACAAGCGGGTGCAAGAAGCAGCTGAAATCCTTGGTTTGAAAGAATTCTTGGATCGCAAGCCAGCGGACTTGTCAGGTGGTCAACGTCAGCGTGTCGCCATGGGTCGCGCTATCGTGCGTGATGCAAAGGTTTTCCTAATGGACGAGCCTTTGTCAAACTTGGATGCGAAGCTGCGGGTGTCCATGCGTGCTGAGATTGCCAAAATCCATCGCCGTATCGGAGCAACAACCATTTATGTTACCCACGACCAGACAGAAGCGATGACGCTGGCTGACCGCATTGTTATCATGTCAGCAACCAAGAATCCTGCTGGAACTGGAACCATTGGTCGAGTAGAACAAATCGGTAGCCCACAAGAAGTCTACAGAAATCCAGTCAACAAGTTTGTGGCGGGCTTCATTGGCAGCCCAGCGATGAACTTTATCACTGTGACACTTGAGGGGAATGAAATCGTTGCTTCTGGCTTGCGTTTGACCGTGCCAGAAGGAACACTAAAGGTTCTGCGTGAGAAGGGTTATGACGGCAAGAAGTTGATCTTTGGTATTCGTCCAGAAGACATTAATACAGAACCTGCCTTCTTAGAGACCTTCCCAGATTCTGTGGTCCATGCGACTATTTCTGTCTCTGAGCTTTTGGGTTCTGAGTCTCACCTTTACTGCCAAGTTGGCGACAGTGAGTTTATCGCGCGGGTAGATGCTCGTGACTACTCAGAAACAGGTGAAGGGATTGACCTTGGCTTTGACCTGAACAAGGCGCATTTCTTTGATTTTGAAACAGAGAAAACAGTTTATTAATCGATAAAAATAATGAAACGTAGACAATTTGTCTGCGTTTTTTGAATGAGCTTTTAGTCTTCACAATCAAAAATGCCTTTAATCAGTAGAGAAATTTGAATAGACTGTTGCTTTCTTTTTGCAGAAGGTCTTTATATAATGAAGTGTAAAGATAAATCGAGAGGTAAATAAAATATGATTCAATTTCAAAAAGGTTTCGTCTGGGGATCTTCTACATCGGGTCCGCAAACAGAAGGTCGGATTTCAGGAGATGGAAAGGGAGACAACCTTTGGGACTACTGGTTTAGCCAAGAACCCCATCGTTTCTATAACGAAATTGGTCCTGACAAGGCATCTACTTTTTATGAAAATTGGGAGCAAGATATCGACCTTTTAGTCGAAACAGGCCACACAGCCTTTCGGACGTCTATCCAATGGTCACGGATTTTTCCAGATGGTCGTGGTCCGGTTAATCAGGTTGGTGTTGACTTCTACCGCAAGGTTTTTGAAAGAATCAAGGCCAAGGGCATTCGCTTGATTGTCAATCTTTATCATTTTGATCTGCCCTTTGCCTTGCAGGAAGCGCAAGAAGGCTGGGAAAGTTTAGATACAGTCGATGCTTATGTAGACTATGCTCGTTTCTGCTTTGAAAGCTACGGTGACTTGGTGGATCAGTGGGTGACTTTTAACGAGCCTATCGTACCAGTTGAGTTTGGCTATTTCTACGATGGACATTATCCTAATAAAGTGGATGCTCGGGCTGCGGTTAAGGTAGCTTATCATACCCAGCTAGCTAGTTCTTTAGCAGTGAAAGCCTGTCATGAGGTTGGAGCAGACTACAAAATCGGCATTATCCTAAATCTGACACCTGCATATCCGCGCAGCCAGCATCCGGCGGACTTGAAGGCGGCTCGCATTGCTGAGCTATTCCAAGCCAAGTCTTTCTTGGATCCATCTGTTTTGGGGCATTATCCAGCAGAGCTGGTCGATCTTTTGCGTGAGCACGATCTTTTACCAGCTACGACTGAGGAGCAGTTGCAAGCGATTCGGGAAAATACGGTCGACTTTTTGGGTGTCAATTATTATCAGCCTCTGCGGGTTGCAGCGCCCAAGTATTTGAAACATCCAGAGTCGCCGCTTCTGCCAGATCATTTCTATGAGCCTTATGTCATGCTTGGCCGCAAGATTAATCCTCACCGTGGCTGGGAAATTTATGAGCAAGGAATTTACGATATTGCACAGAACATCAAGGAAAATTATGGCAATATTGAGTGGATGCTGACGGAAAATGGCATGGGCGTCGAGGGTGAAGAGAAATTCCGTGAAAATGGCATGATTCAAGACGATTATCGGATTGACTTTGTTAAAGGCCATCTGCGCCAGCTTCATCGTGCCATCCAGGACGGGGCCAACTGTACAGGTTACCTCATGTGGACCTTTATCGATTGTTGGTCTTGGCTCAATAGCTATAAGAACCGCTATGGCTTGATTGAGCTCAATCTAGAAACCCAAGAACGGACTATTAAAAAATCAGGGCACTGGTTCAAAGAGTTGAGTCAAAACAATGGCTTTGAGTAAGTCTCTTTATCAATTGAGCCTATATAAGATAGGGCAGTTCTCTAACGAATCTTCTAATTTATTTTTGGAAATCGGTATAGGGAATCCCGCTCGAATAGTAGAATCTAGTCTCAGGCTAGGTTCTATTATTTTGTGAGTAGATCTAGTTTCTAAAAGCTGTCTTCTAAAATGAAACTGGGAGGGGCTTTCTTCGCATTTTGAATCAGGAAGGAAGAAGTGACCAGAGACTTGCTGTATCAAATACCTATTCTGAGATTTCTAGTTTGCTCTATGAGTTTCCTTTGTTTTGAAAAAAGCGTGAAAAAATGCTATAATGACTAAGATGTGCAAACTTTGTTTGCAAAACTGTAATTCGACTTGGCTTGCCAAGGACCGTTAGTAATAAAATAAAGGAATCTTTGATAAAGGAGATTCTAAAATCGATAGGAGTAAAAATGAGTAAAAGCACGATTAAGCTGATTACTTTGGGTGGCGTTCGTGAGAATGGGAAAAATCTCTACGTCGCTGAAGTGGATGATTCCATTTTTGTATTGGATGCTGGGCTCAAGTACCCAGAAAATGAGCAGTTGGGAGTAGATGTAGTCATTCCCAACATGGATTATTTGTTTGAAAATAAAGACCGAATTGCGGGTGTCTTTCTGACTCACGGTCATGCGGATGCCATCGGTGCACTGCCCTATCTTTTGGCAGAAGCTAAGGTACCAGTCTTTGGTTCGGAATTGACGATTGAGCTAGCTAAACTTTTTGTTAAAAACAATGACGCTGTTAAGAAATTCAATGATTTTCATGTTATCGATGAAAATACAGAAATTGAATTTGGCGAAACGGTTGTCTCTTTCTTCCGGACGACCCACTCGATTCCAGAGAGCTTGGGAATTGTTGTTAAGACGCGTGAAGGCAATATTGTTTATACAGGAGATTTCAAGTTTGACCAATCTGCCAGCGAATCTTATGCGACAGATTTCGGCCGTTTGGCTGAGATCGGCCGTGAGGGCGTTTTAGCTTTGCTGAGTGATTCAGCCAACGCTGACAGCACCGTGCAAGTGGCTAGTGAGAGCGAGGTTGGCCGTGAGATTACGGACACGATTTCGGATTGGGATGGGCGTGTCATCGTGGCAGCGGTTGCCAGCAACCTGTCTCGGATCCAGCAGGTCTTTGAAGCTGCGGCAGAAACAGGTCGTCGTGTTGTTTTGACAGGCTTTGATATTGAAAATATCGTCCGTACGGCTATCCGCCTCAAGAAATTATCCTTGGCGGATGAGCGCCTTTTGATCAAGCCTAAGGAAATGTCTAAGTTTGAAGACCATGAGCTGATTATCTTGGAGACGGGTCGGATGGGTGAGCCCATTAACGGTCTGCGCAAGATGTCCATCGGTCGTCACCGTTATGTAGAAATCAAAGACGGAGACTTGGTTTACATCGTTACAACGCCATCTATTGCCAAGGAAGCAGTTGTGGCGCGTGTGGAAAACATGATTTACCAAGCTGGTGGCGTGGTCAAGCTGATTACCCAAAACTTGCGTGTATCTGGCCATGCCAATGCGCGTGACTTGCAGCTCATGCTTAATTTATTGCAACCCAAGTACCTCTTCCCGATTCAGGGAGAATACCGTGGGCTGGATGCCCATGCTAAGGCAGCCATGGAAGTCGGGATTTTACCAGAGAATATCTTGATACCGAAGCGTGGTAGCGTCATGTCCTACGAAAATGGCGACTTTGTGCCAGCTGGAGCAGTGTCAGCAGGCGATGTCATGATTGATGGAAATGCCATCGGTGATGTGGGCAATATCGTCTTGCGTGATCGTAAGGTTCTCTCTGAAGACGGTATCTTCATCGTGGCTCTCACGGTCAATCGTAAGGAGAAGAAAATCATTTCCAAAGCCAAGGTTCATACTCGAGGATTTGTCTATGTCAAGAAGAGTCGTGACATCCTGAGGGAGAGCACTGACCTGATCAATAAGACAGTGGAAGACTATCTGGCTCAGGATAACTTTGACTGGGGCGAGCTCAAGGGAACCGTCCGTGATAGTTTGGCCAAGTTCCTCTTCGAGCAAACCAAACGACGGCCGGCTATTCTTCCAGTTGTCATGGAAGTTCGCTAGAGTCACTCGAGGGAGTAACTTTCCCAGTGTTTTGTAGAGAGAAAGTCGAATATCGGCTTTTTCTTATCTTTTGGCAGTCGCAGAACAGGCTTTGCTTTCAGAGTGTGGCTAGCGGTGACGCCTAGCCAAGAACAGTAGTTTTTACAAGAGGAGAAAAAAAGATGGCAGTGATGCAGATAGAATACTATTCAGAAGCCTTGGAGATGGAGTGGGGAGTCAATGTCCTTTATCCAGATGCGTCGCGCGTGGACGAACCAGATGATACGGATATTCCTGTGTTGTATCTGCTTCATGGTATGAACGGTAATCACAATAGTTGGCTCAAACGCTCAAATATTGAGCGCCTCGTTCGCTCGACTAACTTGATTGTTGTCATGCCGAATACCAGCAATGGCTGGTACACCGATACTCAATACGGATTTAACTATTACGAGGCTATCGCTGAAGAGCTGCCACGGGTACTCAAGCGCTTTTTCCCCAATATGTCTGACAAGCGGGAGAAGAATTTTATCGCTGGTCTTTCCATGGGCGGATACGGAGCCTTTAAGCTGGCTCTTAAGTCTAACCGCTTTTCATACGCGGCTAGTCTTTCAGGGGCTTTGAGCTTTCTTGATAGTCATCCAGATGATGTTGAAATAGCAACACCAGCCTACTGGCGAGGGATTTTTGGAGACTATAAAGACTGGACCAGCAGCCCTCATTCGCTGGAGAACATAGCCAAGCAATCTGATAAAAAGACTAAGCTTTGGGCATGGTGTGGCGAGGAGGATTTCCTCTATGCGGCCAATAACCATGCCGTGGAGAATTTGAAAAAGCTAGGTCTGGATATTAGCTATAGTCACAGTCCTGGTAAGCACGAATGGTACTACTGGGAAAAGCAATTGGAGCGGGTCTTAGCTTGGCTGCCGATTGATTTTGTTCTCGAAGAAAGACTGTCTTAAAAAATCATACGATTCAGCAGATTCTGGATCGAGAATGTGATATAATAATAACGTTTGAATACGAAAGCAGGGTGAGATATCCCTGCTATTCCCAAATAGGAGATCGAAAATTGACAAAAGATATTCGAGTGCGTTATGCACCAAGTCCAACTGGGCTTTTACACATCGGAAATGCGCGGACGGCGCTCTTTAACTATCTCTATGCTCGTCATCATGGTGGAACTTTTATCATCCGTATCGAAGATACTGACCGCAAGCGCCATGTCGAAGATGGTGAGCGTTCACAGCTTGAAAACCTTCGTTGGTTGGGCATGGACTGGGATGAAAGTCCAGAAACTCATGAGAACTATCGCCAGTCAGAGCGTTTGGAATTGTATCAGAAATACATCGACCAATTGCTAGCTGAAGGCAAGGCCTACAAATCTTACGTTACAGAAGAAGAATTGGCTGCTGAGCGCGAGCGCCAAGAAGCAGCTGGCGAAACACCTCGCTACATCAATGAATATCTTGGCATGAGTGAAGAGGAAAAAGCTGCTTACATCGCAGAACGTGAAGCAGCAGGTATCATTCCAACGGTTCGTCTGGCTGTCAATGAAGCTGGTATCTACAAGTGGACAGACATGGTCAAGGGCGACATTGAGTTTGAAGGTGGCAATATTGGTGGTGACTGGGTGATCCAAAAGAAAGACGGTTACCCAACTTACAACTTTGCCGTTGTCATCGATGACCACGATATGCAAATCTCTCACGTTATCCGTGGTGACGACCATATTGCCAATACTCCAAAACAGCTCATGGTTTATGAGGCGCTTGGTTGGGAAGCACCAGAGTTTGGCCACATGACCCTGATTATCAATTCTGAAACTGGTAAAAAGTTGTCTAAACGCGATACCAACACTCTCCAGTTTATCGAAGACTACCGCAAAAAGGGCTACCTACCAGAAGCAGTCTTTAACTTTATCGCACTTCTTGGTTGGAATCCTGGTGGGGAAGACGAAATCTTCTCTCGTGAAGAACTCATCAGACTCTTCGATGAGAACCGCCTCAGCAAGTCTCCAGCTGCCTTTGACCAGAAAAAGATGGACTGGATGAGCAATGAGTACATCAAGAATGCGGATTTTGAGACAATCTTTGAAATGGCAAAACCATTCTTGGAAGAAGCAGGACGCTTGACCGACAAGGCTGAAAAAATGGTAGAACTCTACAAGCCACAAATGAAGTCAGTAGATGAGATTGTGCCATTGACAGACCTTTTCTTCTCAGACTTCCCAGAATTGACGGAAGCAGAGAAAGAAGTGATGGCCGGCGAAACAGTTCCAGTCGTTTTGGAAGCTTTCAAAGCAAAACTGGAAGCAATGACAGATGAAGAATTTGTGACAGAAAACATCTTCCCACAAATCAAAGCAGTCCAAAAAGAAACAGGTATCAAGGGCAAGAACCTCTTCATGCCAATCCGTATCGCTGTTTCAGGTGAAATGCACGGTCCAGAGTTGCCAGATACCATTTATCTATTAGGCCGCGAAAAATCTATCCAGCATATCGACAATATGTTGAAAAAAATTCAATAAGATGAGAGTGGGACAGAAATCGGTAATTCGTTAGAATTCGATTTCGTCGTCCCACCTCCGCACAGTTGAGTAGGGCTGAAAAAGCTGATGAAATCAGCGTAGTAGAGCCCACTCAACCACTGCGTCTTGCTCGACAATCCAAAGACAATTGAGAGGCTAGGACTTTTGTCCCAGCCTTTTGCTTTCTAAAAAGCTGTATTTATGTTACAATAATGTTACAAGAACAGGAAATATTGCGAGGTGCTAAAGATGAAAAAATGGATGATTCTCTTGGCTGGAACTCTGGTGGTATCGTCTGTGTTAGTGGCCTGCGGTCAAAAGAAAGACCAGCCGACTTCGCCTTCTAGCAGTTCTCAGGTCAGCTCAACCAGCTCGGCTCCTTCCAAAAAGTCTGAGACACGCAAAAGTTCGACAGAGCTTTCTACCGAAACAAGTAGTTCGGACACTTCTATCTCTAGCAGTCAGGAGTCTTCGGAGCCAGCAACTAAGGAGTCTTCTGCTAAGTCAGAAAGCAAGGGGGAAAAAGAGCCTGCCGCTACCTCTAGTTTAGATATGCAGGCCATTGCTTCTGGGGACTTTTCTAGCATGGCTGGTACTTGGCAGGATGCCAATAGCGTCACTTATACATTTGATGCCAAGGGACTTGTATCAGATGTTGCCAAGTTGGAGCTGGTTTACGCTGGTCTGGATGAAAATGGAATTTATCGTACAAATATTCGTTGGAATAATCTTACAGGTGCTGCCTTGTCTATTATTCCAGCAGGGAAAAAGCTGCCAGCAGGAGAGACTGTTAGCGGACAGGATCCGACTGATAGCAGTCGAGATCGCTTCATCATTGCCCAAGGCATCTCAGAGCACCCAGACGTTTTTTACCGTGTAAAATGAGAGTGGGACAGAAATCGGTAATTCGTTAGAATTCGGTTTTGTCGTCCCACCTCCGCACAGTTGAGTAGGGATATAAAAGCTGATGCAGTCAGCGTAATAGAGTCCACTCAACCACTGCGTCTTGCTCGACAATCCAAATACAATTGAGAGGCTAGGACTTTTGTCCCAGACTCTTTTTTGGAGCTGTACTGCCGATCTCTTCTTTCCGAACAGCTTCTTTCATTCGCTAAAACTATTCAAAAAGAGGGCTCGTCTCGCACCTAGCCCTTATTGGCTTTTTGGGAAAATATGGTATAATAGAGTTAATTTTGGTGGATGGAGTTGAGTTTTGAGAAAAAACTATCGCGTCAAGAGCGAAAAAGATTTCAAGGCGATTTTTAAAGATGGGCAGAATTTTGCCAATCGAAAGTTTGTCGTTTATAAATTAGAAAAAGAACAGCGCCATTTTCGAGTGGGGATTTCAGTCAGTAAAAAGCTGGGCAATGCAGTTGTCCGTAATAGTATCAAAAGAAAGATTCGTCATGTCTTGATTCAGCATCGGGCAGATTTGACCAAGGATGACTTTGTTGTTATTGCTCGCAAGGGAGTTGAAACTCTAGACTACCATCAAGTGGAACAAAATTTATTGCATGTCTTAAAAGTTGCAAAAATTTATCAGGAAGGATTTGTTTGTGAAAAAGAAGAGTAAGATAGGATTTCTTTTAGTGGCTTCGCTGCTCATTCTGACAGCTTGTGGCACTAGCGAAGTGACCGCTAATTCAAGTGATTTTTGGGAGAAATTAGTTTATTTCTTTGCGGAGATGATTCAATTCTTGTCCTTTAATGGAAGTACAGGGATCGGGATCATTCTCTTCACGTTGATTATTCGGACAGTCTTGTTGCCAGTCTTTCAATTTCAGACGACCTCATCCAGAAAGATGCAGGAAGTTCAACCTCATATCAAAAAGCTTCAGGAAAAATATCCGGGCAAGGATATGGATAGTAAGACTGCTTTAGCAGAGGAAACCAGCAAGCTTTATAAAGAAATGGGAGTCAATCCCTATGCTGCATTCCTTCCGCTCTTTATCCAAATGCCAGTGCTTGTGGCACTTTTCCAAGCCCTGACACGAGTTGAATTTCTAAAGACAGGTCACTTTCTCTGGCTTAATCTAGGAACAACAGATCCGACCTTTATCTTACCTATTCTCGCTGCTCTCTTTACTTTCTTTAGCACTTGGCTATCCAATAAAGCCTTGCCAGAGAAAAATGGTGGGACGGCAGTGATGACCTACCTGATGCCGGTATTGATTTTCTTCTTTGCGGTGTATGCAGCCAGCGGGGTCGCTCTTTACTGGACAGTTTCTAACGCCTATCAAGTCGGTCAGACCCTGCTTTTGAGCAATCCTTTTAAGATTATTGCTGAACGTGAAGCGAAGGCAAAGGCGGAGCGCCAATTGGAAATGAAGAAAAAACGTGCCCTTCAAAAAGCACAGAAAAAGAAAAAGTAAAAAGGAGGACCCTTGCAGATGGTTATTTTTACAGGAGCAAGTGTTGAAGAAGCGATTCAAAATGGACTAAAAACGCTGGATATCCCACGAATGAGAGCACATATTACTGTTGTTTCGCGTGAAAAGAAAGGTTTTCTCGGTTTATTTGGCAAAAAGCCTGCGCAGGTAGATGTGGAGCCGATTGCTGAAACGACTGTGGCCAAGGCCAACCAACAGGCGGTAAAAGGAGTTCCTGAGGAAATCAATGCACAAAACGAGCCAGTACAAAGTGTCAGTGAAGCAACAGTCGACTTAGGGCGAGTGGTGACAGCTATCAAGAAGGCCGAAGACGAAGGTGAAGCTGTTTCAGAAAAAGTCAAGGCTGAAATTCTTAAAAACGATAAAGACGCCAGTACCATTCTGGAAGAAACAGGTGCAATTGATTTCTTAAAGACCAGTCAAGCGGTTGATGAAGTACAAACTTTGAAAGACTCAGAGGAAGATAGCTCTTTAGCAGAAGTTGCACCTAGTCAGCAAGAGACAGCTGAGTCGTCCTTCTTTGACTTGGGTATCCAGGTTGAGGATGATTGTGATATTGAAGAAGTTGTCGCAAGTGTGACCACATATGTGCAAAAGATTGTGGATGAAATGGATGTTGAAGCGACTCTTTCTAGTAGCCACAATCGCCGGACAATCAATATGCAAATCGATACGAATGAGCCAGGGCGCGTGATTGGTTACCACGGTAAAGTCTTGAAAGCCTTGCAGCTGTTGGCTCAGAATTATCTTTACAATCAATATTCCAAGAGTTTTTACATTTCTATCAATGTAAATGACTATGTGGAGCATCGTGCTGAGGTTTTGCAAAGCTATGCGCAAAAATTGGCTCAGCGTGCTCTAGAAGACCGTCGCAGCCAGCATACGGATCCTATGTCCAATAGTGAGCGTAAAATCATCCACCGGATTATCTCAAGAATTGATGGTGTGACAAGCTATTCAGAAGGCGATGAGCCTAACCGCTACGTTGTTGTAGATATTGATTCGGAATAAATCTTAACCAGCTGCTCAGCTGGTTTTTTATACTATATAAATGATAGGGGATACTTATGAAAAAACAAGCTATTCTTATGCTACTTACTTGCTTTATGCTGGTAGGCTGTAGCCAAAGGGATAATTAACAATCAGTCGGATGTTTCTTCATCAACTACAGAGAGGATAGAGGCATCGGACAAGGGGGGAAAGACTTCGAAAAGTAAAGAAAACGCATCAAGCTCTTCTAATCAAGAGACAAACTCGTCGATGGAGACGGCAGACAAGCTGAGGAAAGATGAGCTTTCATATTCTTCAACCCTTGAGAAATTACAGGCTGATCAGTCTGAGGGACATGCTAAATTATATGCATTTTATGATATTGATCATAATGGGACACTGGAATTGTTGACAGGGCATATGTCTACGAATGGAGATTATTATTTGGCGGCTATTTATTACTTGAATCAGGGAGTTTCGACTTATTTAGCGCAATCGAAGGTTGCTTTGGTAGGTGGAAGTAGAGAAGGTGTTACTATATACACAGATGGAACAGTATTTTACGCCCGTTGGCATGCATTGCGCCCAGAAGCTGAAGGTTATATTTATAGATTAAGAAGTGATAATACAGGCTTTGATATAGAAAAAGAAGGAGAATTTCATATCCTTGGGGTAGAGTCGAATGATGAACGCAGCGCAGATTCTGTTTTTGGTCTGAGTTCAAAAACTCCCTTAGACCTAGCAACTTTAACTTGGAAGGATATTTCCTCCTACTCGCTAGACCACTAATAGAAGAAAGGAGAAAATTCCATGTCACTTTTTCCAGCTATTGAGTCATTTTTGACTGTTCAAGGAAGTAAATACATTTCACCAGACAAGGCAGGGGATCTGCGAGAGACAATGTTGGATTTGAAAGCTAGAGGTCAGGCTGCTCGGCAGGAGTTTGCGAATTTAGTCCGAGACTTTCAGGCTCTCTATCCTAAGCTGAGTCTGGAGCGGACCAGCAATTGGCTGAATCAAGCTCAGATTTTACGCCCACATTTTTGGAATTACCTAAAAGGCTATGGGGACATCACAGAGCCCATGTTCGCTCTGCGCTTGTATGGAACTGCAGAAGATTTTGGGGTCTCGCTAGAGGTGAGCTTCATGGAGCGCAAGAAAGATGAGCATAGCCTTAGCAAGCAAAATCGAGTGTTGAAACTACCCATCCAGCCGCCAGCTTACTATTTCGCCCAGATAGGTGGTGTGAGTCAACGCTTCGACGCTACGGAGGAAAATAGGCAACATCTAAGTCAGCAGGTGGCTGCAGGGCTAGTCCGCAAGGTTTTGGTCAAATATGATGTCAATCTTTCCGAGGCTACGAGCAAGCAACAAGTTCTGTCGGAGCTTGAGCAGGCTATGACAGCCTTGATTCCCTTCTATGAAGCGACACGATTTGAATGATTTCGCTTCCAAAAAGAAACAATTCTTTCAATGCTATTGACAAACAGGAGAGAATCCGATAGAATAGTAAAGTATGTTTAGTAACTGATCACTTTATAGCCGGCTAAACGAATACAAAATCTATGAGGAGGTATTCATCGTGAAACGTACTTATCAACCAAGTAAACTTCGTCGTGCGCGCAAACACGGATTCCGTAACCGTATGTCAACTAAAAACGGTCGTCGCGTATTGGCAGCTCGTCGTCGTAAAGGACGCAAAGTTTTGGCTGCATAATCCAAACGATTACCATAAAGAAACCAGTGGAGACTCGAGACCGCTGGTTTTTCTATTGTTCTTGATAAAATAGATTTCTATGGTTTAAGGGTGACTAGTAGAGTCCGTGCAGAATAGGAACTTTACATGAAATGGAAGGTAAACGGGCTAGTCTAGGTGGTTTCTAGATGTATCTTATCTAGTTTGAATAAAAGAAAAGAGAGTGGGACAGAAATCGGTAATTGGTTAGAATTCGATTTCGTCGTCCCACCTCCGCACAGTTGAGTAGGGCTGTAAAAGCTGATGAAATCAGCTTTTACAGCCCACTCAACCACTGCGTCTTGCTCGACAATCCAAAGACAATTGAGAGGCTAGGACTTTTGTCCCAGCCTCTTTTTGATGATTATATTGGCATGTAAGTACGCTCTCTATCAAGCGGCTAAGAGCAGAGGATAGAGATAGCAAAGTAGCGTGAAACTAATAAGGGCGTAGAAGATACCGATTCGGATCGCTTGGATGGGCTTGTAGAAACGAATCAGGGTCAGAATACACCAGACCAGTAGAACGAGGATAAACCAAGCGGAGATCAGGCGCAATGGTGTTGGGCCATAAAGATAGATATAGATGCCAAAGAGTTTCCAGCCAGCAAGCAAGGCCAGTAAAAATGCGAAAATAAAGAGGACAGTGCTGGCTAGACGAGTACCTTTCTGGTCCCAGAGAGGTTTTTGGGCCAGCAAATAAAAGGCGGCTAGCACAGCGAAATTTAGAAGTGATACACGAACAAGCTGCCAGAAACCAGCAACAGCAACGGTTGAGGCGTTTTGTGGAGAAATAGTTTGGAGGCTAGTACCAGCACTAAGGAGTTCACTTAACTCTCCTAAACCAACGAGGAAAAAGAGAGCGTAGGTCAGGCAGAGGCTGCCGATGATGATATAGGCTGTAAAAGCAGGAAACATTCGCAGTGGCTGAATTTTATTTTGGAAGCTTTGATAGGTAACTTTGATATCTTTTTGATTCAGTAAGCTGCCAACAATCAGACTGTAGAGATAGAGGCCAATAGGTAGGGCCAAGAAGAGGCGAAGAGCGATGGCGTCTGTATCAAGATTTGAAAAGATCAAGTCAAAGAAAAGATGCAAGGCATCAGCTGTATCACTAAAGAAAAGAGCGAATCGATCAGAGACTTGGCTGAGTTGTGACCAAACGAAGAAGACCAGCATACCAGCAATCAGAAGGCTACTTGCGATCATCGTACTTTGGACTGCTTTTTTAGAAGAATCGCTGTCTTCAGTACTTGTATCTGAAATCTTGTCTCTCAGAGCAAAGACCTGAAGACCGGCGAAAAAGTTTCTAAAAGGTAGAATCACAAAGGCCTGAATGCTATCGTACCAAACCATGATCCCCAAGTGACCTTGATTGAGCCAACCCGTCCGTGATAGGATATAAAAAGAAAAGGAGATGTGGAGAGTCAAAGCTTGAAACATCTCTAATTGCGGGTGAAAGCCCCAGATACTGAGAGCCAGTGCCTGAGTCAGGCTGAGAATCAGGAAAAGATTGGACTCGAGTCCAGCAGAGGCATCTTTTTCAATTTGAGGCAAGCTTTTCGGCGTTTTTCTTACTAACCACTCGGTCAAGCTAATCAAACCAATCGCAATAGGAAAAAAGTAAATGGTTTTGTTACCTTCAATGGCAACGGTATAAAAATAGGCTAAAAAATAGAGAATGAGAGAGCTGATTCTAAAATTCTTCAGTTCCTTTATGTTTAAAGCTGAGAAGATGCTTTTTCGCTCTTCGCCTTTTTCAAAAGGAAGGTAGGGTTGCCCCGTCCTTTGTTCTTGTAATGGTGTTTCCATGATTATTCCTCCTCAGTTTCATCTGTGATATATTCAAGAATATCGCCGGGCTGGCAGTCCAATTCCCGACAAAGGGCATTAAGTGTTGAAAAGCGTATTGCCTTGGCTCGGTTATTTTTCAAGATGGACAAGTTTGCAGGGGTGAGGTCAATCAATTCTGCTAAGCGTCCAGCACTAATCCGTTTTTGAGCCATGACAAGGTCTAAATTTATCTGAATCATAGTCCCTCCTAAATCGTGTAGTCTACTTCTTCTTGCAGCTCAATTGCCTTGCCAAAAGCATTGCGGATAACTCGAATAATCAAGGTTAAAATGCAGCAAGAAACGGCTACGAGGAGCATGGGCATATAGACTGTCAAGCCCATAAAGAAAGAAATGAGGGCGACCATTCCGACTTCCCAGCCCAGATAGCGCATATACTGTACATTCTGTCTGATAAAGACCTGATTTTTCCCGATGCGGCTGAGGAGCCGATAGAGATGTACGATACAGGTTAGAGCCAGGCAGCCCAAGACATAGCCTAGAAGCAACAATATCCAATAGCGACTTTCTCCCTGAAAGAAAGGAGAGGGAAATTCAATGACTAGGCTGACTACCCAAGGTCCAATGGCTATCAGGACAATGGAAGCAATAAATAAAATGCTGAGGCTGATTTTTGTAAGCACAATGCTTATATCTTCAGCTGTTTTTTGTCTTGTCTTTGACATGGATTCCTCCAAATAATTTCTATTTTTATTTACTATATCACAAAATATATCGATAATCAATAACAAAATATCGAAAAATAATAAAAAATTATCAAAAAACAGCAAAACTGCTCTTGATAGGCAATAGAGGATCGATAAATACTTGCTGGAGTAGATGGAGAGAAAGTAAAGCTCTTGCCCCTTTATCTGACTTTTTTGGTATAATGAAGAACAGGAAATACAAGGAAGTAAAGTATGGAAATTTTTGATACACACACTAAAGGATAGAGAAGTTCATTTCAAAAGATTATAGAAATCACTAAGTACAAATTAACCAAGAAACTAACCAAAGGAAAGCAAAAGTAGCAGTGAAAAGAGGAGCAAGTCTTCTCTTTTATTAATTTCTAATACTGATAAAACTTTTACTGGTTACTTGAAAAGTTTATTTATATAAAGTAAACTATAGATAGTTAATTTTAGGAGGTTTAATATTGTCTACTGAGCTGAAATACGGCAATGATTATCCGAAATCTTGTCCACCATCTAGTGCGGCTCCTATTGAAGGAGATTTTTACAGACTATGTGCTACAAATCCTCCGACATTAAACGATTTTAAAACACATGTAGATTTAGGCTTGCCCTTCCCATCTCCAAAATTATGTGAAGCGAAAGCATTATCGTTTTTTACTAATTTAGATTCGATTGACAGAATGCAAAAACGGTTTCCTAGATTAAAAAATAAGATTGCTGTTTTAGTGTCAGTTTCATCTGAGCATGGAGTTTCAGTGTTGTCTGGTGACCATTTAAATTTATGGGAATATCAAGGAGTTAATTTTTTACAGAAAGAAGGAGGTGTAGAAAATGAGTAACGTTAATTTTGATATTGAATCAATAGAATATCTTTATATATTTGATTACTATGATTTTCCGCTTTCTTTTATTACTAAAAAAATTAATGGGAAGTACTATTTCTTTTATTATCTTGATTTTGAAACTTATTTTGTAAAAGCATTATCAATTAAAGATATAAATTTGATTTTTTCTGATATTTCGACTCGGAGCCTTTTGGAAAACTTTTATAATCAAGAAGACTTCTTTGTGCTATATAAGAATGAGAATAATCAATATGTCTTTAATAATATTTCTAAGTTTGAAATTGAGCATAATATTAGAGCGACGGATTATTTTCCTGAGAATGATTCTACATTCCAGCAAGACTTCATCACTAATAGAGATTTTGAAACTTTATGTCGAGAATATACTTCTATTTTTTCGGATTTATTTGATAATAAAGAATTAACTGTAAAGTTAGTAGATAGATATAACTCTCACTCGGCTTCAGCCAATATAGTTATCAAGACGATAAATTTATTAAATACATTTATGGATTCTTTAAAATTACATTTGAATGAGAGTAATATATTTACAAATGAAAATATGGTTTTAAAGCCATTTACGCCTGGTTCGTTTAATATAAATTTTGAATTAGTTAAGTCTCCAGAAGTTAGTTTCTTTGAAAATGATGCTCAGATTTACTTTGATGATTTTATTGTTTTTATTGACTCTTTAAATAGCAAAGATGTTAATGAAGTCTATGAAGACTTAATATTTGAGGATACCAAAATTGTAAAAGAACTTGGAGAGTATTATAGTCTTATAAAAGCTAATGACATTTCAGTAAGCATTGAAAATAATCATAATAAACTTTCTGAGATTACTGTTAATGAACAGACAGATAATTTCATTAATAGTTTACAATCTTTAACAAATAAACTTACCAATTCAACAGAGATTGTAGAAACATTTAATTTTGAAGGCACTGTAGAAAGTGCTAGTAATGCACGAAATCATATAACAGTTAGGACGATTTCGGGAAGTATCAAAGCAAAATTTTCTAAAGCAATTTTCAATGATATTAAAAAATTGAATAGAACGGTATCAATTTCAAGTATTATTCAGGGACAATGGATAAAGCGTACATATTTAGATGAAGATGAAAATATCATTGATACAAAATATGAAATAGTTGAATTTCAGCAAAGTGCTTAGTGAATATTAAAAGAGGAATTCGTAGTGAGTTCCTCTTTTAATCTATATTTTTAACAATCTCGTTGAAGGAAGAAATGATTTTAGACTTTTTGGTATCTGATAAGTCGGATATATTGTCAACTAATGTAGTTATGGGGACAGAGTTGTCCGAAAAAGGAAAATCAAAAAAATCCTCAACGCTCATATTTAAGGCTGTGAGTACCTTTTCGAGTGTTTGTATTTTGAAATCATATTTTAGATTCTCTATATTTTGTATCGCTTTAATACCTAGGCCTGCTTGGGTAGAGAGTTGCTCTTGACTCAGATTTTTTTCTTTGCGACATTCTCTTATTCTATTTGAGATATATTTTTGCAGTTGATTGGCTTCCATCCATCTAATTCCTCTTTTGTACTATTTTACTATCCTTTTAAGTGAATATTAAGTACAACCAGCTATCCAAAAACCAATAAATGTATAGCTAAATATACATTTTTATGTTAAAATGGATAAAAAACAATACAATAGGAGTATAAAGATGGATATTGAATCCGCAATTAGGCAATATTTAAATTTAAAGAATCGTCTGATACCTTCAACTGAAACTGAAATTTATACATTGAAAAGAGGTATCCCAAAGAAAGTAAAATCTTTAAAGAAAATAAAAAATGCTAGCACTAATATTGAAGATTTTGAGTGGGCAATACGGACACGAGGCTTTACAATTTTTAATCTTTTTTCTTTAACATCCTACATAGTCTTTTTTATTTTTTCTATCATTTTGACAATTGTGTTATTTGTTTCTGCATTTGTAATATTGATTGTAGAAGCTCTCTTAGATAGGCAGAATTTTGAATTTGAACATTCTATGATTTATAAGCCTATAGAATTTTTAGATAGTATAATAGCAGACCCATCTCAACTTTTAATTCCAATACCTATATGGTCTATACCCATTATTTTAATACTAATTGTTTTATGGATTGTTTATAGTTTCGCACAGGTTAAGCGTAATCGAAAATATTATGAAGATGTGGTCATACCCCAAAATATGTTTGATAATGCACAAAAACCTGCTGAAAGGCAAAAGGTGCAAGAGGAACTGAACCAAGTTAATTTAAAGCTTCAAAATGCTGAAGACAGATTAAAACGCTATAAATCTCAACTTCATAGTTTACGGAATTCTATTAATATCCCCGATAGATATTTTCAAGATGATGCTTTTCTCAGATTTATTTTACAAAAGTTTGAATATGGACAAGCTCGGACGTTAGGAGAAGCATTAAATTTATTGGAGAGAGAAGAGCAAACGATTCGTATTGAAATAGCTCAGAGAAAAGCAGCTGAGGAAACTCGACGTGCAAGTGAACGTAGAGAACGACAGCACGCAGAAACTATGAAGGAAATGGAGAAAAATACAGAAGAACTCAGGAAGCAGAATGAACGAGCCGAAAGATGGGAGCGCCATTTTTGGTAATAAATTATAAAGGAGTAAGAGTTGGATAAGAGAAAGAATTTTATAAAATTATTATTTATAGGGGTGATACTGTTTAGTCTGGGTGCATGTGCTTCGACTTCTAAAACGAAATCAGAAGTCAATTATGAGGATTTGATAGGTGTTTATGTGTATGAAAAAAAAGGCTATACAGATGATTCATATGAGGATAACGAAGAAGAACTTACTTTACGATATGTTTTACAGATAAAAGAAAGAAATCAAGGGACAATTGATATTCATTTTGTAACTGAAAATGGTAGTCGTAGAAAAAGTATCTATGGTCAACGTGTGACAATTGACTTAAAGAAAGGCACTATTGAAGATAATAGTGGGAACGAGACCACGTTTAAGGTGTCAACTAATACGATTTTGTTGGAAGATATAACACATACGTTTGGAACTATTAAGTTGAAAAAAGTTAAATAGCTAACATATTTTTCTTTATAAGAGTGGGAATAGCGTAGTTTTTAGTCTTTTCCACTCTTATATAGAAACCAAAGGACACATGGGGCGATGTGTCCTTTTAATATATCTTTACTCTATTTTATAGCCATTTGTAATCAATAAGAAATTCTCTTAATTGTTGTGTTTGTGTAGTATTATCTGAAGCTTTGATTCCATCTATCAGTAATTGTCGAATAGGATTTTTGACTGATAAGTGGAATTGCCAATCTAAATCTTTATAAATTTCTTCTACTTCTAAGATTGGTTTTTCTATGTATCTTTTGCTAAAGTCTTTTAACAGTTGAATATGATTATCAATGAGATAGAAATTATTATTTTTAATATCGATTTTAGTTTGTTCCTCAATTCGCTTTCTGGCATGGATGCAAAAGTAAATACTACTTTTTTTGAATTTATAATCGCTAGCATGCTTTCTATAAAATTCTATATCGCATTCTATAGTTTCAACTGCAAACTCTTCAAAAAAGTTTTCGGTATTATTAAGAAACGAACTATTATCTTGAAGGAAATAATTAATACTTTCTTTACTAGATAGCTCGGTTATTAGAGACGTCCTATTAATGAAATAGTTGATATACTCTTGAATTATAGATTTAATTTCCTCAGTGTTGATATTAGTTGCTTCAATTAAATCTTTCTGATTTTCTAAAACCATCCGATTAAATTCAAGTATTTTCATAATGTTCCTATAAGCCATACCATAGTCTTTGATAATCTCTTTAAAGTATCTGTCTTCTATCTCATCAAATTTTTCCAGGATTATTTCCCAGTATGCTTCAGAATCAGTCATAGTATTGTTTAGATGCTGTCGTAATTCACCTAAATTTTGAATTTTAATGTGCTTAACAATCTTTTTCTTTTCCTGTTCCTGTTTTATATACTCAATAAGACAAGCAACAAAAAATATATTATATGATTTTTTTGGACGCCCGGCTTTATTGTTATGGATTATTTGCATGGCTGGTTTGTTGTTATTATAAGTTGTCTGGAGTTTGTTTATTTTTTCTAAGAATATTGTGTTTTTTTCAAGGTATTGAATCTTACGATATAGATTGTCTTTAGAAACATAGTAGTATGTTTCTTTGGTTACTACTTGCTGTAGTTCTTGAACTGTAAAATATCTTTTTAAATAGTGTTCAAACGCGTCTAATATTTGTTGGTATTCATCATTTGTCAGATGTTTTTTCTCAAATTCTGTTTGGGACTTATAACCAAACTGTTCTAGAATTGTATCAAAACATATTTCGTATACAAAACTATAGTCTCTGTCTTCTGTAATTTTTTTATAAAAACTAAAAATATCATTCATATTATTTTGCTCCTTAACCCAAAAATTATTTCATTGTATCATTAAAACATAAAAAAAGGAGGTATATTTTAATGAATAGTTCATGAATAATAAATATTTTATCACGTTTCTGATTTTAAAAAACTTAACTTTAATAAAAAAGGAGAGAGCAATGAAGCTACCGAAATTATTAAAACAAAATAAACATAGCGAAGAATTTGCTAATACGTTGATTAAAAAGAACAAGCCAGTATTTTGGCTTCCGTCTCTTCCTCAAGAATCCTTTAAACAAAATAAGGAAACAGAAAGATGGGAAATTGATGGGTACAAATATTGGTTTTATCAGCCGGGGAATGGACTGCCACCATTCGAAGTGAAGACTTCAAAGAGATATGAAAGCTTGCCCGAAGATATTGTAGCAATAAAGTTTGAGCATCTATCTGCTGTAAGAATCAAAGACGATGTCTATTTTAAATGTGAAGATTTTAATATCTTAGAAAGAGATAAATAATGGCTCAAATATTTTTTACTGATGATGTTTTAGAAGAAGAGGTTCGAGGTAAGATTGTCGGTTTTACATTTGATGAGCAAAGGAAAGCTAAATTCGGAATAAAACTTACAAAAGATGTTGAATATTCTGTTATCGGATATGATTACTCTGCCAATAAGGCACCGATATATTTGGGATTAGTGGTTGAATCTGATGAGAAAACGGGTTCGGTACGTGTATCAAACATTGAAAATCGAGTGTCTAAATTATTAAAATCATTATCAAACGAAAAAAATAAACTCTTAGATGAAATTGAAGAGTTAAAAACTGAGATTGATAAAAAAGAGAAGGAGTTTGAGCGTTCAAATAATCAATTATTTGATGTACAAGATGCTGTTATTGAATTTGAAAGAGCTTATGACGAACTTCAAAGAGAATCTGAAAAAACACTTGAACAGTTCGAGCATACTAAAAATCAGATTGAAAAATTTGAACAATGGCTCAATAAAAATTGGTTTGTTAGTAAGCTCTATCATTTTTATAAAAAATATAATCAGATTTAGCGTTTTGAAGCTAGGCATTTTGAGAAAGCATTATTCATATTTGTAAGATATCTATTTGATGTTGATATATTTTATCTTTCTACAGCAGAACCGATATTTTTACGAAGTCAAATTGTTGAGCAAATGAACTGTTCTTTGAACAGTAGTGACATTCGTGAGACGCAGTCAGATAAGACAAGCGAGCAGATGTCACGTCAGAATGCAGTGAGGCAATGCAGACTGAGTAAGAATATCTATGACTGCTATGATGAGGTACAGATATGAGAAATAGCTATCATCAAAATATGTAATGATAATTCAAAAAGTTAGTGAGAAAAGGTAAGCTGATGAAGTTTTTAATAGAGATTAGAGCACGACCAATTTTGTATATAGCTGATAATAATTTGAAATATATTTTTGTAAGAGACTGTATTAATTTTCAGTTTTTGGAGTTTTAATCTTTCAAAACGAAAACAATACTTGTAGTTTTAATTTTAATTATTCAACGCGCGTGGTTTAGACTGGGCTTGTCAACTAGTCTAACCTGAACAATTAAAGGAATAATTAGAAAAAGGAGTTAAATTAATGACAAAAGAATCCAAAATCCAGTGCTTTATGGTTGTTCAATATTTTTCTGAGCAATATTGGAAGGATTGGGATGTTAGCTTTATTACAGAAGCTAAAGGGGGAGATATTGCACCCCTCCTTAATGAGATGGTCAAACGTATTAGTGAGATAACCACGGTGTCTGAAGCATATGGAATTATTCATGATAAAGATGAAGAGGAACTGTATGATGTTGAAACACAACAGTTTTATACAAAACCAATAGAGAATCACGGGCACTTATTATTTAAACTTTCAGAAGGAATACCTATCTCTAAGTTGGCAGATGTAATTGGAATTGAACCACAATATATTGAAAAAGCTAAGCGTGGGAGATATGGTTATGACAATTTACTCTCTTATTTAATCCATAGTAAAGAAAACAACAAATATCAATATGCTCCTCAAGATGTAGTTAGTGTTGTTGGAAAAAACTACATGGAGGTATTTAAGGAGAGGTTCGGTTGCTGGAAAAGAGGAAGAATAAAGAAAGATATTAAATTTTCAGAAGATGAAATTGATAATCTTATTCTAGATATTATCCAAGAAAAAATTGGGAAATCAGAAATCCTATTAGATGAAAAGTATCACATGATTTACACGACATTTAAAACTAGGATAAACGAGGCCTTTGCTGTGCTCGGTGAGATAAAAGGGAATAGAACGAAGAAAGCAATAGAGAATGGTGAGTTCAAAAAAACAGTTCTATTTATTCATGGAAGGTCAGGGTTAGGTAAGACCAGATTTGCTAAAGAGTTGGCGTCAAAAATTCAGGGCTTGGCATTGAGAAATGGTCAAAAATGGGATTTAGCTACTACTGCTGGAACAAATATCATGGATGACCTAAACGGTGAAGAAATCCTTTTACTTGATGATGTTAGAGGAGAAAGTTTAACAGCTAGTGATTGGCTAAAGTTGCTTGACAATTATAACATCAGTTTTGGCTCTGCTCGGTACAAAAATATCTTACCTTCAGCGAGGATTATCATTGTTACAAGTACCAAACATCCATTAGAATTTTTCTATAAATGTAAGGATAATGAGCGAGAAGATTTATCTCAGTTTATACGGCGATTTGACTCACTTATTACCCTACAAAATTATCAGGTAGGGGATAATATCCAATTTTTCCAAGCGAGTCCTAAAAAGGCTAGCAATGTTAAAAGAAAGATTCCCAATCGTGAAACTATAGTTACTATAAATCATGATTTTGAAAAAAATAATTTCATGAATAAAGGTGAATTAGTAGAATTTTTGTTAGCCCAAGTTAGTCTAAATAATAAGTGGGAATTAGAGCAAGAAAAAAACCTGTCAGACACTTTTAGCGGAGCAACTGACAAGCCAAGTAAGTGATAAAAAAAATTGTCTTTTATCATCTCCATTATATCAAACAAGAGAGTATTATGGAAAATTTATATAAAACTAAAAAGAATATTTCAGAGCTGTTTGATGTTCCCTTAAAGACATTGAATAATGATTTAACTGAAATGAGACGGATAGAACAATTTCAATGCTATATTTTAAAACCATCTCATAAGAGAGTATATATAAGTATTGAGGGATACGAGCAGTTTTTGCAATATAAACAAAAGAAGTATGAGGAAGCTATGTAGTTGTGTTATAATTAAGCTATGCTACATAGCTTTCCTTTGCTTATAAGATAAGTAAAAGGAGAAAAAATGTTTTATAAAGAGTTAGATAATGGCAAATATCGCTATTATGAGAAGTTTTATGATGAGCGAGAACAGAAGTGGAAACAGGTCACTGTGACTCTGAAATCAAAATCTCGAGTTTCACAAGCAGAGGCTAAACGCCGTTTAGCAAGGAAGATTGATAAGATTCTCACCGCTCCTACAAAAGAGGAATTGAGAAAGCAAAAAATCAAGGATATGCCTTTTAGTCAGCTGTTGGCAGAGTGGGAGGTCATTCGAGCTAGTGAGATTAAACCCTCTAGTTTTAGAAGTGAGATGAAATGCTTGAAGTTTTTCATGGATGCAGTGGGAGATTTGAGGTTATCCGATTACACTACGCAATTAATTCAAACCTATCTCATGAGTTTAGATATTCAAAACTCAACACGGAAAAATCGTAAGATTTATTTGAATGGTATTTTCGGTTATGCTGAAAAGATTGGCTATATCTCAGAGTCGCCTGTAAAAAGTGTAGTGATTCCCAAGCAAAAAGTGGATTATGAGAAGCTTAAGAAGGCTAAGGAACACTTTATCAGTAAAGAAGAACTGGGTTTGGTTCTGTCTTACTGTGAGAGTCACAATAAAGACAAACGATACGCTTTAGCAATGGAGTTTATCTTTCTAACAGGCCTTCGTTTTGCTGAATTTATTGGGGTTCGCTATCAGGATGTGGACTTTGAAAACCATCTTCTGAAGATTGACCATACCATCGACTACGTTGCACATAGGTATGATGAAAGAGTCTTGCAGACAACAAAGACAGTAGGTTCGGTCAGGACGATAGCTCTTAGTGAACGATGTTTAGCAATTATTGACTATTTCCGGCTAAATTGTCTTGATGAAGATTTTATCTTTGTGACTGACCAGGGGAATATTATGAGACAGCCTTTATTGTATAAGTTTATCAAAGATATTTGTGATACAGTTTTAGGCGAGGGACGAGCTTATAATGTTCACATGCTTAGACATTCTCACATTAGCTTACTGGCAGAATTGGGTGTGCCTATCAGAGCTATTATGGAGCGTGTAGGACATAGGGACCCCTCTATTACTTTGACGGTCTACAATCATATTACTCAGAATGTGCAGGACGAAATGAGGGGAAAACTCAATCAAATCCGCCTGTAAAACACTAACCATAGAACTAACCAAATACTAACCCAAGCTACTAGTAAATAAAGGAAATATGAGGAAATATCAAAAAATAAAATCCTTGATTTTCAAGGCTCAGGGAACTTTCAGGAATGAGGAGGAAATATAGTTTGAAAATTTTTGATACACACACGCATTTAAATGTGGAAGAATTTGCTGGTCAAGAGGCAGAAGAGCTTCGGTTGGCTGCAGAAATGGGCGTTAGCAATATGAATGTTGTCGGTTTTGACCGGCCTACTATTGAGCGCGCCTTGGAGTTGGCCGACAATTATGAGCAGATTTATGCTACGATTGGCTGGCATCCGACTGAGGCTGGGACTTATGATGAGGCGGTGGAAGCCTATCTGCTGGACAAGCTTGCTCATCCAAAAGTGGTGGCTCTGGGCGAGATTGGGCTGGATTATCACTGGATGACAGCGCCTAAGGAAGTGCAAGAGCGAGTATTTCGCCGACAAATCCAGCTCTCCAAAGAGTTAGATCTGCCCTTTGTCGTCCACACGCGCGACGCCTTAGAAGATACCTATGAGATTATCAAGAGTGAGGGTGTAGGCCCTCGGGGCGGTATCATGCACTCTTATTCGGGTTCTTTGGAAATGGCAGAGCGTTTTATCGAGCTGGGGATGATGATTTCCTTTTCTGGAGTCGTCACCTTTAAAAAAGCGACGGACATTCAGGAAGCAGCGCAGTATCTGCCTTTGGACAAAATCCTCGTCGAGACGGATGCACCTTACTTGGCACCTGTTCCCAAGCGTGGCCGAGAAAACAAAACAGCCTATACTCGCTATGTGGTAGAGAAAATTGCTGAACTGCGTGGGCTGACGGTCGAAGAAGTGGCTCAAGCGACCTATGAAAATGCAAAGAAGGTGTTTGGGCTGAGAGACATAGATGAATAGGAGGGAACAATTGTCTGACATACAAAGTAATGATAGATATTATTTTAGAGGTATTTCCGAAGACATGTTGGCAAAGATTAATAAAACATCAACTATTGCCTTCAATGACTTGCTTCAAGAAATGAATCTGTGTGAGTTCTTGATTGCTCCTCTCACTTTTGAATTACTTGGGTACAGTTTGAAAAATCTGCCAGATACAATCTGCCTCTTAAATGAATTAGGAGAAATCAATTATGAAGATAATCTAATATCAGAAAAAAATTTGCTGAATTTTTTCAAATATTTAATCATCAATGTTCCTGAATTAGAGGTACGATTTCAGAAATTATGTCAAAAAATTAAAGAGAGGTAGCCGCTTATTTATTCTTTAAAAGAGGAAAATGGGGAACTCTTGTTTTTGGAATCAGGTGCCGTGACTGGCAGTGTTCGCTTGTTGGTTTTTCCAGAAGAAATCGTTCTTTTAACTTTGTCAGGTTATGATTAAAATGGAGTACGATAGTGATAAATAGAATAAAAATTTCCCAAGTCATCGTGGTTGAAGGTCGCGATGATACGGCCAATCTCAAGCGTTACTTTGACGTGGAAACATATGAGACACGAGGTTCCGCAATAAATGACCAGGATATAGAACGCATTCAGCGTCTGCATGATTTGCATGGAGTTATTGTCTTTACAGATCCTGATTTCAACGGCGAGCGGATTCGCCGTCTGATTATGACGGAAATTCCCACTGTCCAACATGCCTTCCTCAAGCGTGATGAAGCAGCTCCTAAGTCCAAGACTAAAGGGCGCTCGTTAGGCATTGAGCATGCTAGCTTTGAAGACTTAAAGACAGCCCTCGCTGGGGTGACCAGCCATTTTGAGTCAAGCAGTGATTTTGATGTAACAAAGAATGACCTTATGCGCCTAGGGTTGCTCATGGGAAGCGATAGCCGTCAGCGCCGAGAGTATCTGGGCGAGCGGCTCCGTATCGGCTATTCTAACGGCAAGCAGCTACTAAAGCGACTGGAACTGTTTGGCGTGACTTTGGCGGAAGTAGAAGAAGTCATGCTCAAGTATTCAGTTTAACGGAGTCAGAAATGAAAAAAGTAATTATTACGGGCGGCAATAGTGGTATAGGCTATCAGGCTGCTAAACAGTTAGCTGAAAAAGAGTGGTCAGTGACCCTATTTTGCCGGCGAAAAGAAGCGGCTGAGCAAGCCTGTGAGGAAATTCGTCAGCAGACAGGAAATCCACATGTAGATTATATCTTGGTTGATCTATCTGATGTGAAGAGTGTCAGGAAAGCGGTAGAACAGTATATCCAAAAAGAAGACGCTCTAGACGTTCTGATTAACAATGCAGCTGACTTTGATTTGTCAGTCAAAAAGCCAATCCTGACTAGGGAGGGATTAGAAAAGCAATTTGCGACCAACGTGGTTGCTCCCTTTTTACTTTCTACCTTGTTGAGGGGCTTGTTGGAAAAGTCAAAAAGTGGTCGGATTATTAATATTTCTTCCCAAGGGCTGATGCTTTATCCTTTCATGAAGCTTGATTTTGAAAATTTAGCTGGTCAAAAACATTATAGTCCTGCCAAGACCTATTATCAGAATAAACTAGCCTTGTTGATGCTGTCACTTTATATGCGGAAACAGTGGAAAGGCATCAAAATTCAGGCAATCCGTGTAACCAATGTCAAAGTAGATATGCGCCGCTATGATCACCTCAGCGCTTTTATGAAAAATCTGTATAAAATTAAGTCAAGATTTTCGATGAGTCCTGAAGAAATGGCGAAAGTCTATACAGCCTTATCTACAGAAGATGGCCATGACGGTTTTTTGTATGACGAGAAATGCAGAGAAGTAAAGGCTAACGCATTTGCTTACAAGGAAGAGGAGCAAGCAAGACTCTATTACTTACTTGAACAACTGACCTTTTCAAGAGACAATCTATAAAGATTTAGAAAAATAAATTTTTATGCTTACTTCAATAGTGGAAGGAAATTCAGATATCTAAATCTGTTTGGAGTGATCTTGGCAGAAGTGGAAGAAGCTATGAAATCTTATGATAATAGTTGAGCAGACCTCAAAATGCATGGAGAATGTGTTACAATAGAGGTACTTAGATTTATTTTGATAGCGTTCAAATAGAAACTTATAAGGAGAGAGCAAAATGAAAATCCGAGTTGATAGAGATTCTGTGTGTATGGGGGACGATGTACTGCCTCATGAGGTGGAATTTGAGATTCCTGAAGATATGACGGTGAAAGAATTTTTTGACTTTCTAGAAATGGAACGTTACCTACCTTCTGTCCAAGGGAATAATGTTGCCTGGGAACTTCGTAATAGAAACGGGGAACACGGAGTTTATTTCACCAAAACACGAGAAATCATTCATCCAGATGCACTCCTAAAAGATATGGTGGAAGGATTTGATGGAACACCCTTATTTGTTTTGCTCTATCATTATACTCCAGAAGCTTACTATAATAGAAAAGAGAGAAAATGAGAATTGCAGATTATAGTGTGACCCGTGCCATTCTGGAGCGTCACGGTTTCACTTTTAAAAAATCTTTCGGTCAGAATTTCCTGACGGATACCAATATCCTCCAGAAGATTGTGGATACAGCAGAGATTGACAAAAAGGTCAATGTCATTGAAATTGGTCCTGGTATTGGGGCTTTGACAGAATTTTTGGCGGAAAGTGCCGCAGAGGTCATGGCCTTTGAGATTGATGATCGGCTGGTACCGATTTTAGCGGATACTCTGCGCGATTTTGACAATGTGACAGTGGTTAATCAGGATATTCTCAAGGTTGATCTGGCTCAGTACATAGCAGAATTTAAAAATCCAGACCTGCCTATCAAGGTGGTGGCGAATCTTCCCTACTACATCACGACGCCGATTCTTATGCATTTGATTGAGAGCGGGATTCCTTTTAGTGAGTTTGTCGTGATGATGCAGAGGGAAGTGGCAGATCGTATTTCGGCTCAGCCTAATACCAAGGCCTATGGCAGTTTGTCGATTGCGGTGCAGTATTACATGACGGCCAAGGTTGCCTTTATCGTGCCGCGGACAGTCTTTGTGCCAGCGCCAAATGTGGATTCGGCCATTCTCAAGATGGTGCGTAGAGACCAGCCAGCAGTGGAAGTCCAAGACGAGAAATTCTTTTTCAAGGTTTCCAAGGTTAGCTTTGTCCATCGTCGCAAGACGCTCTGGAACAATCTGACCAGTCATTTTGGAAAGTCTGAGGAGACCAAGGCTAAGCTAACAGCTGCTTTAGAGCAAGCTGAGTTGTCTCCAAGTGTTCGGGGGGAAGCCTTGACTTTGGCAGATTTTGCCCGTCTGGCGGATGCCTTGAAGGAACAAGGATTATAAGATTTGAAAACCAGCCCTTTTTGAAAAGGGCTGATTTTTCTGAAAGAAATTTCAAGACGATTTCATAATTTTTCAAAAGAAAAACTCTTGTCAACTTGGACAAGAGTTCCTGTTCGATGCGGAGGAAGGGATTTGAACCCTCACACCCGTACGGGCACATGCGCCTGAAGCATGCGTGTCTGCCGTTCCACCACCTCCGCTTGCTTTTTATTATAACATATTTTTTGAAAATGCCAATAGTAAAAGCCAAATATATGTTTTTTTGATATAATAATTGTATTAACTTTAAAGGAGCAGTCTTGCAAGGAATAATTATCAAAGCCTTGGCTGGCTTTTATTATGTAGAGTCAGATGGGCAGGTATATCAGACGAGAGCGCGTGGAAATTTCCGCAAAAAAGGTCAGACGCCTTATGTTGGTGACCATGTCGAATTTTCAGCGGACAAGGATTCTGAAGGTTACATTTTAAAAATCGCCGAGCGTAAAAATAGTTTGGTGCGGCCACCCATTGTAAACATTGATCAGGCAGTTGTCATCATGAGTGCCAAGGAGCCGGACTTCAATGCTAATCTCTTGGATCGTTTTTTGGTACTTTTGGAGCACAAGGACATCCACCCGCTCATCTATCTGACTAAGCTGGATCTGTTGGAGGATGACGCCAGTTTGGATACTTATGTACAGGCCTATCAGGCCATCGGCTATGAGGTTGTTAAAACCACTGAGGAGTTACTGCCACTTCTGACGGGGAGAATCACTGTTTTTATGGGTCAGACTGGTGTTGGGAAATCCACCCTGCTCAATAAAATAGCACCAGACTTACAATTAGAAACAGGAGAAATTTCTGAAAGTCTGGGGCGGGGGCGTCATACGACACGGGCGGTTAGCTTTTATAACCTAAATGGCGGAAAAATTGCGGACACTCCAGGCTTTTCTTCCTTAGACTATGAAGTAGACAAGGCAGAAGACCTGAACGCCGCCTTTCCAGAAATTGCCGAAATCAGTCGGGACTGCAAGTTCCGAACTTGTACCCATACGCACGAGCCGGCTTGTGCCGTCAAACCAGCCGTAGAAGCCGAGCGAATTGCCGCTTTTCGTTTTGAAAATTACCTGCAATTTCTCAGTGAAATCGAAAATCGTCGTGAAATTTATAAAAAGACGGCTAAAAAACTTCCTAAATAGAGAAAGGAACTATCATGAAAACATTTAAAATTGCTCCCTCTGTTCTGAGTGCGGATTATGCTAATTTTGAGACAGAGTTGAAAAAGCTAGAAGCTAGCGGAGCGGAGTATGCCCATTTGGATGTCATGGATGGTCATTTTGTACCCAATATCAGCTTTGGGGCTGGGGTTGTGGCCAGTATGCGTCCCCACAGCAAGATGGTTTTTGACTGCCATCTCATGGTATCCAATCCTGAGCATCATATTGAGGAATTTGCTCGGGCGGGTGCGGATATTATCAGCATCCATGTGGAAGCGACACCGCATATTCACGGGGCTCTGCAGAAGATTCGTGCGGCAGGCGTCAAGCCTAGTGTGGTTATCAATCCAGGAACCCCAGTCGAAGCGATTAAAAATGTCTTGAATTTAGTGGACCAGGTCTTAGTGATGACAGTCAATCCAGGATTTGGCGGTCAGGCTTTTCTGCCCGAAACCATGGGTAAGATTCGTGAACTGGTCGCTCTGCGAGAGGCCAATCAGCTGAACTTTGATATTGAAGTGGACGGTGGGATTGACGATAAGACGATTCAGATGGCTAGAGAAGCTGGCGCCAATATTTTTGTGGCCGGTAGCTATGTCTTCAAAGGTGATGTCAGCCATCAAGTTCAGACCTTGAGGGATGCACTAGATGCCTAGGATTGCTCTGTTTGCTGGCGGTGATTTAGCGGAGGTCAATCGGGATTTTGATCTTTTTGTCGGAGTTGATCGTGGTGCCTTTTATTTGCTAAAGCAGGGCTTGCCTCTGGACTTAGCGGTTGGCGATTTTGATTCTGTTTCCGATGAAGAATTGCTGCATATCAAAGATAGAGCCAAGGAAGTCATTCAGGCTCAGCCTGAAAAGGATGATACGGACTTAGAATTGGCTGTTCTGGCTTGCTTTGAGCGCTATCCAGACGCTTATCTGACGATTTTCGGCGCCTTTGGCGGTCGTCTAGACCATGCTCTGGCCAATATTTTCTTGCCCAGCAATGATAAAATCGCTCCCTATATGGAGCAGCTGATCTTAGTTGATGACCAGAATTGCATTCGCTATGTGCCCTCTGGCCGTCATGAAATCAAGCCAGTGGAAGGCATGGACTATCTGGCCTTTCTGCCGACCGAAGATGTTCCTTTGACCATTGAAGGAGCCAAATATCCTTTAAATGAAACGAATTTTTTCTTTAAAAAAGTCTATGCTTCTAACGAATTTATAGATAGACCTGTATTTTTATCCTTTGACAGAGGTTATACGGTTGTTATTTACAGTAAAGATAGGAGTTGATATGGAGTATATCATCATCATCCTGCTTATCATCAATCTGGTCTTTCTCTATTTCTTCTGGCAGAGACAGGGGCAGCAGGAGCAGGCAATCAGAGTCTTGCTAGAAGAGCAGGAGGATCACTTGTCCGACCAGCTGGATTACCGCTTTGAGCAGGAAAGACAGCAGGAAGCTCTTCGGCAAAAAGAGTTGGAACTTGTTCTGGGAGATCGGCTGGCAGAAGTTCGAACAGATTTGCACCTCCATTTGACGGATTTGCGAACCGAAATGGCGGATAGTTTCAGTAAAAATCGAGACAAAACCGATGAGCGGATGCGCCAAATTCAGGAGTCCAATGACCTGCGGCTGGAGCAGATACGCCAAACTGTTGAGGAAAAATTGGAGAAGACTTTGCAGAGTCGCCTGCAGACCTCCTTTGAGACGGTGTCCAAGCAGCTAGAATCTGTTAATCGTGGTTTAGGAGAGATGCAGACAGTGGCTCGGGATGTGGGCAGTCTCAATAAGGTTCTTTCCAATACCAAGACCCGTGGCATTATGGGCGAGCTTCAGTTGGGACAAATTATCGAAGACATCATGACACCTAGTCAGTATGAGCGGGAATTTGCCACAGTGGCAGGTTCTAGTGAGCGCGTGGAGTATGCCATCAAATTGCCGGGACAGACGGATCAGGACTATGTCTATCTGCCCATCGATTCCAAATTTCCTCTGGCGGATTATTACCGCTTGGAAGAAGCTTATGAATCGGGCAACAAGGAAGAGATTGAACTTTATCGCAAGTCGCTGTTGGCTAGCGTCAAGCGTTTTGCCAAGGACATCAAGAGTAAATATCTAGCTCCGCCAGCTACGACTAATTTTGGGATTATGTTTTTGCCGACGGAAGGTCTCTATTCCGAGGTGGTTCGCAATCCAGAGTTTTTCGATGGTTTGCGGCGAGATGAGCAGATTGTTGTAGCGGGTCCATCTACCCTGTCAGCCCTACTCAACTCTCTCTCGGTTGGCTTTAAAACCCTAAACATCCAGCGTAGCGCAGATGACATCAGCAAGGTTCTGGGTAGCGTCAAGCTGGAATTTAATAAATTTGGCGGTATTTTAGCCAAGGCTCAGAAACATCTGAAGAACGCTTCTGGCAGCATTGATGAGCTACTGACTCGACGAACCAATGCCATTGAAAGAACGCTACGGCACATTGAGTTGTCTGACCAAGACCTTCACTTACACTTGCTCGATATTCCAGATGAAAGGGAAGACTATGAAAATTAATCAAATGAAAAAGGATGAACTGTTTGAAGGCTTTTATCTGATTAAGTCAGCCGAAGTCCGACAGACCAGAGCTGGGAAGAATTACCTCGCCTTCACTTTCCAAGATGATACTGGAGTGATTGAGGGGAAATTGTGGGATGCCCAGCCCCATAATGTGGCAGAATTTACAGCGGGGAAAGTCGTCCACATGCAAGGCCGTCGCGAAGTCTACAATAACACCCCGCAGGTTAATCAGTTGACCCTGCGCCTGCCAAAAGCGGGTGAGCCTAATAATCCTGCTGATTTCAAAGAAAAACCACCTGTTGATCAAAAAGAACTGCGAGAATACCTGGCACAAATGATCTTCAAGATTGAAAATCAAGTCTGGCAAAGGGTTGTGCGCTCCCTTTACAGTAAATACGATAAGGAATTCTATTCTTACCCCGCAGCGAAAACCAATCACCATGCTTTTGAATCAGGACTCGCTTTTCATACAGCTACTATGGTCAAGCTAGCGGATGCAATTGGTAACATCTATCCTCAGCTCAATAAAAGCCTTCTTTTTGCGGGGATTATGTTGCACGACTTGGCCAAAGTCATTGAGTTGAGCGGTCCAGAAAATACGGAATATACTGTCCGAGGCAATCTGATTGGCCATATTGCGTTGATTGATGAAGAATTGACCAAAACCTTGGCGGAGCTGAAAATTGATGATACCAAGGAAGATGTCATCGTTTTGCGCCATGTCCTCCTTAGCCACCACGGTCTCCTTGAATACGGCAGTCCCGTTCGTCCAAAGATTATGGAAGCAGAAATCCTACACATGATTGACAATCTGGATGCGGAAATGATGATGATGACTACGGCTCTGTCTCTCGTTGCTCCAGGAGAAATGACTAATAAAATATTCGCATTGGAAAATCGTTCCTTCTATAAACCAAAAATTGATAAGTGAAATACGAAAAATGGGCATTATATTTAGTATAATGTTCGTTTTTTTGATATAGTATGATATAATGAAAAAAATAAAATAAATATTCATAGAAATCACTCCAAACTTTGAAATAGGAAGAATTGATTACTGCTCTATGCGAGAAGAACTACGTTCTCAGATTAGTTTGTGGCTGATTTTGATGGAGTCGAATTGGTGAAAAAATGAAATTAAGAAGAAGTGAGCGCATGGTGGTTATTTCCAATTACTTGATTAACCATCCTTACCAATTAACAAGTTTAAATACATTTGCAGAGAAATATGAGTCTGCCAAGTCTTCCATTTCAGAAGACATCGTAATTATCAAACGTGCCTTTGAAGAAATCGAAATTGGTACAATTGAGACAATTACCGGTGCTGGGGGAGGTGTCGTCTTCACTCCTTCCATTTCAGAAAAGGAGGCCAAGGCTATCGTTCAAGATCTCCGCGATCAACTGTCTGAAAGCAATCGAATCCTGCCTGGCGGCTATATCTACTTATCAGATTTGCTCAGTACGCCATCTATCCTCAATAATATTGGCCGCATCATTGCCAAAGCTTTTAAAGATCAAAAGATTGATGCTGTTATGACAGTGGCGACCAAAGGAGTTCCGCTTGCCAATGCTGTCGCTAATGTCTTGAATGTTCCCTTTGTCATTGTCCGTCGCGATTTGAAAATCACTGAGGGCTCTACGGTCAGTGTCAACTATGTCTCTGGCTCTAGCGGAGATCGAATTGAGAAAATGTTTCTCTCAAAACGTAGCCTAAAGGCTGGAAGTCGAGTGCTGATTGTCGATGACTTTCTCAAGGGAGGCGGAACAGTTAATGGGATGATTAGCCTTCTGTCCGAGTTTGATTCGGAATTAGCAGGAGTAGCTGTCTTTGCGGACAATGCGCAAGCCAATCGCGATCATCTGGAATACAAATCACTGTTAAAGGTGACCAATATCGATGTTAAATCAAATACGATTGATGTTGAGATTGGGAATATATTTGATTAACTTTAGGAAAGAATTATGAGAAATATTTTTGATAAATTAGAGAGAGCTTCTAACCTTGTTCGTTTAGGGATCCTGGCAATAATGCTGCTTATCTTGGTTTCTGGACTTATATTTTTAAAACCAGCTCAGAAGAATACGGGCTCCGCCAAAACAGTTAGTTACAGTAGACGTTCAAGCTCCAGTAAAGCTAGTTCTACTAAGAAAACATCGTCAGAAGATAATACGATTCAGGATGCTGAAGTAGCTGTTAAAAAGTTAGAAGAAGAGCGTACCGATGAAAGTGTGACTCAAGCACAAGCAGCGGTTGACAAGGTAAAAGATGAGGAAGCCAAAGCTAAGTTCCAAGGTCGAATTCAAGCCGTAAAAGATGCAATGAAGACACCTGAGGAATCCACTGAACCTGATTCAGACCAGCAGCAGTCGTTCTCTCCTACGCCTGTTGCGCCAGTTTATCGAACACCTGCCATCTCCATCGAACCACGAATACAGCCACAAGAAAGTTCGACTCCTGCACCATCCTCTAGTCCAGAAGTTACCCCAAGTCCATCTTCGGAGATACCAAGCCCGTCTTCAGATACTTCGGGCGCCTCTTCAAATACGGTGGTTCCTTCCCAGACTTCAAGTGAAAAATAAGATTGAATAGCTATTTTTGTTAGTATTTAAGTAATTATCACCAATTAGTTGTAGCATATTTTCAGATCTTTAAGATGATAATAATCAAGCAAAAGGTTGATTAAAAAGTGAAGATAAGTAAAAAATTAAGAAAACCTATTGACGAGGATATGCTTACGTGTTACAATGATAAGCGGTACTTTTTACTTTTGGTCTCTCAAAAGTGTACAGAGACGTGCTGACAAATGTTGCAAAAGTACACACAGATGGTAGCTGTCACCAAGTGTATCATCACCAAAATTAAAAAAATACAGGAGAATGTAGATGCCTACAATTAACCAATTGGTTCGCAAACCGCGTAAATCAAAAGTAGAAAAATCTAAATCACCAGCTTTGAACGTTGGTTACAACAGCCACAAAAAAGTTCAAACAAACGTATCTTCACCACAAAAACGTGGTGTTGCAACTCGTGTCGGAACTATGACACCTAAGAAGCCTAACTCAGCCCTTCGTAAATTTGCCCGTGTACGTTTGAGCAACTTGATCGAAGTTACAGCTTACATCCCAGGTATCGGACACAACTTGCAAGAGCACAGCGTGGTGCTTCTTCGTGGTGGACGTGTAAAAGACCTTCCAGGGGTACGTTACCATATCGTTCGTGGTGCACTTGATACAGCAGGTGTTACTGACCGTAAGCAAGGCCGTTCTAAATACGGTACTAAGCGTCCAAAAGCATAAAGAAAGGGGATAAAGATAAATGAGTCGTAAAAACCGTGCGCCTAAGCGCGAAGTATTGCCAGATCCGCTTTACAATTCACAATTAGTTACTCGTCTTATCAACCGCGTTATGCTTGATGGTAAGCGTGGTACAGCAGCTTCTATCGTTTACGGAGCTTTTGAGCAAATCAAAGAAGCTACTGGAAATGATGCACTTGAAGTATTTGAAACAGCGATGGAAAACATCATGCCTGTTCTTGAAGTACGTGCACGCCGTGTCGGTGGTTCAAACTACCAAGTACCGGTTGAAGTTCGTCCAGAACGTCGTACTACACTTGGACTTCGTTGGTTGGTAACAATTTCACGTGGTCGTGGTGAACACACTATGCAAGATCGTCTTGCAAAAGAAATCATGGATGCTGCTAACAACACTGGTGCAGCAGTTAAGAAACGCGAAGATACTCACCGTATGGCTGAAGCTAACCGTGCCTTCGCACACTTCCGTTGGTAAGATCATGATACCAAGGGCGCTAAAGGCACAAGGCAAAAATAGGAAACTGATGCAGTGTTTGAAGAACACAAAGCAGTTTGTCTTTTTTGCGCAGGGCCTCGCTCGGGTTCAAATTAGCTAAAAATATTATTCTTAGCTATAATTCAACTGATCGTCTTACAAGTTGAAACCAACAAAAAACAAGATAAACATTTAGAACGGGTAGGTCCTGCCTATCCGTTTTTTCTAAATAATGTTATAATAGATTGTAAAATAAAAAAATAGGAGAAACTAACCTCATGGCACGCGAATTTTCACTTGAAAAAACTCGTAATATCGGTATCATGGCTCACGTCGATGCTGGTAAGACAACTACAACTGAGCGTATCCTTTACTATACTGGTAAAATCCACAAAATCGGTGAAACTCACGAAGGTGCGTCACAAATGGACTGGATGGAGCAAGAGCAAGAACGTGGTATCACTATCACATCTGCTGCGACAACAGCTCAATGGAACAACCACCGCGTAAACATTATCGACACACCAGGACACGTGGACTTCACAATCGAAGTACAACGCTCTCTTCGTGTATTGGATGGTGCGGTTACCGTTCTTGACTCACAATCAGGTGTTGAGCCTCAAACTGAAACAGTTTGGCGCCAAGCAACTGAGTACGGAGTTCCACGTATCGTATTTGCTAACAAAATGGACAAAATCGGTGCTGACTTCCTTTACTCAGTAAGCACTCTTCACGACCGTCTTCAAGCAAATGCTCATCCAATTCAATTGCCAATCGGTGCTGAAGATGACTTCCGTGGTATCATCGACTTGATCAAGATGAAAGCTGAAATCTATACCAACGACCTTGGTACAGATATCCTTGAAGAAGATATTCCAGCTGAATACCTTGAACAAGCACAAAAATACCGTGAAAAATTGGTGGAAGCAGTTGCTGAAACTGATGAAGAATTGATGATGAAATACCTTGAAGGTGAAGAAATCACTAACGAAGAATTGAAAGCTGGTATCCGTAAAGCAACTATCAACGTTGAATTCTTCCCAGTATTGTGTGGTTCTGCCTTCAAGAACAAAGGTGTTCAATTGATGCTTGATGCGGTTATCGACTACCTTCCAAGCCCACTTGACATCCCAGCGATCAAAGGTATCAACCCAGATACAGACGAAGAAGAAACTCGTCCAGCATCTGACGAAGAGCCATTTGCAGCTCTTGCCTTCAAGATCATGACTGACCCATTCGTAGGTCGTTTGACATTCTTCCGTGTTTACTCAGGTGTACTTCAATCTGGTTCTTACGTAATGAACACTTCTAAAGGTAAACGTGAACGTATCGGACGTCTTGTGCAATTGCATGCCAATAGTCGTCAAGAAATCGAAACCGTTTATGCTGGGGATATTGCAGCTGCTATTGGTTTGAAAGATACGACAACTGGTGATTCATTGACAGATGAAAAAGCTAAAATCATCCTTGAGTCAATCAACGTTCCAGAACCAGTTATCCAATTGATGGTTGAGCCAAAATCTAAAGCAGACCAAGATAAGATGGGTATTGCCCTTCAAAAATTGGCTGAAGAAGATCCAACATTCCGCGTTGAAACAAATGTTGAAACTGGTGAAACAGTTATCTCTGGTATGGGTGAGCTTCACCTTGATGTCCTTGTTGACCGTATGCGTCGTGAGTTCAAAGTTGAAGCAAACGTAGGTGCTCCTCAAGTATCTTACCGTGAAACATTCCGCGCTTCTACTCAAGCACGTGGATTCTTCAAACGTCAGTCTGGTGGTAAAGGTCAATTCGGTGATGTATGGATTGAATTTACTCCAAACGAAGAAGGAAAAGGCTTCGAGTTTGAAAATGCTATCGTCGGTGGTGTGGTTCCTCGTGAATTCATCCCAGCGGTTGAAAAAGGTTTGATTGAGTCAATGGCGAATGGTGTCCTTGCTGGCTACCCAATCGTTGATGTGAAAGCTAAACTTTACGATGGTTCATACCACGATGTCGACTCATCTGAAACAGCCTTCAAGGTTGCGGCTTCACTTGCTTTGAAAGAAGCTGCTAAGACTGCACAACCAGCTATCCTTGAGCCAATGATGCTTGTAACCATCACTGTTCCTGAAGAAAACCTTGGTGATGTTATGGGTCACGTAACAGCTCGTCGTGGACGTGTTGACGGTATGGAAGCACATGGTAGCAGCCAAATCGTTCGTGCTTATGTTCCACTTGCTGAAATGTTTGGTTATGCGACTGTCCTTCGTTCTGCAACACAAGGACGTGGTACCTTCATGATGGTATTTGATCACTACGAAGATGTACCTAAGTCAGTACAAGAAGAAATCGTTAAGAAACACCGTGGTGAATAATTCACTACATGACGCTCGCTTCTAGCGGGCGTTTTTTCTTTATGGATCAAAATATGAAATTTATGAAAAATATCGAAAATACATGAAAGAAAATTTGTTACTTGTTAATAATAATGAAATCAGTTGCAATTTTGCTCAATAAGGTATATAATAGATATGTTGAAAGGTGATTTGTAGTGATTCAAGTTACTCTTTTCACATAAAATTTTTTTTGATTTTCATAAGGAGGAAATCACTAATGGTAGTTAAAGTTGGTATTAACGGTTTCGGTCGTATCGGTCGTCTTGCTTTCCGTCGTATCCAAAACGTAGAAGGTGTTGAAGTTACTCGCATCAACGACCTTACAGATCCAGTTATGCTTGCACACTTGTTGAAATACGACACAACTCAAGGTCGTTTCGATGGTACTGTTGAAGTTAAAGAAGGTGGATTCGAAGTTAACGGTAAATTCGTTAAAGTTTCTGCTGAACGTGACCCAGAACAAATTGATTGGGCTACTGACGGTGTAGAAATCGTTCTTGAAGCAACTGGTTTCTTTGCTAAGAAAGACGCTGCTGAAAAACACCTTAAAGGTGGAGCTAAGAAAGTTGTTATCACTGCTCCTGGTGGAAACGATGTTAAAACAATCGTATTTAACACTAACCACGACGTTCTTGATGGTACTGAAACAGTTATCTCAGGTGCTTCATGTACTACAAACTGTTTGGCTCCAATGGCTAAAGCACTTCAAGACAACTTTGGTGTTGTAGAAGGATTGATGACTACTATCCACGCTTACACTGGTGACCAAATGATCCTTGACGGACCACACCGTGGTGGTGACCTTCGTCGTGCTCGCGCTGGTGCTGCTAACATCGTTCCTAACTCAACTGGTGCTGCTAAGGCTATCGGTCTTGTAATCCCAGAATTGAACGGTAAACTTGATGGTTCTGCACAACGCGTTCCAACTCCAACTGGATCAGTTACTGAGTTGGTAGCAGTTCTTGAAAAGAACGTTACTGTTGATGAAGTAAATGCAGCTATGAAAGCAGCAGCTAACGAATCATACGGTTACACAGAAGATCCAATCGTATCTTCAGATATCGTAGGTATGTCTTACGGTTCATTGTTCGACGCAACTCAAACTAAAGTTCTTGACGTTGACGGTAAACAATTGGTTAAAGTTGTATCATGGTACGACAACGAAATGTCATACACTGCACAACTTGTACGTACTCTTGAATACTTCGCGAAAATCGCTAAATAATTCAATTGTATGAAGAAGGGATCCGAATGGATCTCTTTTTTTGTTTTGCAGAACAGTTTGAAGGAATGGCTATTGGAAATCAACTCGATCATCTAGCAGCATTAGCATTTATCAGAAAAATGAGAATCGTGTAGTCTTTCATCTATCTTTGATTGGAGAAAAGGAAAAGCCATGAATTTTTGCTATCACTTTTGTAGATTTTGTGATATAATTAACACGTATAAAAAAAGAAGGAGTCATATCTAATGGCAAAATTGACTGTTAAAGACGTTGAATTGAAAGGGAAAAAAGTTCTCGTTCGTGTTGACTTCAACGTTCCTGTAAAAGATGGCGTGATTACTAACGACAACCGTATCACTGCAGCACTTCCAACTATCAAGTACATCCTTGAACAAGGTGGACGTGCTATCCTCTTCTCTCACCTTGGACGTGTAAAAGAAGAAGCAGACAAAGAAGGTAAATCACTTGCTCCTGTAGCTGCTGACTTGGCTGCTAAATTGGGACAAGAAGTTAAATTTATCCCAGGTGTTACACGTGGTGCTGAATTGGAAGCAGCTGTTAACGCTCTTGAAGATGGACAAGTTCTCTTGGTTGAAAACACTCGTTTCGAAGATGTTGACGGCAAGAAAGAATCTAAAAACGATCCTGAACTTGGTAAATACTGGGCATCACTTGGAGATGGTATCTTCGTAAACGATGCATTCGGTACAGCTCACCGTGCACACGCATCTAACGTTGGTATCTCAGCAAACGTTGAAAAAGCAGTAGCTGGTTTCCTTCTTGAAAACGAAATTGCTTACATCCAAGAAGCGGTTGAAGCTCCAGAACGTCCATTTGTGGCCATTCTTGGTGGTTCAAAAGTTTCAGACAAGATCGGTGTAATCGAAAACTTGCTTGAAAAAGCTGATAAAGTTCTTATCGGTGGTGGGATGACTTACACATTCTACAAAGCGCAAGGTATCGAAATCGGTAACTCACTTGTAGAAGAAGATAAATTGGATGTTGCAAAAGCTCTTCTTGAAAAAGCAAACGGCAAATTGATCTTGCCAGTTGACTCAAAAGAAGCAAACGCATTTGCTGACTACACTGAAGTGAAAGATACTGAAGGTGAAGCAGTAGATCCAGGCTTCCTTGGTTTGGATATCGGTCCTAAATCTATCGCTAAATTCGACGAAGCCTTGACTGGTGCGAAAACAGTTGTATGGAACGGACCAATGGGTGTGTTTGAAAACCCAGATTTCCAAGCTGGTACAATCGGTGTCATGGACGCTATCGTGAAACAACCAGGTGTGAAATCAATTATCGGTGGTGGTGACTCAGCTGCCGCAGCCATCAATCTTGGTCGTGCAGACAAGTTCTCATGGATTAGTACGGGCGGAGGCGCTTCTATGGAGCTTCTTGAAGGTAAAGTATTGCCAGGTTTGGCTGCACTTACAGAAAAATAATTTCAGCCCGTTAGTCTCTACAAAATCCTGATTTTGTAGAAAAAGGAACAAAACTGAAACGTTAACAAAAAGGTGGCTATGTCACCTTTTTGTGTTAGTGGAGGTATTTGTGGCGCGGTGGTGGAGCATCAATGGAACTCCTTGAAGGTAAAGTTCTTCCAGGGCTTGCAGCATTGACTGAAAAATAATCTTTGTAACGAAAAGAGTTGGGTAACCAACTCTTTTTCTTTTGTCCACGTAGGTGTCTGAGGAAATGGGCTTTTGACTTCTATTTTCCTAGCGAGTAATCAATAATGGGAAATGTAGTTAGAAATACAGTAGAAGCTGGCTATGCATTCTTGTAGGATACAAACAATAAACTGGATGGACAGAGCCTTTTTGTTAGAAAATATGTTAGAATAGAGGTAGTTTACTTTTAAAAAGGAAAAAGCATGAGCTATTTTAGTAAGTACAAATTTGATAAATCAAAATTTCGCTTGGGTATGAGGACGATGAAAACAGGGATAGCAGTCTTTATTGTCCTACTCATTTTTGGAATGTTTGGCTGGAAGGGGCTCCAAATTGGGGCTTTGACAGCGGTGTTTAGCCTGCGAGAAGATTTTGATAAAAGTGTTCATTTCGGAACTTCTCGTATTTTAGGAAATAGTGTCGGGGGCTTTTATGCTTTGATATTCTACCTACTGGGAAATTTATTGAACGGCCAATTTTGGGTGACTTTGGTATTTGTGCCAATCTGTACGATGCTGACGATCATGACCAATGTTGCTATGAACAATAAGGCTGGGGTGATTGGTGGTGTTTCAGCTATGCTGATTATCACTCTCTCCATTAGTCCGGAAGATACTATTTTATACGTTTTTGCTAGAGTTTTTGAAACCTTTATGGGTGTCTTTGTTGCAATAGTGGTAAATTCGGATGTGGATAGAATTAAGAATTTCTTTAAGTCTATAAATTAAAATGTGTGAGAAAATCTCACATTGATTATTGACATACAAAAAAAATTAGTTATAATAGTGCATAGAGAGGAAAAAAATGAAGGAAAAAGAGTTTCGCCGAAATATGGCAGTCTTTCCCATAGGTAGCGTTATGAAGTTGACGGACTTATCTGCCCGTCAGATTCGATATTATGAAGAGCAAAACCTCATCACTCCCCTTCGGAATGAGGGCAATCGTCGAATGTATTCTCTGAATGATATGGACCGACTTTTGGAAATTAAGGATTATATTTCTGAAGGCTATAATATCGCTGCTATTAAAAAGAAATATGCTGAACGTGAAGCTAAATCCCACAAAACGATTAGTGAAAAGGAAGTCCGTCGGGCTCTCCACAATGATATTTTACAGCAAGGTCGTTTTGGCTCTTCTCTGCCAACCTTTGGTCACATGCGTCGGCCATAAACTATTTTTTAAAACTATAAGGAGTTACCCATGCCCATTACAGCAGCTGATATTCGTCGCGAAGTAAAAGAAAAAAACGTCACTTTCATCCGTCTAATGTTCTCTGATATTTTGGGAACCATGAAAAACGTTGAAATTCCAGCAACGGATGAGCAGCTTGAAAAAGTCTTATCAAATAAGGCTATGTTTGACGGTTCGTCTATCGAGGGATTTGTTCGGATTAATGAATCTGACATGTATCTTTATCCTGATTTGGATACTTGGACAGTTTTTCCTTGGGGAGATGAAAATGGCAGTGTAGCAGGCTTGATCTGTGATGTTTATACGACAGAACATGTTCCCTTTGCAGGAGATCCTCGTAGTAATCTAAAGCGAGCTCTCAAACATATGGAAGCATTGGGCTTCAAGTCTTTTAATCTTGGTCCTGAGCCAGAATTTTTCCTTTTCAAATTGGATGAAAATGGCGATCCGACACTGGAAGTGAATGACAAGGGTGGCTACTTTGACTTGGCGCCGACAGACTTGGCAGACAATACCCGTCGAGAAATCGTTAATGTCTTAACAAAAATGGGATTTGAAGTGGAAGCGAGTCACCACGAGGTAGCAGTTGGTCAGCACGAGATTGACTTTAAGTATGATGAAGTGCTTCGCGCTTGTGATAAGATTCAGATTTTCAAGTTGGTAGTGAAAACCATTGCTCGTAAGCACGGTCTTTATGCGACTTTCATGGCTAAGCCAAAATTTGGTATTGCTGGTTCTGGTATGCACTGCAATATGTCCCTCTTTGACCAAGATGGAAATAATGCATTTTATGATCCAGAGGATCCAAAAGGAATGCAGTTGTCTGAGGCAGCCTATTATTTCTTGGGTGGTTTGATTAAGCATGCCTATAACTATACAGCTATCATGAATCCAACTGTTAACTCTTACAAACGTTTGGTGCCTGGCTTTGAAGCACCAGTTTACATCGCTTGGGCTGGCCAAAATCGCTCACCTTTGGTTCGAGTACCGGCATCGCGCGGCATGGGAACTCGCTTGGAGTTGCGTTCAGTAGACCCTATGGCCAATCCTTATATTGCTATGGCAGTGCTCTTAGAAGTGGGACTTCATGGAGTGGAAAATAAAATCGAAGCGCCAGCTCCAATCGAGGAAAATATCTATGTGATGACAGCTGAGGAGCGCAAGGAAGCCGGTATTACTGACCTGCCATCTACCCTCCACAATGCCCTTAAGGCTTTAACTGAAGATGAGGTCGTCAAGGCAGCTTTAGGAAACCATATCTACACTAGCTTTGTTGAAGCCAAGCGGATTGAATGGGCTAGCTATGCGACCTTCGTTTCCCAATGGGAAATTGATAATTATTTGGACTTATATTAATGAATTCTAGAACAGGGCTTGAAAAAGTCCTGTTTTTGTATGGAAACAAGATATTTTCAGTTTTTAACTGTTGTATTTCCAATCTTTTTCATGTTTTTCGTCCGTAATGTACGGGGAATACTTGTAAAATATATTTAAAAGTGATAAACTTAAAGCATAAAAGCACGAAAGGCGAATAATAAAATGTCAAACAAGTTGTTATATTCGGGAAAAGCAAAGGATATTTTTGCGACAGAAGATGAGCAGGTGATTTTGTCCCGCTACAAGGATCAGGCGACTGCTTTTAACGGTGTCAAAAAGGAGCAAATTGCGGGCAAGGGAATTTTGAATAATCAGATTTCATCTTTTATTTTTGAAAAGTTGAACGCTGCCGGTGTAGCAACGCATTTTATCGAGAAAATCTCAGATACAGATCAGCTTAATAAAAAAGTTGACATTATTCCCTTGGAAGTCGTACTTCGCAACTACACAGCTGGTTCATTTTCAAAACGTTTTGGCGTAGAAGAAGGCATCGGATTTGAGACTCCAATTGTCGAATTTTACTATAAAAACGATGATTTGGACGATCCCTTTATCAATGATGAGCATGTGAAATTCCTTAAAATTGCGGATGACCAACAGATTGCCTACTTGAAGGAAGAAACGCGTCGTATCAATGAACTTTTGAAAGCCTGGTTTGCTGAGATTGGTCTTAAATTGATTGACTTTAAGCTAGAGTTCGGTTTTGACAAGGATGGCAAGATCATCTTGGCAGACGAATTTTCACCAGATAACTGTCGTTTGTGGGATGCTGACGGTAACCACATGGACAAGGATGTTTTCCGTCGTGGCTTAGGCGAATTAACAGATGTTTACGAGATTGTCTGGGAAAAGTTGCAAGAATTGAAATAACAACCTAAAGGCTGTTTGGGAACATTGTAAGAGCTGAAATAAAGGAATAAGAATTGATGGATAAACGTATTTTTGTTGAGAAAAAGGCTGATTTTCAGGTCAAGTCAGAGAGTTTGGTAAGAGAACTCCAGCACAACTTGGGCCTGTCAACTTTGAAAAGTATTCGCATTGTGCAAATTTATGATGTCTTTGATTTGGCAGAGGACTTGTTTGCGCCTGCAGAGAAGCACATTTTCTCTGAGCAGGTGACAGACCATGTCTTGGATGAAGCGGCTGTGCAGGCGGATTTTGCCAACTATGCTTTCTTTGCCATTGAAAGCCTTCCGGGGCAGTTTGACCAACGTGCAGCATCTTCGCAAGAAGCCTTGCTTTTGCTCGGAAGTTCGAGTGACGTGACAGTCAACACGGCTCAACTTTACCTGGTCAATAAAGATATTGATGCGAATGAGTTGGAAGCGGTCAAGAACTACCTGCTCAATCCAGTTGATTCTCGTTTCAAGGACATTACGACAGGGATTGCCAAGCAGGAATTTTCTGAGTCGGACAAGACCATTCCTAAATTGACTTTCTTTGAAAGTTATACGGCAGAAGACTTTGCTCGCTACAAGGTCGAGCAAGGAATGGCCATGGAAGTGGACGATTTGCTCTTTATCCAAGACTACTTCAAGTCAATCGGGCGCGTACCGACGGAAACAGAGCTCAAGGTTTTGGATACTTACTGGTCTGACCATTGCCGTCACACGACTTTTGAGACCGAGTTGAAAAATATCGACTTCTCAGCTTCTAAATTCCAAAAGCAATTGCAGGCGACTTATGACAAGTATATTGCCATGCGTGATGAGTTGGGACGTTCGGAGAAACCACAAACCTTAATGGATATGGCGACTATTTTCGGTCGTTATGAGCGTGCTAATGGGCGTTTGGACGACATGGAAGTATCTGACGAGATTAATGCTTGTTCGGTTGAAATCGAAGTGGATGTTGATGGTGTGAAAGAGCCATGGCTTCTCATGTTTAAAAACGAAACTCACAACCATCCAACAGAAATTGAACCATTTGGTGGAGCGGCTACTTGTATCGGTGGGGCTATTCGTGACCCGTTGTCAGGTCGTTCCTATGTTTACCAAGCTATGCGTATCTCAGGTGCGGGTGATATTACAGCACCGATTGCGGAAACTCGCGCTGGGAAATTGCCACAACAAGTCATTTCGAAAACAGCGGCTCACGGTTACTCTTCTTATGGGAACCAGATTGGTCTTGCGACGACATACGTTCGTGAATACTTCCACCCAGGCTTTGTAGCCAAACGCATGGAGCTTGGTGCCGTTGTTGGTGCAGCTCCTAAGGGCAACGTTGTCCGTGAAAAACCGGAAGCGGGCGATGTGATTATTCTTCTTGGTGGTAAGACTGGCCGTGATGGTGTCGGTGGTGCGACAGGGTCTTCTAAAGTTCAAACGGTTGAGTCTGTAGAGACTGCTGGTGCTGAGGTTCAAAAAGGGAATGCCATCGAAGAACGCAAGATCCAACGCCTTTTCCGTAATGGCGATGTCACTCGTCTTATCAAGAAATCCAACGACTTTGGAGCTGGTGGTGTCTGTGTAGCCATCGGTGAATTGGCAGACGGTCTTGAAATCGACCTCAACAAGGTTCCTCTTAAATACCAAGGTTTGAATGGTACAGAAATTGCCATCTCTGAATCACAAGAACGAATGGCGGTTGTGGTTCGTCCTAAGGATGTAGATACCTTCGTTGCGGAATGTAATAAAGAAAATATTGACGCTGTTGTTGTGGCAACAGTGACTGAAAAACCAAATCTTGTCATGCACTGGAATGGTGAAACGATTGTCGACTTGGAACGTCGTTTCCTTGATACAAACGGTGTGCGCGTAGTAGTTGATGCCAAGGTGGTGGACAAGGATGTCAAACTCCCAGAAGAACGTCAAACATCTGCTGAAACACTTGAAGCTGATATCCTTGCGGTTCTATCTGATCTCAACCATGCGAGTCAAAAAGGTTTACAAACTATCTTTGACTGTTCGGTCGGTCGTTCAACGGTCAATCACCCACTTGGCGGTCGCTACCAACTCACACCAACTGAGGCTTCTGTGCAGAAATTGCCAGTTCAACACGGGGTGACTCACACTGCGTCTGTTATGGCCCAAGGATTTAACCCTTATGTGGCAGAATGGTCTCCATACCATGGTGCTGCTTATGCGGTTATCGAAGCAACTGCTCGTTTAGTGGCTGCTGGTGCAAACTGGTCCAAGGCTCGCTTCTCTTACCAAGAGTACTTCGAGCGCATGGACAAGCAGGCTGAGCGTTTTGGTCAGCCAGTAGCAGCTCTCCTAGGATCTATCGAAGCACAAATCCAACTTGGCTTGCCATCTATCGGTGGTAAGGACTCTATGTCTGGTACCTTTGAAGAATTAACCGTACCACCAACCTTGGTTGCCTTTGGGGTGACGACGGCAGATAGCCGGAAGGTGCTTTCTCCTGAGTTCAAGACTGTTGGTGAAAACATCTACTACATCCCAGGCCAAGCCCTTTCTGCAGAGATTAATTTTGACTTGATTAAGAAAAATTTTGCTCAGTTTGAAGCCATTCAAAAGGTTCACAAGGTGACGGCAGCTTCAGCTGTTAAATACGGCGGTGTGCTTGAAAGCTTGGCTCTTGCTACCTTTGGAAATCATATCGGTGCAGAGGTGACCTTGCCTGAACTTGAAAGTTCTTTGACAGCTCAATTGGGTGGATTTGTCTTCACATCTCCTGAAGAAATTGCTGGAGTAGAGAAAATTGGACAAACAAGCGCAGACTTTGCTCTCCTTGTCAATGGTGTGAAGTTAGATGGACACAAGCTTGACAATGCCTTCCAAGGAAAACTGGAAGAAGTTTACCCAACGGAATTTGCCCAAGCGAAAGAACTGGCAGAAGTGCCAGCTATCGCTTCTAAGACAGTCATCAAAGCTAAAGAAAGAGTTGAAAAACCTGTGGTTTACATCCCAGTCTTCCCAGGAACCAACTCAGAATACGACTCAGCCAAGGCATTCGAAAAAGAAGGTGCAGAGGTCAACTTGGTGCCATTCGTGACACTCAACGAAGAAGCTATTGTCAAGTCAGTTGAAACCATGGTTGACAACATCGACAAGGCTAACATCCTCTTCTTTGCAGGTGGCTTCTCAGCTGCGGATGAACCAGATGGATCAGCTAAGTTTATCGTCAACATCCTGCTTAATGAAAAAGTGCGTGCAGCGATTGATAGCTTTATTGCTCGTGGTGGCTTGATTATCGGTATCTGTAATGGATTCCAGGCCTTGGTCAAATCAGGTCTTCTTCCCTACGGAAACTTCGAGGATGCCAGCAGTACTAGTCCAACCCTCTTCTACAACGATGCCAACCAACACGTGGCCAAGATGGTGGAAACTCGAATTGCTAATACAAATTCACCGTGGCTTGCCGGAGTGCAAGTGGGTGATATCCATGCTATTCCTGTTTCGCACGGTGAAGGGAAGTTTGTTGTGACGGCTGAGGAATTTGCGGACCTCCGTGACAATGGTCAAATCTTCAGCCAATACGTTGACTTTGATGGCAAACCAAGCATGGATTCTAAGTACAATCCGAATGGTTCTGTAAATGCCATCGAAGGAATTACTAGCAAGAACGGTCAAATTATCGGTAAAATGGGGCACTCAGAACGTTATGAAGACGGTCTCTTCCAAAACATTCCAGGAAATAAAGACCAGCACCTGTTCGCGTCAGCTGTGCGTTATTTCACAGGGAAATAAAAGGTATAAAAAATGACATACGAAGTAAAATCTCTTAATGAAGAATGCGGTGTTTTCGGTATCTGGGGGCATCCAGATGCTGCTAAAATGACCTATTTTGGGCTCCACAGTCTTCAGCACCGTGGTCAGGAGGGAGCTGGAATCCTCTCCAATGATCAGGGGCAATTGAAGCGCCATCGTGACATGGGGCTTCTATCAGAAGTTTTCAAAAATCCTACCAAATTGGACAAACTGACAGGAACTGCTGCCATCGGTCATGTGCGTTATGCGACCGCAGGAGAAGCTTCTGTAGATAACATCCAGCCTTTCATTTTTCGCTTTCATGATATGCAGTTTGGCTTGGCCCATAATGGAAATCTGACCAATGCCGAATCGCTCAAGAAAGAATTGGAACAAAGAGGTGCTATTTTCAGCTCAACCTCTGATTCTGAAATCTTGGCTCATTTGATTCGTCGTAGTCACAATCCTAGTTTGATGGGCAAAATAAAGGAGGCGCTCAGTCTTGTCAAAGGTGGCTTTGCTTATATCTTGCTGTTTGAGGACAAGTTGATTGCAGCGCTTGACCCAAATGGCTTCCGTCCGCTTTCTATCGGGAAAATGGCCAATGGAGCGGTGGTCGTTTCTTCTGAAACTTGTGCCTTTGAAGTCATCGGTGCTGAGTGGATTCGAGATTTGAAGCCTGGAGAGATTGTGATCATTGATGATAAGGGCATCCAGTACGATAGTTATACGAATGATACCCAGTTGGCGATTTGCTCTATGGAGTATATCTACTTTGCTCGTCCTGATTCTAACATTCACGGTGTTAATGTCCATACAGCTCGCAAACGTATGGGAGCTCAATTGGCGCGTGAATTTAAGCATGAGGCAGACATCGTGGTTGGTGTGCCCAACTCCTCACTCAGCGCAGCCATGGGATTTGCGGAAGAATCTGGTCTGCCAAATGAAATGGGGCTGATTAAAAATCAATACACCCAACGTACCTTTATCCAACCGACTCAAGAATTGCGGGAGCAAGGGGTGCGGATGAAACTGTCTGCTGTTTCGGGTGTTGTCAAAGGTAAACGTGTGGTCATGATTGATGATTCCATTGTTCGTGGGACAACCTCTCGCCGCATCGTTCAGCTCTTGAAAGAAGCAGGTGCGTCTGAGGTTCATGTTGCCATTGGCAGTCCAGCGCTAGCTTATCCATGTTTCTACGGGATTGATATCCAGACGCGTCAGGAGCTGATTGCTGCCAATCATACGGTCGAAGAAACACGCCAAATCATTGGTGCAGATAGCCTGACCTATCTTTCGATTGATGGCTTGATTAACTCTATAGGCATCGAAACAGATGCGCCAAATGGAGGTCTCTGTGTCGCTTACTTTGACGGCGACTACCCAACTCCTCTCTACGACTATGAGGAAGAATATCGTAGAAGCTTGGGGGATAAGACCAGTTTTTACAAATAGACGGATAAAGACTTTCCGTGAAAGGAAAGGAATAAACAAATGACAAATAAAAATGCATACGCTCCACGTCTCACTACTGACTAAAAGCTAAAGCATTTTTCAGTCGACGCTTTCTCCTATGGGACCAAAGCTAGAGGCCTGACTAGTATTTTTAGATAAAATGATTGTTTATCTAAAAATACGTCGCAGTCTTTCTCAAAAAAAGAAAAGGAATGAATAAAATGACGAATAAAAATGCTTATGCGCAGTCTGGTGTGGATGTTGAAGCGGGTTATGAAGTTGTTGAACGGATCAAAAAGCACGTGGATCGTACGGAGCGTGCAGGTGTTATGGGAGCTCTAGGTGGTTTCGGTGGCATGTTTGACCTTTCAAAAACAGGTGTCAAAGAGCCCGTCTTGATCTCAGGGACTGACGGTGTCGGAACTAAGCTCATGTTGGCTATCAAGTATGACAAGCACGATACCATCGGTCAGGATTGTGTGGCTATGTGTGTCAATGACATAATCGCTGCGGGTGCGGAGCCTCTCTATTTCCTCGACTACGTGGCGACAGGGAAGAATGAACCAGCTAAGCTAGAACAAGTGGTTGCTGGTGTAGCGGAAGGTTGTGTGCAGGCAGGCGCTGCCCTCATCGGTGGGGAAACGGCTGAAATGCCTGGTATGTATGGCGAAGATGACTACGACTTGGCTGGTTTTGCAGTCGGTGTGGCTGAAAAATCTCAAATCATTGATGGCTCAAAAGTGGCAGAAGGAGATGTTCTTATCGGACTGGCTTCAAGTGGGATTCACTCAAATGGTTACTCACTCGTTCGTCGAGTCTTTGCCGACTATACAGGTGAGGAAGTCTTGCCAGAATTGGAAGGCAAGAAACTTAAGGAAGTCCTTCTTGAGCCGACTCGTATCTATGTCAAGGCTGTCTTGCCACTCATCAAGGAAGAGTTGGTCAACGGTATTGCCCATATCACAGGTGGTGGCTTTATCGAAAATGTCCCTCGTATGTTTGCTGCTGACTTGGCTGCAGAGATTGAGGAAAGCAAAGTTCCAGTGCTTCCGATTTTCAAAGCTCTTGAAAAATACGGTCAAATCAGGCATGAGGAAATGTTTGAAATCTTCAATATGGGTGTGGGACTCATGTTGGCAGTTAGCCCTGAAAATGTAGGTCATGTCAAAGAATTGCTTGATGAACCAGTCTATGAAATTGGTCGCATCGTTAAGAAAGAAAACGAAAGTGTCATCATCAAATGAAAAAAATAGCGGTTTTTGCATCTGGTAATGGCTCAAATTTTCAGGTGATTGCCGAAGAATTTCCAGTGGAGTTTATCTTTTCAGACCATCGTGATGCCTATGTGCTGGAGCGTGCCGACAAGCTTGGCATTCTGCCCTATGCTTTTGAACTCAAGGAGTTTGAGAACAAGGCAGACTACGAAGCAGCCCTAGTCGAACTCTTGGAAGAGCACCAGATTGACTTGGTTTGTCTCGCCGGCTACATGAAAATCGTTGGGCCAACCTTACTTGGAGCCTACGAGGGGCGTATTATCAATATCCATCCAGCCTACCTGCCCGAATTTCCAGGAGCTCATGGGATTGAGGACGCTTGGAATGCTGGTGTCGCTGAGAGTGGCGTGACCATTCACTGGGTGGACTCTGGTGTGGATACAGGAAAGGTTATCAAACAGGTGCGCGTGCCGCGTTTGGCTGATGATACCATCGAAAGCTTTGAAGCCCGCATTCATGAGGCGGAGTACAAGTTGTATCCAGAGGTTCTGGATAGCTTGGGAGTTGCACGAAAATAAGAAGGAAATCATAGCTGATTTTGTGGCAAGGATTAAAAGTCATCTGCTAAGGAGAAATTTATGGGGTTGTTTGATTTTTTTAAGAAGAAATCTTCTGATGAAGAGAAGTCAACTAAAGATGAAGACAAGATTGTTATTAAAGTTGAAAATACAGATGATAGCGCTCCAGGATGGGAAGCGATTGATGCAGAATTTAATCGTTTATACCCTGATCAGCCCAGTCCTCTTCATTATGTAACAGTTATCAAGTATATGCTAGGCGGTCCAGATCCACTTGATGGCATCAGTGTTTACGATGCAGGAGATTTTTGGCATTTTGTGAGTTATGGTTTGTCAGAATTATATACTAAAGAAAGCGAAGATCTTGAATACAGTGGTTATGGGATTGAATTAACCTTTAAGTTAAAGAAATCAAATAATGACGAAGAAGAAATTAAAAATGGCTGTGGTTTGCTACAGTATGTGGCAAGATATATTTTTAAAACGGGTAAAGTGGTTTTGCCAGAAGAATACATCTATACCAAGCAAACGGTAGGAATTGATGCCCAACAGAAATCTAATTTGACAGGCTTCTTGACTGCTGCTGATGATTTAGCTAAGCCTCTAGATACTCCGCATGGAAAAGTGGAATTTGTAACCTTAATTGGTGCAACAGACGCCGAACTGCGAAGTATTTATGAAAGTGAAACAAGTAAGCTGGAGGTTAGGAAATTGTTGAAAGAACTTGGAGATCAGCTTACAGATTATAATCGCCAGTCTTTAATTTAAATGATGTGAAAGCACCTCTTGATACAATGAAAGGAAAAAACATGACTAAACGCGCCTTAATCAGCGTCTCAGACAAAGCGGGCATCGTTGAATTTGCCCAAGAACTTAAAAAACTTGGTTGGGATATTATCTCAACAGGTGGGACAAAGGTTGCCCTTGATAATGCTGGAGTGGAGACCATTGCAATCGATGATGTGACTGGTTTTCCAGAAATGATGGACGGTCGCGTCAAGACCCTCCATCCAAATATCCACGGTGGGCTCCTTGCTCGTCGTGACTTGGATAGTCACCTAGAAGCAGCCAAGAACAATAAGATTGAGCTCATCGACCTTGTAGTTGTCAATCTCTATCCTTTCAAGGAAACGATTCTCAAGCCAGATGTGACATACGCTGATGCGGTGGAAAATATCGATATCGGTGGGCCATCTATGCTTCGTTCAGCAGCTAAAAACCATGCCAGCGTGACAGTTGTGGTAGACCCTGCTGACTATGCTGTGGTTTTGGACGAATTGTCATCCAATGGTGAAACGACTTACGAAACGCGTCAACGTTTGGCGGCTAAGGTTTTCCGTCACACAGCAGCTTATGATGCCTTGATTGCAGAATACTTCACAGCTCAAGTGGGCGAAGCAAAACCAGAAAAACTCACTTTGACCTATGACCTCAAGCAAGCCATGCGCTATGGGGAAAATCCTCAACAGGATGCGGATTTCTATCAAAAAGCTTTGCCGACTGACTACTCAATTGCATCAGCGAAACAGCTCAACGGTAAGGAATTGTCCTTCAACAATATCCGCGATGCGGATGCAGCTATCCGTATCATCCGTGACTTCAAAGATCGTCCAACCGTTGTGGCTTTGAAACACATGAACCCGTGCGGTATCGGTCAAGCTGATGATATCGAAACTGCTTGGGACTATGCTTATGAGTCTGACCCAGTGTCTATCTTTGGTGGAATTGTCGTCCTTAACCGTGAGGTGGATGCTGCGACAGCTGAGAAGATGCACGGCGTTTTCCTTGAAATCATCATCGCACCGAGCTATACGGATGAAGCGCTAGCCATTTTGACCAACAAAAAGAAAAACTTGCGTATCCTTGCCTTGCCATTTGACGCTCAAGAGGCTAGTGAAGTGGAAGCAGAATACACAGGTGTTGTCGGTGGACTTCTCGTGCAAAACCAAGACGTTGTCAAAGAGAGCCCAGCTGACTGGCAAGTGGTGACCAAACGTCAACCAACCGAGACAGAAGCAACTGCTCTTGAGTTCGCTTGGAAGGCTATCAAGTACGTCAAATCAAACGGGATCATCGTGACCAACGACCACATGACACTCGGCGTTGGCCCAGGACAAACCAACCGTGTAGCTTCTGTCCGCATTGCCATTGACCAAGCTAAAGACCGTCTTGACGGCGCCGTCCTTGCTTCCGATGCCTTCTTCCCATTTGCGGATAACGTGGAAGAAATCGCTAAAGCAGGAATCAAGGCTATCATCCAGCCAGGTGGATCAGTCCGTGACCAAGAATCTATCGAAGCTGCGGACAAATATGGTTTGACCATGGTCTTCACAGGCGTGAGACATTTTAGACATTAAGAAGATTTATATTGGAGAAAATGCTTAGATCTTTTCTCCAATTTTTTGCGCAAAAAAACTCCCAAAAGGATGAGCAGTTCATCTTTTGGGAGTTGATTTTTAAAATGACTTAACAGAATTAGAAAGAAAGTCCACTTTGGAAAGCGCTGAGTTTTTGTTTAGCTGCTTCGTTGATTTGATCGATAGCAGCATTGATAGCTTGGCTAGTCAAATCAGACAGAGTTTCCATATCTTCTGGGTCTACGATAGCAGGCTGAAAGTCAATTTTGACAACCTTTTTATCACCAGTAAGAGTTGCTACAACTAAATCTTGGCTAGATTTTCCAACAAATTCAGTTGCGGCTAATTCTGCTTGAGCAATGTCCATGTCTTTTTTAAGTTTTTGGGCTTGCTTCATCATGTTTTGCATATTCATCATAAGATTTTCTTTCCTTTCTCTCGCAAGGGCTGAGCCCCTTAGTAATCTTCACTCTTCAATTATATCATTTTTTAGAAAAGTGGCAAGAAGAACATTTCTAGAAGGTTTGACAAAGATTTAGTCTTTATAGTAGAATGGTCATGAATCTATATCCCAAGGAGAAGACAACTTGAAAAATAAGAAGATAAAAGCTTTGCTGTTGGTAGTGCTCTCATCCCTCTTCATCCTAATCGGCTGTAGTGGTAGCCCTAAAATTCAGGGGAAATGGAATGTTCAGGATGTTAGAGGAGAACAAATGACCATTGAAATAAAAGACAAGACCATCATTATCAACGAAGAAGAGTATAAGTATACTCAAAATGCTGTTGGTTTTAAAAATGGGGTGAGTTATTATGGCCTGACTCGGAAAGATAATGGCAAATTATTTTCTATCGTCTTTCCTGAGAAAGATAAAAATGTTGCTATTATGCTAATTCCTGATTCAGACGATGATTATCTCACAGGCAGTATGCTCTTTGCTATGAACCGCAAGGAAAAGCCAGATTATAAAAAATATGCAGAGAAATATTTTAATCTACGATAAAAGAAAAAGGCGCTGAATTTCAGCGTCTTTTAGGTTTTATGAAAGTGATGTCATGGTCGGCAAGTCTAGACTAGATTGCCCTAGATCTACCGTCAGCTGATAGTCTGTCTTATCACGGACGGTGTGTTCGAAGTCTGTAGTGTAGAGGACGAGGCGGAGCTGGTCACCTTTTTTCATCTTGTAGATGGTTGGTTGCAGATTAAATGTACATTCCATCCATTGGTCAGGAGTAACTTCTTCTACCGTCAGCAAATCTGTCCGATTTTGCAGGTTGAGGAAGCCTTTGGTGATGACACGGTGTGGCGTTTCGGCAAAAGGCAACTCAACTAGATTGTCCAGCATATAGTAGCGGCCGTTGTCCATGACTCTAGGCTCAAGCGGTATCGGAATTGGAGTGAGGCGTTTAGCTGGTCCAAAGTCCAGTAGTTGGGCAGAAATCAGCCCCTTGTCCGTGCTGGATTTAAGGCGCAGTTTGAGCTGGGTGGCCCCGTTGAGGAAGAGGTCGTCTTCCAAAGTCCAATCCAGAGTAATCTGGTTGACCTTGCCGTCAAAGAGTTCATTTTTAAAGCTTTGATAGCTTTTGGCAAAACGATTGTAATCTTCTTCTGAATACTGGTTTTGAATCTTTTGAGAGCCTTCACCTAGTTGGAAATGAGCGTAGTTCTTTTGTCCACCAAAGTCTTCCAGAGTTAGCCAATTTTGAGCTTGGCTGTTGTCCTGCCAGATGACTGATGGCAGTTCGAAGTCTGAGGCATGCCCAAGTAATTTTTTAGATAAAAGGGCATTCATGGCTTCGCGGAAGTCGATGGACTGCCAGTTGTTCATGTAAACATGGGCACCATTGTGGAAGAAGAGGTGCTTTTTGATGTGAGCTGGCAGAGCTCGGAACATATTATAAACATGGAGGGGTTTGACATTCCAGTCCTGAGAGCCGTGGGTGAAGACGACTTCGGCCTTGACCTTATCTGTATGGAGCAGATAGTTGCGGTCATGCCAAAATTGATTGTAATCTCCGGTTTGCCGGTCTAGGTCCTTACGCTGTTGCTCTAGGCTCCGCTGATAAGCATCATTATGACGTAGATAGTCACCAGCCCTCAGGTTGCGGGAGTAGGTCAGTTCGGTCAGGGATTCAAAGTCTTCTCCTGGGTAGCCGCCAGGGCTTGTGACGAGGCCGTTTTCGCGGTAGTAGTTGTACCAAGAAGAAATCCCAGCTTCGGCGATAATGACTTCCAAACCATCTACACCAGTCGTAGCCAGCCCGTTGGACATGGTGCCCAGATAGGAAATGCCTGTCGTAGCTACTTTTCCGTTGGACCAACTAGCCTTGATTTCCCGCTGGCGCGTGTGGTCAGTGAAGGCTCGGCAACGGCCGTTGAGCCAGTCGATGACATTCTTGTAGGCCTCGATCTGCTGGTAGTCACCACTTGTCATCAGGCCTTGAGAATCTTTGGTTCCCACGCCAGACACATAGAGATTGGCAAAACCGCGGGGCAGCAAGTAGTCATTGAGGGTGTAGGTGCCGATATGACCCAATTTTTCCTCAGCTTCAGAGACTTCTTGAGCTGGAGCTGGCGAATCCAACTGGAGCAATTTAAGCTCAGGGTCTTGGACTGTGATTTGATGTGGCTCTTTTTTTACTAAGTCCACATTCATATTATGGAGAGCCTTATCGCTGGCCGGATCGTTGGTTCCCTGATGATAAGGAGAAGCGGTCATGACCGCGGGGATTTGCCCTTGGTAACGAGGACGGATAATGCTGACTTTGACCAGATCTGGCAGGCCATCTCCATCAGTATCAACTCGGCTTTCCACATAAACTACCTCGCGGATGGCATCGTAGCTGGTAAAAGTTGCCAAGCTCTTGCCATTGAAGTAGTGGTAGGTATTGTCCTCAGGAATCAAACCCTCGCTGACCAGCTTATCAACCAACAGATTGCCATTTTTTGTCCGAGTGTTGAGTAACTGATAGAGGTTTTCTAGCAGATCGCCGTAAACGATAGGGAAGTTGCTTTCTGTTCGGAATTTCTCAAGATCGGTGAAATCAACAAAAGGCACAAAATCCAAGAGCTGAAAGGCAGTCATATAGAAGACCTCAGCTGTCAGTTCGCGGTCTGACTCGAAGAAGGTCAATAGGTCAGTTTCGCTATCAGCTGCCCAAGCTCGAAGCAAGTAGTCCCTATCCTGATAGAGAAAGAAACAACGTTGTAGGAAGCTTTGGAGATTGTCTTTGTCAGAAAGTTGCGGCTCATAGATGAAGCCCAACTCGGCTAATTCTTGGCGCATAGTGTCTGGATTTGTCTTGCGATAACTATACTGATTGAAGCGCATATTTTTCCCTCTTTTTCTGGTTTTTATTTAAAATGACCTTTACATTATCCATTATACTTGATAAAATATAGATTGTCTAAAAAATTTTAAAGGAGAAATTAGATGGATTTCAGTTGGGCTATTAAATATGCCACGGAATTTTTAGGAACAGCTATCCTGATCATTTTGGGGAATGGTGCTGTTGCCAATGTTGAATTAAAAGGAACTAAAGGTCATCAAAGTGGCTGGTTGGTCATTGCCGTTGGTTACGGTATGGGGGTTATGATTCCAGCTCTGATGTTTGGAAATACCTCAGGTAACCACATCAACCCTGCCTTCACTTTAGGGCTTGCAATTAGCGGTTACTTCCCATGGGCTCAGGTAGCTCCTTATATTCTTGCTCAAGTTTTGGGTGCGATCTTTGGACAGGCTTTGGTTGTAGCGACACACCGCCCTTACTACTTGAAAACAGAAAATCCAAACAATATCTTGGGTACTTTCTCAACCATTTCAAGTCTAGATCACGGAACACCTGAATCTCGTAAAGCAGCAACAATTAATGGCTTTATCAATGAGTTTGTTGGTTCATTTGTTCTTTTCTTTGCAGCGATGGGCATGACTAAACTTCACTTCGGTGCGGAATTGAAGGTTCTTATCGAGAAGAATGTACAACAACAAGCTCTTCAAGCAGCTCAAGCAGGTCAAAAAGTAGCAGAATCAGATGTTCAAAGTCTTATTCACAATACATTTGCACAAGCAACAAATGGATCATCTGCTGTCGCTCACTTGGCACTTGGTTTCCTTGTCATGGCTTTGGTAACTTCACTTGGAGGTCCTACTGGACCAGGTCTTAACCCAGCCCGTGACCTCGGACCTCGTATCTTGCACTTTATCTTGCCAAAATCAATCCTTGGTGAACACAAGGGCGATTCAAAATGGTGGTATTCTTGGGTACCGGTTGTAGCACCAATTGCAGCTGGTATTGCAGCAGTAGCTTTGTTTAAAGCGATTTACGGATAATATTTATCAAAAGACTGAGAGAAATCTCGGTCTTTTTTTGTTGGTTTTTTACTAATAGAAAAATTCGATTTGTTTTATATTTTTGGTCTGTTAGATTAGGATAGTAGAAATGTTCTGAAAATTGTTGGTTTGCGCATAATTTCTTGTCAAAAAAATGAAAATTTATTACAATAAAATAGTTTGGAGGAAGTTATGAGTGTGAATCATGTTGCAAGAATTGTTCCAGTAATAAAAGTAAATAATCGGAACCTAAATCAAGATTTCTATAGCAAAACGCTAGGGATGAAATCCCTATTAGAAGAAGGAGCCCAGTTGTCTTTGGGCGATCAAACCAAAACAGAAAGATTGATCTTAGAAGAATCTCCAAGCATGCGCTCTCGTCGAGTTAAAGGGGCAAAAAAATTGGCTCGCTTAGTGATTAAGGTAGCAAAAGCGTCAGAAATTGAAGCTTTGTTGGCTAGAGGGATTGAAGTTGATAGTTTATATCGTGGGGAGAAAGGTTATGCTTTTGAAGCGACTTCCCCGGAAGGTGATCGTATCTTGCTCCATGCGGAAGAGAACCTGAACAGCTTACAACCAGTCCAAGAAACTCCTACATTTGAAGAGCAGAGCGATTTTATCGGCTTGAGTCAATTTGATGTGGAAAAGATTGAGCTTCGTGTCCCAGATTTACAGGTTGTCAAGGCTTTCTATCAGCCAGTGAGCAATGTCTTGGATTTCCTAGATGTGCAGGAAGCCCAAGGACAAGATTTGCAAGCTGATAATACAAAAACTTGGGATTTGGCTATGCTCAAATGTTTGGTGACGGATTTTGATGCGGAAAAATTGTCATCGATTTTTGCAGCACAGGAGTTTTTTGTCCCTAAATCTAAAAAATTCTTAGTCAGCCAAGACCCAAGTAATATTGAACTATGGTTTGAGCAACTATGACCCAGCGGATTTTAGAAAAGATAGATCAACAACTTGCTGCGGGGCTTTATCCTGGGGCTAGTTTGTCTCTTTATCGTGATGGTCACTGGCAGAGTTTTTATCTTGGCTTAGCAGACCCAGCCAGTCAATCAGCAACGCGAGCTGGTCTGCTTTATGATCTGGCAAGCGTCAGTAAGGTGGTGGGCGTAGGAACCTTGGTGGCATTTTTGTTTCAGATTGGCGAATTGGATATCGATGCGCCTTTGCGGCAATACTATCCAGCCTTTCATGATGATCGGGTGACCCTGCGCCAGCTGTTGACCCATACCTCTGGGCTAGATCCCTTTATTCCTAATCGGGATAGGCTCAATGCTCAAGAACTAAAGGTAGCCCTCAATAGCTTGACAGTGCTGGATGATAAAACCTTCCATTATACAGATGTTAATTTTCTCCTGCTGGGCTTTATGCTGGAGGAGCTGTACGGGGAAGTTTTGGATAAGTTATTTGAAGACAAGATTTTTAAGCCGTGGGCGATGAAGAACACTAGCTTTGGGCCAGTAGCTTCTGCGGTGCCGACTGTTCGTGGCGTGAAAGCGGGAGTGGTTCATGATCCCAAAGCGCGTGTCTTAGGCCAGCATGCTGGAAGTGCCGGGCTTTTTTCAAGACTTGAGGATTTGCAGATCTTTTTAGAGCATTATTTGCAGGACGAATTTGCAGAGAGATTGAGCCAAAACTATGCTCTAGAGCCTGGCAAGACACGCAGTCTAGCTTGGAATTTGGAAGGGGAATGGCTGGATCATACTGGCTATACGGGTACTTTTATCATGTACAATCGGGCGGAACAGAAAGCCGCAATCTTTCTTTCCAATCGCACCTATGAAAAGGATGAGCGTGCCCAGTGGATTTTAGACCGCAATGAACTGATGGATCTAATCAGAAAAGAGTGGTAGCCTCCTCCCTACCGAGGCTAAAGGCCAGTCGCTGATGTTGAAATAGGATAGAACTCCGGCTTTTGCTTGGAGTTTTTGACTGCTTAACGTGACTTTGTCAGTCAAGATAGGAAAAGATCGCTTTTTTTTCAAAAGTATATTAAAATATAGAAGATAGAAGGAAGAAATAGAGAGAAAGTATGACAAAAGAGAAGGGTGTCGGCAAGGCACACAGCAAGATTATTCTGATGGGGGAGCATTCGGTGGTCTATGGCTATCCAGCCTTGGCTTTGCCTCTCAATAATATCGAAGTGACTTGTCAGGTATTTCCTTCTGAGAAGCCTTGGACTCTCTATGTGGAAGATACCTTGTCCATGGCTGTTTTTGCCTGTCTGGAGCACTTGGGGAAGCAAGGTGCTCAGATTCGTTGCCAGGTGAATTCTATGGTGCCAGAAAAGCGGGGCATGGGTTCGTCTGCTGCTGTCAGCATTGCAGCTATTCGTGCGGTTTTTGACTACTTCGAGGAAGCCTTGGATCATGAAACTCTGGAAATTTTGGCTAATCGAGCAGAGATGATTGCCCATATGAATCCAAGCGGTCTGGATGCCAAGACCTGTCTTAGTGATGTAGCCATCAAGTTTATCCGCAATGTCGGATTTTCAGAGATTGAGTTAGATTTGAGCGCTTATCTGTTGATTGCGGATACGGGCATTCACGGACACACGAGGGAAGCCATCAAAAAGGTAGAAAGTTTGGGTCAGGAGGCTCTGCCCCTCTTACAGGAGCTGGGAAATCTGACGAAAATTGTTGAAAAGGCGATCCATCTCAAAGATTTGCTGACCATGGGTCAGGCTATGACTAAGGCTCACGGCAAACTAGCTCAGTTGGGAGTTTCTTGCCAGCTATCTGATGACTTGGTCGAGCTGGCGCTTGAAAATGGGGCTCTTGGAGCCAAAATGAGTGGCGGTGGCCTAGGTGGCTGCGTGATTGTGCTAATAAAAGAAAAGAAAGAGGCGGAAGACTTAGCCCGTCTTTTGAGAGAGAAAGGAGCCAGCAATATATGGATAGAAAGCCTGTAAGTGTCAAGTCTTACGCCAATATTGCTATTGTCAAGTATTGGGGCAAGGCAGATGCTGAGCGGATGATTCCTTCCACTAGCAGTATTTCCTTGACTTTAGAGAATATGTACACCCAAACCCAGTTAAGTCCACTTTCGGCTGAGGCTGCTGGCGATGAATTTTATATCGATGGGCAATTGCAAAGCCCAGAAGAGAATGCTAAGGTCAGTCGGATTATTGATCGCTTTCGCACGGAGCCAAGTGACTGGGTGCGGATTGACACCAGTAACAATATGCCGACAGCAGCAGGTTTATCCTCTAGTTCCAGCGGCTTATCTGCCTTGGTCAAGGCTTGTGATGCTTATTTTAAAACTCATTACAATACCGAGGAGCTGGCCCAGTTGGCTAAGTTTGCTTCAGGTTCGTCAGCCCGCTCCTTTTTTGGTCCTTTGGCAGCATGGGACAAGGATAGCGGAGCAATTTACCCTGTGCAAACCGACCTTAAGCTGGCCATGATTATGTTGGTGCTTCATGATGAGAAAAAGCCGATTTCTAGTCGACTTGGCATGCAGCTCTGTGCTGAAACGTCCAAAAATTTTCAGGATTGGATTGACCAGTCAGCTCAGGACTATCAGGATATGCTGGTCTACCTAAAGGATAATGATTTTGAGAAAGTTGGGCAGTTGACCGAGGAGAATGCCCTGCGGATGCATGCAACGACAGAGACAGCCACGCCTCCATTTACTTATCTGACAGAGGAAAGCTATGCTGCGATGGACTTTGTTCGCCAGCTCCGAGGCCAGGGACATCCTTGCTATTTCACCATGGACGCTGGTCCTAATGTCAAGGTTCTCTGCCTTGAAGAGGACTTGGAAGACTTGGTGCCCCTCTTTGCGGCTCAGTACCGTCTGATTGTCTCCAAAACGAAGGAATTGCCTGATGGAAACTAAGATACAAGTCCAGACCTGCGGAAAGCTCTATCTAGCAGGGGAATATGCTGTCCTGAGTCCTGGTCATGCGGCTTTGATTAAGAATATTCCCATCTATATGCGGGCAGAGATTGAGGCGGCGGATAGTTATGAGCTGGATTCGGATCTTTTTAGCCATAAAGCCAGTCTAGCACCAGATGCGGATTATGCCTTGATTCAAGAGACTATTCAGCTGATGAATGACTATCTCGGCTTGATACAATGCCCATTGCACCCATTTGCTTTGACTATCAGAGGAAAAATGGAGAAAGACGGGCGAAAGTTTGGGCTGGGTTCCAGTGGCAGCGTGGTTGTCCTGACGATCAAGGCGATGGCCGCTTTTTATCAACTGAAACTAAGCTCTGACCTCCTCTTTAGACTAGCTGCAGTAGTGCTTCTCGAGCGGGGGGATAATGGCTCCATGGGAGATCTGGCCTGCATTGCTTATGAACAACTGGTTTATTATCGTTCTTTTGATCGGATGGCAATCCGCCAGCGATTGCTCGGCACAAGTCTATTAGAAATTTTAGAGCAAGATTGGGGCTATGAAATTAAGCCAATACAGTCTGCTTTATCTTGTGATTTTCTGGTTGGTTGGACGAGAGAACCGGCTATTTCGAGTGACCTTGTCAAGCAGGTTAAGTCGAGCTTAAACGAAGATTTCTTGACTCAAACCCAGCTTCAGGTGGACGGTCTGAAAGAAGCTTTTGTGTCGGCTGATAAGACAGCTGTAAAAAATAGTTTATTGACTGCCAGTCAGTTATTAGACAGGCTCAGTCCGCTGATTTATACGGAGAAATTACAGGCCTTAAGAGAGGCGAGTCAGGGCTTGGATTGTGTCGCTAAAAGCAGTGGAGCTGGCGGTGGAGATTGTGGCTTCGCCCTGTCTTTTGCTGCCGAAGATAGCCAAACCTTGATCCAACGCTGGCAAGAAGCTGGTCTGGAATTACTCTACCAAGAAAGGATGGGCGCTCATGAGCCAAAGTCGTAAAGATGATCACATCAACTACGCCCTAGAACAGCCCCTTGGCTACAATAGCTTTGATGATATAGAATTAATCCATTGCTCTTTGCCAGCCTATGATTTGGACGAGATTGACTTATCCACTCATTTCGCTGGGCGTGACTGGGATTTTCCTCTTTATATCAATGCCATGACAGGTGGAAGTCCAAAAGGGCGAGAAATCAATGAAAAGCTGGCTAAAGTAGCCGAAGCCTGTGGCATCCTCTTTGTGACAGGTTCTTACAGTGCTGCTCTGAAAAATCCAGATGATGATTCTTACGCTGTGGCAAAGGACAAGCCTAATCTACTCTTGGCCAGCAATATTGGTCTTGACAAACCAGTAGCAGCAGGCTTGCAGGCGGTGTCGGATTTGAAACCTTTGTTTCTCCAGCTACATGTCAATGTCATGCAAGAATTGCTAATGCCTGAGGGAGAGCGGACCTTCAGAACTTGGAAGCAGCATCTGGAAGCCTATGGAAAAGATTTTCCAGTCCCCCTTGTCCTCAAGGAAGTAGGCTTTGGCATGGATCGAAAGACGATTGAGGAAGCGCAGGCACTAGGTATTTCAACCTTTGATATTTCTGGTCGTGGTGGAACGAGCTTTGCCTATATTGAAAATCAGCGGAGCGGTCAGCGAGACTATCTCAACGGTTGGGGGCAGAGCACAGCCCAGGCTTTACTGGCAGCGCAAGATTGGGTGGACAAGGTGGAGTTGCTGGCAAGCGGTGGCATTCGCCATCCTCTAGACATGGTTAAAGCCTTGGTCCTTGGTGCTAAAGCAGTCGGCCTTTCTCGGACTATGTTAGACTTGGTCGAAAAATATCCAGTCGAAGAGGTCATTGCTATTGTAAATGGCTGGAAAGAAGACTTACGGCTGTTGATGTGTGCCCTGTCCTGCCGCAACCTTCAAGAATTAACATCCGTCCCCTATCTGCTTTACGGTCGCTTAAAAGAAGGAGCCGAACAGGTGCAATAATCACTTGCTGGTATGCTTTGTCTAGCTGATAAAATGCTTTAGCAGATCATTCAAAGAAAAGCGAAATTTATTCTTGCTATTTGCAAGGAAATCTAGTATAATTATTATTTGTGAGTGAACCTCACTTACCCCTTGCAGCGTCTTGGGGTCATTAGACCAAAAGGAGGAACATATCAATGGCTAAATACGAAATTCTTTATATTATTCGTCCAAACATTGAAGAAGAAGCTAAAAACGCTTTGGTAGCACGCTTTGACTCTATCTTGACTGACAACGGTGCAACTGTTGTTGAATCAAAAGACTGGGAAAAACGTCGTCTTGCATACGAAATCCAAGATTTCCGTGAAGGACTTTACCACATCGTTAACGTTGAAGCAAACGACGATGCAGCTCTTAAAGAGTTTGACCGTCTTTCAAAAATCAACGCTGACATTCTTCGTCACATGATCGTCAAACTTGACGCTTAAGAAGGTAAATTATGATTAATAACGTTGTACTTGTGGGACGTATGACCCGTGATGCTGAACTTCGCTATACACCGCAAAACCAAGCGGTCGCAACCTTTACTCTGGCTGTTAATCGCAACTTTAAAAATCAAAGTGGTGAGCGTGAAGCGGACTTTATCAATGTTGTTATCTGGCGTCAGCAGGCAGAAAATCTTGCTAATTGGGCCAAAAAAGGCGCTCTAATCGGAATTACTGGTCGCATCCAGACTCGTAACTACGACAATCAGCAAGGCCAGCGTGTCTATGTCACAGAAGTCGTTGCAGACAACTTCCAGCTTCTGGAAAGTCGTGCAAGCCGTGAAGGGCAGCCTTCAGCTGGCTTTGGTGGCGGTGGCTTCGGTGGAAACTCTGCACCAAGCTATGGTAATGCTGACTCATTCAACCAAGTACCGAATTTTTCTCGTGATGAAAGCCCATTCGGCAATTCAAACCCGATGGACATCTCAGACGATGATTTACCATTCTAATAATGGACAAAACTAGAACTATAATATAAAGGAGAATAACATGGCTCAACAACGTCGTGGCGGATTCAAACGCCGTAAAAAAGTTGATTACATCGCAGCAAACAAGATTGAATATGTTGATTACAAAGATACTGAGCTTCTTAGCCGTTTCGTTTCAGAACGTGGGAAAATCCTTCCTCGTCGTGTAACAGGAACTTCAGCTAAAAACCAACGTAAAGTAACAACAGCTATCAAACGCGCTCGCGTAATGGCTTTGATGCCTTTCGTAAATGAAGACTAATGAGAGCCCCTGCTTTTTGCAGGGGTTTTTGCTGTCTTGATGATAGGAAGGGACAGTGCTATAATAGGAGCAACTATCGAGATATGGGAGGTTTGCCATGACAGAAGAACTAGCCATCAGAAAGATGCTTTTTGAGGATATTGAAGGCTTATCGCATGCTTTTATCCAGCAAGGCTGGCCTGGTCGGAGAGAGATTTTAAAAAACTACTTTCTGGAGCAAGAGGCGGGTGAGCGCCAAGTTTTGGTGGCGGTTGTTGGTGAATTTTTGGCTGGCTACATTACAGTCATCCCATTGGCAAAGCATGGGCCTTTTGCTGGTCTTTATCCTGAGTTAACGGATTTTAATGTTTTTGAAAGTTTCCAAAAGCGAGGAATTGGCACAGCTTTATTGGACAAAGCAGAGCAAGTAGCGCAGCATTATTCAGATGTTGTCAGCTTGGGAGTTGGCCTGCATAAAGGCTATGGTCCAGCACAACGACTGTATGTAGGTCGTGGTTATATGCCAGATGGGTCAGGAGTTTGGTTTCAAAATCAGCCACTCACGCCCTATGCTTCGTGCGAGAATAACGATGAGTTGGTCTTATACTTTTCAAAAAGTGCAAAATAAAAGAGGTTGAAAAACCTCTTTTTTATGCTGCTTAATATTTCGCTGGCCCCATGGTTGCACTCTTGATATTGAAGCGCTTCTTGAGGTAGAAACGGAGTGCTAGGGTGATCCCTCCGATGATGGCAACGACAATGTTTGACAAATGTGGGTTGAGAGAGTCGGGCAGTAGACTAGAACCAATGATTGAAAGGGTCCAAAGACCAATGGCTACTAGCATGATAAGGATAGATTTGAGTAGATGTGGACGCTGGCTACGCTCAGTATCTGGTCCGTAAAAACGGTAAACGAAATGATAGAGGGCGTAGAAAGCGAGACCACCGACAATACTACCAAAGACAAGTGTCGTCATGCCGTAAACAGACGGTCGAGAAGATGCCAAATTGACGATGGAAGTCAGAACGGTGAAGAAACCGAAAATGAAAAGGACAGAATCTAGCATCATCCATTTTGGATCATCGTTTTGTTTTGGATGCTCGGCGTCATAGCGCTCCTTAGCAGTGAGAGAAGAGGCCCAGTAAGTTGGTGCACCGTAGAGAGCACGGGCAGGGATACCCTTGGCTTGATTTTCTAAAATGTTTGGAATGATTTCTTCTAAGATTGCTTTTACTTCTTCATCGGATTTGCCATCTTTGAGGAGTTGGTGAGTGGCGATGTGGAGAAATTCCTTGTTTTTCTTAGTTAGTTTGTCTGATACTACTTGTGACATGTGAGTCCTTTCTGCTGGTTAGAATAATTTTTTATGGAAGAGGTAGAGGGTCAGAGAGCCACTCAGAGCAAAGGCGATAAACATGATAATCCAGAAGGCATGTGGCTCGCCATTTAGAGGTAGTTCATTATCTTTGAAGTTCATCCCATAGGCTGAGAAGAGCATGGTCGGGATGGACATGACAACGGTTACCAAAGCCAGTGTCTTCATGACATTATTCTGGTTGTTGGAAATAATGGAAGCAAAAGTATCTGTCATGCTGTGGAGGATATTTCCATAAATATCAGCCATCTCAATGGCCTGCTGGGTCTCAATCAAAGTATCTTCCAGCAAATCTTCATCTTCCAAGTATTTCTTGATATTGCTGGTAGAGCTGGTTAGTTTTTTAATCACGCGTTCATTGGTTTTGAGGGAGGCTTTGAAATAGACAATGGTTTTTTCCAGCTCCATGAGCTCGATCAGTTCTTCATTTCGAGTTGACTGGTGCAGCTGGCTTTCAATCTGCTCGCTCTTGCGGTCAATGGAACGCAGGGCTGTCAGATATAGCTCGGCATTGCGGTAGAGAATCTGAAAGATAAAACGTGACCGCATGAAAGTATAAAAGTTACGCAAGCGACGGTGGATAAAGATATCCAGCAGGGGCAGCTTTTCCAAACAGGTCGTGATGATAGCTTCTTCTGTGATGATAATACCAAGCGGGATAGTAACATAGTAAGTCTGGTTATTCCGCTCCTCTGTGATAGGCACGTCTACGATGATCAGTGTGTACTCATCCTCGATGGTGACCCGAGACATTTCCTCGGCATCGAGTGGTGCTCGTAGGTCAGCTATGTCAATGCCAAAGGCGTTGGCGATTTCTAAAGATTCATTTTGGGAAGGATTGACCATATTTATCCAAGTTCCCGATTCAAGTGTATCAATCTCCTTGAACTCGGTTGTTGTTGATAAAAATACTTGCTTCATATCTCCTCCTAGAATCGTTTATAAGCACCGTCTTATTATACTACAAATTCTAGTCTTTTGGGAAAAAGTTTGCAGAAAAATTTGCTATAATAGAAGAAGTTTAAAGGTAAAGTGTGGAAGAGATGCAAGATAAAATTGTGATTCATGGAGCGCGAGCTCATAATTTAAAAAATATTGATGTGGAAATTCCCCGAGACAAGCTGGTCGTGGTGACCGGCCTGTCTGGTTCGGGCAAGTCTAGTCTGGCTTTTGATACCCTTTATGCTGAGGGGCAACGCCGCTATGTGGAGAGTCTGTCGGCCTATGCTCGGCAGTTTTTGGGCAATATGGAAAAGCCGGATGTGGACTCGATTGATGGTCTCAGCCCAGCTATTTCCATTGACCAGAAGACGACCAGCAAAAATCCTCGCTCAACAGTGGGAACTGCCACTGAAATCAATGACTACCTACGGCTGCTCTACGCCCGTGTTGGAACGCCCTACTGTGTCAATGGACATGGAGCTATTAAGGCTTCGTCTGTTGAACAGATTGTCGACAAGGTCTTAGAATTGCCAGAGCGTCAGCGGCTGCAGGTTTTAGCGCCGGTCATTCGCAAGAAAAAGGGCCAGCATAAGACCGTTTTTGACAAGATTCAGAAAGATGGTTATGTCCGGGTGCGCGTGGATGGCGATGTCTACGATGTAACAGAAGTGCCAGAGCTTTCTAAGAGCAAGCAGCATGATATTGAAGTCGTGGTGGACAGAATTGTCATCAAGGAAGGAGTGCGCAGTCGCCTCTTTGACTCGGTCGAAGCAGCTCTGCGGATTGCTGAGGGCTATGTGGTGATTGATACCATGGACGGTCAAGAACTACTCTTTTCTGAGCATTATGCCTGTCCAGTTTGTGGCTTTACAGTCCCAGAGCTAGAGCCGCGACTCTTTTCTTTCAATGCGCCTTTTGGCTCCTGTCCGGACTGTGATGGTCTAGGAGTTAAGCTGGAAGTGGATCTAGATGTGGTCGTGCCAGATTCTAGCAAGACTTTGCGCGAAGGAGCGCTAGCGCCTTGGAATCCCATCTCCTCCAACTACTATCCACAGATGCTGGAGCAGGCTATGGCAGCCTTTGGCATTGATATGGACAAGCCTTTTGAGGAGCTGACTGAGGAAGAAAAACAGCTGATTTTCTTTGGCTCAGATGGACGAGAGTTCCATTTTCACTATGAAAATGAGTTTGGCGGCGTGCGCGATATTGACATTCCTTTTGAGGGGGTTGTCACCAATATCAACCGGCGCTACCATGAAACCAATAGTGATTTTACTCGGACGCAGATGCGAACATATATGAATGAGCTGACTTGTGCAGCTTGTCATGGCTATCGACTCAGCCCTCAGGCCTTGTCTGTCAAGGTTGGCGGCGAAGATGGCTTGCATATCGGTGAGATTTCAGACTTGTCTATTTCAGATCATTTGCTTCAGTTGGACAAGCTTAGCTTGACTGACAACGAAGCTACGATTGCGCGGCCTATTCTCAAAGAAATCCATGACCGTCTGACCTTCCTTAATAATGTTGGCCTCAATTACCTGACTTTGTCTCGCTCGGCTGGGACTCTATCAGGAGGTGAGAGTCAGCGGATTCGTCTGGCGACTCAGATTGGTTCCAATCTAAGTGGCGTCCTCTATATCCTGGACGAGCCCTCGATTGGCTTGCACCAGCGTGACAATGACCGCCTGATTGCCAGCCTCAAGAAGATGCGCGACCTAGGCAATACCCTCATCGTGGTTGAGCACGACGAGGATACCATGCGGGAGGCTGACTGGCTGATTGATGTGGGACCAGGAGCCGGTGTTTTCGGCGGTGAAATTGTCGCAGCCGGCACTCCTGCACAAGTGGCTAAGAACAAGAAATCCATCACTGGTCAATACCTGTCAGGTAAGAGTGAGATTCCGGTACCATTGGAACGCCGTGTAGGCAATGGCCGCTTTATTGAAGTGACAGGGGCTCAGGAGAATAACTTGCAGAATATCTCAGCTAAATTCCCCTTGGGCAAATTTATCGCTGTGACGGGAGTTTCTGGATCCGGCAAGTCAACGCTGGTCAACTCTATCCTTAAGAAAGCCATCGCCCAAAAACTCAACCGCAACTCTGCTAAGCCAGGTAAGTTCAAGAAAATCAGCGGTATTGAGCATGTGGACAGACTGATTGATATCGACCAAAGTCCGATTGGCCGGACACCACGCTCTAATCCGGCTACTTATACTGGAGTCTTTGACGATATTCGCGATCTGTTTGCCAAGACCAATGAAGCCAAGATTCGCGGCTACAAAAAAGGCCGTTTCAGCTTTAACGTCAAGGGCGGTCGCTGTGAGGCCTGCTCGGGTGATGGAATTATCAAGATTGAGATGCACTTCCTACCTGACGTCTATGTGGCCTGTGAGGTCTGCCACGGCACTCGCTATAATAGTGAGACTCTGGAAGTCCACTACAAGGAGAAGAATATCGCTCAGGTTTTGGACATGACAGTCAATGATGCGGTGGAATTCTTTCAGCATATTCCTAAGATTGCCCGAAAACTCCAGACTATCAAGGACGTGGGGCTAGGCTATGTGACTCTGGGGCAGCCAGCCACAACCTTGTCAGGTGGTGAAGCCCAGCGGATGAAGCTGGCCAGTGAGCTTCATAAGCGCTCGACTGGCAAGTCCTTCTATATCTTGGATGAGCCGACCACAGGGCTTCATACAGAGGACATTGCTCGTTTGCTCAAGATTTTAGCCCGCTTCGTGGATGATGGCAATACGGTCCTCGTTATCGAGCACAATTTGGATGTTATCAAGACAGCTGACCATATCATCGACCTAGGCCCAGAAGGCGGTGTCGGTGGTGGTACGATTATTGCGACGGGTACACCAGAAGAGGTTGCAGCCAATCCAGCCAGCTACACTGGCCAGTATTTGAAAGGTAAGCTGAAATAAGATTTTTATTGTTCTAAAACACAGATCCCTCACTAGGCTAACCTAATGAGGGATTTTGGCTTACAGTTATGTGTGAAGCGAGGTACAGCCATTAGGGCTACCTGCTTAATATTCTTAGAATGTTTTCTCTTTGTCACGAACGACCAGTAAGTCCACTTTCGCGTGGCGAAGGATATACTCAGATGATGAGCCGACTAGGAGGCGTTCAAAGGCATTGAGACCAGTAGCTCCGACCATAATCAAGTCAACCTTGTGTTCGTCGGGAATGTCAGTCGCAAGGAGGGTTTTGGGATTACCCAATTCAATGACGATATCAACGTATTTGACCCCTGCTTTTTGCGCCTTTTCCTTGTACTCTGTCATTAACTTTTGTGCTTCTTCTTGGAGGTCTTCGTAGACCTCAGCGTCAAAGGTTGAGACGCTTTGGAGAGCCCGTGTATCAATCACGTGAGCAATTGTCAAGCGAGAAGCATTTCTCAGCGCTACATTAACCCCTTTTTCAAAAGCGAGTTCTGCTTCGCGAGAGCCGTCAACAGCGACCATGATATTTTCATATTTTTGTTGAGTCATAAAGCTACCTCCATCTTTTGTCGAATCCAAGATTCGAGTTTCTTATATCTTCACTTATATTGTAAACCTTTTCAGAAAAAAAGTAAAGCTGCAAATGAAATTCAGAAATCAAGTGAAATTATTGTGATGGATACATGTATTTTCCTAAGTTATAAGATATATTTTAATTCAAACGAGCTTTCCCAAATTCTTCCTAATTGTCAATCTTTTTTTCTGGTGGTATAATAAAATCATTCAGATGAATTGAGGAAAATAGGATGAAAGAATTTAATAAGTCCAGCAAACTGGAACATGTAGCCTATGATATTCGTGGACCGGTGTTGGATGAAGCGATGCGGATGCGGGCCAACGGAGAAAAAATCCTCCGCTTGAACACGGGAAATCCAGCTGAATTTGGCTTTACCGCACCAGACGAGGTCATTCATGATTTGATTATGAATGCGCGTGATAGTGAGGGTTACTCTGATTCTAAGGGGATTTTCTCAGCCCGTAAGGCCATTATGCAGTATTGCCAGCTCAGAAATTTCCCTAATGTTGATATCGATGATATTTATCTTGGAAATGGAGTCAGCGAGCTGATTGTTATGTCTATGCAGGGACTCTTGGATGATGGAGATGAGGTCTTAGTACCGATGCCGGACTACCCACTCTGGACGGCTGCAGTTAGTCTGGCTGGTGGGAATGCGGTTCATTATGTCTGTGATGAGCAGGCAGAATGGTATCCAGATATTGACGACATCAAGTCAAAAATCACCTCTAATACTAAGGCTATCATTATCATCAATCCTAACAATCCAACGGGAGCACTTTATCCTAAGGAACTTTTGCTGGAAATTGTGGAAATTGCTCGCCAGAACAATCTTATTATCTTTGCGGATGAAATTTATGACCGCATGGTGATGGATGGGCATGTGCATACGTCTGTAGCTAGTCTGGCTCCTGATGTTTTCTGTGTTAGTATGAATGGCCTGTCTAAGTCCCACCGTATCGCTGGTTTCCGAGTTGGCTGGATGGTGCTATCTGGTCCTAAGCGGCACGTTAAAGGGTATATTGAAGGCCTCAATATGCTTTCCAATATGCGCTTGTGCTCTAACGTCTTGGCCCAGCAGGTTGTGCAAACATCGCTTGGAGGTCACCAGTCGGTGGATGAATTGCTTTTGCCAGGTGGCCGTATCTATGAACAAAGAAACTTCATTTACAATGCCATTCAAGATATTCCGGGTTTGTCTGCAGTCAAACCTAAGGCGGGTCTTTACATCTTCCCGAAAATTGATCGAGAAATGTACCGGATCGATGATGATGAGCAGTTTGTCTTGGATTTCCTCAAGCAGGAAAAAGTCCTTCTTGTCCATGGACGAGGCTTTAACTGGAAGGATCCAGATCATTTCCGAATCGTTTATCTGCCTCGAGTAGATGAGCTAGCCCAGATCCAAGAAAAAATGACGCGCTTCCTGCGCCAATACCGCAGATAAGCATAAATTATAAGTCATAAACCGTTTAAAACAAATTCGTCTTAGAATTATTTTAAATGGTTTTTTTGATGAAGTGATTTTTTTCGCAATCATTAAATTCTGAATCTTTCAGAATTGTAGCGAATTTTTTTTCAATACACAATTTTCAGATAATTATTGAAAATTTCGGTCGATTATGGTACAATCAAGGGGACTAAATACGAGGTAAATGTATGGCAAAACTATTAGAAAAAACAAGGAAGATTACTTCTATCTTGAAACGTTCAGAGGAGCAACTTCAGGAAGAACTTCCTTACAATGCGATCACTCGCCAGCTTGCTGATATTATTCATTGCAATGCCTGCATCATCAACAGCAAGGGCCGTCTCTTGGGCTATTTCATGCGCTACAAGACAAATAATGATCGTGTAGAAGCCTTTTTCCAAGACAAGACATTCCCCAAAGAATATGTTCAAGAAGCAAACATGGTGTATGAGACGGAGGCTAATCTGCCTGTAACTCACGATTTGACGATTTTCCCAGTGGAAACCAAGGATGAATTCCCAGATGGTTTGACTACTATCGCACCGATTCATGTTTCCGGTATTCGCTTGGGCTCGCTGATTATCTGGCGCAATGACAAGGAATTTTTGGATGACGATTTGATTTTGGTCGAGATTGCCAGCACAGTAGTCGGTATCCAGCTGCTTAACTTCCAGCGGGAAGAGGACGAGAAGAACATCCGTCGCCGGACAGCTGTGACCATGGCGGTCAATACTCTGTCTTACTCAGAGCTAAGAGCTGTTTCAGCTATTCTGGGCGAGCTCAATGGCAATGAAGGGCAACTGACGGCTTCTGTCATTGCTGACCGCATCGGAATTACCCGCTCAGTGATTGTCAATGCTTTGCGCAAGCTGGAAAGTGCGGGGATTATTGAAAGCCGCTCGCTGGGGATGAAGGGAACTTATTTGAAAGTTCTTATTACGGATGTCTTTGATGAAATTAAAAAGAGGGACTACTAATGGCTAAAGCACTGATTTCCATTGATTATACAGTTGATTTTGTTGCAGATGAGGGCAAGTTGACAGCAGGAGCGCCAGCTCAGGCAATTTCTGAAGCCATTGCTCAAGTGACCAAGGCAGCTTTTGATCGAGGCGACTATATCTTCTTCGCTATTGATGCCCACGATGAAAATGATGCCTTTCATCCTGAGAGCAAGCTGTTTCCACCTCATAATATCAAAGGGACCAGTGGTCGCAATCTTTATGGTCCTTTGGCTGATTTTTATGACAAGCATCAAGCAGACTCTCGGGTCTTTTGGATGGATAAGCGCCATTATTCTGCTTTTTCTGGTACGGATTTAGATATCCGCCTGCGGGAAAGAAAGGTAGATACGGTCATTTTGACTGGAGTCTTGACGGATATTTGCGTCTTGCATACAGCGATTGATGCCTATAATCTTGGTTATCAGATTCAGGTGGTAGAGCCGGCAGTGGCTTCTCTGTCAGAGGAAAATCACAAATTTGCCTTAAATCACTTGCAAAATGTCCTGGGTTCGACTATAATAGATACAATTTAAGAGTAAAAGAGAAGCAGAGTAGGCTTGCTGACTTGCACAGAGAGTGCTGATGGCTGAGAGCAGCACCAAGAAAGCAAAAACCGAAGAACATGTTTCGTAATCTTTTGTGTGACCAAGCACAAACGCCACTCACGTTACGAGCTCAGAGGCTGCCTTTTAAGGCGGCGAATAACAGTGGTACCACGGCTTTCGTCTGTTTCATAGACGGAAGCTTTTTGTTTTGCAAAAGGGAAAGTGGATATGCTGGAAGAAAGTTGCTAATATACCTAAGGATAGGGCAGCTTGCAAATGGATTTGAGAGGGAAAGAATATGAAAGAAATTTTTATCGGAAACTACGGTTTAGAGCAGGTTGGACAGACCATGACCGCAACTGGCTGGGTGGCCAATATCCGCAATCACGGCAAGCTAGCCTTTATTGAATTACGGGACCGTGAGGGCTTGCTGCAGGTCTTCGTTGGCGGTGAGATTGAAGATTTTGCTAAGCTGGAAGACATTGGCAAAGAGGACGTCATTGCAGTGACGGGGCAAGTCGTTCAGCGGGAAGAGCGTTTTGTCAATAAGTCCATCAAGTCTGGTCAGGTTGAGCTGAGAGCTGAAAAGATTGAAGTTATTGCTAGCAGCAAGGCTCTGCCTTTTGAGCTGGACCAACATGCTCATACAGGGGAAGACCTGCGTCAGAAATACCGCTACCTGGACTTGCGCCGTGAGAAGATGACACATAACCTCAAACTTCGTCACCAGGTCACCTCAACCATTCGGGAATATTTGAACGGTTTGGACTTTTTGGAAGTGGAGACGCCTTATCTGACCAAGTCAACACCAGAAGGGGCTAGAGACTTCTTGGTGCCTAGTCGAGTCTTTAAAAATCAATTCTACGCCTTGCCACAGAGCCCACAGATGCTCAAGCAATTGCTGATGGGAGCAGGACTCGAGCGCTATTATCAGATTGTTCGTTGTTTCCGTGACGAAGACTTGCGGGGAGACCGTCAGCCAGAGTTTACCCAGGTGGATTTGGAGCTGAGTTTTGCCAGCGAGGAAGAAATCAGAGCTCTGGTTGAAGCTATGCTCAAGGCTGTTGTCAAGAAAACTCATGGTTTAGAGTTAACAGAAGATTTTCCGACTATCAGCTATGATGAGGCTATGAGCCGCTTCGGCTCTGATAAGCCAGATACACGCTTTGGTTTAGAGCTGAAGAATTTGACGGATTTATGCCAGTCCAATGACTCTCTTCTCATCAAGAAAGTCTTGGATAACCAAGAGGAAGTGATGGGAATCTGTGTGCCAGATGCGGCTAGTGCTTTTAGTAAGAAACAACTGAGTCATTACTATCAGGAAATGAAGGAATTTGGCTGCAGTCGTTTTGTCAGTCTAAAGGTTGAAAATAGTCAGTTAGTTGGTGATTTGGCTAGCACCTTTGAGGCTGAGAGTCGGGATTTACTAGCACGTTTTGAGGCCAAGGATGGAGACCTCATCCTGCTAGTCATGGCCAAGAAGCGTCGGGCTCAGGAAGCTTTGGGACATTTACGTATAGAAGTCGCGAAAGCTTTGAATTTGATTGACCCAAGTCTGCTTCATTTTCTCTGGGTTGTGGATTGGCCGCTGTTGGAGTGGAATGAAGACCAAAACCGCTATCAAGCTATGCACCATCCTTTCACACAGGGGATTTTTGAAGATGGACAGAAGCCAGACCAATTCCGTAGCCATGCCTACGACATCGTCTTGAATGGCTATGAAATCGGCGGTGGGAGTCTACGGATTCATGACAGGAAGGCTCAGGAAGCGATGTTTGAGCTATTGGGCATGAGCCGGGAAGACTATGAGCGGGACTTTGGTTTCTTCCTGGAAGCCTTAGAATACGGCTTCCCACCACACGGCGGCTTGGCTCTAGGCTTGGATCGCTTGGTTATGATTTTGGCTGGGGAAGAAAATATCCGCCAAGTCATTGCTTTTCCGAAAAATGGTACTGGCTTTGACCCTATGTTGGAAAGCCCAAGTTTGGTGGATCAAAGACAGCTCAAAGAACTGCATTTGGAATTGAAGAATTAGCCTGAAATATGGTAAAATGAAATGATGCGAATTCCTGAAGAATGGCAGGAAGAAGCTGAAGAAAAGAGCTAGCGGATGGCAAATAAATGAGCGTCCCTAGCTTGTCAAAGTAAAGGTGAGCTGAAGCTTGGAAATAAAGATATCATCTAGAAATTGTTATTTTTAGTCGCTAAAGCTCACATATCTTATGAAAGGAATCAGAGATGAAGATTACTCAAGAAGAAGTAAGTCACGTTGCTAAGCTGTCAAAACTGGCTTTTTCACCAGAAGAAACTGCTGAGTTTGCGACGACCTTAACCAAGATTGTCGATATGGTCGAATTGCTCAATGAAGTGGACACGGAGGGTGTGCCTTTCACTTCCAATGTGGCAGCTAACATCAACTATATGCGAGAAGATGTGGCTCAGCCAGGCTGGAACCGGGAAGAGCTTTTCCAAAATGTACCTGAAAAAGAGCGGGGCTACATCAAAGTGCCTGCCATCCTAGATGACGGAGGAGATGCCTAATGACTTTTAATCACAAGACCATTGAAGAGTTGCATGATCTGCTGGTCAAGAAAGAAATTTCTGCAGTAGAGTTAACTCAGGCGACTTTGGCAGACATCAAAGAACGTGAAGGAGCTGTGGACAGTTTCATTACTATCAGTGAAGAGGAAGCATTGGCTCAGGCTACAGCTCTGGATGCCAAGGGCATTGATGCGGACAATCTTATGAGCGGAATTCCGCTAGCGGTTAAGGACAATATCTCAACCAAGGGAATCTTGACGACGGCTGCATCTAAAATGCTCTACAACTATAAGCCGATTTTCGATGCAACCAGTGTAGAAAAGCTCTATGGTAAGGATATGATTATCGTCGGTAAGACCAACATGGACGAGTTTGCCATGGGTGGATCCAGCGAAAACTCTTACTTTAAGACGACTAAGAATGCTTGGGACAGCAGCAAGGTTCCTGGTGGATCATCAGGTGGTTCAGCGACAGCTGTTGCCTCTGGTCAGGTTCGCCTGTCACTAGGTTCGGATACGGGTGGTTCTATTCGTCAGCCTGCTTCCTTTAACGGTGTAGTCGGCCTCAAGCCAACCTACGGCCGTGTTTCCCGTTTTGGTCTCATTGCTTTTGGTTCTTCTTTAGACCAGATTGGGCCTTTCTCTCAGACAGTTAAGGAAAATGCTCAGCTTCTGAATGTTATTTCTGGTAATGATCCTAAGGATTCTACATCATCACAAGAGGCAGTGCCAGACTTTACCAGCAAGATTGGCCAAGATATCAAGGGCATGAAGATTGCCCTGCCTAAGGAATACATGGGTGAGGGAATTGACAGCAAGGTCAAGGAAACGATTCTGGCAGCAGCCAAGCACTTGGAAAGTCTAGGAGCTATCGTTGAAGAGGTTAGCCTGCCTCACAGCAAGTACGGCGTGGCAGTCTACTATATTATTGCTTCCTCTGAGGCTAGCTCTAACCTGCAGCGCTTTGACGGTATTCGCTATGGCTACCGCGCAGAAGGCATTGAAAATCTAGAAGATGTCTATGTTAAATCTCGTAGCGAAGGCTTTGGTGAAGAGGTGAAACGCCGCATCATGCTGGGAACTTTCAGTCTGTCATCTGGTTACTACGATGCCTACTTCAAGAAAGCTGGTCAGGTTCGGACCCTGATTATGCAGGATTTTGCCAAGGTATTTGAAAAATATGATTTGATCTTAGGCCCAACTGCACCAACGGTAGCTTATGACTTGGGCAGTCAAAACCAAGATCCAGTGGCCATGTATCTGGCTGACCTTTTGACCATTCCAGTCAATCTGGCTGGCCTGCCAGGTATTTCAATTCCAGCTGGCTTTGCAGATGGTCTTCCCGTCGGCTTGCAGCTGATTGGGAACCACTTCGATGAAGCGACCATCTATCAGGCAGCCGCAGCATTTGAAGCGACGACTGACTATCACAAACAGCAGCCAGTTATCTTTGGAGGTGAAAAATAATGAACTTTGAAACAGTTATCGGACTGGAAGTCCATGTTGAATTGAAGACAAATTCAAAAATTTTCTCACCGGCTCCAGCTCACTTCGGTGAGGATCCAAATGCCAACACCAATATCATCGACTGGTCTTTCCCAGGTGTTCTGCCTGTTATGAATAAAGGTGTCATTGACTATGGTATCAAGGCTGCGCTGGCTTTGAACATGGATATTCACCAGAAGATGCACTTTGACCGCAAGAATTACTTCTACCCGGACAATCCAAAAGCCTATCAAATTTCTCAGTTTGATGAGCCGATTGGCTATAATGGCTGGATTGAGATTGAGCTAGAAGATGGCACGACCAAGAAAATCCGTATCGAGCGAGCCCACTTGGAAGAAGATGCCGGAAAGAATACCCACGGCAGCGATGGCTACTCTTATGTGGACCTCAACCGCCAAGGAGTGCCACTGATTGAGATTGTCTCGGAAGCGGATATGCGTAGTCCAGAAGAAGCTTATGCCTACCTGACTGCCCTCAAGGAAATCATCCAGTATACGGGTATTTCGGATGTCAAGATGGAAGAGGGCTCCATGCGGGTGGACGCCAATATTTCCATCCGTCCTTACGGTCAGGAAGAGTTTGGTACCAAGACTGAGCTGAAAAACCTTAACTCCTTCAACTTTGTCCGTAAGGGTCTGGCCTTTGAGGAAAAACGTCAGGCTGAAATCCTACGCAGCGGTGGTCAAATCCGTCAAGAAACCCGTCGTTATGACGAAGCGACTGGCGAAACCTTGCTCATGCGGGTTAAAGAAGGTTCAGCGGACTACCGTTACTTCCCAGAGCCTGATCTGCCGATCTTTGAGATTGAAGATGCTTGGATTGAGCAAGTACGCAGTAGTCTGCCAGCCTTTCCAAAAGAACGTCGGGCTAAGTATGTGGGCGATTACGGTCTGTCTGACTATGATGCCAAGCAGTTGACAGCAACGAAGGCTGTGTCAGACTTCTTTGAAGCAGCTGTTGCTGCAGGTGGAGACGCTAAGGCTGTCTCTAACTGGCTCCAAGGAGAAGTGGCGCAATACCTCAATGCCGAAGGTAAGACCATCTCTGAGATTGAGCTGACGCCTGAGAATCTGACTGAGATGATTGCCCTGATTGCAGACGGAACGATTTCTTCTAAGATCGCTAAGAAGGTCTTTGTCCATCTGGCTAAAAATGGCGGCTCTGCAAAAGAGTATGTACAGAAAGCAGGATTGATCCAAATCTCAGATCCTGCCCAGTTATTGCCAATCATTCAGCAAGTCTTTGCGGATAATGAAAAAGCCATCAATGACTATAAGGGTGGCAATAAGAATGCGGCCAAGTCCTTGATTGGTCAGCTCATGAAGGCTACCAAGGGCCAAGCCAACCCACAAGTAGCACAAAAACTGCTCAACGAAGAGTTGGAGAAATTATAGAAATAAGCAGAAAACCAGTCGTGAGGCTGGTTTTCGCCTTTTATTTGAAGGGAACTTATGGTAAAATAGATAAAAAATAAAGGAGTTCTTATGTCAGAAATGAAAGTAAAACGCGGAACAGGCTTTGTAGGGATCATTGGGAATTTTCCAATTTTAATCAATGGTCAAAAGGTTGGTACAATCCAGAATGGCGATGAAGCGTCCTTTCCTATTGAGGGAGAAGAAGCTGTTGTTCGTGTAGGAGCAGCTCCTATGAGAACCAAGCCAGTGACAGTTAAAGCCGGGCAAACTTTGCTAGTTGAAACAAATTTTACAAATTTTTCTATCTGTATAGGAGTTTTGTTGCTTGGCCTGTTCTTTGGTGGCCTAGTGCGTGCGATTTTATTGCTTCTTGCTATGGCTTTAATGTTTCTTCTGCCTTTTTACTCAGCTAGGATTGAAGAATAAACTGAAGAATTTTTGTTGATAGGCTGGGTTAAAATAAAGGGGTTTCTGATGCCAAAATTTACCATTACACGTGCTACTGGGATGGTTGGAGTTGCCCAAAATGTTGCGGTATATCTAAATGGAGAGCTTGTGGATAAACTTGCGAATGATGAAAGTAAAACGCTGACTTTTGAGGGAGACAGTGCTGAACTACAGGTTGGACAAAGCTTTATGAAATCGCATAAGATTCAAGTGAAAGATGGCCAGAAAGTACTTATTACAGCTTCTGGAATGCGGGCTATGCTAGGGATTATTGGGCATATCTTAGGTTTTCCTTATTTACTTCTTGAGATAGAGGATTAAACATCTTTGGGCTCTGCTAAATCATGAAAAATCAGTCAAAACAGACTGATTTTTCTTTATGGTTTATGTTATAATGATCAAAGCTAACAGAAAGAGGTTGGGGATGTCAAAAGTTTTAAGGGGAACCCTTTATACCTTGGCTGCGGGGATTGCTTGGGGCTTATCGGGAACAAGTGGTCAATATCTGATGGAGCATGGTTTTTCGGCACTGAGCTTGACCAATATGCGCTTGTTGCTAGCGGGTTTGGTTTTGATGATGTTGGCTTATGCGACAAATAAAGATTCTTTTAAAGAGATTTGGAAAGACAAGAGCTCTCTTCTACACATTTTAATTTTTGCAGTTCTAGGCTTATTCATCAATCAATATGCATATTTAGCGGCCATTCATGAGACGAATGCAGGAACAGCAACGGTTTTACAATATCTCTGTCCTGTTGGTGTTTTGGCATACACTTGTATCAAAGACAGAGTAGCACCGACTGTGGCTCAGGTTTGCTCTATGATTTTGGCTATCGGAGGAACCTTTCTGATTGCGACCCACGGTCAGGTCAATCAGCTCTCGATGACGCCCAAAGGCTTATTTTTAGGTATTTTCTCAGCCTTTACATACGCGCTATATATTCTTTTGCCGATTGAGCTCATCAAAAGGTGGGGAAGCATGCTGGTTATCGGGATTGGGATGACCATTGCAGGTATCTTGCTCCTTCCTTTCAGCGGTATTTTCCAGCATCAGTGGCAAGTCCGTTTGGATATCCTTCTAGCCTTGGTCGGCATCATTGTTATCGGGACAATCTTTGCTTACACTGTCTTTTTGAAGGGAACAAGTTTGGTTGGTCCTGTTAAATCTAGTCTCTTAGCTTCGATTGAGCCAATTTCAGCGGTCTTCTTTGCTTGTGTCATTATGAATGAACGCTTTTATCTGCTTGATTTTGTAGGTATGGGCATGATTTTGCTAGCTGTCCTATTGATATCTGTCAAGGACTTAATCTTGGAAAAGAAAAAAGGTTTCTTATAAGCAAGAAAGAATAAGCAAAGACCTAGCTCTATGTAGAGCTAGGTCTTTGTTGTTTACTTATTCGGTTTATTCATTGCTTTCTGAGCTGCCAAAGAATGCTTTGTACAGAGCACGGATGGCCTCTTTTTCTTGGTTCTTATTGACAACAAACATGATAGAAACTTCACTTGAACCTTGTGACATCATTTGGATATTGATTTTGTTGTCAGAAAGAGCTCTAGTCGCAGTAGCGGTCACCCCGATATGACTTTTCATTTTTTCGCCGACAATCATGATGATAGAAAGATCATGCTCAATCTCAGCGTAGTCTACTTCTGCTTTTTGTACAAGCTGGCGTAGAATCTCTTCTTCTTTAATTGGAGTTAATTCACGTTCGCGAAGAATGATGGAAAGATCATCGATTCCTGTTGGCATATGCTCCCAACCGATATTTAAATCTTCCAAAATCTGAAGCGCCTTTCGGCCAAATCCAACTTCTCGGTTCATGAGATACTTGGACATGTTAATACTTACGAAGCCAGAATCACCAGCGATTCCTACAACAGGAGGATGATCTTCGCTATGTTTATGGACGATGCGCGTACCAGGGTGCTCTGGATTGTTGGTATTTTTGATAACGAGTGGAATTTTTCCGCGATAGGCTGGAAGCAGAGCTTCATCGTGAAGGACGGTAAAACCTGCATAGGCTAATTCTCGCATTTCACGGTAAGTGAGCTCAGCGATGGAGCGTGGCTTATGAATAATCCCAGGGTGAGCAGCAAAGATGCCGTCCACATCAGTGAAATTTTCGTAGACATCAGCTTTGACACCAGCTGCAATAATTGATCCTGTAATATCCGACCCGCCACGGGAAAAAGTACAGATCTGTCCATCTTGAGTGACACCAAAGAAGCCAGGGATGACAAGGACTTCATCGGAATGAATTAGTTCTTCCAATTTATCATAGCTTGAAGGAAGGATTCGAGCATTTCCTGGTTCGCTTGAAACCACTAGTCCAGCTTCTCTAGGATGGACGTAGCGAGCCGGAATGCCATTGTGGTTAAAGTAAGCTGCGATGAGCTTAGCATTGTTGTTTTCACCAGCTGCTAGGAAAGTATCGTAAAGAAATTCATTATTTTCAATTGGCAGAGTAGCTAGGGAGATGATGCTCTTAGAGATTTTTTCAATAATTGCAGATTTTAGACCTAGCTCAGAGACCATATCGGAGTAGCGCTTAATAATCCAATTTTGCTCCTTTGAGACATCATTTCCTGCAATGTACTGGCGATAATACTTGATCAGGGCATCGGTGACTTTTGTATCCTGGTCATCTCTTTTTCCTGGTGCAGAAACGACAACGAAGCGACGCTCAGCATCAGACTTTACAATATGTAAGACTTTTTCTAATTGTGAAGCAGAAGCGAGTGAACTTCCGCCAAATTTTACAACTTTCATAGAAACTCCTAAACATGATTTAGGAAAAATTATAACAAAATTCTGAAAATTTTGCAAATCTATCAGAAGCACTGCTTTATGTAAATTTATTGCAAAAATAAGCAAAAAACGAATATGAAATCAAATTTTCCAGTTTTTGTTTTCTTTCTTACATCTTTTATGCTAGAATAAATGTAATTTGACTATCAAATTATTTAATTATGAAATAAAATGACTGTGATTACCCAGTCTGGAATGGAGTTAGAATGACTTTTAATGGTATTCTTTATAAGGTAGTTGATGAAGTGGCAACTATTACCTTCAATCGTCCTGAAGTTTCAAATGGTTTCAATATTCCGATGTGTGAGGAGATTTTAGAAGCGATTGAGCTGGCCGCAAATGATGAGGCAGTGAAGTTTCTAGTGATCAATGCCAATGGGAAGGTCTTTTCTGTCGGTGGCGACCTAGCTGAGATGCAAAGAGCTGTCAGTGCTGACGATATTCAATCCTTGGTAAAAATTGCAGAGCTGGTCAATGATATTTCCTTTGCCATGAAACGACTACCCAAGCCAGTTATTATGAGTGTGGATGGCCCTGTTGCTGGTGCAGCTGCCAATATGGTCGTGGCTGCAGATTTCTGCATTGCGACAGAAAAATCTCGCTTCATTCAAGCTTTTGTGGGAGTGGGCTTAGCGCCAGATGCCGGTGGACTTTATCTTCTGACTCGGGCAATTGGTGTGACTCGGGCGACGCATTTGGTCATGACGGGAGAGGCCTTGACTGCGGAGAAGGCTCTGGATTATGGTTTGCTCTATAAAGTTTGTGAAGTAGAAAAACTGGAAAAAACAACGGAACAGTTGCTGAAGAAGCTAAAACGCGGTTCGCTGAATTCTTACAGAGCTATGAAAGAAATGGTCTGGAAGAGCCTGTTCAGCGGTTGGAAAGAATATGCGGAGTTGGAGTTATCTTTACAGAAGTCTCTTGCTTTCACTGAGGACTTCAAAGAAGGTGTCCAAGCTTATACTGAGAAGCGTCGTCCACAATTTGCAGGTAAGTAAGGATTTGCAGGACAGGATAAGAAAATTGTTTGAAAATCAAATAAATTTTCAAAAGGACTTGCAAATTATTTTGAGATCTGATAAAATTTGAATGTCAAAGTATTTATGAAGGAGGTGTTGGTTTGAATTATCAATTAGTCAATGATTATTTAACGTCCATTTTTAATAATGTTTTGGTTATTGAAGAGTCCAGCCTCCGAGGCAGTCAATTTAAAGACGTCTCCATTAAAGAAATGCACACTATTGATGTTATTGGTACCATGCCTAATGCGACTCCAAGCGATATTTCAAAGGAATTGTTAGTCACTTTGGGGACTGTCACAACCAGCTTGAATAACTTGGAGCGTAAAGGGTATATCGAGCGTCGCCGTTCATCCATTGACCGTCGTGTAGTTCATCTGAGTTTGACTAAGAAGGGGAGGCTCTTGTATCGCCTTCATAAACGTTTCCACAATCGCATGGTTATGCAAGTAGTGGCAGGAATGTCCCCAGAAGAAAAAAATGCAATGCAAAAAGGTTTGCAGAACTTGTATAATTTTTTAGAGGAGTTGAAATAATGAACTATGCAAGAATTACTCAAGTAGCTCATTATGCTCCAGAGCAGGTTGTCACAAATGATGATCTGGCCAAAATTATGGATACAAGTGATGAATGGATCTCAAGTCGAACAGGTATCAAACAACGACATTTATCTCGGACTGAGTCAACCAGTGCTTTAGCTACAAAGGTTACTGAGCAATTGCTAGAAAAGGCTCAATTATCTGCTGATCAGCTTGATTTTATCATTGTTGCGACGATCACTCCGGATTCTATGATGCCGTCAACTGCAGCTAGGGTGCAGGCCAATATTGGAGCTGCCAAGGCTTTTGCTTTTGACTTGACGGCAGCTTGCAGTGGCTTCATCTTTGCCTTATCAACTGGAGAAAAGTTCATTTCCTCTGGTCGCTATCAAAGAGGTTTGGTCATCGGTAGCGAAACGCTATCAAAAGTCGTTGATTGGTCGGATCGTGCGACGTCAGTCTTATTTGGTGATGGGGCTGGGGGAGTCTTGCTTGAAGCGGCAGAAAAGCAGCATTTTTGGGCTGAAAGTCAGTTTACTGATGGCTTGAGAGGTCAGAGTTTGACTTGTGGTGGACTTGGTTTGTCCTCTCCGTTTTCGGAAAAGCAAGTTGATGATCGCTATTTGAAAATGGAAGGCCGAGCAATCTTTGATTTCGCCATTCGTGATGTAGCACAGTCTATCAAAAATACCATTGAAGAGAGTCCATTTTCAGTGGAGGAGCTTGATTATCTGCTTTTGCATCAGGCCAATATCCGAATTTTAGATAAAATGGCTAAGAAACTCGGAGTTTCTCGGGAAAAACTACCTGCTAATATGATGGAATATGGCAATACTAGTGCAGCTAGCATCCCGATTTTATTATCTGAGTGTGTCCAACAGGACTTGATTAAGCTGAACGGAGATCAGACTATTTTATTGTCAGGTTTCGGTGGAGGTTTGACATGGGGCACGCTTATTGTTACAATTTAGTTAATCATGTGGAAACACATAGATAAAAAATATATTTTTTAAAGGAGTCTATCCATGGCAGTATTTGAAAAAGTACAAGAAATTATCGTTGAGGAACTTGGTAAAGAGCCATCAGAAGTTACACTTGAGTCAACTTTCGATGATCTTGAAGCAGATTCATTGGATTTGTTCCAAGTAATTTCAGAAATCGAAGATGCATTTGACATCCAAATCGAAACTGAAGAAGGCTTGAAAACAGTTGGTGACTTGGTTGCCTACGTAGAAGAAAAAACAAAATAATAAAGATTTGAGAGTATCGCAAGATATTCTCTCTTGTTTAGGTAATAGTTTGAATTTCAAAGTAAAAAGACTGCTATCTAGCGGTTTAGGCTCAAGCTATTACTTAAGCAATGATTAGAGGAAGGTATTATGCAAACACGAATTACAGAATTATTAGATATCAAATATCCTATTTTCCAAGGTGGTATGGCCTGGGTCGCAGATGGTGACTTGGCTGGTGCTGTTTCAAAGGCTGGTGGTCTTGGGATCATCGGTGGCGGAAATGCTCCTAAGGAAGTGGTGAAAGCTAATATTGACAAGATTAAGTCTTTGACGGATCGTCCTTTCGGAGTCAATATCATGCTTTTGTCGCCTTTTGTAGATGACATCGTGGATTTGGTGATCGAAGAGGGTGTAAAAGTGGTAACGACTGGTGCGGGCAATCCAAGCAAGTACATGGCTCGTTTCCACGAGGCAGGTATTACGGTGATTCCTGTTGTACCAAGTGTGGCTTTGGCTAAACGGATGGAAAAAATTGGAGCGGATGCCGTTATTGCTGAAGGAATGGAAGCTGGTGGTCACATCGGTAAGTTAACAACCATGACCTTGGTTCGTCAGGTTGTAGAAGCAGTTAACATTCCAGTTATTGCGGCTGGTGGTATTGCGGATGGATCTGGTGCTGCGGCTGGCTTTATGTTAGGAGCAGAAGCGGTTCAGGTCGGCACACGCTTCGTCGTAGCTAAGGAATCTAATGCCCATCAAAATTATAAAGATATGATTTTGAAAGCTCGTGATATCGATACGACAATTTCTGCTCAGCACTTCGGTCATGCGGTTCGTGCGCTCAAGAATAAGCTAACTCGCGATTTTGAAAAGGCTGAAAAAGAAGCCTTCAAGCAAGAAAATCCAGACTTGACTGTTTTTGAAAATCTGGGTGCTGGTGCCTTGGCTAATGCAGTTGTCCGTGGCGATGTGGAAAACGGTTCCGTCATGTCTGGTCAGATTGCCGGCTTAGTCAGCAAGGAAGAAACGGTCGAAGAAATCCTCAAGGATATCTATTATGGTGCTGCTGAGAAGATTCAGCAAGAAGCAAAACGTTGGGCAGGAGTAACTAGAAATGACTAAGACAGCCTTTCTATTTGCTGGTCAGGGAGCCCAATATCTGGGAATGGCTCGTGACCTCTATGAACAGTATGATGTGGTTAAGGCGACTTTTGAGGAAGCGAGTCAAGTTCTGGGCTATGATGTTCGGGCGTTGATTGACCAAGATGAAGAAAAACTCAACCGAACTCGCTATACTCAACCAGCAATTTTGACAACTTCTCTTGCTATTTATCGCCTGCTGGCTGAAAAAGGAATCCAGCCTGATATGGTGGCTGGTCTTTCTCTGGGTGAATACTCTGCCTTGGTAGCTGCTGGCGCGCTGGACTTCAAAACAGCGGTAGCTCTAGTCGCAAAACGTGGAGCTTTCATGGAGGAAGCGGCTCCTGCTGGTTCTGGAAAGATGGTTGCGGTCCTAAATGCGGAAGTGGCTCTTATTGAGGAAGCCTGCCAGACGGCTAGTCAGCTAGGAGTCGTCTCTCCTGCCAATTACAACACTCCAGGTCAAATCGTCATTGGGGGAGATGTGGCAGCGGTGGATAAAGCGGTGGAACTCCTCAAGGAAGCAGGTGTGAAACGCTTGATTCCGCTGAATGTTTCGGGTCCTTTCCATACGGCTCTTTTGAAACCAGCCAGTGAGCAATTAGCTCAGGTTTTGGCTGAAACAGAATTTGCTGATTTTCAACTTCCGCTAGTGGGCAATACAGAGGCGGATATTATGGAAGCTGATAGAATTAAGGAATTATTAACTCGTCAGGTCATGGAGCCGGTTCGTTTCTACGATAGTATTGCTAAAATGCAAGAAGCTGGTGTGACAGAGTTTATCGAGATTGGTCCAGGGAAGGTATTGTCTGGCTTTCTGAAAAAAATTGATAAATCAGCGGTTGTTTATCATGTTGAAAGTGTGGAGACTTTGACAGCCCTACTGGAAAAATAATGGGGAATACCAATGGAATTAAAGAATAAAAATGTTTTTATTACTGGCTCTAGCCGTGGGATTGGTCTGGCTATTGCCCATAAGTTTGCAAGTGCAGGTGCCAATATTGTCTTGAACGGTCGTGGTCAAATTTCAGACGAAGTTTTGTCTGAGTTTGCTGGCTATCCGGTCAAGGTCGTCGCTATTGCAGGCGACGTATCTGATGGCGCTGATGCTAAGCGAATGATTGAAGAGGCGATTGCAGCTTTGGGCTCTGTAGATGTTTTGGTAAACAATGCCGGAATTACCCGCGATAAGATTATGCTCAAGATGACAGAGGAAGATTTCGAGCAAGTGCTGAAGGTCAATCTGACTGGAGCCTTCAATATGACGCAAGCCGTCTTGAAACCAATGACCAAGGCTCGTCAGGGAGCAGTCATTAACCTATCAAGTGTTGTCGGTTTGACTGGTAATGTCGGCCAGGCCAACTATGCAGCTTCTAAAGCTGGCTTAATTGGATTTTCTAAGTCGGTTGCTCGTGAGGTAGCTGGACGCAATATTCGTGTCAATGTGATTGCCCCAGGCTTTATCGAATCGGATATGACAGATGGGCTTTCTGAAAAAATCAAAGAAGCTTCTCTGGCTCAAATCCCAATGAAACGGTTCGGCAATACCGAAGAAGTAGCGGATGTTGCCCTATTCTTAGCAGGTCAGGAATACCTTACTGGTCAGGTCATCGCGATTGATGGCGGACTGACAATGCAGTAATTGCATGCATTTGGATTTGACAGTTTACCAATTATCATAAAGGAGTTCACCATGAAACTAAATCGAGTTGTTGTGACAGGTTATGGCTTAACCTCTCCCATCGGAAATACACCAGAAGAATTTTGGAATAGCTTAAAAGAAGGTAAGATTGGGATTGGTCCCATCACCAAGTTTGATCATAGCGATTTTGCTGTTCATAATGCGGCTGAAGTCCAAGACTTTCCATTTGATAAATACTTTATCAAGAAAGATACCAATCGTTTTGACAATTATTCTTTGTATGCCTTGTATGCAGCTCAAGAAGCGGTAACAAATGCGAATCTTGATGTAGAAGCAATTGACAAAGATCGCTTTGGTGTCATCGTGGCTTCTGGTATCGGTGGTATCAAGGAAATCGAAGATCAAGTCATCCGATTGCATGAGAAAGGTCCAAAACGCGTTAAGCCAATGACTCTTCCAAAAGCTTTGCCAAATATGGCTTCAGGGAATGTTGCTATGCGCTTTGGAGCAAACGGGATTTGTAAATCAATCAATACAGCTTGTGCCTCATCAAATGATGCCATTGGAGATGCTTTCCGCTCTATCAAGTTTGGCTTCCAAGATGTCATGTTAGTTGGTGGATCAGAAGCTTCTATCACTCCATTTGCCATTGCTGGTTTCCAAGCTTTGACTGCCCTATCAACTACAGAAGATCCAACTCGTGCTTCTATTCCATTTGATAAAGACCGTAACGGCTTTGTCATGGGAGAAGGTTCTGGTATGTTGGTGCTTGAAAGTCTGGAACACGCTGAAAAACGTGGAGCGACTATCTTGGCTGAAGTAGTTGGTTATGGAAATACTTGTGATGCTTATCATATGACTTCACCTCATCCAGAAGGTCAAGGTGCTATTAAGGCAATTAAATTGGCTTTGGAAGAGGCAGAGATTTCTCCAGAGCAAGTGGCTTATGTCAATGCCCACGGTACTTCAACTCCTGCTAATGAAAAAGGAGAAAGTGGAGCTATCGTAGCTGTTCTTGGTAAAGAAGTACCTGTATCTTCAACCAAGTCATTCACAGGACACTTGCTTGGGGCTGCAGGAGCGGTAGAAGCAATCGCTACAATAGAAGCCATGCGTCATAACTATGTACCAATGACAGCTGGAACAAGTGAATTGTCAGACTATATTGAAGCAAATGTCGTTTATGGGCAAGGCTTAGATCAAGAAATTCCTTATGCGATTTCCAATACATTTGGTTTTGGCGGTCACAATGCTGTTCTGGCATTCAAGCGTTGGGAGGGCTAGATGAATATCAATGAAATTAAAGACTTGATGGCTCAGTTTGACCAATCAAGCCTGCGTGAATTTTCTTATAAAAATCAAAGTGATGAATTGACTTTCAGCAAGAATGAAAATTCTGCCGCAGTCGCAGCAACTCCAGCAGCCAGTGCAGCTCCTGTTGTAGCTCCTGTGCAGCCAGCAAGTGCACCTATATCTGAGACAGTTTCCCAAGCAGCTCCAACTACAGCACCTGAGGTGGCTCCAGAAGCTCCGGCACCAGCTGCTGAGGGTGATGTCGTGGAAAGTCCCTTGGTTGGCGTGGCTTACTTGGCCGCAGGTCCAGATAAACCAGCTTTTGTCAGTGTAGGAGACCAAGTTAAAAAAGGTCAAACCCTGATGATTATTGAAGCCATGAAGGTCATGAATGAGGTGCCAGCACCGAAAGATGGTCTGATTACAGAAATTCTGGTTCAGAATGAAGAAATGGTTGAATTTGGGAAAGGGCTGGTACGCATCAAATGATTGATATCAATGCAATAAAAGAGGCGCTTCCGCATCGCTATCCCATGCTTTTGGTGGACCGTGTTCTGGAAGTCAGCGAAGATGAGATCGTCGCTCTGAAAAATGTGACAATCAACGAGCCATTCTTTAACGGACATTTCCCTCAATATCCAGTTATGCCAGGTGTCTTGATCATGGAAGCTTTGGCTCAAACGGCTGGTGTGCTGGAATTGTCTAAAGAAGAAAATAAGGGCAAACTGGTCTTCTATGCTGGCATGGACAAGGTTAAGTTCAAGAAGCAAGTTGTGCCAGGTGACCAACTGATTATGACAGCCAAGTTTGTCAAGCGTCGCGGAACCATTGCAGTGGTAGAGGCCAAGGCCGAAGTTGATGGCAAACTTGCAGCAAGCGGAACCTTGACCTTTGCGATTGGTCAATAAGAAAGAGGAGATTTCACCATGTTTCGTAAAATTTTAATTGCTAACCGTGGGGAAATTGCGGTCAGAATTATTCGTGCAGCTCGCGAGCTAGGAATTGATACGGTAGCTGTTTATTCAACGGCTGACAAGGAAGCTCTTCACACCCTACTGGCTGATGAGGCGGTTTGTATCGGACCAGCCAAGTCTACAGATTCTTATCTGAACATGAATGCCGTCTTATCTGCTGCTGTTCTGACAGGTGCAGAAGCCATTCACCCTGGTTTTGGTTTTTTGAGTGAAAACTCTAAATTTGCGACCATGTGTGAAGAAGTCGGCATTAAGTTTATTGGACCTTCAGGTGCTGTTATGGACTTGATGGGGGACAAGATTAATGCTCGGGCTCAGATGATTAAGGCCAAAGTGCCGGTTATCCCAGGTTCTGACGGGGAAGTTCATACCTCTGAAGAAGCCTTGGAAGTAGCCGAAAAAATTGGCTATCCAGTCATGCTTAAAGCTTCTGCTGGTGGCGGCGGTAAAGGTATTCGTAAGGTTGAAAAGCCTGAGGATTTAGTAGCGGCTTTTGAGTCTGCTTCTAGTGAAGCCAAAGCAGCCTTTGGTAATGGTGCCATGTATATGGAGCGAGTAATCTATCCAGCGCGCCATATTGAAGTGCAGATTTTGGCTGATCAGCAGGGGCATGTGGTCCACTTGGGCGAGCGGGATTGCTCTTTGCAGCGTAATAATCAGAAAGTGCTGGAAGAAAGTCCATCTGTGGCGATTGGGAAAACCCTGCGTCAGAAGATTGGTGAAGCAGCTGTTCGGGCTGCTGAGTCTGTCGGCTATGAAAATGCTGGAACGATTGAGTTTCTTCTCGATGAAGCCAAGGGTGAATTCTACTTTATGGAGATGAATACTCGGGTGCAGGTTGAGCATCCAGTGACTGAGTTTGTTACTGGTGTGGATATTGTTAAAGAGCAGATTAAGATTGCAGATGGTCAAGAGCTGTCCTTTAGTCAAGAAGATGTTGAAATTCGCGGTCATGCGATTGAATGTCGGATCAATGCTGAAAATCCAGCCTTTAACTTTGCACCGAGCCCAGGAAAGATTTCCAATCTTTATCTGCCAAGTGGCGGAGTGGGGCTGCGTGTGGATTCGGCGGTCTATCCTGGCTACACCATTCCTCCTTATTACGACAGCATGATTGCCAAAATCATCGTTCATGGGGAAAATCGCTTTGATGCCCTGATGAAGATGCAACGGGCTCTCTATGAGCTAGAAATCGACGGTGTCGTGACCAATAGCAGTTTCCAACTGGATCTGATTTCAGATCCTAATGTGATTGCTGGTGATTATGATACAGCCTTTCTCATGGAGAAGTTCCTTCCGGCTTATCAAGAGAAAAAATAGATGACAAGGAGTGATTTTGTTTGAAAGAAGCAGAATCACTCTAAAATTTAATGAAGGAGTAAGCAATGCCTTTGTTTTCAAAAAAGGATAAATATATTCGAATCAATCCTAATCGTTCCTCTCGTGCCTTGCCTCAGCCAAAACCAGAAGTTCCAGATGAGCTTTTTTCCAAGTGTCCAGGTTGTAAGCATATCATTTATCAAAAGGATTTGGGGGCAGAGCGTGTCTGTCCAAGCTGTGGCTACACTTTTCGGATTTCAGCTTTTGAGCGTCTGAGTTTGACGGTGGATGAAGGAAGCTTTGAGGAATTGTTCACAGGTATTGAGACGACAGATCCCTTACATTTTCCAAATTATCAAGAAAAACTGGCAAAGATGCGGGAAAAGACTGGTCTAGATGAGGCCGTTTTAACTGGAACCGCTCTGATAAAAGGTCAAAAATTAGCTCTTGGGATTATGGATTCCAACTTTATCATGGCTTCCATGGGGACGGTTGTGGGTGAAAAAATTACCCGCCTCTTTGAATATGCGACAGAGCATCAGTTGCCAGTCGTCCTCTTTACGGCTTCTGGTGGTGCTCGTATGCAGGAAGGTATCATGAGCTTGATGCAGATGGCCAAAACTTCTGCTGCTGTGCAACGTCATTCAAAGGCTGGTCTTTTTTACCTGACTGTTTTGACAGATCCGACAACAGGCGGTGTCACAGCTTCCTTCGCTATGGAAGGGGATATTATCTTGGCAGAAGCGCAGGCTCTGGTAGGCTTTGCTGGTCGTCGAGTTATTGAATCTACTGTACGAGAAAAGTTGCCAGATGACTTTCAAAAGGCAGAGTTCTTGCTAGAGCATGGCTTTGTTGATGCGATAGTCAAACGTGGTGAATTGCGGGATCGGATTGCTACTCTCTTGAGATTTCATGGAGGTGACCAATGACAAAAATCAGTCAGATTATCAAAGCAGCGCGTGATCAGTCCCGTTTGACGGCTCTGGATTTTGCCCAAGGAATTTTTGATGATTTTGTGGAATTGCACGGAGATCGTGGTTTTCGTGATGATGGTGCTGTCATTGGCGGTATCGGAACATTAAATGGTCAGCCGATCACAGTGGTCGGTATTCAAAAAGGTCGCAATTTGCAGGACAATCTGCGACGGAACTTTGGTCAGCCCCATCCTGAAGGCTATCGCAAGGCTCTACGTCTCATGAAGCAGGCTGAGAAATTCGGCCGTCCAGTCGTGACCTTTATCAATACGGCTGGTGCCTATCCTGGCGTCGGTGCTGAGGAGCGCGGACAGGGCGAAGCCATTGCCCGTAATCTCATGGAAATGAGCGATCTGAAAGTGCCCATTATTGCCATTATCATCGGTGAGGGTGGCTCTGGTGGGGCACTGGCCTTAGCAGTTGCTGATAAGGTCTGGATGCTGGAAAACTCTATGTATGCCATTCTCAGTCCAGAAGGCTTTGCTTCGATTTTATGGAAGGATGGCAGCCGAGCAATGGAGGCGGCTGAGATGATGAAAATCACCTCGCATGAGCTTTTGCAGATGGGTGTCGTTGATAAGGTCATCCCCGAACGTGGCTTTAATAAAAATGAGCTCTTAGCTGCAGTCAAGCAAGAGATCAGTACTGAATTAGCAGAACTTTCCAAACTTTCTCTCGAGCAACTTTTAGAAGATCGCTATCAACGTTTTAGAAAATATTAGTCAGAAGCCTTAGGGCTTCTTTTTCATGCTTTAGAAAGGTATAGAGTCAATTAAGATGGGTAATATATTTTGGTTTGACATGTAGCAATATATTCTCTTTATAGAGGCCATATAAAATATATATTATACAAGCTGTCAGACCTATGTTAAGATAGTTGCTAATCAAAAGAAATGAGGTTTCATATGTCAGAATTTACTATCCACACGATTGAGTCCGCACCAGCTGAGGTGAAAGAGGTTTTAGAAACTGTTCAAAAAGATAACGGTGGCTACATTCCCAATCTTATCGGTCTTTTGGCCAATGCGCCAACGGCTTTGGAAACTTATCGGACGGTTGGAGCCATCAATCGTCGTAATAGCCTGACACCGACTGAGCGTGAAGTAGTGCAGATTACGGCCGCGGTTACCAACGGCTGCGCTTTCTGTGTAGCGGGCCATACAGCCTTTTCAATCAAGCAGATTCAAATGAATGACGATCTTTTGGAGGCTCTGCGCAATCGTACTCCGATTGATACCGATCCGAAGCTAGATACACTTGCTAAATTTACCATTGCTGTTATCAATACCAAGGGACGGGTCGGAGATGAGGCTTTGTCAGACTTCCTAGAAGCGGGCTATACACATGAGAATGCTCTGGATGTAGTTCTAGGTGTCAGCCTTGCGACTCTTTGCAATTATGCCAATAATCTGGCCAACACACCAATTAATCCGGAATTACAGCCTTATGCTTAGCCTTTGAGGAGGTGAAAGGGCTTTTTAGAACGACCCATTCTTTTTCATTGACTACAAGTCAAGCAAGAAACCAGTGCTGAACTAGCAGAACTTTCTAAAATTTTTCTTGACTAACTCTTGGAAGAATGTCATCAATACTTTAAGGAATGAAAAATTGTAAAATATAGTGCAATAAAAACTTACAGAACTTCAAACAGTGTAAACCATAAATAACTACATCAACAGGTAAACAAGGAGATTCTATGAGCTACTATCATCTTACCTTTGAATAAATTTTCTATCTAACCTTTTGGGGTTATAGAATATTCAAAATTTTTCATAAAACATTGACAAAAACCGAATATTATTTTAAAATAATAGAAAATTTAGAATAAACACCGAATGAAGTTTTTCAGAAATAAGTGTTTGAGCCTTATGACTGTGAAATGGACGGAACTCTGGAGAGACCATGATTGGCACCGAAGGGGCAAGGCAGGCAACTGCTCAAACTCTCAGGTAAAAGGACAGAGCAAGGGAAGGACAGAAAACGGTCGTTCTCAGGCATCCAGAGTACATGTTTACACATGTACTTTTCTTTTTCTCGGTGTGGAAAAGGAGCAGAAGATTTATGTTGAAATTGCTGAATCAAATTGATTCTCTGGTCTGGGGGCCTCCCCTCTTGATTTTATTAGTTGGAACAGGGCTTTATCTGACACTTCGTCTGAGGTTGCTACAGATTTCGCGCCTTTTTCGCGCCTTTCGCTTAATTTTTGTTTCCGGAGAGGATCATCATGGAGACGTGTCAAGCTTTGCAGCTCTTTGTACAGCATTGGCAGCCACGGTTGGCACGGGGAATATTATCGGTGTGGCGACTGCCATAAAAGTTGGTGGACCGGGTGCCTTATTTTGGATGTGGCTAGCTGCTTTCTTTGGAATGGCAACCAAGTATGCCGAAGGTTTATTAGCGATTAAGTATCGTTCCAAGGATGCCCACGGAGCAGTTGCTGGTGGTCCCATGCACTATATTTTGTTGGGAATGGGAGAAAAATGGCGTCCGCTGGCTATCTTCTTTGCTGTAGCGGGTGTCTTGGTGGCTCTTTTAGGGATTGGGACCTTCACACAGGTGAATTCCATTACAGAAGCTATGCAGAATACCATTCAGTTGCCTCCAGCTGTGACTGCCTCTATCTTGGCTATTTTGGTGGCTCTAGTTATTTTTAGCGGTATCCAGTCTATTGCTCGAGTGTCGACCAAGATTGTGCCTTTTATGGCGGCTATTTATATCTTGGGGACTGTGACTGTATTAGCAGTCAATCTAGATCGTCTGCTGCCAACTCTTCAGCTAGTTTTTAGTTCTGCCTTTAGTCAGACGGCTGCTGTTGGTGGCTTTGCTGGTGCAACCATCCAGATGGCGATTCAAAATGGGGTCGCACGCGGGGTATTCTCCAATGAATCTGGTTTGGGGTCTGCACCTATTGCAGCGGCGGCAGCTCGGACTAAGGAGCCTGTCGAACAAGGATTGATTTCTATGACGGGAACCTTTATCGATACTCTGATTATTTGTAGTCTGACAGGTCTAACAATTTTAATCACAGGAGTCTGGGATGGCAATCTCAATGGTGTGTCCTTGACTCAGGCAGCCTTTGCGACTGTCTTTGCTAATTTTGGTCCAATCCTTCTATCCGTTTTTCTAGTTCTGTTTGCTTTTACCACTATTTTAGGATGGAACTATTACGGTGAGCGTTGCTTTGAGTTCCTGTTTGGTGTCAAATATATTCGTTTGTACCGAATCATCTTTGTCGCTATGGTGCTCTTAGGGGGCTTTATCGAGTTAGAAGCAGTTTGGGTCATTGCCGATATTGTCAATGCCTTGATGGCCTTGCCAAATCTGATTGCTCTTTTGGCCTTGTCTCCGGTTATTATTGCTGAAACCAGAAAGTATTTTGACAAGAAGGGCTGAGTTTCCAGTTGCTGGATTTTTGAAAGAAGATTTTCTTGCTAAAGCTGCTTTGTCAGCTTTAGCTTTTTTATGGCAGGGAAATCTCCCGTCTTTTGTTATTGGTCAAAACATGGTATAATGAAGTATTAAGATTCTAGGAGGAAATGACATGCGTTGTCCCAAATGTGGCGGAAGCAAATCAAGTGTGGTTGACAGCCGGCAGGCAGAAGATGGAAATACAATCCGTCGCCGCCGTGAATGCGAGGAATGCCAGCACCGTTTTACAACTTATGAGCGCGTGGAAGAAAGAACCCTAGTCGTTGTCAAAAAAGATGGAACGCGTGAGCAGTTTTCTCGGGATAAGATCTTTAACGGAATCATCCGCTCCGCTCAGAAGCGTCCGGTATCAAGTGACGAGATTGAAGAATTGGTCAATCGGATTGAGCAAAAACTTCGCAGTCAGAGTGAAAATGAAATTGCCAGCGAATATATTGGCTCTCTGGTCATGGATGAGCTGGCCGAGCTGGATGAAATTACCTATGTCCGTTTTGCCAGTGTTTATCGGAGTTTTAAGGATGTTGGCGAGCTGGAAAGCCTTTTGAAGCAGATTACCAAGGGTTCTAAGAAGAAAAAGGAAAAATAATGGCTTATGAAACCAAATGATCATTTTTCTTTCTTGTCTAATAACCAGGTCAGTCAGGATATGAGCGGGCTGACCCGTTATTATCTACCTATTGTGGGCAAGGATGCAGTCGCGCTTTATCTTTATCTGGTTTCTTTTTGGGATAATGGAACTCAGCAGCGACTTTTCAGCCATATTTTAAATCATCTTGACTTTGGTATGGAAGCGTTGGAGAGGAGCTTGGAGCGCCTATCAGCTATTGGCTTGCTAGAGCTTTACCAGACGGAGACGGGATTTTTCATCCGACTCTATCCAACCTTGTCCGCTGAGGAATTCTTTGCTCACCATGTGTACAGTAGTCTTTTGGAGAAAAAGATTGGTCAGGCGGCGGTAGATAAGCTACGACCGGAAAATCCAGCTGGGCAAAAAATCAGTCCTTCTTTTAGCCAAATTTATGGCATGGATGACGTCAGTCCGACGAGAACTAGTCGCCAAAATGATTTTGATTTGACGCATTTTAAACAGAGAATGGCCCAGGATGGCTTGCGTTTTGCAGATGAAAAAGCGGACCTCTTGGACTTGTTTGCGATTGCGGAGCAGAAGAAATGGACGTGGTACGAGACTTATGCCTTAGCGCGTGAAACGGCTGTGTCACATGTGATTTCGACGAAACGGATGCAGCAAAAGATTCAGCAGAAACCAGTTTCGGGAGATTTTTCTCAGCAAGAGCAGTCTATTATTCGTGAGGCTAAAAGCAAGCAGCCCTTGCTCTTTTTGGCAGAAATCAAGAAAATACGTCAAGCGGCCATTACGCGTAGTGAACGGAAGTTGATTCAGGATTTGGCAGAGATGGGACTGTTGGATGAAGTTATCAATATCATCCTGCTATTGACTTTTAATAAGGTGGATTCGGCCAATCTCAATGAAAAGTATGCCCTCAAGGTGGCCAATGACTTTTCTTATCAAAAGGTGACCTCGGCTGAAGAGGCAGTCCTGAAAATCCGCGAGCGCAACCAGCAGACGAATAGTCGTCCTGCGCAAGTCAGTCCAGCTGCTGCTAAAAGCAATGTGCCGAACTGGAGTCAGCCGGATTACAAAAATGAAACCAGCTTAGAAAAGCAAGCTGAACTAGAAGAGCAAAAAAGAAGACTTTTAGCAAGACTGGAAGAAGGAGGCGATTAAATGGAGAAAATAGGACAGGCAATGCCTCATATGAATAAGGTGAAGCAGTTTGATTATCAAAAATTAGTCCAGCAGATTTTAGCAGATCCAGATATCGCTGACTTTATCAGTCGAGAACAACTGTCTCCAATCGAAATTCAGCGTAGCATTTCTAAGTTCAATCAATACATTACCGAACGAGATCGTTTCCTGCTAGAAGATCAGAACTATATTGCTAAGGGTTATAAGCCAATTTTAGTGAAAAATGAAGGCTATGCGGATGTTGCCTATGAGGAAACGCCTGAGTTGATTGAGCAGGAGAGACAGGAAGCGATTAGAAGCCGTCTCAACCTTATCAATCTGCCAGCCAGTCTAAAAGAGGCTAGTTTGGCCAAAGTGGACTTAGACGATATTGGTCGCTACAAGGCTTTCGAGCTCTTGACCAGTTTTGTTGCGGATTTTCCGCATTATCAGAAGGCTGTTTATCTCTACGGAGATTTCGGCGTGGGTAAGAGCTACATGATGGCTGCGCTGGCGCATGATTTATCAGAGAAACGCAGTGTGTCAACGACGTTGCTCCACTATCCGAGCTTTGTTTTGGATGTTAAGAATGCGATCAGTTCCGGCTTGGTCAAGGACAAGATTGACCAAGTCAAGACAGCTCAAGTGCTGATTTTGGACGATATCGGTGCAGAGCAGTCTAGCCCCTGGATGCGCGATGAGATTTTGCAAGTCATTCTCCAGCACCGCATGCAGGAAAATCTGCCAACTTTCTTTACTTCTAACTTTAGTTTTGCAGATTTGGAGCGTCACTTTGCTAATTCTAAGAATGGCGATGAGACCTGGCAAGCCAAGCGGGTTATGGAGCGGATTAAGTTTCTAGCTCAAGAAGTGCATCTAGAAGGAGAGAACCGTCGATGAATGAAACAATTAACTTGATGAAGGCTCATACGTCTGTTCGGCGCTTTACGGAAGAGCAGATTTCAGATGAAGAACTACGCGCGATTATCGATGCTGGACGTGCTGCTTCCAGCTGGAAAAACTTCCAGTCCTACTCTATCATTGTGGTGCGCAGTCAGGAGAAAAAAGAAGCCCTCTTTGATTTAGTTCCGCAGAAAGCAATTCTTCAGGCTTCAGCATTTTTGCTCTTTGTAGGAGACCTCAATCGTGCTCAAAAGGGTGTTCAATTGCACACGGATGGTTTTTACCCTGAAGGAACCGAAAATATTCTCATTAGCTCGGTAGATGCTGCTTTGGCAGGGCAAAATACCCTCTTAGCAGCTGAAAGTCTGGGTTATGGCGGCGTTATTATTGGTTTAGTCCGCTATGAAGCTTCAAAAATTGCCCAGCTCTTTAATCTGCCAGACTATACTTATCCAGTTTTAGGCATGGCTTTAGGAAAGCCTAATCAAAACCATGCTGTCAAGCCACGTCTGCCTTATGAAGCGGTGGTCTTTGAGGAAGAATACCGTGAACAACTCAGTTCTGTCATTGAGACTTATGACCGTGTACAGGCTGAGTATGCTGGTGATCGGGCACAGGATACTTGGAGCCAGCGTTTGGCAGCCCAATTTGGTCAGGAGCCGAATCAAGCGATTGACCAACTGTTCAAAGAAAAGAAATTAGAAAAATAAGGCGGAGCTCAGCTCTGTCTCAAAGAATGAAAGAGGAAAAACATGGCTTTACCAACTATTGCCATTGTCGGCCGTCCCAATGTCGGCAAGTCAACGCTATTTAACCGGATTGCGGGTGAGCGGATTTCCATTGTTGAAGACGTGGAAGGGGTTACTCGTGACCGCATCTATGCGACGGCAGATTGGCTGAATCGTAAGTTTAGTATCATTGATACAGGCGGAATTGACGATGTTGATGCGCCTTTTATGGAGCAAATCAAGCATCAAGCTGAGATCGCTATGGACGAGGCTGATGTTATCGTTTTTGTCGTGTCTGGCAAGGAAGGTATTACGGATGCGGACGAGTATGTCGCTCGCATGCTGTACAAGACTCACAAGCCGATTATCTTGGCGGTTAATAAGGTGGATAATCCCGAAATGCGCAATGAAATCTATGATTTCTATGCTCTGGGCTTGGGCGATCCATTCCCAGTATCTTCTGTCCATGGGATTGGTACAGGGGATGTTCTAGACGCTATCGTTGAAAATCTTCCACATGAGGAAGTGGTTGAAAATCCTGATATGATTAAGTTTAGCTTGATTGGCCGGCCTAATGTCGGCAAGTCTAGCTTGATCAATGCCATCTTAGGTGAGGATCGGGTCATTGCCAGTCCAGTGGCTGGTACCACGCGCGATGCTATTGATACGGTCTTTACGGACAGTGAAGGTCAGGAATTTACCATGATCGATACGGCTGGTATGCGCAAGTCGGGCAAGGTCTATGAAAATACGGAGAAATACTCTGTTATGCGGGCTATGCGGGCGATTGACCGCTCAGATGTCGTTCTGATGGTGCTGAATGCTGAAGAAGGAATTCGTGAGTACGACAAGCGAATCGCTGGCTTCGCCCATGAAGCAGGAAAAGGAATGATCATCGTCGTCAATAAGTGGGACACGCTGGAAAAAGACAACCATACTATGAAAGACTGGGAAGAAGATATTCGTGACCAGTTCCAGTACTTGTCTTATGCGCCGATTATTTTTGTCTCTGCCCTGACCAAGCAGCGTCTCCATAAGCTGCCGGACATGATTAAGCAAATTAGTCAGAGTCAGAATACCCGTATTCCGTCAGCGGTGCTCAATGATGTTATCATGGATGCCATCGCGATTAATCCGACGCCGACTGACAAGGGCAAGCGTCTTAAGATTTTCTATGCGACTCAGGTTGCGACCAAACCGCCGACCTTTGTCATCTTTGTCAACGAAGAAGAGCTCATGCACTTCTCTTACCTGCGTTTCTTGGAAAATCAAATCCGCAAGGCCTTTGTCTTTGAAGGAACACCGATTCACTTGATTGCAAGGAAGCGGAAGTAGGACTTGCTTCGGACTGTTTATAAAGAAAAAAACAAGAGCGATTTCAGGGAATTCATGGGCGGATGCTTATCCTTAAAACCCTAAACTTGCCAGCTCAAAATTGGGAATAGACTGATGAGGGAAACTGAATTTGAAAAATTGAGTTTCTCTCATTTTTTGATGAGAAACTTTCTCCGTCTCAAGTCGGATTTGAGTTTAAAAAATGGTTTTTAAAAGAGTTTTAGCCTTAATTATGGTAAAATAATGTCTGAATACTATTAGCTATCAAATGAATTGAATGAGGTCTTTATGATGAAAATCGGAATCGATCAAATCGGTTTTGCGACTAGCAATTATGTTTTAAAATTAGATCATCTAGCTGAGGAGCGGGGGATTGATCCCAACAAGCTCAGCAAGGGATTATTGATGAAGGAGATTAGCATTGCTCCTTTAACTGAGGATATCGTCACTTTGGGCGCAGCAGCGGCTGAGCAAATCTTGACCGTAGAGGATAAGAAGGTCATTGATATGGTCATTGTTGCAACAGAGTCTAGCATCGACCAAAGCAAGGCGGCTTCGGTCTTTATTCATGGTCTTTTGGGCATTCAGCCCTTTGCTCGTAGCTTTGAAATTAAAGAGGCCTGCTATGGAGCAACTGCTGCTCTAGACTATGCCAAGCTGCATATCAGACAATATCCAGAAAGCAAGGTCTTGGTTATCGCTAGCGACATTGCCAAATATGGGAAAGAGACGCCAGGCGAGCCGACTCAAGGTGCAGGCGCTGTCGCTATGTTGATCAGTCAAAATCCACGCATCCTTGAATTCAATGAAGATAATGTGGCTCAGACTCGTGATATTATGGATTTCTGGCGCCCAAATTACTCTACGACTCCTTACGTCAATGGTGTTTATTCAACCCAGCAGTACTTGGATTGCCTCAAGACGACTTGGAACGAATACCAAAAACGTCATGGTTTAGCTTTGGGAGACTTTGCAGCGGTTTGTTTCCATCTTCCCTATCCAAAATTGGCGCTGAAGGGGTTGAATAAAATTATGGATAAAAGCTTGTCTCAGGAGGAGCAAAAGGGCCTGCAAGAAAACTTTGACAAGTCTATTCTCTATAGTCAAAAGGTCGGGAATATCTATACAGGCTCCCTCTTTTTGGGGCTCTTGTCCCTCTTAGAAAACTCTGAAAATCTTAAGGCTGGTGACAAGCTTGCTCTCTTTAGTTATGGGAGTGGCGCTGTCGCCGAGATTTTTAGTGCCAATCTGGTAGAAGGTTATGAGAAACAGCTGACGACTAATCGTTTGGAGAAATTAAATCAACGTCAAGAACTGACAGTTGCTGCTTATGAAGAGCTTTTCTTTGCAGAAGCTCAGCTGGATGAAAACGGCTCAGCTGTTTTTTCTGACTACGATGACCAAGTTTACGCCTTGGTTCAAATCGACCAACACCAGCGCAAGTATATCAAAGTTGAGAAACCATCATGAAAATAAATTGGACCGGATTTTCTAAAAAAACGCCTGCAGAGCGGCTAGAGTTTCTGAAAGCCCATGAACTGCTCCAGGCTGAGAATTGGCAAAATCTTGCTAATCAAATCCATTTGCCGCTGGAGACTGCCAATCAAATGAGTGAAAATGTGCTTTCTGTTTTGGCTTTACCTTATTCGATTGCACCGGACTTTCTCATAGATGAGCAGGTCTATCAGGTACCTTTTGCAACAGAGGAGCCCTCTGTCGTTGCTGCTGCTAGTTTTGCAGCAAAAATCATTAAGCGCAACGGCGGTTTCAAGACCAAGATTCATAATCGGCAGATGGTTGGGCAGGTCGCACTCTATGATGTGCCCGATGTAGCTAAAGCCTTAGAGCAAATCCAAAATGAGAAGTCAGCTTTATTAGAATTGGCAAATCAAGCCCATCCTTCCATTGTCAAGCGAGGAGGTGGGGCGCGTGATTTACGAATGGACTTCCTGGAGGGAGAGACGGACTTTCTAGTTGTCTACCTTGTCGTGGACACTCAGGAAGCCATGGGTGCCAATATCCTTAATACCATGCTAGAAGCCCTAAAAGAACGGTTAGAGGAGCTAACAGGTGGACAGAGCTTGATGGCCATCCTGTCTAACTATGCGACTGAGGCGCTCGTAACAGCCTCTTGTGAAATTGATTTCCACTCACTCAGTCGAGACAAGGCAGAAGCTGAACGCACCGCTCAAAGAATCGCTCTAGCTAGTCAATTCGCAAAACAGGATCCTTATCGAGCCAGCACGCATAATAAAGGTATTTTCAATGGCATTGATGGAGTTCTTTTGGCGACAGGAAATGATTGGCGGGCCATTGAAGCAGGGGCTCATGCCTATGCTGTTCGCGATGGCCGTTATCAAGGATTGAGTAACTGGAAGGCCAATCTAGAGGAAAGAAAACTCTATGGCCAGTTGACTCTACCCATGCCGGTTGCGGCCAAGGGAGGCTCGATTGGGCTTAATCCAATGGTTGTCGCCAGTTTTGATTTATTGGGGCAACCGACAGCAAAAGAATTAGCTTCAATTATCGCTTCTGTCGGCTTAGCGCAAAATTTTGCGGCTTTAAGAGCGCTGGTGACTACGGGAATTCAGGCTGGGCACATGAAGCTTCAAGCTAAATCCCTAGCTTTATTGGCCGGTGCTCAGGAAGATGAGATTGCTGCTGTTGTTGCAGAGCTTCTCAAAGAGAAGCAATTTAATCAGGCAAAAGCTAAGGAAATTCTAACTAAAATTCGTAAAGAAAAATGAGTCAATATGTATTGACTCATTTTTTATAGTGAAGAGGATGTTTCTTCAGGTAGCTGTAAATCTTTAATACAACCGTCCCGCTAGCCATGCCGATAGAGATGACCAAGGCTAGGATGACGACCAAGGTAGCATTGACCATAGCATGACTGTAATCACCTGTCACAAAGAAGGCAGTTGTCCGGTAGGAAATATATCCAGGTACTAGAGGCGCTAGAATAGCCAAAATAAAGACGACAGCTGGCGTTCTGTAGATGATGCTGAGGATTTGGCTGGCGCAGGAACCAATGATAGCAGCCACGAAGGTTGCAATGATAACATTAGTCGGTCCCTTGAGTAGAAGATAGAGTAGCCAAGTAGCCATTCCTAAAACTCCGCCGGGAATCAGCATACTACGCTGGACATTTAGAACGATTAAAAAAGTGATGATAGCCAGTAGGCTGGCCAGAGCTTGTAGTAAGAAAGTCAAGATTGTCATAGGCTTATTTCATAAGAATGAGGGCGACAGAGGTACCGGCACCGAGAGCAAGAGTAATGAGAAGCGATTCAAATAGTTTGCTCATTCCAGAGTTGATATGGTTGGTCATGATATCTCTAACTGAGTTGGTCAGAGCGATTCCAGGGACGAAGGGCATGACAGCTCCTGCGATGATCAAGTCTGCTGTTGAATCGAATCCTGAGTAGCGAGCCCAGATCTGGGCTAATAATCCGAAGACAAAAGCTCCAGCAAAGGCTGAAACAAAAGGAATTCGAATATATTTATCGACATAAAGGGAGAAAGAGAAGCCAAATAGAGTCGCGATACCGGCTCCAAGAGCATCGTAGAAATTTCCACCAAACATGATAGAAAAGAAAGGAGCACTGAGTGTAGCTGCTGTGATGAGTTCTCTTTTGCTATAGGGAACCCCTTTTGTTTTAAGTGCCCTTAGTTGTTCAAGAGCTTCTTCCAAATTGATTGCTCCACTGACTAATTGCCGAGAAACCTGATTGACATCGCAGACTTTCTCGATATTGTAGTTCATATGGATATTTCGCTTCATTCGAGAAATATTAGTATTTTCAATTGAAAAGAATATGGCAACGGGCATGGCTAAGGCATTGCAGTCCAGGATGCCTTGTGAATGGGCAATCCGGATCATGGTGTCTTCGACCCGATAAATCTCTGAGCCGCTTTGTAATAGCAAGGTCCCAGCTAGCATGATAACATCGACGGCCAGATTAAGATTTTTTTCATCTGTAGACATTTTCTCAGCCATTATATCCCCTTTTTCATTTCACAATAACTCTATTATAACATAAATGCTCAAAGCTATCTCTCCAAAGCAAAAGAAAACCAGCTGAAAATCAGCTGGTTTTACAATTAGGAAAGAGGCTTAGCTAAGTGCATCATCCATAGAAAGAACTTCGTGGAAGACACGTTGTGTCAATTCAGTTTTTTGTTCTGGAGTGAGGTATTTAGTGTTTACACAGTAACCTGAGATACGTACGATAACGTCTTCACCTGACATGATCTTGTCGTAAACATCTTGCAAGTCCATAACGTTCAAGTTAACGTGTTGTCCACCGTTTTCGAAGTAACCATCAAGAATTGTTACCAAGTTGTCCACTTGTTCGTCACGAGTCTTACCAAGAGCGCGTGGTGAAACTTGAGTTGTCAATGAGATACCGTCAGCTGCGTAACCAAAGTCAAGGCTCGCAAGTGAGTTCAAGTTTTGCAACCAGCCACCTTTCGCTTTGTTAGATGGGTTAGCACCTGGTGAGAAGAATTCAAGTTTAGACAAGTTTACAGAACCATCTTCGTTGAGATAGACACCTTTATGGACTGGTGAGTTACCAGTTTGTTTAGAGTAAGCAACGTTAGATGTGATGGTCAAAAGTGATACTGTAGCTTCAGCGTCTTTGTAAAGTTTGTGGCTACGTAGACGAGTTGTATAAGCTTCGATCAACCATTCTGCCAATTCATTTGAACGTGGGTCATCTTCACCCCAACGTGGGTATTCACCGATTGTTTCGTAATCGTAGATGTAGCCATTTTCGTCACGGAGTGGTTTAACTGTAGCGTACTTGATAGCTGACAATGTATCAACAGTGTTAGCAAATCCACAGATACCGAATCCCATGTTGGCACGTTGTTTAGTTGGCAAGAAGGCCATTTGAACAGCTTCGTAGTTGTACTTGTCAGTCATGTAGTGGATGATGTTCAAAGCATCTACGTAAGTGTCAGTCAACCAGTCAAGAGATTTTTCAAAATTCGCTTTAACTGATTCAAATTCAAGAACTTCGTCACGGATAGGATCGATGTCAAATACTTTGTAGTCTTTGTGAACATCGTCGTAACCACCGTTCAAACCAGTAAGAAGGGCCTTAAGAACGTTTACACGAGCACCGAAGTACTGGATGTTGTGGCGTTGTTCTTCGTTTTCTGGGTCAAGTGGTGACACACAGCATGAGATACAGCTCATTTCACCATATCCGTCTTTAGCCATTGTTGTTACACCTTCGTATTGGATAGAAGAGTGTTTGTGGCTCATGTGCATACAGTAGCGGCGGAAGTTGTATGGCAATTTGTCAGTCCAAAGAACTGTCAAGTTTGGCTCTGGAGAGTTACCGATATTGTCAAGAGTGTTCAAGAAACGGTAGTCCATCTTCGTAACACGGTGACGACCGTCGTTACCCATACCAGCCATAGAAGTTGTGATGAAGGTTGGGTCACCTGAGTACAATTGGTCATAAGCTTTTGTACGAGCAAATTTAACTGTACGAAGTTTCATAACGAAATCATCAACAAATTCTTGGATTTCTGATTCAGTAAATGTACCACGAGCAAGGTCACGTTCTGCAAAGATGTCCAATACAATTGGCACACGTCCTAGAGATGTTGCAGCACCGTTGATAACACGGCAGACTGCCATAAAGGCGATGTTCACCCATTGGATAGCTTCTTTGACGTTCATCGCTGGTTTGCGAACGTCAACACCGTAAAGGTCACCCAAGCGAACAACTTGTTGCAATGCTTGGTATTGAAGGTTTACTTCTTCGCGAAGACGGATTGTTTCTTCATCAATCTCTTTAATTGCATTCCAGTCGTTTACTTTTTCTTGCATCAAATAATCTGCACCGTAAAGAGCAAGACGTGCGTAAACACCAATGATACGTCCACGAGAGTAGGCATCTGGAAGACCAGTTACAGTGTGAGCGTGACGAGCACGACGGATGTTTGAAGTGTAAGCACGGAAAATACCGTCGTTAACTGTTGTTACGTATTTTGTGAAGATTTCGTGAACAGCTGGATCTGGTTCGTATCCATTTTCCTTCAAAGTTGTTTCAGCCATACGGATACCACCTTTTGGCATGAAGTTCAATTTGAAGAGTTCATCGTTTTGAATACCGTAAATTAGTTCGTTATCTCTGTCGATATAACCAGCAGGGATATCTGCAATAGATGTTGGACGAGTGTCCATTGGGAAACGAGTTTCTTCGTAGTGAGCTTTTGTTTCTTCTACGATTTTCTTGATGTGGAGTGAGCGCTCAGTAGGACCTGCCAAGAAGCTTTCATCTCCATCATAAGGTGTGTAGTTGGCTTGAACGAAGCGAGAAACACTTGCTTTCTCTTTCCAGTCTTCACCTTTGAAGCCTTCCCAAGCTTTGTCAAAAATATCTTGAGCTTCTACAACTGTTTTAACAACCATTAGATTTTCCTCTTTATTCTAGCAACATAAACTGTTACATTTATAATTAAAGTATATCATAAGGTAATCGGTTTCACAAACGGATTTCGGTGCTAAAAGAGGCTTTCTTTTATAATACAGATTGATATTTTATCGTAAACTGTTTTATAATTTTGAAAATGGTAAATGAAAATAGTAGGAAGAAGCTGATAAGTTGAATTATTTTGTACTTGCTTTGAACGTTACTATGTAGAAATTTGTCCAATACTGAAATTCCTATTTTAATACTTTGTCTAAGCACCTCAGAAAGTTTCTCATGTTTTCCAGTCTTGCTTTTGAATAAAAATCCTTTGAAACTTGCTTTAAAAATGATAAAATTTGCTAAAGATCTATTCTAACTTATAGGAGCCGGCATGCTAATTTTTCCGCTAATCAATGATACATCGCGAAAGATCATTCATATTGATATGGATGCTTTTTTTGCTTCGGTCGAAGAGCGGGACAATCCTAAGCTTAAGGGGAAGCCTGTGATTATCGGTAGTGATCCGCGTCAGACAGGTGGACGTGGCGTGGTTTCGACCTGTAATTACGAAGCTAGAAAGTTCGGAGTTCATTCAGCTATGAGTTCCAAGGAAGCCTACGAGCGCTGCCCGCAGGGGATTTTTATCTCGGGAAATTATGAGAAATACCAAACGGTTGGTTTGCAGATTCGAGAGATTTTCAAGCGCTACACGGATAAAATTGAGCCCATGAGCATAGACGAGGCTTATCTGGATGTGACGGAAAATAAGTTGGGTATCAAATCTGCAGTCAAAATTGCCAAGCTGATCCAGCACGATATCTGGAATGAATTGCAGCTGACGGCTTCGGCAGGCGTTTCTTATAATAAGTTTCTGGCCAAGATTGCCAGTGATTATGAGAAGCCGCACGGTCTGACGGTCATTCTGCCTGAAGAGGCAGAGGCCTTTCTGGCGCCCATGGATATTGCTAAGTTTCATGGAGTTGGCAGGAAGAGTGTCGAGAAACTGCATGAAATGGGGGTCTATACTGGCGCAGATTTGCTCAAGATACCGGAAATGACCTTGATTGATAAGTTCGGCCGCTTTGGCTTTGATCTCTACCGGAAAGCGCGTGGCATCAGCAATAGTCCAGTCAAATCCAATCGTATTCGCAAGTCTATCGGTAAGGAGCGAACCTATGCTAAATTGCTCCATGGCGAGGAGGATATAAAAAAAGAACTATCTCGCTTGGCAGCTAAGGTCGCTCTCAGCTTAGAGAAACACCAGAAAGCTGGCAAGACGGTTGTCCTCAAAATCCGCTATGCTGACTTTTCAACACTAACCAAAAGGAGGACCTTGGAGCAAGAAACGAAGGAAGTCGAAGTGATTGAGCGGGTTAGTCATGAAATCTATGACAGCCTGGAAGAGCAGCCGCGAGGCGTTCGTTTATTAGGACTGACAGTGACGGGGTTTGGATAAAAAGATAAAGGCTTGGTTCGTGAATTGCCCCCCAAAAGTTAGTTTTTTCTGTCTAACTTTTTTTGGGGGGGGGGCAGTGCGGTTCTGTTCAGTAAGCTGTCCTCTTTATAATTCAAGATTTGGAAATTTGGCATGTATGTGATTTTTTAAACGAGTTAAAGCAAGGTCTGTTTTAGGGACATTTCGGTGTCTGAGAGGTAGTTTCTTTTCGTTTCCATCTGAAAGCACAACTCGAATCTCGTTTTTTCTGATGATTGGAAAGATATAAAACCAGAATGAATACCTATAGTGATACATTGTTAGTGCCTCGTGCATGTCACATGATTTGAAAATAGATTTATAACTGACCAAATGATTCTTGTATAAGAAGATACGAATATCTGGATCAATATAGCCACCATTGTTTTCAATTTGATCCAACGTTCCATTTAATTCGGGATATAGACTCTAAAAATCAGTCAATTTTTTGTGGTTTAAGTAATAACGGATGAATCCGATCAAAATGCATAATATACCAATATAGGTGAAGAAAGTGAAAGAAGCGTCTCCACCTTTTTGAAATTCTTTATCATTAGAGAGAGTGATGTAGTATTTCAGTTGTTGGTTATTTCCATCATTAAATAGATACGAGTTCATGATTTTAGCGTAATCAGGAATACCTGAAGCTGAGTGTACTGAGGCAATCAACCATTTTGGTTCTCCTTCTAAATTATCCGCTTTTTCTAGTTCATCTACGAAGCGGCTAGTTGAAGAATCATTGCGCAGGCCAATATCGCTTTCCCTACCATTTTTATCTATATAAGATACTTTGTAGAAATAGGTTGAGTCATGATCTTCTTTTAACTCTGCAACTGGTCCATCAATATGAGTAATTTTTATTGCTTGGTTGTAGAAGGTGTCAGAGATTTTTGCAGAAAGAATTTTTCCTTCTTTTCGCAAGGTTTCCACACTGATATTTCTAGATTTTGTTGATGAAAAGGTGCCAAATAAAATGAGACTGCATCCTACAACCACCCACTTTATTAGAGTAGAATATTTATTGTATTTCATACAATCTCCTTTGAAGAAAGTTAGTTGTTATTTGGGCTAATCATATAGCCATATTTTAGCATTATACACAGAACAGTGAAGGGAGTCAAGGCTTATTTAAAAATTCCCTTTAAATCTTCCTCAGTCAGTCCGATTAGAGGATCGATTGTTAGAATATTTTTCTCCGTCAGGATATAATTTTCCACAGGTGGTTCGTTATTATCCACAGGATTGTGGATAAGTTTTTGAGGGGATTCTACATCTCCAAAACGTTCAATCAGATAGGTTTTGCGGGCTGTACCGGTATTTTTTACGGCGTAGTCAAAGGCTGACTTTTCCCCAAGTAGGATCAGTTTGCTCTTGGCTCGGGTAATAGCAGTGTAGACCAGATTGCGCTGGAGCATGCGGTGGCTGCTTCGGGTAATCGGAAGGATAACCACGGGAAACTCGCTACCTTGAGACTTGTGGATGCTCATGGCATAGGCTAGGCGAATTTTGTACCATTCGCTGCGCTGGTAGCTAATTTCATTGCCGTCAAAGTTGATGGTTAATTCGTCCTGCTTGGACTCGGTGTACTTAGCTGGGAGCAGGTCGACGATGTAGCCTAAGTCACCGTTAAAGACATTGCTTTCGGCATCATTGACCAAGTGGATGACCCGGTCTCCTTGTCGATATTGGCAATCGGGTGCTTCAAAGGTCAGCTGGTCTTTTTCCACGGGATTGATGAGATTTTGCATGAGGCTATTAATCTGGTCAATACCGGCCTGTCCGCGGTACATGGGAGCCAGCACCTGCACATCTTGAGCAGGAATGCCGTTGCGAATAGCTGCGCTGGCAATTCGTTCAATCATGGGCGGGATGTGTTCATTTCGAGCTTCGAAATAGGAACGGTCCGCTTTTTTCTCAGTAAAATCTTCTGGTAGTAGTCCTTTTTGGATTTGACTAGCCAGAGTGACAATGGTCGAATCTTGGCTCTGACGGTAAATTTTTTCCAGCTTGGTCTGGGGAATGCTCGGTATTTGCAGTAGGTCAGCTAATACCTGGCCAGGACTGACAGAGGGTAACTGTTCTGCATCCCCAACCAAGAGCAGTTTGGTATTGGAGGAGATATTACTGAGGAGCTGATTGGCCAGCCAAGTGTCTACCATGGAGAACTCGTCCACGATGATAAAGTCAGCATCCAGATAATCATCCAAATGACTGGTATCATCATCTCCAGTCATACCGAGATGTCGGTGAATCGTAGCGCTGGGCAGGCCAGTCAACTCGTTCATACGGCGAGCAGCTCGACCAGTCGGTGCAGCAAGGAGAATGGGCAAATCTGTCTTCTTTTTCAAATCCAACTCTCGAAGCTGGCTATAGACGGAAATGATACCATTGATAACGGTTGTTTTGCCTGTTCCTGGTCCACCAGTCAGGATGAAGACTTTTTGTGTAATGGCGTCGAAAATAGCTTGTTTCTGAATCTGATCATAGTGAATGCCTAGGTCATCTTCAGCTTGGCTGATGGCATCGAGGATTTTTTCGTTTTCAAAGCGATCCTGATGGCCTTTTTCCAAGAGGCGGACCAGATTGCTGCGGATGCCTTCCTCGGCAAAGAAGAGGCTGTTTTCAAAAATCTTGGTCTCAACATTTTGGACCTTGTCTTCTTCAATCAGGTGAGCCAATTCATCGGCTACCAGACTGGGATCTAGCTCTACTTGACGCGAACTCTCCAGAAGCTCAATCGTATGTGCCAATAGGTCTCTGGCCTCCAAATAGGTATCTCCAGTTTCCATGGACTGGGTCAGGAGGGTATGAAGCAAGCCAGCTCGAAAACGCTCAGGAGCATTGCTTTCAATTCCCAACTGCTGGGCTAGCTGGTCAGCGATTTTAAAACCGATGCCTTGGATGTCCTCAACTAGTTGGTAGGGATAGTGCTCGACGATGTCCAGCGTTTCTTCCTTGTAGGTTTCCTGAATCTGAAAGGCTAGTTTGTTGGGAATGCCGTAGGCGGCCAGTTTAGCTAAGACCAGTTCTGTTCCATAGTTGAGTTGCAGTTTGGCCACAAAGGCTTCTCGGTTCTTGGCGGAAAGGCCAGTGATTTCTTTGAGTTTTTCTGGCTCAGCTAAAATCTTATCAATGGTTTCGTCCCCATAAAGATCCACAATTTTTTGGGCTGTCTTGACCCCGATACCCTTAAAGTGGTCACTGGAAAAATATTTAACCAGCCCCTTGCTAGTCGGTTTTGCCCTCTCGTAGCGGGAAATTTTTAGCTGCTGTCCGTACTTTGGATGTTGGACTAGGTTGCCCCAAAATGTATAATCCTCGCCTTCAATAATATCGGCCATGGTCCCGGTCACGATAATCTCAAAATCATCAAAATCTTCACAATCCGTGTCTTGGATATCCAAGAGGAGGATTCGAAAGAAATTGCTGGGATTTTCAAAAATGATGCGCTCAATAGTGCCTGAAAAATAAAATTCTGTCATTGTTTCTATATGCTCTTTAAAAAGCAAACCCAGCTGAGTAGTCAACTGAGTTTGGAGGGGGTATACTCTTAAGTATTAGTAAGTCTTGAAAGGTAGGATTGGCCAGATACGGAATTTAGCTTCGCCTTGAATCTGTTCCTTTTGGAAGGTACCGACTTGGCGACTATCTTTGGAAACAATTCGGTCGTCACCTAGAAGGAGGTACTCATCGTCTAGAAGTTTAATGGTAAAGACGGGGCTACCTTCCTTGTCCACGGTAAAGGCTTGGGCTTGAGAGGCTAGCTTGCGGAAGAAAGTTCCGTTGTCCTTATAATCCTTGCCTACATAAGTGGATTGGAGCTTGTCCTTTTTGAATTTCTTGATGTATTCTGTTAAGTAAGATTCATCAGTTTTTTTACCATTGATATAAAGGGTATCGTTTTCGTACTGGATGGTATCACCTGGAAGGCCAATCACTCGCTTGATAACTTCTTTATCTTTGCCAGCATCTGTCTCAGTGGCTACAACAATATCAAAACGATCAATGGACTGGTGTTTCAAAACCATCAAATATTCCCCATTGGCTAAGGTTGGGTCCATAGAGTGACCGTCTACCTTGACAGGTGCCCAGAGCAGCCAGCGAGTGAGTAAGATGATAGAGATAATCAGGGTAAAGGCTCCCCACTCCTTGAGGAAGGCACGGAAGTCAAAGCGTTTGTTTTTCATAGTCTACCTTTCTAAGAGCTTTTTAGCTTTTTCTGTATTTTTAAAATGAAGTTTAGCGGTATGCTGGAGGCCAGTCATTCCATAGGCTTGGAGGATTTGGCTAGCAACCTGGTCGCTCTTGCTTCCAGCTCCACTCGGAAGGGTGTAGCCAAGCTCTTGACTCAGATTTTCCAGATTTTCCAGAAAGAGGTCGCGGGCGATAATGGAGCTGACAGCGACAGCTAGAAACTTTCCTTCCGCTTTCTCAATGAGGCTAACGGGATTTGGGAAATGATTCTTTTCATTTTGTAGGTATTTGTCATAATTCTGCTGACTGGTAAAGGCATCGATGACTATTTTTTCTGGCGTCAAACCTTTTTGCAGCAGCAGATAAATAGCCTGATTATGAAGAGCTACCTTGACAGACACAGCATTGTAACCAGAGGCAATCACTTCGTTGTATTTTTCTGGAGACAGGAGCATAGCCTGATATTGGATTTCTTTTTTCAGAATTGGTGCTAGTTGCCGAATCTTAAGGTCAGTCAAGGCCTTCGAATCGCCCACGCCCAACTTGCGCAAGAAAGTGTGCTGCTCTGGGCTGACGAAGCAAGCAACAACTGCTAAACCACCAAAGTAAGAGCCATTTCCGACCTCATCCGTACCGATAAGGGGAATGTTCTGAGCAGTCTTGCTTGTCTCTTCAGCTTGATGACCAAAGAAAGAAGCATAATGACTGGCTTTTTCTCCTTGGAAAAGAACCTTGCCAGAAGTGTAGATACTGACAGTTGCCTGGTTCAACTTCAGTAGATATTGGATATACTGATTTTTACTGGGCACAAGCTTGTCTTTATATTTCTGGACAAAAGCCTGAATTTCTCCTCGTTTAGGACTTAAAGTTATACTTTCCATAGCCCCTATTGTACCACAAAATGAAACTAGGGAAAATGGGAAAAATAGGATATTTATAAAGATTATGAAAAAATTACACATTTTTCTTCCAAACATGACATCGATGTCATGTTGAACCCGATAGGGTTGTTGTATAATATAGGTGTTGAAGCGATGTTTGAATAAAACTGACCACAAACAATATATTAACAAGGTTAAGGAAGCCTTGTAAAAAAAGGAGAACACATATGGAAAACTTTGCTATGATGGACAACCAATTTGCTGCGTTGACTGAAGAAGAAATGATGATGATCGACGGTGGATGGGCATTCTACGGTATCCCTGTTGATATTTTCACAGTATCATTGGCTATTTTGGGTGGCTCATTGGTTTCAGGTTTCTTAGTAGGACTTTTCAACTAATTTAATATTTCAAATAGAAGAAGGTGAATTTTATGAACAAAGATTTTAAATCATTAGATCAAAAATTTATGCCTCTTACTGAAGCTGAATTGGTTGAAGTAGAAGGTGGATGGGTCGGTGGTGACCTTGTACGTGCCGTATTTGATATCGGTCGTGAAGTTGGTCGCACTGTACGTGGACTTGCTATTCGTGCATATGGTCGTATTCGTTCTAGAATTGGATCACGTTCTGGCTCTAGCAACGGTGGTGGCGCTAACAACGGTGGTGCTGCAAGTCCAGACGTTTTTAACTAATATTTTGTGTTTCGACATAGAGCCTCTTGTTCGTCTTGATTGGGACAAGAGGCTTTTTAGTATAGAATGGTCTGATAAAGTTACTTTATGTCTGTTTTTTAAGTAATTTTATGTTTACATGGAGTAAAACGACTGATACCATTGGAAAAATACGCCACATTAGTGTATGATAGAGATATCTATTTTTTGCTTGTTATGAAAGTTCTTCTTCCTAATTTATACTTGTTTTTTGCTGGAGAGAACCGCTATGGATAAAGTTGACAAGCAGTTTTTGTTGAATAGTATGTTTACTAATTAGGAGTTTTTATGTGAGGGTCGCTCTCCATAAAAAGTAAATTTACACTTTTGTGAATAAAGGAGTTTGTATGAGATTTACAAAGCGTCATTATAGGGCTCAAGTTGACGCGAGAGATTGTGGTGTAGCAGCGCTGGCCATGATATATGGTTATTATGGTTCCTATTATTCCTTGGCTAGTTTGCGTGAAATGGCCAAGACAACTTTAAGAGGAACAACTGCTTTTGGGCTAGTGAAAGTTTCGGAAGAGTTAGGTTTTGAAACACGAGCCTTTAAAGCGGATATGTCTTTATTTGACATGAAGGGCATCGTTTATCCTTTTATCGCCCATGTTATCAAAGACAAGAAATTGCTTCACTATTATGTTGTGACTGGGCACGATAAACATTCGGTTTATATTGCGGATCCAGATCCGGCTGTTAAAATGACCAAACTTTCTAAGGAACAGTTTGCGCAAGAGTGGACAGGTGTCTCTATTTTCATCGCCCCAGCGCCAGAATATAGACCACACAAGGAAAAGAAAAATGGCCTCTGGTCTTTTGTTCCGATTTTAATGAAACAAAAGGGACTGATTGCCAATATCGTTATTGCAACGATGCTGGTGACGATTATCAATATCGTGGGCTCTTACTACATGCAGGGGATTATTGATACTTACGTACCGAATCAGATGAGGAATACCTTAGGAATTATTTCTCTCGGTCTAATAGTCGTCTACATTTTGCAACAGGTCCTAACTTATGCTCAGAGCTATTTGCTTCTTATTTTAGGCCAACGCCTTTCGATTGATGTGATTTTGTCCTATATTAAGCATGTCTTTCATCTACCCATGTCTTTTTTTGCGACAAGAAGGACAGGGGAAATCGTATCGCGCTTCAACGATGCCAATAGTATCATTGATGCCTTGGCTAGTACCATTCTGTCCATCTTTTTGGATGTGTCTATCGTTGTCGTCATGGCAATTGTTTTGTTCTCACAAAATTTCTATTTGTTCTTTATCAGTTTGCTCTCGCTGCCAATCTATATCGTCGTGATTTTCGCTTTCATGAAGCCATTTGAAAAAATGAATCGCGATACGATGGAATCTAATGCTATTTTGTCTTCTTCCATTATCGAAGATATCAATGGTATTGAGACGATCAAATCCTTGACAAGTGAAGATTTCCGCTATCAAAAGATTGATAGAGAATTTGTTGACTATCTGAAAAAATCATTTGCCTATAGTCGGATGGAAAATATCCAAATCGGCTTGAAGAAGACGGCTCAGCTCTTGCTGAATGTTGCAATCCTTTGGATGGGAGCCCTTTTGGTAATGGACAATAAAATGACCTTGGGGCAGTTGATTACTTATAATACTTTGCTGGTTTATTTCACAAATCCACTAGAAAATATTATCAACCTACAAACCAAGCTTCAGACAGCACAAGTTGCCAATAATCGCTTGAACGAGGTTTATCTGGTTGACTCTGAATTTATGGATAAAAAAGCAATCCGTGATTTAAGCATGACCAAGGGCGATATTGAGTTGCGAAATGTCAGCTACAAGTATGGCTATGGACGAAATGTTCTATCAGATATTAATTTGACCATTGAAAGAGGCAGCAAGGTGGCCTTTGTAGGAATTTCTGGTTCTGGAAAGACGACTCTTGCCAAGATGATCGTGAACTTTTACGATCCAAACGAGGGAGAAATTCTGGTTAATAATATCAACCTCAATCAGATTGACAAGCATGTCTTGCGCCGTCATATCAATTACTTGCCGCAACAGCCTTATGTTTTTAATGGTACCATCTTGGAGAATGTTCTCCTAGGTGCCAAGCCCGGAACGACTCAGAAAGAAATCATTCGGGCGTTGGAAATTGCGGAAATCCGTGAAGATATTGAACGGATGCCTTTGAATTACCAAACAGAATTGACATCAGATGGTTCAGGAATTTCAGGTGGTCAGCGTCAGCGTTTGGCCTTGGCTCGGGCTCTTTTGACCGATGCTCCTATTTTGATCCTTGATGAGGCGACCAGCAATCTGGATATCTTGACAGAGAAAAAGATTATTGACAACCTTTTAGAGTTGGACAAGACCATCATTTTCATTGCCCATCGATTGACTATTGCGGAGCGATCTGAAAAAGTGGTTGTTCTGGACAAGGGTGAAATCGTGGAGCAAGGAACGCATGAAGAGTTGGTTGCTCAGGATGGCTTCTATGCTCATCTGGTGAATAGTTAGAAAGGAGAAAGAAGATGGAAGAACATTACTTAGAGAGTGCCGAATTTTATAACCGTAGATATTCTAGCTTTTCTGTGCGCGTGATTTTACCGACTTTCTTCTTGTTGATTTTTGTGGTCTTATTCTCCCTCTTTGCTAAAAAAGAAATCACTATTACTTCAGGTGCTTCTATTGAACCTAGCAAGATTCTGGCTAACATCCAATCAACCAGTAACAATGCCATTGTCACTAATAACTTGAAGGAAAACAAGGTTGTTAAAAAAGGGGATCTTTTAGTTCAGTATAAGTCTGATAGTGAAAATACTCAAAAAGAAACCTTCTCCTCTCAAGTAGAAAGCTTGAAGGAGCAAAAACGTCAGTTGGAACTGCTGCAAGAAAGTCTGAAGACGGGGACTAGCCAGTTTTCAGGAGAGGATCGCTTCGGCTATGAGCAAGCATTTAATGATTACAAGAATCAAGCTGCGAGTATCCGTAGTAATACCGAGCAGCAAAATTCGACCATTGCTTCTCAAAATTCAGCAGCTAGCAATTCACAAGCAGAGCTGGGGAATCTGATCAATGAAACAAATGCCAAATTAGCAGATTATCAGACCCTTAGAAATGCTATCCAAAATGGAACAAGTGTTCCTTCGACTAATGCAGGCTATAGCATCTATCAGGCTTATGAGACACAAGCCGCTGCAGATAGTCAAGGTCAGCTAAAGAGTCAGGTTCTTTCGCAAATTGATAGTCAGATTTCTCAGTTTGAATCAGCTCTTGCAGGTTATCGGGTACAGTATGCGGGCTCTGGTGCTCAGCAAGCCTATTCTGGTAGCCTGGATAGCCAGCTTGAATCTTTGAAAGCTCAGCAGTTGACTAAAGTTGGTCAAGAATTGACGGCTCTGAATCAAAAGATTTTAGAAGTTGAAAACAATCTTAAGGTGCAAGGTGGCATCACTCAAAAGGGCATGATCACAGCAACTGAAGATGGTATTCTCCATCTAAATCCTGAAACAGCAGGAGCGAATCTGGTTCCTGAAGGGAAGTTGCTGGCTCAGTTGTATCCTGTTTTGACCAAGGAAAAAAAGGTCGTTATCACAACCTATGTGACCTCAAAAGATGTGGCTAGTCTGAAAAAAGGTGAGACCCTGCGTTTCACTGCAATGGATGGAAATAATAAAGAATTTGTTCTCAAATCTAAAATTTCAAACATTGACAGCAATGCAACGAAAACGGAAAAAGGAAACTTCTTTAAGGTGGAAGCTGAAATAAGCTTAACGGATGTCCAAGCCAAGAAGATACGTTACGGTATTGAAGGTCGTGCGGTAGTCATCACAGGAAGCAAGACCTACTTTGACTATTACTTGGATGAATTCTTAAGAAGAGACTAAGTTGAGAATACCCGATAAGTTTTGATTGAAACTCTTATCTTGTGAAAATGAAGAAAACCATGGCTGTGTCCATGGTTTGTACGGATTCCTAAAAGATAGAGGAATTGTTACTCCTTTGTTGACTAAATGAGGATCCCGTTTTATTTGGCGATGTATCAAATAAAAATCGAAGCCGAAAGGCTTCTTTTTATACTTGTTTTTTAATGTTTTGTGTGATATTATATTTTAAGAAACAAATGTTGTGCAACAATTGTATCTAAAAGGAGTTTCTATGCCACCTAAAAATAAATTTACTCGTGATGAAATTATCCAAGCAGCTCTAGGGATTGTCAGAGAAGACGGTTTGGCTGGTTTGACTGCTCGTTCTCTGGCGGAACGATTACAGTCTAGCCCCAAGGTTATTTTCGGTCAGTTTGAAAATATGGAGGATCTAAGTCATTCGGTTGTTCGGGCGGCTGAGTTCGTTCTGGTTCAATATATTCGTTCGGCTTTGGAGCGAGCCAAGCCTTTCAGAGCAGTTGGCATGGCCTATATCCTTTTTGCCAGTCAGGAACCTCAGCTTTTTAAAATTCTCTATCTAAATCCTCACAAGCACCCCATTGAGTCTTTCAAGGACTTTTTACCTCAGAAAGACCATAGTTATCAGCAGATATTAGAGTCGATTGTGGAGGATTATCCTATGTCCATAGAGAGTGCAGAGTTCGTTTATCAGCATTTATTTATCTATTCTCATGGTTTGGCTAGCATGATAGCATCAGGTATTTATTCTTTTAGTCAGGAGGAAATAACAGAACGCTTAACGCAAGTATTTACTGCCCTCCTAAAGGAAATGAAAGGAAAGCAAGAATGATTAGATTAAAGGGCATTCGTAAGTCCTACAATGGAAGAGAAGTTTTAAAAGGGATCGACTTAGAGATTGTTGACCAAGATTACTTGGTCATTTTGGGAGCTTCTGGATCTGGAAAGTCAACCTTGCTCAACGTTTTATCAGGCCTAGAAAAACCAGACAGTGGTCATGTATACTACGGTGAGGAAGATCTATCCCAGCTGACAGAAGCTCAATTGACGGCTTTTCGTCGAGCGAAGATTGCCTTTATTTTTCAGCAGTATTTCTTACTTCCAAATCTCACAGTGGAGCAAAATGTCAAAATGGGTGCTAATCTAGCAGGCAATCATGATTATGTCCGTATTTTGGAGGCTTTAGGTTTAGGTGATAAACTTCAGCATTATCCAAGTCAGCTATCAGGCGGTGAGCAGCAGCGGGTGGCTATTGCACGAGCCCTAGCTAAAAGACCACGTGTCCTCTTTTTGGACGAGCCGACTGGAGCCTTGGACGAAGCAACAGGTCGTCAGATTCTAGCCTATATTTCAAGTCTTCAAGAGGAGCTAGGATTTACACTGGTCATGGTGACCCACAATGCAAATATTGCTCAGATGGCTAAGACCATTGTCCATATCAATAGCGGTCAGATTCAAAGCTTAGAGACAAATAGTCAGCCCAAGACGGCCTATGAGATTGGATGGTAAGCTATGTTTTCAATAAAAGATTTGTATAGATTAGTCGTTGTATCAATTATTAGCTTTTGTGCGGTCTTTGTGACCAATCTCTTCTTAAATTTTTATCTGGATATCAGTTTATTAGATCAAACAAATTGGTTGCCTGATATTCGAGCTGTTTACGATGCTCAAGTTGCGATTTCTTGGTTAATTGCATCAATTAGCGGAGCTGTTTTATCCCTAACATCGATACTCCTTCTCTTCTTTTACATTCGACAATTTATCGACCAGCATAAGCCAGAATTAGGAATTTTAAAGGCTATGGGCTATAAAAACTGGGAAGTTGCTAGAAAGTTTTGGCTTTTTAGTCTTCCAATTGGTTTGGGAACAGGCACAGGCTATTTCTCTTCGTTTATCATGATGCCGCATTTTTATCAGTTGCGTAATCAAAGCGGAGTTTTGCCTGAAATCACCATTCGGCAACATTGGTCCCTCTTCTTGTTTCTCGTTGTCTTGCCGACTCTTGCCTTTGCTGCTTTAGCCGTTCTCTACGCTAGTTATTGTCTACATTTGCCTGCTCTAGACTTGCTCAAGCGGGTCAGCTCTAGTCAAAAGTCACCAAAAAGGAAAGCAGGAAAGAAAATAAGGAAAGACCGCCCCTTTTTAAAAGACCTTTCTGCCAGCCTGCTCTGGTCTAGAAAGTTATTAATTTTCTTTGTCATTTTCGGTTCCATGTGCTTTTCAGCTATGATTCAACTATCATTTGGTATGAAAGAATTGACAGACGAAACCATTCAGATAATGATGATGTCAATCGGTACGGTCCTATCAGTAGCAATCCTCTATCTGTCGCTAGGAGTACTCCTGCAGGAAAATCAAGAAACCCTAGCTATTATGAAGGTTTTTGGTTACAACAGAAATGAGTGCCATAAGAGTTTGTTTGCTCCCTACCGCTTTCTTGCTTTTTTGGGCTTCGTCTTAGGAACAGGCTATCAATACGGGATTATGCAGCTTTTACTCAGATTGATGGAAAAATCCATAGCTCAGAAAGTTGACTATGATTTTGATTTTGGAGTCTGCCTGATGACTTTGCTAGTCTTTGTCTTAGTTTATGAAGGTTTAATCTATTTATCCAGCAGGAGGCTGGATCAACTGACTATTAAGCAGGTCATGTTGGGAGAATAAAGAAAAAATGAAGTGATACTGTTCACTTCATTCTTTTTTGCTGATGATATGCTGGATGCCTGTTTGGAGGTGCTTGAGGATGTGTGTGATTTCTTTTGGAAATACTTTATAGTTTTCCAAGTCTGTAAGGGGAATCCAATAGACTTGTTCTTGCTTATGTTGGTAGTCAAATTGCTTGCCGTGAGGCTTCATCAAATAATAGAAGCAAATCTCATGACATTCTAGTCCTTTGAGGACACCGGTTGAGTTGGAAAATAAATTTTCATGAACAAAAGCCAGCTTCTCAATCTCATACCTTTGTCCTGTTTCTTCGAAAACTTCTCGTTGGACGGCTTCTTCGGAGGTCTCTCCAAATCTGACCGCTCCTCCCACTGAATAGAAATAGTCCTCGCTAGGAGAAGATATGACACAGAGGGCTTCCTCCTCAATGATGACTGCAGCAGCCCGATAGCGAAAGCGCTCCTGTCCTTGCCTATAAGAAATATCCTTTGCCATAGTATCCTCCTTGCGTTTTTTAGTTTACTTGATTTCGCTCTTTCTGTCAATGCTTTCTGTACCCAGACAGTTGTATTCTTTCTCTCTTGCGACAGGCTTTTTTTCCTGTTAAAATAGTTGCATGATTCGTTATAAAGCCCTTATTTCCTACGACGGGCATGACTTTGCTGGCTTTCAGCGCCAGCCTCATGCTCGGAGCGTTCAGGAAGAAATCGAAAAAACCTTAACTCGCATCAACAAAGGCCAGCCCATTGTCATCCACGGAGCTGGTCGGACCGACAGCGGCGTTCATGCGCTTGGGCAGGTCATTCACTTTGACCTCCCGTCAGCTAGAGATGAAGAAAAGCTGCGTTTTGCCTTGGATACCCAGACGCCAGAGGATATAGATGTCATTTCTGTGGAGGAAGTGACGGAGGATTTCCATGCCCGTTACAAGCCACACAGCAAGACCTATGAGTTTCTGGTGGATATTGGTCGGCCAAAAAATCCAATGATGCGCCACTATGCGACCCACTATCCCTATCCTTTGGAGATTCCTCTGATGGAGCAAGCCATTAAAGCCTTGGAGGGAACGCATGATTTTACAGGTTTTACAGCCTCGGGTACCAGTGTGGAAAATAAGGTTCGCACGATTACAAAGGCTAGTCTGACTTTTGATGCGCAACGTAATTTTCTAGTCTTTACTTTTTTGGGCAATGGCTTTCTCTATAAGCAAATCCGCAACATGGTGGGAACCCTGCTCAAGATTGGAAATAAGCGGATGCCGGTCAACCAAATCGAACGGATTTTAGAAGAAAAGGATCGGCAGCTAGCTGGGCCAACCGCAGCGCCTAATGGTCTTTATCTAAAGGAGATTATTTATGAAGAATAAGCTGATTTTAGCTCTTTCTGGCAATGATATTTTTAGTGGTGGTGGTCTTCATGCGGATCTGGCTACTTATACGGTCCATGGCCTGCATGGTTTTGTAGCGGTGACTTGCTTGACCGCTATGACGGACAAGGGCTTTGAAGTTCTTCCGACCGATGAGCAGGTCCTTGCGCAGCAACTCTCCTCGCTCAAAGATGTACCGTTTTCGGCCATCAAGTTGGGCTTGTTACCGACGGTTGCCATTGCAGATCAGGCTCTGGACTTCATCAAAAAGCAAACAAGCATACCAGTCGTGTTAGACCCTGTCCTAGTCTGTAAGGAAACCCACGATGTGGAAGTTTCGGCCCTCCGAGATGAATTGATCAAATTTTTCCCTTATACAACCATTATCACGCCCAATCTACCAGAAGCAGAGATCCTGACCCAGTCGGAGATCAAGACTTTGGATGATCTCAAGGCTGCGGCTGTGACCCTCCATGAACTAGGAGCTCAAAATGTCGTCATCAAGGGAGGAAATCGTTTCAGCCAAGATCGGGCCCTTGATTTATTTTACGATGGCAGAGACTTTGTGTTGTTGGAAAGCCCTGTTTTACCAAATAATAATACAGGAGCCGGCTGTACTTTCGCTTCTAGCATAGCTAGTCAGCTTTTGGCAGGTCAATCCCCTCTTGAAGCTGTCAACTATTCAAAAGATTTTGTTTACCGCGCTATCCAGCGCTCAGATCAGTATGGAGTTATTCAATATGAAAAATAATCAGACAAGAAAAATCGCTTTGCTGGCTGTCATTACAGCCCTATCCATTGTTTTGGGGAATTTTTTCAAAATCCCTACGCCCACTGGTTTTCTAACCTTGCTAGATGCAGGGATTTACTTTACCGCATTTTATTTTGGTCGTAAGGAAGGAGCCTTGGTTGGTGGCTTGTCCGGTCTCTTGATTGACTTGGTGGCTGGTTATCCTCAGTGGATGGTCTTTAGTCTCATCTGCCATGGCCTTCAAGGCTACTTTGCCGGCTTCACTGGCAAGCAGCGTTATATTGGTTTGCTCTTGGCCGGGCTTGCCATGGTCGGAGGCTATGCTCTCTTTGGTAGCATTTTGAGTGGACCGGGTGCAGCTATCGCAGCGATTTGGGGCAATGTCATGCAAAATATTTTTGGCTTGGTGGTCGGCTATGCCCTTTACAGAGCCTTTCCCCTTGTCTTGAAAAGAGCCGTTCAGCCAGAGTAAGTGAGGTAAGAGATGGATTTAGAGAAGCTTGAAAAGGAGACCAGACAGATCGCTACAGATGTCTTGGACAAGGCGGGTTTGGTCAAGGGAAATATTTTTGTCCTAGGTCTATCTTCTAGCGAAGTCATGGGGGGACACATTGGCCAGCATTCCAGTAGGGAAGTCGGTCAGGTCATTGTCAAGACCCTGTTAGATATCCTGCAAGCTCGGGGGATTTACTTGGCCGTTCAAGGCTGTGAGCACCTCAACCGTGCCTTAGTTGTAGAGCGAGAATTGGCAGAAAAGAAAGACCTAGAAATTGTCAATGTCCTGCCCAGCCTCCATGCAGGCGGGAGTGGCCAGCTAGCAGCTTTTGACTATATGGAAGATCCTGTAGAGGTTGAGTTCATCACAGCTCATGCTGGCTTGGATGTGGGGGATACGTCAATCGGAATGCATGTCAAGCATGTTCAGGTTCCCATTGGCCCTCAACTGAGCAGTTTGGGTCAGGCTCACGTTACTGCCCTTGCCAGTCGTCCCAAGTTGATTGGTGGAGCTAGAGCGTCTTATATTGAAGATAGGATTCGAAAATCTTAGTAGAAGAGGCTGGGACAAAAGTCCTAGCCTCTCAATTGTCTTTGGATTGTCGAGCAAGACGCAGTGGTTGAGTGGGCTCTACTAGGATGATTTCATCAGCTTTTACAGCCCTACTCAACTGTGCGGAGGTGGGACGACGAAATCGAATTCTAACGAATGACCGATTTCTGTCTCACTCTCTTTTCCCAAATAATAGACTTTACCAGTCGATTCTCGTGCTGGTGAGGGAAATAAACCCACAGTGATGGGAGAATATTGTCTGCTAAGAGCTGGGCAAATGGTCAAAAAAGAGCAAAAAGTGGCTTGAATTTTGACTTGTGAACGGGGAAAAAGGCGAAAAATAAAAGGTGTCGCTTGAAAAAACTGCTACTTATGTTATAATGGATTGTATGTAAAAAATTTGAAGGAGAACTGACAGAATGTCTGTATCATTTGAAAACAAAGAAACAAATCGTGGAGTATTGACTTTTACTATCGGTCAAGACCAAATCAAACCTGCTTTGGATCGTGCTTTTAATGCAGTTAAGAAAAATATTGCTGTACCAGGTTTCCGTAAGGGTCATATTCCTCGTCCAGTCTTCAACCAACGTTTTGGTGAAGAATCACTTTATCAAGATGTCTTGAATGCATTGCTTCCAGCAGCTTATGAAGCAGCTGTAAAAGAAGCTGGTCTTGAAGTGGTTGCACAACCAAAAATTGATGTGACTTCAATGGAAAAAGGTCAAGAATGGGTGATCACTGCTGAAGTTGTGACAAAACCTGAAGTGAAATTGGGTGCTTACAAAGACCTTGAAGTATCTGTAGACGTTTCTAAGGAAGTTACTGATGCTGAAGTTGATGAGCGCATTGAGCGTGAACGCAACAACTTGGCTGAATTGGTTCTGAAAGATGGAGCAGCAGCTGAAGGTGATACAGTTGTCATCGACTTTGTTGGTTCTGTTGACGGTGTTGAATTTGACGGCGGAAAAGGCGATAACTTCTCACTTGGACTTGGTTCAGGTCAATTCATCCCAGGTTTCGAAGACCAATTGGTTGGTCACTCAGCTGGTGAAACAGTAGACGTTGTTGTAACCTTCCCAGAAGACTACCAAGCAGCTGACCTTGCTGGTAAAGAAGCAAAATTCGTTACAACAATCCATGAAGTAAAAGAAAAAGAAGTTCCAGCTCTTGATGATGAACTTGCAAAAGACATCGACGAAGAAGTTGAAACTCTTGCTGAATTGAAAGAAAAATACCGTAAAGAATTAGCAGAAGCGAAAGAAGCAGCTTACAACGATGCAGTTGAAGCAGCAGCGATTGACCTTGCAGTAGAAAATGCAGAAATCGTTGACCTTCCAGAAGAAATGATTCACGAAGAAGTTCATCGCGCTGTGAACGAATTCCTCGGCAACATGCAACGTCAAGGTATCTCTCCTGATATGTACTTCCAAATCACTGGTACAACTCAAGAAGACCTTCACAAACAATATGAAGCAGATGCTGCAGCACGTACTAAGACGAACCTTGTTGTAGAAGCAGTTGCGAAAGCAGAAGGCTTTGAAGCTAGCGCTGAAGAAGTTGAAGCAGAAATCACTTCATTGGCAACAGACTACAACATGGAAGCAGACCGCGTTCGCCAATTGCTTTCAGAAGAAATGCTTAAACATGATATCGCGGTTAAAAAAGCAGTTGAAGTCATCACAAGCACTGCTAAAGTAAAATAATAGCTTCTAGTCAGCCCTGGTGGATGACAGTGCAAGCACAAGAGAGAACGATTTGTTCTCTCTTTTTTGATGTTGGAGAGCTTGTTTCAAAATAGGAACTGTTCAAGAGAGATGTGGGCAATCTAGGCCTCGGTCAGTCGCTTTTCCTATAGTTTCATGGTAATCTAGGTCTCGGCTGGTCACTTTTCCTATAGTTTCATGGGAATCTAGGTCTCGGCTAGCTACTTTTCCTATAGTGTATTGGTATTCTAGGTCTCGGCTGGCCACTTTTCCTTTAGTTTCTTGGTAATCTAGGTCTCGGCTGGTCACTTTTCCTATAGATTCATGGCAACCTAGGTCTCGGCTGATTACTTTTCCTATAGATTCGTGGCAAATTAGGCCTCGGTCGGTCACTTTCCTTTAGTTTTTAAGGTAAATGATACTTGAGATAGCTGTTGGACAAAAGTAAGTGTCTGATGAGGGAGTATTTCTTTCTGTTTGGAAAACGGCTAGCGGAACTGGCTAGTCTAGCTTGTTTCTAGGTCTCAAATAGGGAATTGTTTCAAAAATAAATAGGATAACAAAATGAAGTTTTTAGCTGATTGCTGAGAAATGCTAGGCTGTCATAGAGAGATATTTAGCTTTTAGACAGATTTTTTGGGGGAGCTTGTGATATACTGTTAGTATGGAAAAAAATGATATTGTTTACGGCGTGCATGCTGTGACCGAGGCCTTGATGGCCAATACGGGAAATAAACTTTACATTCAGGACGACTTGCGTGGCAAAAACGTGAGCAAGCTGAAAGATTTGGCGGCAGAAAAGAAGGTCTCTATCTCTTGGACACCTAAGAAAACCTTGCAGGAGATGACGGATGGAGCCGTTCACCAAGGTTTTGTCTTGCGGGTATCAGAGTTTGCCTATGCAGATTTGGCGGATGTTTTGAAAAAAGCAGAGCAGGAAGAGAATCCTCTGTTGTTGATTTTGGATGGCTTGACAGACCCGCATAATCTGGGCTCTATCTTGCGGACGGCTGACGCTACCAATGTCACGGGAGTCATCATTCCCAAGCACCGAGCAGTCGGCGTGACACCCGTTGTGGCTAAGACCTCTACGGGCGCTATCGAGCATATTCCCATTGCCAGAGTGACCAATCTCAGCCAGACCCTGGACAAGCTCAAGGAAGCTGGCTTCTGGATTTTTGGGACGGATATGCAGGGAACGCCTGTTCATAAGTGGAATACGGCTGGCAAGCTGGCCCTCATTATTGGCAACGAAGGCAAGGGGATTTCCAGCAACATCAAGAAGCAGGTGGATGAGATGCTGACTATTCCCATGAATGGCCATGTCCAAAGCCTCAATGCCAGCGTCGCAGCGGCCATTCTCATGTATGAAGTCTTTAGAAATCGGGTGGGCTAATGCAAGTACTTGGAAGCTATCTGTTAGAAAAATATCAAACAGAGACGTTTGAGCCGATCCTAGACTAACCGAGCGAAACTAGGTTTCCTAAGAAGCAAGCAATTTCCAATAGCTAGTCTCGATATGGTGGCAGTCAAAGCACCACTATTAACCCTCTTATGTCCATGGAGCAGCCTTCTCTGTGGCAACTAAAAATGATGGAGAAAAAAGATGACCTTTAAAATTTTAACGGATTCGACGGCAGACCTGCCAGAAAGCTGGACCCAAGAACATGATGTGCAGGTTCTGGGCTTGACCATTCAGCTGGACGGGCAAACCTACGAGACCGTCGGACCAGATAAGCTGACCAGTGAGCAGCTTTTAGCCAAGATGGAGTCCGGCAGCAAGCCGACTACCAGCCAGATCAATGTCGGCCAATTTGAAGATGTTTTTCGCCAGTATGCTCAGGAGGGCACAGCAGTTCTCTATGTGGCTTTTGCTTCAGCCTTGTCTGGGACCTACCAAAGTGCAGTCATGGCGCGGGAGATGGTCTTAGAGGATTACCCTGAGGCGATCATCACCATCCTTGATACCAAGGCAGCTTCGATGGGTGAAGGCCTCTTGGTTATGAAGGCTGCAGAAGCGAGAGCGGCAGGTCAAAGTCTGGAGCAGACGGCAGACTTGCTCCAAAGTCTAGTGCCTAGAGTCCAGACCTATTTCTTAGTAGATGACCTCAATCACCTCATGCGGGGTGGCCGCATTTCCAAGGCAGCGGCTCTTATGGGAAGCTTGGTCAATATCAAGCCCATCATCGCAGTGACAGCTGACGGCAGTCTGGATTCGGTCGCTAAGGTGCGAGGCAAGAAGAAGGCGCAGGCTGAGGTGGTTCGGATGACTTTAGAGACGATTTCTGATCCACGGGTGGTGGTCGCCTATGCAGGTGAAAAAGAAGTCGCTGAAAATGTCAAGGAGCAGCTGTTAGCTTCTGGACAGGTCACAGAAGTTCTGATTCTGCCTCTTGGTCCGGTTATTTCGACGCATACTGGGCCAGGTACTCTAGGACTCTTTAGCATTGGCAGTGAACTTTCAGACTAAATAGAAATGAAATCGTTATTTTATAAATAATTGCATCAAATATATTGACTTTTGGTTAGAAAATTTGGTATGATAGTAGGCGGTATTGTTTACCCCATTTGTAAGGCCCCGGAACCTTTCAAATAACCCGCGGACCGGAACATCCGCCCTGTAAACAAAAACGATATTCATATAGGAGAAATCATGAACAAAACAACATACATGGCTAAGCCAGGTGAAGTTGAACGCAAATGGTATGTAGTAGATGCTACTGATGTACCTCTTGGACGCCTTTCTGCAGTTGTAGCAAGCGTACTTCGTGGAAAAAACAAACCAACATTCACACCACACACTGATACAGGTGACTTCGTAATCGTTATCAACGCTGAAAAAGTTAAATTGACTGGTAAAAAAGCAACTGATAAAGTTTACTACACTCACTCAATGTACCCAGGTGGTTTGAAGTCTATCACTGCTGGTGAACTTCGCTCTAAGAACGCTGTTCGTTTGATCGAAAAATCAGTTAAAGGTATGCTTCCACACAATACTCTTGGCCGTGCTCAAGGTATGAAGTTGAAAGTATTTGTAGGCGCTGAGCACACTCACGCTGCACAACAACCAGAAGTTCTTGATATTTCAGGACTTATCTAAGGAAAGGAACAATAAAGTATGTCACAAGCACAATATGCAGGTACTGGACGTCGTAAAAACGCTGTTGCACGCGTTCGCCTTGTTCCAGGAACTGGTAAAATCACTGTAAACAAAAAAGATGTTGAAGAGTACATCCCACACGCTGACCTTCGTTTGGTTATCAACCAACCATTCGCAGTTACTTCAACTGTTGGTCAATATGACGTTTTCGTAAACGTTAATGGTGGTGGCTACGCTGGTCAATCAGGCGCTATCCGTCACGGTATCGCTCGTGCCCTTCTTCAAGTAGACCCTGACTTCCGCGATTCATTGAAACGCGCAGGCCTTCTTACTCGTGATGCCCGTATGGTAGAACGTAAGAAGCCAGGTCTTAAGAAAGCACGTAAAGCTAGCCAGTTCTCAAAACGTTAAGAACCAGCTACACTACAGGCTTTACAACACTTCATGGTTCACACCATGGGGTGTTTTTTTGACGTTTTTTAACAAAATTCACACCACTTTTCACACCAAATTCAGGCTCTTTGTCAACTGTAGTGGGTTACCAAAAAGTCATACTCTGGAGAGGACAAGATTTGTTCTCTCCTTATAAACAATCGCTTCATTTTGAAAATCAGGAAAGCGTTGTTTACGGATCTAGTAAAGCAAATAATAGCCAAGAAGGCAATGCAATGTTTGGTGGCTTCTTCTTTATCGGTATCTTCCTATCCATTATCTTTATGGTCGGTACAGTATTAGTCATCTACTACAAACAAATCTCTGAAGGATATGAAGACCGCGAACGCTTTGTAATTTTGCAAAAGGTTGGTTTGGATCAAAAGCAGATCAAGCAAACTATTAACAAGTAAATCTTGACCGTTTTCTTTCTTCCTGTAATCTTTGCCTTCCTCCATCTGGCCTTTGCTTATCATATGTTGAGCTTGATTCTAAAGGTCATTGGAGTAGTCGATGCGACCATGATGTTGATTATAACCTTATCAATCTGTGGAATCTTTGCACTCATCTATGCTTTAATCTTTATGATTACTTCAAGAAGTTATCGTAAGATTGTTCAAATGTAAAAAATAATAATGCAATAGAGTGTCTAGAATATAAACATATAAAAATAAAGGAGATAATATGAAATCTGAAAGTTATTTTGACGGAGGAATCCTAGATTATATTGGATACTCTATCTTAGTAGCCATAATTTGCGGGCTTACCTTGGGGATCGCAACACCTTGGGCGGTTTGCATGATGCAAAATTGGTAAACCAAACATACGTTAGTGGATGGTCAACGTCTATACTTTGACGGGACTGGAGCACAACTGTTCGGTAACTAGATTAAGTGGTTTCTTCTAACCATCATCACGTTTTGAATCTATGGCTTCTGGTTAACTATCAAAATGGAGCAATGGATTGTGAAACATACTCATCACGCCTAATCATGAAACTACATCTTCTTTTATAGGAGATGCAGTCTTTTGTTCTTAGAATAAGGAAACTGAAATTTTGTCTGTTCTCTATCTTGGAAAGGATATAAAAATCTTTTAAACTGATGGATTTCTTCAGGGAAAGACCATGAAATTTTTGATATAATATGGAGGATAGACTGATAGATACTTTTTTATTTGTCTAGTAAAAAGGGATATTTTTCAAAAGACTTACAGGTGAGAACTAAGAAAATTTAAATACATATGTAATGTTTGACAGAAAATCACTCTGCCCTCATCAATGGATAAACAGAAATAAATCAAATAAAAGGAGTAACCAATGACCAGAAACTATTCAACACGGGAATACCGTGAAAAATTATACGATGATCTTCATGTTAGATCGAGAGATATAGCGATTTTGATGTGTGCAATTTTTATTGCCTCTATCGGACTAAATATGAATTCAACAGCTGTTATTATAGGGGCCATGTTAATTTCACCTCTCATGACACCGATTGTTGGACTAGGATTAGGTTTAGCTATTTTTGACACTCGTTTAGTTAAGCAAGCTCTAGGGGTTTTACTTACTCAAGTATTGGTCAGTTTACTTGTATCGACTCTGTATTTCTGGATTACTCCCTTATCTTATGCAAGTAGCGAGTTGATTGCACGAACTTCTCCAACGATTTGGGATGTCCTCATTGCTATTGCCGGTGGGATTGCTGGTGTGATCGGTTCAAGGAAAAAAGAAGCAAACAATATTGTGCCAGGAGTAGCCATTGCTACAGCTCTGATGCCACCTATCTGCACTGCCGGCTATGGTTTAGCTAATGGAAATGTACGATTTTTATTTGGTGCTCTCTATCTTTTCTTGATTAACTGTGTCTTTATAATGCTAGCCAACATTATAGGAGCAAAAATTTTAATGAGAAAATCTCCCTTAACTTCATTCAAAGAGCTAAGCATTAAAATGAAAATTGGTTTGATATCTTTGATTGTATTATTGGTTGTTCCAGCCGGTTATTCGGCGGTTACTCTGACTATAGAACAAGCGCGAAAAGAAGGTGTCAAACAGTTTGTAGGAAAAGAGTTTGCCAATTATACGGTCATCAATCAAGTCTACAAGTCAAGGGACAATGAATTGGTCTTGACAATTGTTGGTGACCCGATTTCAGAAGAAGAATTAGAAATAATTCACCAAAAACAAGCCTCTTACGGTATTCAATCTGTTCAATTGAAAGTCAATCAAGTCCATAATTCGACAAAATTAGATAGTGAGACGACCAAGGAATTTTATGAAATCATTAACAAGTATATCGATCAAAAACTCTCTGAAAAAGATTCACAAAAAGATCTCGTAAAAGAAAATGAAGCAGACAAGGATTGAGGGCAATGAACAGAATAGGTTTAGAGTTGCTGTCTGAAGAAAATAGTCTAGATGTCTATTCTTTTGAAAAAGAAAATCGGGAGTATTTTGAGCGAAATTTACCTCCCAGACCAGCTAACTATTTTGATCTAGAAGGTTTTAAAAAAATTACAGCGGAATTGTTAATGGAACAAGAAAATCATGACACCTACATGCATCTTATTAGAGATTCGCAAGGCATGATGGTCGGAAGAATCAATTTAAGTGTTTTAGGGAGCGATAGAAAAACAGCAGAACTTGGATATAGGATTGGAGAAAATGTTACTAATTTAGGCTATGCAAGCGAAGCGGTTAAACTTGTTTTAGACAAGGCATTTCATACTTATGGTTTAAATAGAATCATTGCGGGAGCGGCAACGGATAATCTTGCCTCTAAGAGAGTGCTTTTAAAAAATGGTTTCACCTTTAGTAGGATCATAGAAAATGACCTACAAATGAATAATGAGTGGGTTCATACAGCGGTATTTGAGATAATGAATCGATAACATCATCATTCCCAGTTTAGTGACAGGACCAATGGACTCATCAATCTTTGCAGGCATTCAAGAATTTTCACCAACTGTTTGATTAGCGAATCAGCTGTAATTACATATGCTTTTGTGATTTCTTTATCACTATGAGCTAAGGTTTTAGAAATAGGCCGTAGTGAGACTCCAGCTTGTTTTGTTAACATGGCCCTTGTGTATCTCGATTTATAAGAGGATCGTAGAAAAAAATCTTAGTTTAACATTAATGAGATATTTTTATTATATTTTGAAAAATCAATGCTTTAACAATATAGAAAAACACCCTCATCCCTAGTTCTGCTAAAAGCATAGGATAAGAGTGTTTTTTCTATAAGAACGAGAGACGATGATTATTCTTCGTCTTTTTTGATAATGTTTTTAACGCCTGCGATAGCACCTTCAACAGCGCCTTTTGCGTCTTCAGCGACTTCTTTCACTTTAGAAGCTACTTTTTCAGCAGTTCCTTCTGCTTGAGTTTTTGTATCGCCAGTAAGTTTACCGAAGCCTTCTTTGAGAGAACCTTTAGCTTGGTTGAATTTTTCTTCGATTGACATGGAAATTTCCTCCGTTTATTAAGTATATTATCTAAGTTAGATGTGGTTTCATTCTCATTCAAGCTAGATAACTGGTACAAGTATATACTTTTTACTGACAAAAAGCAAATAACTGCTACGAAATGACAAAATATTTTTAATAGGTCACGACATTAATTTCGCCTTTGTCATATTCTGCAATGAAGATATCGGAGACATTTTCAAAGCCTTCTTTTTGTAATTCGGTCATCAACCATTCTTCTGACTTGCCGATAGTTTCTAAGATTTCAAGTTGGACAACTCCATCGGTAATGATTGGATATTTTGGATTTTCATCGCCAATTCTTACGATAATCAATTGACCATTTTGCTCGATGACAGCTCTTTTGACTTCTTTCAGTTGGAAGACTCCTTGAGAGCGTAATTTCAAAGCGACGTCTGATGCGGATAGCCCTTTTGAACGGCAGGCTTCAGGATCTAGTTTACCGTTTTTGATGATAATGGTTGGTTTCCCATCAATCAGATGTTTGATATAGGAAACGTTGGTATTTAGCCATTTTAAGAGCAAAATCAGAATAGTCCAGATAATCAAGATGACTGCATATTGAAGGATCGTAATGGAGCTATTGTAGATGACCCCGCCGATAATGCCACCGAGAACAAAGTTTTGTACTTGGTCTGTTGCGGAACTTGGTGCTAAATTCCCTTTACCTGTCACATTGATGACAAAAACGAGGGAAACAAGTCCCAAAGCTAACTTAATTGCAATTGTAATAAAAAAGCTCATTATTTTTCAACCTCCACGAGTTCAACGTCTGATTTGTACAGTTCCATTTTTTCTAATAAATAGCTATCTTGGTCGGTTCCGCTAATAGCCCGGTAGAATTGTTTGCCAACCTTGATAATTGCGCCATCTGTCGTAGCTGAAGTATTGACGTAGACTTCTTCCTTTTCAACGCCTAATTCTTTTGAGACAACCTCAATAAAATGCAAGGAGCTACGGAATTGATTGTCATTTGATTGATTACTTTGGAAATTAGTAATGCTAATCAGAACAGTTGCTACTAGGGTCAAAATAGAAATAATGGACAGTTCACGGAACTTACTTCCTCGTCTATCTTTATAGGCCTTAAAGGCGAAAAATCCTGTTACCAAAACCAAGCATGCTGATACAATCACCATCACCCAATTCTGCTGGCTAATCTGACTCAGTACATAGTCATATGAATAGAATTTCATAAGATCCCTCACTTTTTTTGAATTCAAGCTATTATAAAACAATTAATCAGCTACATCAATAGCTTTATATAGAAAAAATAAAGTTTTCTAGAACTTGTTTGAAATATGGAAGCTGTATATTCCTAGGTAGAATATTTCACTTCATTCGAGTTTCTAAACTACCAATAGGAACTTGACAAAATCATTCAGAGTGCTAGAATAGGAGACAGGTAGAGGCCGATTTAGCTCAGTTGGTAGAGCAACGCACTCGTAACGCGTAGGTCACAGGTTCGATCCCTGCAATCGGCAGAAAGAAAACCAGCACCTTTTTTATGGGGTTGCTGGTTTTGTTTATATAATTCTTATAAAGAAGTAAGAAAAGTTAGGCCACCTAATATCACTCCCGCAGCATTGGGAATAATGAGGATCCAGTCTTTTTTAGGTTCTTTTGTCCAACCGTAGATAACCCAAATCAGGCAAGAAACTGCTGCGAATAGTGGTTGGAAAGGTTGAGCTTTGGATCCTTGTAAGTTTGCGATAATTTGTGGAATATAAGCGACGAATACAAGAATTCCAATAAAAGCTCCAATAGATCCGACGAAACGATTAATTTTTTGTTTTGACATACGATACCTCCTGAGCGTCCATTATATCAAAACGGAAAAAAATTGTCAAATGAGACATAAGCCAGTATGGAGAATAAGTTTTAGTTTTTATCTAAAACTAAGCGAAAGAGCCAAGTGTGGTTTGAGAAGTAGCGTTAGAATTGTTCAAACCTGATTTATCCATTACTAGGCTGGATAGAGAGCTTATGATCGTGGAAATAGTAGTAAATCAGTATTGTCGTGTTGAAAAAAATAGGTAATGATCAATTTCTTTGAAGCCTTATATTTGGAAAATTCAAGATTTTTTATTTCATTTTAAACTTTTAAAACAACCACTTACCAGCCTATATTGACCACTTACTGAAAGTCCCTTGTTTCTTTTCAAGAAATTGTTATAATGAAGATAGAAAGAGGGGAGGAGTGCTTATGAAAGTTCGGATTGAGCTAGACGATCGTTTGGCTGATACAGAATTGGTGATTCGAGTATCGCGGATTGATGAGAGGATTCAGAAGATTCAAGATGCTTTGAATGAAGCGACTGCTCCAGCCATTCTCTTTTATAAGGAAAATAGTGAGTATTTTGTAGATTTAGCGGAGATTCTCTTTTTCGAGACGGACGGAGCCAAAATCTTTGCTCACGCGCGCAATGATGCCTATGAGGTCAAGTTGAAACTCTATGAGTTGGAGGAATTGCTGCCTCGCTATTTTTGCAGAATTTCCAAATCAACCATTGCTAATGCTAGAGCGATTTATTCTCTAGAAAAGTCTTTCTCGGGTACCAGTTCCGTCCAGTTTTCTGAAACACATAAGAAAGTGCATGTTTCAAGGCATTATTATCAACTACTAAAAGAAAAGTTAAGTGAAGTGAGGTAATCATCATGAAAAAAACAATTCTAGGCGTCGGTTTTTTGGTTTTAGCCGGCTGGATTTTGCTTCAGGGAAACTTTGGTATTCCTATGTTCAATTTTAATATCTGGCCCCTGCTTTTGGTCGGCATGTTTGCGTATTTTGCTTTGGAAAATTTCTTGGAGCGAGATTTTGGTGCTGCCCTGATCATGACGATTATTGCTCTGATAATTGCTAATTCTGTCTATCACTTCTTGGCTATCTCTACAGGCACCTTGGTAATGGGTGGTGTTTTGGCCTGCATTGGGCTTAACATGATTTTTAAACCGAGAAGGATCTGGGGCGTTCGTTGTTTGTCTAGAAAGGGCTTGTCTACAACGGAAGGAGAGATTTCTTTTGGCAGCGGCACTCGCTATATCAATTCGGAGAATTTCGTCCATGATAAAGTAGAATGTGTTTTTGGTAGTGTGACCGTATATTTTGATAATGCCAGAATTTTAGGTGATTCTGCTAGTTTTGATGTGGAAGTAGCCTTCGGTAGTGCGACGCTTTATATCCTAAGTAACTGGCAAGTAGAGCTAAATGTGGACAATGCTTTCGGTACAGTGGTCAATCCGCATAATGTCAATGAGAAAGACAAGACTTTATATGTGCGCGGCAATGTTGCCTTTGGCTCTTTGAAGATTGTTTACATTTAAGAAAACGGATTATTGGTTAGAAATTGCAAAGTTTGGGAAAATGTACTTGCCAAAAGCCAAGTTTTTTGATAATATAGTACGGTATGTGGTGCTAGCACATCCGTAATATTAGATCTAATAGGAGGAAACACACTAATGGCTAAAGTATGTTACTTTACAGGTCGTAAGACTGTATCTGGAAACAACCGCTCTCACGCGATGAACCAAACAAAACGCGCTGTTAAACCAAATCTTCAAAAAGTTACTGTTTTGATCGACGGAAAACCTAAAAAAGTTTGGGCTTCAGCTCGCGCGCTTAAGTCAGGTAAAGTTGAACGCGTTTAATACATGAAAGGGATTGGAAAGATTTATTCCTTCCCTTTTTTGTTGTTGAATTTTCAGACTAGACAGTTTATTTCTGTCCTTCCTCTTTTACACCCTGTCTAAAATATGGTAAAATAAACTATAAAATACTTTTGAGGTACAAGTGATGACTGTAAAAATCAATACAAAAGATGGTCAAATTGAGCTGACTGATGACGTGATTGCAACCATCGTTGGCGGCGCAGCAACCGAAATTTTTGGTGTGGTTGGAATGGCCAGTAAAAATGCAATTAAAGATAACTTTCAAGCTCTTTTGGGTAAAGAAAACTATGCTAAGGGTGTGGTAGTAAAAACATCTGAGGATGGTGGTATTGCAGTTGATGTTTATACCGTTTTGAGCTACGGCATTAAAATCAGTGAAGTTTCCAAAAATATCCAAGAACGCGTTAAGTTTAGTTTGGAAAATCAACTTGGGATCACTGCCCACACAGTGAATGTCTATATCCAAAATATTAAAGTTGTAGGAGAATAATCGTGTCAAATATTACTACTAGTTTATTTCAAGAAATGGTGCAGGCGGCATCAACTCGTTTAAATAAACAGGCTGAATATGTCAATTCTTTAAATGTTTTCCCAGTTCCAGATGGTGATACAGGAACGAATATGGGCATGACCATTGAAAATGGTGCCAAAGAAGTAGCTGATAAGTCTGCTTCAACAGTTGGTGAAGTAGCCGCGATCTTTGCCAAGGGACTCTTGATGGGTGCGCGTGGGAACTCTGGTGTTATCACATCTCAGCTCTTCCGTGGTTTTTCACAAAGCGTAAAAGGCAAAGCTGAGCTTGATGGACAAGCTTTGGCTCTTGCCTTCCAGTCTGGTGTAGAAGTGGCCTATAAGGCTGTTATGAAGCCAGTTGAGGGAACAATTCTGACCGTTTCTCGTGGTGCGGCTATCGGCGCTAAGAAGAAAGCTGAAGCGACAAATGATGCTGTCGAAGTTATGAAAGCGGCTCTTGAAGGAGCAAAGGCTGCCCTTGCTAAAACGCCAGATATGTTGCCAGTTCTCAAGGAAGTTGGTGTTGTGGACTCTGGTGGTCAAGGTTTGGTCTTTATCTATGAAGGTTTCCTTTCTGCCCTGACTGGCGAATACATCGCATCAGAAGATTTCCAAGCGACTCCAGCTACGATGAGCCAGATGATCAATGCTGAACACCACAAGTCTGTAGCAGGCCATGTGGCGACAGAAGACATCACTTTTGGTTATTGTACAGAAATCATGGTGGCTTTGAAGCAAGGACCAACCTATGTCAAGGACTTTGACTATGATGAATTCCGTAATTATTTGAATGAGCTTGGGGATTCCTTGCTGGTAGTTAATGATGATGAAATCGTGAAAGTGCACGTTCATACAGAAGATCCAGGTCTTGTTATGCAAGAGGGACTGAAGTATGGTAGCCTTGTCAAGGTAAAAGTGGACAACATGCGCAACCAGCACGAAGCCCAGCTTGAGAAGGAAGAAAAAGCTATCAAGCCAGCTGAAGAAAAAGAATATGCTATTATCGCAGTAGTAGCTGGTGACGGCCTTGCTGAAATCTTCAAGGCTCAGGGTGTGGACTATATCATTTCTGGCGGTCAGACTATGAACCCTTCTACAGAGGACTTTATCAAGGCTGTTGACCAGGTTAATGCGCGCAATATCATTTTCCTACCTAACAATAAAAATATCTTCATGGCGGCTCAATCTGCAGCGGAAGTACTTGAGCAACCAACGACAGTGATTGAAACACGTACGCTTCCTCAAGGTTTGACAAGTCTTTTGGCCTTTGATAGTGGAAAAACAATCGAAGAGAACCATGAGCGAATGACAGCTGCCTTGAGCGACGTGGTCAGCGGTAGCATTACGACTGCAGTTCGTGATACGACCATTGATGGCCTCGAAATCCATGAAAATGATAACTTGGGTATGGTTGATGGCAAAATCCTTGTGTCAAATCCAGATATGTTAACAACTCTGAAGGCAACCTTTGCGAAGATGTTGGATGAAGACAGTGAGATTGTTTCCATCTATATCGGTGAAGATGGTGACGAGGAATTGGCAAATGGCTTTGCTCAAGATCTGATGGAAGAATATGAAGATCTAGAAGTTGAGATCCACCAAGGAAATCAGCCAGTGTATCCATATATTTTCAGTGTAGAATAATTTATTTGGGAGTGGGACAGAAATCGGTAATTCGTTAGAATTCGATTTCTGTCCCACCTCCGCACAGTTGAGTAGTGCTGTAAAAGTTGATGAAATCAGCTTAGTAGAGCCCACTCAACCACTGCGTCTTTGCTCGACAATCCAAAGACAATTGAGAGGCTAGGACTTTTGCCCCAGCCTCTTTAATTTTTTTATATGCAAGATTTAGACAAGATAGTGGCATTATGGTATACTGGAAAAAATAAAAAGAAAAGGTGTACTATGAAAAAGTTATTTATTCTAGTTATTTCTGCTTCTGTATTATTGACAGGTTGCGTATTTCCAAAATATGGCAAGCATCGTCCGAAAGTTCCAGCTGAATCAAAAGTTGCTAAAACAAGTTCTAGCTCGAGCTCAAGCTCAAGTGACTCCTCTACGAGTGCTTCTTCTGAAAGTACAGCTATTGTCTCTAAAACCTTGGTCGGAGACCTCAAAGGCATCCATCATCGTGATACAGTGACCTATCGAGGAGATAAGCTCTTGAAACTTCGAATGGAGCTGTTGAGTAATTTGCCAGAAGAAGCCAGTGGTGCTGCAGCTACTATGAGCCCAGAGGAAATGACCGCTATTATTCGAGAAGGAATGGAATCAGAACCAAACTACGTGGAAGCTAAGAATATGGAAGGAGTGACGATTGAATACTCCGTGACAGCTGATAAGAAATTACAGGCCATAGTTGATCTGGATTTTGAGAAAATGGATGTAGCGAAAGTAGCAAGCCTATCTTTCTTTAAAGACTTGGGACTTAATGACATAAAAGACGCCTCTCCTTCAATGTTTATTTTAGGTATGAAATTAGGCGGCTTGAAAGAAGAATAAGAATATTTAAAAGGCGAGTTATCTCGTCTTTTTTTGCTGTCTAGAAACCATGACATTTGTCATATGGTCTAGTGACAAAATCATCTAGTCGGAAGAGGAAGGAAGTTTTATAATACAAGTAAGAAATGAAGAAATAGGGAGTAGTTACATGAAAATATGGTTGATAAAAGTAGCAGTCTTGAGTCTTGTTGGGATGATGTTTTATCAGTTAGCAGGAATGAGCGGAGCAGCTCTTTACCGCTTTCCTTGGGAGATTTTCGCTAGCTTGGGAATGGCTAGCTATGTCCTAAAGGAAGTGGCTAAGTTAAGCAAAAGGGGAAAGTAGAAATGAAAAAGTACTTGTCCATCTTATTCATTGGAGTTGCAATGGGTGTATGGTATTTTCAAATGATACCGGGTTTTCTGTTAGAATTTCTACCCCGGCAATTTTATATAGGAGTAGGGGGAGTGATTCTAGTTGTCTTTGTCATCTGGCCGCTCATCTATGATTTTATTAAGGAGGAAGATCATGAAATTGATTGAAGTGAAAAAGCTATCTAAAAGCATTCGGGGGAAAGAGATTTTGCGCCACATTTCCTTTGACATTGAAGAAGGGGATTGTGTGGCTCTGATTGGCCCCAACGGAGCTGGTAAAACAACTCTGATGGATTGTCTCCTAGGCGATAAATTCCTGACTTCTGGTCAAGCACTGGTTCAAGGCTTAAAGCCAACGGATAATCGTTTGAAAGAGATGGTTGCCATTTTGCCACAGGAAAATACAGTGGTGGGGGATTTGAAAGTCAAGGAACTCCTCTCTTTCTTTCGCTCTATCTATCCTAATAGCCTGTCCGAAGAGGAAATCGATGCCTTGTTGGGCTTTTCTGATAAGCAGAAGAACCAGCTGGCTTCCAAGCTCTCTGGTGGTCAAAAACGTCTCTTCTCCTTTATTTTAGCCTTGATTGGTCGTCCAAAGATTCTCTTCTTGGATGAGCCGACATCGGCTATGGATACCTCGACCCGCCAGCATTTCTGGGAAATTGTGGATCAGCTCAAGAAGCAAGGCGTGACCATTGTCTATTCTTCCCACTACATTGAAGAAGTGGAGCATACGGCTGACCGTATTTTGGTGCTCCATAAGGGAGAGCTAATCCGCGACACCACGCCTTATGCTATGCGCAAGGAAGAGCAGGAAAAACACTTCACACTGCCTCTTTCCTATAAAGAAGTTGTGGAAAAGATAGCTGGTGTGACAGAGATTGAAATCAAGCAAAAGGCCTTATCCTTTGCGACCAAGGACGCCAGTCAGGTCTGGCAAATTCTGCAGGAGCATGGCTGTACGATTGAAGAAATCGAAGTCCGCAATCGAACCCTGCTGGATAGTATTTTTGAGACGACACAAGAGTAAAGGAGCAGCATTATGAAAAATATGGTTAGTTTAATGAAAATGGAGTTGATTTTGATGAAGCGGCAGGCGGCTTACTACCTGCTCTCTATCGGTCTGCCCAGCGTGTTCTATCTGATCTTTTCAGGAATGATGTCAGGTTCTGATGTACCGACGCTTGCGCTCCAGACCTATCTCTTTTCTATGACCGTTTTTAGCATCATGTCCAGTGCTTTTTTCAGCATTCCCAGCACCTTGCAGTCGGACAAGACCAATAACTGGCAAAAAATGATTCAGCATTCGCCCGTTTCTATGGTAGAATATTATATATCCAAGCTTTTCAGTACTTTGCTGACCTTTCTGCTTTCCATCATCGTAGTCTTCTCTGTTGGACATTTCGTTCGTGGAGTCAAGATGCCCATGATGGACTGGCTCGTGATTGCCCTAATTCTTTTGGTTGGCAGTATGGTCTTTATCGCCATGGGCGTCTTGGTTAGTCTCCTGCCCAGTGCCCAGCTTATGTCGGTCGTAGGCAATATCGTTTATATGGCTTTAGCGGTCTTGGGTGGGCTTTGGTTTCCACTGACTATGTTTCCGGACTGGCTACAACCCATCGGCAAGCTAACGCCAAGCTATCAGCTCATGCAGGTGGTCTCTTCCTATTTGGAACACCATGACTGGAATGTCTCTGCCATGCTAATCGTTCTAGCCTACACCATTTTCTTTAGCATTTTAGTCCTTCAGCTCAAAAAACGGATTGAGGTTAAATAATTCTATGTGGGAAAAATTCAAAAACATACATCATATGTTTCATATTTCTCTGGTCTTTATCATCTTTCCAATAGCGGGTGTCATCAGCGGTGAATCCCCGCTTTTGACTTTGCTTTGGACAGCATTGTTTATAGGGGCCTATTACGCCATCCTCACAGAGAAAAAGCCTTTCTACCAGGCTCTCTCCTGGTGGGTCATGCTTGCTTACATTTTTTACACTTCCATTTGGCTGAATGGGGGATTTGTGTGGTATATTTTTTATTTATCAAATCTTCTAATTTATCATTATAAGGAAATTTCCTTTACATCTTGGCGCTTCTGGAGTTTCTTAGCTATCCAGCCGGCTCTTTTGGTCGGGTTGTATCTGCAACATCAATTGAACACTGGCTATCTGGTCTTTTTCTCAACGACCTTTCTCTTTTCGGATTTCTTGACGCTGGGTCTGCACCGTATCCAAGTTGCTGAACAGCTCAAGGAAGAAAAAAGTAAGCAGAATGCCCAGCTCAATCTCTTCTTAGCGGAAAATGAGCGCAATCGAATCGGACGGGATTTACACGATAGTCTGGGACATACCTTTGCCATGCTTAGTGTTAAGACAGAGCTTGCCCAACAATTCCTGCAAATGGAGGCCTACGAGCAGGCGGAGAAAGAGATGGAAGAAGTGCGACGGATCAGTAAGCAGGCCATGGCTGATGTTCGACGGATTGTAGACAATCTCAAGACGCGGACGCTAGATGAAGAATTAGCAACAATCCGAACCATGCTGGAAATGAGCGATATTGACTTGGAGCTTCATAATCAGCTCAATGTTGCCAGCATCCCTACGGAAATGCAGTTTACCATTAGTATGATTTTGTTGGAATTAGCAACCAATATTATCAAGCATGCGGAGGCCAAGAAGTCCAGAATTGATTTGTATAGTCAGGATCGAGATTTGATCTTGGAAGTTGAAGATGACGGCCGAGGCTTTAAGCAAGTGACGGGTCAAGACTTGCATTCGGTACGTGAGCGCTTGGAGGGGCTTGATGGTAGCGTGGAGGTCATCAGCAATCACAAGCCAACCATTATTCGCGTGCGCTTGCCGTATAGGATTAAAGGAGACGAACGATGAAGTTATTATTAGCAGAAGATCAGAGCATGCTGCGGGATGCCCTTAGCCAGCTCTTGCAGTTGCAGCCGGATGTTACTAGTGTTTCTCAAGCGGCAGATGGTCGTGAAGCTATGGAGCTACTCAAGACCAATCTAGTCGATGTGGCTATCTTGGATGTAGAGATGCCCTATCAGACAGGGCTGGATGTCCTAGAATGGGTGAAGGAGCATCAGCCAGCTGTCAAGGTCATCATTGTGACGACTTTTAAGCGGCCAGGCTATTTTGAGAGGGCAGTCAAGGCAGATGTTGATGCCTATGTACTCAAGGAACGTAGCATTGCGGATCTGATGAAGACCATCCACACTGTCTTGGCTGGGCAAAAAGAATACTCACCTGAACTTATGGAAGTGCTGATGACTCATAAAAATCCCCTCTCTCATCAGGAGCTTCTAGTCTTAGAAGCAGCAGCAACTGGGCTTTCTAATAAAGAAATTGCTGAAAAACTTTATTTATCAAATGGAACTATTCGCAACTATATGTCGACCATCCTGACTAAGCTAGCAGCAGACAATCGTATGGAAGCTGTCCGAATTGCTCAAGATCAAGGATGGATATAAGATAACTATCTCGCTACATTCGGATTTAGCGGGATTTTCTTATTTTTTTCAATCAGAATGAAAAAAAACATCCGCGATACTTGCAATTTTTTTCAAAAATGTTATCATAGTAGAAAGCTTTTTGAATTTTTAGAAAATTGTAAATAAATGAAAGGGGAAATATGGAAAGAATCCAATTAGAAACTCCTAAGTCCGGCTCGCAGCTGGTCTTGGAAACCTTGAAAAATCTTGGTGTTGATACTATTTTTGGCTATCCTGGTGGTGCAGTCTTGCCCCTCTATGATGCTATTTATAGCTTTAAAGGTATCCGCCATATTCTTGGTCGCCATGAGCAGGGGTGTGTTCATGAAGCAGAGGGCTACGCTAAGTCTACTGGGAAAATTGGTGTGGCCGTTGCAACCAGTGGTCCGGGGGCAACCAATGCCATTACTGGGATCGCCGACGCTATGAGTGACAGTGTTCCCCTTTTGGTTTTTACTGGGCAGGTAGCGACACCAGGCATTGGTAAGGATGCCTTTCAAGAGGCCGACATTGTCGGTATTACTACTCCCATCACTAAGTACAATTATCAGGTACGGGAGACGGCAGACATACCAAGAATCATTACGGAGGCCATTCATATTGCGACCACAGGTCGTCCGGGGCCAGTCGTTATTGATTTGCCAAAGGATGTCTCAGCTCTGGATACGGATTTTATCTATGACACTCAGTTGCATCTGCCAAGCTATCAACCAACAATTGAGCCTAATGAATTACAGATTAAGAAGATTCTTAAACAGCTTTCTAAGGCTAAAAAACCTGTTCTTCTTTCTGGTGGTGGTATTAGCTATGCAGGGGCAGCAGCGGAGATGGTTGCTTTTGCAGAGCGGTATCAGATTCCAGTAGTGACCTCATTGTTAGGTCAGGGAACGATTGCGACAGATCATCCTTTGTTCTTAGGTATGGGTGGCATGCATGGTTCTTTCGCGGCTAATATTGCGATGACGGAAGCGGACTTCATGATTAGTATTGGTTGTCGTTTTGATGACCGTCTGACTGGTAATCCTAAGACCTTTGCTAAAAGTGCTAAGGTGGCCCACATTGATATCGATCCAGCAGAGATCGGTAAGATCATCAGCGTGGATATTCCTATTGTAGGAGATGCCAAGAAAGCTTTGCAAATGTTGCTTGAAGAAGAGCAAGTGCACAACAATACCAGCAAGTGGATAGAAAAGGTGACACGAGACAAGGAGCGGGTACGCTCTTATGATAAGAAGGAACGAGTTGTCCAACCTCAGGCTGTTATTGAGCGCGTGGGTGAGTTGACCAAGGGCGACGCCATTGTGGTCACGGATGTTGGCCAGCACCAAATGTGGACAGCCCAGTACTATCCTTATCGCAACGAGCGTCAGCTCGTCACGTCTGGTGGTCTTGGAACCATGGGCTTTGGTGTTCCAGCAGCGATTGGGGCCAAGATTGCCAATCCGGATAAGGAAGTGGTGCTCTTTGTCGGAGACGGTGGCTATCAAATGACAAACCAAGAGATGGCTATTCTCAATATCTACAAGATTCCGATTAAGGTCATCATGCTCAATAATCATTCGCTAGGTATGGTTCGCCAGTGGCAGGAAGCCTTCTATGATGGTCGTACCTCCGAGTCAGTCTTTGACAGTTTGCCAGATTTTCAGCTGATGGCTCAGGCTTATGGTGTCAAATCCTATAAATTTGATAATCCCGAGACCATTGCTCAAGATTTGGAAGTCCTAAAGGAAGATATACCGATGTTTATCGAGGTAGATATTTCCCGCAAGGAGCACGTGCTTCCAATGGTGCCAGCTGGCAAGAGCAATCATGAGATGTTGGGGGTGAAGTTCCATGCGTAGAATGTTGACAGCTAAACTCCAAAATCGTTCGGGTGTTCTGAATCGCTTCACTGGTGTGCTTTCCAGACGTCAGGTCAATATCGAAAGTATCTCTGTCGGTGCGACCGAGGATGAAAATGTTTCTCGGATCACCATTATCATTGATGTAAATTCCCTCAATGAAGTGGAGCAGATTATCAAGCAGCTTAATCGTCAGATTGATGTGATTCGGGTGCGAGATATTACTGATCATCCTCACCTAGAGCGAGAAGTTATTTTAATCAAGGTATCGGCACCAGTTGCAAAGCGTGCAGAAATCTTGGCCATTATCCAGCCTTTCCGGGCAACGGTAGTCGATGTGGCGCCAAGCTCGATTACTATCCAGATGACGGGCGATGCAGAAAAGAGCGAAGCGCTCTTACGAGTCATCCGTCCTTACGGCATTCGAAATATCGCACGGACTGGGGCAACTGGCTTTACCCGTGATTAATACTCTTCGAAAATCTCTTCAAACCACGTCAGCTTCGCCTTACCGTACCCAAGTACAGCCTGTGGCTAGCTTCCTAGTTTGAACTTTGATTTTCAGTGAGTATAAAATCCGGCTTAAATTTGTTAAAACCGCCTAAGAGGCAATAAAAATAGAAAAGAGAGTAAACATTATGGCAGTAACAATGGAATACGAAAAAGATGTAAAAGTAGCAGCACTTGACGGTAAAAAGATCGCCGTTATCGGTTATGGTTCACAAGGTCATGCTCATGCACAAAACTTGCGTGATACAGGTCATGATGTGATTATCGGTGTTCGTCCTGGTAAGTCATTTGACAAAGCTAAAGAAGATGGCTTCGACACGTACACAGTAGCAGAAGCTGCTAAATTGGCTGATGTTATCATGATCTTGGCTCCAGATGAAATCCAACAAGAACTTTACGAAATAGAAATCGCTCCTAACTTGGAAGCTGGTAACGCAGTTGGATTTGCTCATGGTTTCAATATCCACTTTGAATTTATCAAAGTTCCTGCCGATGTAGATGTCTTCATGTGTGCACCAAAAGGTCCTGGTCACTTGGTTCGCCGTACTTTTGAAGAAGGCTTCGGTGTTCCAGCTCTTTACGCGGTATATCAGGATGCGACTGGAAATGCCAAAGATATCGCTATGGACTGGTGTAAAGGTGTTGGTGCAGCTCGTGTTGGTTTGCTTGAAACAACTTACAAAGAAGAAACTGAAGAAGATCTCTTTGGTGAACAAGCTGTACTTTGTGGTGGTTTGACTGCCCTGATCGAAGCAGGTTTTGAAGTCTTGACAGAAGCAGGCTATGCTCCAGAATTGGCTTACTTTGAAGTGCTGCACGAAATGAAACTGATTGTGGACTTGATCTATGAAGGTGGATTCAAGAAAATGCGCCAATCTATTTCAAACACTGCTGAATATGGTGACTATGTATCAGGTCCACGTGTGATTACTGAGCAAGTCAAAGAAAACATGAAAGCAGTTCTTGCAGACATTCAAAATGGTAAATTTGCAAATGACTTTGTAAATGACTACAAGGCTGGACGTCCAAAACTCACTGCTTACCGTGAACAAGCAGCTAACCTTGAAATTGAAAAAGTCGGTGCGGAATTGCGTAAAGCAATGCCATTCGTTGGTAAAAATGACGACGACGCTTTCAAGATCTACAACTAAGATTGTGTGGAAAACTCAGCTGGTATCCCAGCTGAGTTTGTTTACCTCATTTGGAAAGGAAAAGGAATGTTAACAGCAAAAGATATCGTCCGTGCTCATAAGGTATTAAAAGATGTTGTTGTCAATACACCGCTTGATTATGATCATTACTTGTCAGAGAAGTACGGGGCAAAAATTTATCTTAAAAAGGAAAATGCCCAACGTGTTCGTTCTTTCAAAATCCGTGGTGCCTATTATGCCATTTCTCAGTTGAGTAAAGAAGAGCGAGAACGTGGGGTTGTCTGCGCTTCTGCGGGCAATCACGCTCAGGGTGTCGCATACACTTGTAATGAAATGAAAATCCCAGCTACTATTTTTATGCCTATCACAACTCCTCAACAAAAAATTGGACAGGTTCGTTTCTTTGGTGGAGATTTTGTTACGATTAAGCTAGTAGGAGATACTTTTGATGCTTCTGCTCGGGCGGCTATGGAATTCACACGGATGGAAAATCGGACTTTCATTGATCCTTTTGATGATGCTCATGTTCAAGCAGGTCAGGGAACGGTTGCTTATGAAATCCTAGAAGATACAGCTCGGGAGTCCATCGATTTAGACTTGGTCTTGGTACCAGTAGGAGGCGGCGGTCTCATCGCAGGAGTATCCACTTACATCAAGGAAAGCCAGCCACAAATTGAAGTGATTGGGGTAGAGGCTAATGGGGCCCGCAGTATGAAAGCAGCTTTTGAAGCAGGTGGTCCTGTCAAACTCAATGAAATTGACAAATTTGCGGACGGTATCGCAGTCCAAAAGGTAGGGGCATCTACTTATGAAGCAACGAAAAAGAATGTAGAAACGCTTATCGGGGTTGATGAAGGCTTGATTTCAGAAACCTTGATTGACCTCTATTCTAAACAAGGAATCATCGCAGAGCCTGCTGGTTCAGCTAGCGTAGCAGCCTTGGAAGTGTTGCGAGAATATATCAAAGGAAAAACTGTCTGCTGTATCATTTCGGGCGGAAATAATGACATTAACCGTATGCCTGAAATGGAAGAGCGTGCCCTCATCTATGATGGCATCAAGCATTATTTTGTGGTGAATTTCCCGCAGCGGCCTGGTGCCTTACGTGAATTTGTAAATGATATCTTAGGGCCAAATGATGACATCACTCGATTTGAATACATCAAGCGGGCCAGCAAAGGAACCGGACCGGTCCTGATTGGGATTGCTCTGGCCAATAAACATGACTATGCGGGTCTGATCAATCGAATCGAGCATTTTGATCCTTCCTTCATCAATCTAAACGGAAATGAAACGCTTTACAACATGTTAGTCTGATCCTAAGAATATTTTAGTAAAATCCCACTTTTTAATTGCAAGTGAGTGAGGACTGTGCTAGAATATACTATATTAAATTAAGGAGATGCGCTTATGTTACTGAATTTCTTTTTCTTCTTTCTCATTTTTCTTCTTCTTTGTGGTCTATTGGCATTTAGCTCGCTTTATGTCGTGCGCCAGCAATCTGTTGCCATCATTGAGCGTTTTGGTCGTTACCACAAGACTAGTACAAGTGGGATGAATGTCCGTTTGCCTTTGGGGATTGATAAAATCGCCGCTCGTGTTCAGTTGCGTTTGCTACAGAGCGACATTATTGTTGAGACCAAGACTCAGGATAATGTCTTTGTGACCATGAATGTTGCGACTCAGTATCGGGTAAATGAACACAATGTCACGGATGCTTACTATAAACTCATGCGGCCAGAAGCGCAGATTAAGTCCTACATCGAAGACGCTTTGCGTTCCTCTGTTCCTAAGCTGACCTTGGACGAGCTCTTTGAAAAGAAAGATGAGATCGCCCTAGAAGTTCAAAAGCAGGTAGCTGAAGAAATGTCGACTTATGGCTACATCATTGTCAAGACCTTGATTACCAAGGTTGAGCCAGATGCAGAAGTCAAGCAATCTATGAACGAAATCAACGCGGCTCAACGCAAGCGCGTGGCAGCTCAGGAATTGGCAGAAGCAGATAAGATCAAAATCGTTACTGCTGCAGAAGCTGAGGCTGAGAAAGACCGTCTTCATGGGGTCGGTATTGCAGAGCAGCGGAAGGCAATCGTAGACGGCTTAGCAGACTCAATTAAGGAGCTTAAAGGCGCCAATGTTGAGTTGACAGAAGAACAGATTATGTCCATCCTCTTGACTAACCAGTATTTAGATACCTTGAATAATTTTGCAGATAAGCAAGGAAATAACACGATCTTCCTTCCAGCAAATCCTGATGGAGTGGAGAGTATTCGCACCCAGATCCTTTCAGCCCTCAAAGCTAAATAAATATAGAATATTCAGAATTATTTAATTTGTTTGTTTTGGTTTTTCTAAGTTGACAAACTGTATAAAAACCATTATATTAGTATTCGAAATAAGTTAGAGAGGAGTAAGAAATGGCTAAATCAAATTTTGAAAAAGTAGAGTCAGTCGTTGGATGGGTTCGTGACAAAAAAATTACAGGTTACCGTATTAGTAAAGAAACAAACGCGCGTGAAATGTCAATTATTGCTCTTGCTCAAGGACGTGCAAAAGTAAAGAATATTTCTTTTGAAACAGCTCTTGGCTTGATTGATTTCTACGATAAGAATCATGAAAAGTTTGAAGACTAATCTTCGGAAAGTGGGGAAACCCGCTTTTTTATTTTGCGAATAAAAAAACAAGGCGGATGTATCTTTTTCCGTCTTGTTTGTTTGATTGGTTGTTTATTTCAAGAAGCGATGTAGGAATTCCTTGGTTCGTTCTTCTTTAGGATTGGTAAAGAATTCTTGTGGAGTGCCTTCTTCTGCGATGACGCCCTTATCCATAAAGATAACACGGCTGGAAACATCGCGGGCAAATTCCATTTCGTGGGTTACGACAATCATAGTCAGGCCTTCTTTAGCCAATTCTTTCATGATTTTCAGGACTTCGCCAACCATTTCTGGGTCAAGAGCTGAAGTTGGTTCATCGAAAAGGATGGCATCAGGATTCATGGAAAGCGCACGTGCAATGGCAACCCGCTGCTTTTGTCCACCTGAGAGTTGTTTAGGCTTGGCTTGCCAGTAGAGCTCCCCCATACCTACCTTTTCTAGATTTTCTTTGGCAATCTTTTCTGCTTCAGCGCGCTCTCTTTTGAGCACGGTTGTCTGAGCTACGATGGTATTTTCTAGGACATTGAGATTTTCAAAAAGATTAAAACTTTGGAACACCATGCCTAATTTTTCGCGGTAATGAGTCAGGTCGTAGTTTTCGTCCAAGACATTTTTTCCGCGGTAGAGAATTTCGCCAGCAGTAGGTGTTTCTAGGAGGTTGATGGAGCGGAGAAAGGTTGATTTTCCGCTACCTGAACTTCCGATAATGGAGATAACTTCGCCTTTATGGACAGTCAGAGAAATGTCTTTTAAGACTTGATTCTCCCCATAAGATTTTTTGAGATTTTTAATTTCTAAAATTGTTTCGGTCATTGTTTCAATTCTCCCGTCTGCATTTGGTTGGCACCTGTTGTGTAATGATCTGTGTCAAATTTCTGCTCGATGAAACGTAGGATTCGAGTGACGGTAAAGGTCAAGACAAAGTAAATAACTGCGATAATGGTGAAGGTTTGGAAATACTGATAGGTCTGAGTTGCAATGGTATTTCCTGAGAAGTAGAGCTCCACCACAGAGATAACATTGAGGACAGATGTATCCTTGATATTGATGACAAATTCATTCCCCGTCGCAGGCAGAATATTGCGAACTACCTGTGGTAGGACGACCTTGCGCATGGTTTGACCATGGGTCATTCCGAGCGCAGTAGCTGCTTCGAATTGTCCCTTGTCAACAGCAAAGATACCACCACGGACAATTTCACTCATGTAAGCACCAGTATTGATAGAGACGATGAAGATGGCTGCAGCCGTCCGATCAATCGAAATACCAAAGGCCTGAGCTGTTCCATAGTAGATAACCATGGATTGTACAATCATAGGCGTACCACGGAAGATTTCAATGTAAACATTGAGGAACCAACCGAATAGTTTTTGTAAGAAGGCTAGAGCCTTATTTTTTGAAATGGGTGCTGTCCGATAGACCCCAATCAGCAAACCGATGAGGAGGCCAGCGATTGTTCCTGTGATGGAAATGAGCAAGGTCAAACCAGCTCCACGTAAGAATTGTGGCCAATTTTCCTTCCAAATCTTAAAAACTTTGTTGAAGAATGTATCTTCAGCATCGTCGGTATCAGTATCTACAGGCTGATTCTTAATCATTTGATCCATCAGCTGGACTTGGTCATCCGTTGAGAGTTTAGCGATAGCTGCATTAGCTTGCTCGATTCGGCTGTCGTCTTTACGCATGCCGACAGCGATGGAGGCATCTTCTTCGCCGACCTCAAATCCTTCTTTAAATTGGATCATTTTGAACTTAGAGTTGGCAGCTTCAGCTGTCAGAGCTTCGGGACGTTCAGAGATGTATCCGTCAATAACACCAGATTCTAGAGCTTGACGCATTTGGGCGAAATCTCCCATGGAGGTCTCTTGCTTAGCACCTGGCAGTTGAGAAATCAGATTGTAAAGATAGACACCTTGCTGAGAGGTGATTTTAGCATCTTTAAAGTCCTTGAGAGTCTTGGCATTGGCGTAGTTACCGTCTTTTCGAACCAGCATAACAGGCTCACTGGTATAGTAGCTGTTAGAAAAGGCGATTTCTTTTTTCCGTTCAGCTGTTGGGCTCATACCAGCGATAATCATATCGATTTTACCAGAGGTCAAGGCTGGAATCAGTCCATTCCAAGAGGTTTTCACAACTAGAGGTTCCTTGCCCATTTCCTGAGCAATCTTCTTGGCAACTTGGACATCGTAGCCATTGGCATACTGATTTGTTCCTTCGATTTTAACAGCACCATTTGAATCATCATCTTGGGTCCAGTTGAAAGGGGCATAGGCCGCTTCCATCCCAATTCTAAGATAATCATCCGCCTGAGCTACGGTAAGGGTTCCCAGACAGACGAGGAGGGCTGTCAATAAGGTTAAAATGAATTTTTTCATATTCTCTCCTAGTCCTTCTAAAATAGTTCTTTCTATTCTACCGAAAAATATTCGACTTTTCAATCCTGGTAAGCCCTTACTTGAGAAAAATGCTATAATAGGATAAAGATTTAGAAAAGGACTTTGGTTTATGAAAAGGTACTTGTTAGGGATTTTTATTCTTTTTTTGAGTTTATTTTTTGCTGGAACGGTGTCAGCTTTAGACTATCAAATCCAGTCATATCAAGGAGATTTGGAGATCCACGCCGATAATACAGCCACCTATACAGAAGAGGTGACTTATCATTTTGATGATGATTACAATGGCCAGATGGTCTCCCTAGGCTCAGCAGGAAAGATGCCAGAAGGCTTTGCTATTGATTCAGATCCAAAAGTTTCTGTGAAAACGAATGGAGTCGTAAAGTATGACTTTGAGCCACGAGTCACGGATTTAGGAGATGGCTACGAGGTTAAGATTTACAATGCTGGTAAAGAAGGCGACACGGTCAAAGTAACAGTCACATGGAACCTGACCAATCTTCTGTTTCTCCATAAAGATATTGCAGAGCTCAAATGGACGCCGATCAGTGATTGGGAAGAAGAGCTGCAAAATGTGACGATTAAGGTTTGGGGCCTGGGAACTTGGACCTTAACGGACATGTATGTCCATACAGGTTATTTTGGCCAATCGGCCACTATAAATAGGGACCGAGGTGATTATCGGATACAGCTATCTCATTTGCCTAGCAGGAAGAAGGTTGAACTGCATGGATATTGGCATCGCCAAGCTCTGCATCAGGCAGTAGAGGATCCAAAAGCGACCGACTATCTACAGACTTTTCAAGCAGTTGAGAAAGAGATTGTAGCTAAGAGCCAGTTTTATCATCGCTTGGGGAAAGTTTATCTGCCACTTTTGGGCTTGTTCTTGCTGATGCTTTCGGGGATATTTTATCTGATTTTTCGGATTAAGATTCGCCCTAGCCAAGCTTTTCCTAAAGACGCTCGGCTCTATGAAGCTCCGCAAGATCTGGCCCCTCTCATTGTAGCGGCCAATATCTTTGCTGTGGATATGAGGGAAGTTGATCCGACCAGTGGCGGACGGGCGCATTTAAAATTTGAAAATCTAGTGCAGGCAACCTTGCTGGATTTGATGGATCGAGGCTACATAGAGCTTTTAGGAACTGCAGACAAGCCAATCTTGAAACCAACTTCTAAAAAAGGTTTGTCAGAGTTTGAAGGTCAATTCCTACAGATGGCATTTGGTGACCATAAACAGGCGGCTGTAGCAGACTTGTTTGAATCTTATCAGATTTCAGAAGACCTGTATAAAAATAAAAAATCAACAGATGAAGCACGAATCCGCCAAATAGGTAATCGGATAAAAACTCGCTTTTCAACTGATTTAAACCTTTTGTCTGAACAAGTATTAAAGGAGATTCGGAAGCTAAACTTGCTGGATCACTATCGTCCTTTGAAACGAGGAGAAAAGCTTCTCTTGTGGTTGGCTCTAATGGCAAGTTTCCTTGCTTTTGGCTTGTCTCTCTTGACATTTTTTATCTATTTGATCAAGCTAGACGGTTTTATTTGGTCCTATCTTCCGCTTGCAGCTGTTGCTTCGGTGTTGACCGTTCTGCTGGGCAGGGCCTTGCAGTTATATCAGCGGGATGGTGTCTTGAGCGATGAGGGAGCCCACGATTTCTATCTCTGGAATAGCTTTGCGAATATGCTACGCTATATCGCTCGCCTATACGATACCGAGGTAGAGGGCATTGTTCTGTGGAACCGACTTTTGGTCTATGCTACCCTATTTGGCTATGCGGATCGTGTTAGTCGGGTCATGAAGCTGCGTCAGATTTCCTTGGAAAACGCGTCTATGAATACTTATGTACAATACAATCTTCATCCTATTTTTTACGCAAGTTCCCATAGTTTTTCAAATTATGGCCACATTGCCTCGACGGCCAGTCATTTCTCTGTTTCATCGGGAGGCGGAGCAGGAGGTGGCTTCTCTGGTGGCGGTGGAGGCGGCGGGGGCGGAGCCTTTTGATAAAAAGCTTGCTAAAGCCCTTGAGAAAGCTTTTCCTCTCCTCCAATATGTGGTATAATAAATGTTAAAGTTGTTTTAGGAGTTATCTATGTTTATTATTGAAATTTTAAAGTCCATTATTTATGGAATTGTTGAAGGAATTACAGAGTGGCTACCCATTTCGAGTACCGGCCACTTGATTCTGATTCAAGATTTTATTAAGTATAAAAATGAAAATCCAGCCTTCATGGAAATGTTCAATGTTGTCATTCAACTGGGAGCCATCTTGGCGGTTGTGGTGATTTATTTTGATAAGCTCAACCCTTTTAAACCAGGGAAAACAGCTCGTCAAATTCAGCTGACATGGCAGCTCTGGGCCAAGGTAGTCGTTGCTGCTTTGCCAGCTGCAATCATCGGTCTTTTCCTAGACGATTGGTTTGAAGAACATTTTTATAATCTGGTATCCGTCGCAATCATGCTGATTATCTACGGGGTTGCCTTTATCTATCTGGAAAAACGAGAGCAGGTGGAACCGACTGTTACAGAATTGAGTAGACTTCCTTATCAAACCGCTCTTTATATCGGTCTTTTCCAAGTTTTGTCCCTCTTTCCAGGAACTAGTCGTTCAGGTGCGACCATTGTCGGTGGTCTCTTGAATGGTGTCAGCCGACCAGTTGTGACAGAGTTTACTTTCTACTTGGGTATTCCAATCATGTTTGGTGCAAGTGGGCTGAAAATCCTGAAATTTATTATCAAGGGTAATTCTTTAGGTTTCGATCAATTATTCCTTTTATTGGTAGCGATGGGAGTGGCCTTCGGTGTCAGTCTTTATGTGATTCGCTTCCTGACAGACTATGTCAAGAATCATGACTTTACAATCTTTGGTAAATATCGGATCGGACTCGGAGTTTTGCTGTTGGTTTACGGTCTGATCAAGGTCATTATTGGTTAATCAAGGCTTGGGAAATTTTCCCAGCCTTTTCTTATTTGACCAGTTGTTTTTTTGAAATAAGTTTAGAATTTTAGTATAATAGAAAGACTATGAAAGTATGAGGTTGATGAGATGGAAGTGAAACAGATTAATGATTCGACGATTAAAATCACCATTCAGTTGGAAGATTTGGAAGAACACGGAATGGAAATTGCAGATTTCCTAGTTCCCCAAGAAAAAACAGAAGAGTTTTTCTATACTATTTTGGATGAGCTGGAAATGCCGGAAAGCTTTTTAGACAGTGGTATGCTAAGCTTTCGAGTGACGCCTAAGCCAGACAAGCTGGATGTCTTTGTGACGAGATCCAAGATTGATAAGAATTTGAATTTTGAAGACTTGGGTAATCTACCAGACATGGATGAACTTAGCCAGATGTCGCCAGATGAATTCTTAAAGACTTTGGAAAAAAATATCTTTGAAAAGAGTAAGGATGACCTTGAGGCGGTCAAATCTTTAGAAGCAGCAGAGGCTGATCAGGAGGCCTCTGTAGATTCTTCAGAAGATAGGGAAGAAAATCTAGACCGTTATGTCTACTATATTTTGTCATTTACTGATTTGCAGAGTGCAGTTTCTTTCGCCAAAACGGTTGACTACCCAATAGACCTATCAGAACTTTATAAATATGACTCTGCCTATTACCTGACTATTTTGGTAGATTTGGAAGAGCAACCTGCTCTTTATCCAGCTTGGTTACTGGCTAAAATGCGTGAATTTGCTGAGGATACAGATATTACACGTTCTGTCCTACAAGAACACGGGCGTCTGCTTTTGGTGACAGAAGCCATCCAACAGTTGCAGAAAGTTGAATGCGTATGATTGCTTTTCCATTGAAGTTCATTTTGGTGCTGCTGGCGACATTTTTTGTTGGAGTTTTGCTGACTCCCCTCGTTCGGCTCTTGGCTTTTAAAATGGATGCAGTCGACTATCCTAATGCTCGACGAATCAATAAGAAGCCCATGCCGAGTGCAGGCGGTCTGGCAGTTGTGACGGCTTTTACCTTGGCAACTTTGGTCTTCATGCCGCAGATTGTTGGCGTCACTTTTTTTGAACAGACTTATTTTGACTATATTTGGCCGGTTGTGTTGGGGGGCTTGCTTGTTGCCCTGACGGGGCTTATCGACGATATTAAAGAATTAAGTCCTTTGATGAAGTTAGGGGGGATTGTGCTGGCTGCCTGCCTGATTTGGTGGCTGACGGATTTCCGCTTGGATGACTTTAAGATTCCTTTTGGTGGTCCCCATCTCTTTTTCCCACCTTGGTTATCTTTTATTCTGACCATTCTCTGGATTGTCTCTATTACCAATGCGGTCAATCTCATGGATGGTTTAGACGGTCTTGTCAGCGGGGTCTCCATTATTTCCTTGCTGACTATGGGCATTGTTTCCTACTTTTTCTTACCGGGTCATAATTTATTCCTGACTTTGACAATCTTGGTTTTAGTTGCCTCTATTGCTGGCTTCTTTCCTTACAATTATCATCCAGCCATTATATATGGAGGGGATACGGGGGCTCTTTTCATCGGTTTTATGATTTCGGTCCTGTCTCTACAAGGCTTGAAAAATGCGACGGCGGTAGCGATTGTCACGCCTATGATTATTTTGGGTGTACCGATTACCGATACTTTTTTAGCAATCGTTCGTCGGACTTTGTCTGGTCAGAAATTTTACCAGCCTGACCGCCACCACCTTCACCATAGGCTCTTGTCCTTAGGATTGACACATCGGGGAACAGTTCTGGTTATCTATGGAATTTCGATGATTTTCTCAATGATTTCCCTCCTGCTAAATGTATCGACCCGCATCGGTGGCCTCCTCCTCGTAATTGGTCTTCTGCTAGGTGTTGAACTCTTGGTAGAACTAATAGGGGTTCTGGGGCCGCAGAGGACGCCTCTGCTCAATATCCTGCGCTTTATCGGAAACTCCTCTTATAGAGAAGAAGTTCGAGAGAAGAGATACCAAAAGAAACACAAACAAGAATAGTTCTAAACAAAATAAAAGCCTTTTGGGCTTTTTTTTGGTATACTAAAGTATGTAAATCAGCTAAGCAAAGAAAGGAAAAAGAAATGTCTGTCTTAGAAATCAAAGATCTTCATGTTGAAATTGAAGGGAAAAAAATTCTCAAAGGAGTAAATCTTACTCTGAAAACGGGAGAAGTTGCAGCGATCATGGGTCCAAATGGAACAGGGAAATCTACCTTGTCTGCAGCCATTATGGGCAATCCTAACTACGAAGTGACTCAAGGAGAGGTGCTTTTTGATGGGGTTAATATCTTGGAGCTAGAAGTGGATGAACGAGCTCGTATGGGTCTTTTCCTTGCGATGCAGTATCCTAGTGAAATTCCTGGTATTACTAATGCAGAGTTTCTCCGTGCGGCCATGAATGCTGGCAAGGAAGACGATGAAAAAATCTCTGTCCGCGACTTCATTACTAAACTAGATGAAAAGATGGAATTGCTCAACATGAAAGAAGAGATGGCTGAGCGCTACCTTAATGAAGGTTTTTCAGGTGGTGAGAAAAAACGCAATGAAATCCTGCAGTTGCTCATGCTAGAGCCAACTTTTGCGCTTTTGGATGAGATTGACTCAGGTCTGGATATCGACGCTCTCAAGGTCGTGTCTAAAGGGGTCAACGCTATGCGTGGAGAGGGCTTTGGCGCTATGATCATCACCCACTACCAACGCCTGCTCAACTATATCACTCCAGACGTGGTTCATGTCATGATGGAGGGGAAAGTTGTTCTTTCTGGCGGTCCAGAATTGGCAGTTCGCTTGGAAAAAGAAGGCTATGCCAAATTGGCTGAAGAGTTGGGCTTCAACTATACTGAAGAAGTCTAGTCAAACATTCTTTTGACTTTGATAAAAGATAGGAGAATGACATGACGAAAGAATTAATTCACGAATTTTCACAAGTTCACGCAGAACCAGTATGGTTGGCTGATCTCCGTCAGCAGGCCTTTGACCGGATTGATCAACTGGACTTGCCAGTTATTGAGCGGGTTAAATTTCACCGCTGGAATCTGGGAGACGGACGGATTGCTGATAGCGAGCCTTTGACCAATGTGCCAGATTTCACGGCTCTTGGAGACAATCTCAAGTTCATCCAAATGGGAACCCAAACTGTCCTTGAGCAATTGCCAGCTGACTTGGCAGCCCAAGGTGTGGTCTTCACTGATTTCCACACAGCTTTGGAAGAGATACCAGAGTTAGTAGAGAAGCATTTTATGTCTGCGGTCAAGTATGACGAGGACAAATTGGCGGCTTATCACACTGCCTATTTTAACAGCGGTGCGGTTCTTTATGTACCGGACAATGTTGAGATTGACCAGCCGATTGAAGGAATTTTTTATCAGGACAGCGAAAGCGATGTTCCTTTTAACAAGCATATTTTGATTATCGCAGGCAAGCATTCCAAGGTTAACTACTTGGAACGCTTGGAAACTTACGGCGAGGGCTCTGTTCCAGCAACTGCCAATATCACTGTCGAAGTTATTGCTCAGGCTGGAGCTCAGATTAAGTTTTCAGCTATTGACCGTTTGGGCGAAAATGTAACGGCTTATATCAGCCGTCGTGGTAAGCTGGATAATGATGCCATGATTGACTGGGCTATCGGCGTTATGAACGAAGGCAATGTCGTGGCTGACTTTGATAGCGACCTTTACGGTAATGGAAGCCATGCGGATATGAAAGTAGTGGCGCTCTCAAGTGGCAAGCAGGTTCAGGGGATTGATACCCGCGTAACTAATTATGGCTGCAACTCTATCGGAAATATCCTGCAGCACGGGGTTATCCTAGAAAAAGGAACCTTGACTTTCAATGGTATCGGACATATTATCAAAGGCGCTAAGGGAGCAGATGCGCAGCAGGAAAGCCGAGTTCTTATGCTGTCTGATCAAGCACGCTCAGATGCTAATCCCATCCTTTTGATTGATGAGAACGATGTGACAGCTGGTCACGCAGCTTCTATCGGCCAGGTGGATCCAGAGGATATGTACTACCTCATGAGTCGGGGTCTTGATAAGGCGACAGCTGAGCGCTTGGTCGTGCGCGGCTTCTTAGGCTCAGTGATTGTAGAAATCCCTGTTAAAGAAGTCCGTGATGAAATGATTGAAAATATCGATATTATTCTCGCAAAAAGATAAAAAGCTGGGCCTTGTCCCGCGTAAGTAGATAGGAGTCTTTATGTCTGGATTTAATGCAGAAGCAATCAAGCAAGATTTTCCCATTTTGGACCAAATTGTCAATGATGAGCCTTTGGTTTATTTGGACAATGCGGCGACAACCCAGAAACCCAAGCAGGTGCTGGCGGCTATCGAGAACTACTATCTTAGGGACAATGCCAACGTCCACCGCGGTGTGCATACGCTAGCCGAGCGAGCGACAGCGGCCTATGAAGCAGCTAGGGAAAGAGTTCGTTCTTTTATCAATGCGGCTTCTAGCAGAGAAGTCCTCTTTACGCGAGGAACCACGACGAGTCTCAATTGGGTGGCTCAGTTTGCGGCTGAAAGTCTGCAGCCTGGTGATGAAGTGCTGATCTCTATCATGGAGCATCATTCCAATGTCATTCCTTGGCAGGAAGCTTGTAGGAAGACTGGAGCCAAGTTGGTCTATGTCTATCTCAAAGACGGTGCTCTGGATATGGAGGATTTCCGTGCCAAGCTCAATGAGCGAACAAAGTTTGTCTCTCTGGCTCATGCTTCCAATGTCCTGGGTGTCATCAACCCCATCAAGGAGATTGCCCAGTTGGTTCATCAGCAAGGAGCGCTTTTGGTGGTAGATGGAGCTCAATCCATTCCGCACATGAAGATTGATGTGCAGGATTTGGATGTGGACTTCTTCGCCTTTTCAGGGCATAAGATGGCAGGTCCAACTGGTATCGGGGTTCTCTATGGCAAGGAAGAGTTGCTGGAGCAGATGTCGCCGGTCGAGTTCGGTGGCGAAATGATTGATTTCGTCTATGAGCAGGAAGCGACCTGGAAGGAACTTCCTTGGAAATTTGAGGCCGGCACTCCGAATATGGCAGGAGCAATCGGACTTGCGGCGGCCATTGATTATTTGGAAGACTTGGGGATGGATGCCATTGCTCAGCATGAGCAGGACCTGATTGCCTACGTATTTCCTAAGTTACAGGCTGTGGAAGGCTTGACCATTTATGGCTCTCAGGATTTGGCCCAGCGCTCAGGCGTGATTGCCTTTAATCTGGATGGTCTCCATCCACATGATGTCGCAACAGCTCTAGATTATGAAGGAGTGGCTGTTCGGGCGGGTCACCATTGTGCTCAGCCTTTGCTCACCTACCTGCAGGTGCCAGCGACTGTGCGGGCCAGCTTTTATATCTACAATACCTATGCGGATTGTGACAAGTTGGTAGATGCTTTAGAAAAGACAAAGGAGTTTTTCAATGGCGCTTTCTAAGTTAGACAGTCTATACAAGGCGGTTGTGACCGATCACTCGGCTCACCCCCATCATCATGGGAAACTGGAAGATGTGGAGCAGGTAGTCCTCAATAATCCGACCTGTGGTGATGTCATCAGCCTGTCTGTGAAGTTTAATGCTGAAAATCAGATTGAGGATATTGCCTTTGTAAATTCCGGCTGTACTATCTCAACGGCTTCGGCCAGCATGATGACGGATGCGGTTCTGGGCAAGACAAAAGAGCAGGCGCTGGAATTAGCAGAAGTCTTCTCGCAGATGGTTCAGGGCCAAGAAGACAGTCGCCAGAAAGAATTGGGAGATGGAGCCTTTTTGGCTGGCGTTGCCAAATTCCCGCAGCGGATTAAGTGTGCGACCTTGGGTTGGAATGCCCTTAAGCGAGCAATTGAAGAAGATAAAAAGTAAGAATGTGAAAGGAAATTATGTCAGAAGAAAGAGTAGAACCAAAACCAATTGATCTTGGTGAGTACAAGTTTGGTTTCCATGACGATGTTGAGCCTGTTATCTCGACAGGGAAAGGGCTGAATGAAGCGGTCATTCGTGAGCTTTCTGCAGCCAAGAATGAACCAGAATGGATGTTGGATTTTCGCCTTAAGTCCTACGAGGTTTTCAAGAAGATGCCAATGCAGACTTGGGGACCAGATTTGTCAGAAATTAATTTTGATGACTTGATTTATTACCAAAAGGCCTCTGATAAGCCAGCTAGAAGCTGGGATGAAGTGCCTGAGAAGATCAAGGAAACCTTTGAGCGGATTGGGATCCCAGAAGCAGAGCGAGCTTACCTTGCTGGTGCAGCTGCCCAGTATGAGTCCGAAGTGGTCTACCACAATATGAAGGAAGAGTTCCAAAAGCTAGGAATCGTCTTCACAGATACCGACTCAGCTCTTAAGGAATACCCAGAGCTCTTCAAGCAGTATTTTGCTAAGATGGTCCCTCCAACAGATAACAAGCTAGCAGCTCTCAACTCCGCCGTCTGGTCTGGTGGTACCTTTATCTATGTGCCAAAAGGTGTCAAAGTGGATATTCCGCTACAAACCTATTTCCGTATCAACAATGAAAATTCCGGTCAATTTGAACGCACCTTGATTATCGTTGATGAGGGAGCAAGTGTTCACTACGTAGAAGGGTGTACAGCGCCTACTTATTCAAGCAACAGCTTACATGCGGCTATTGTCGAGATCTTTGCTCTTGATGGTGCCTATATGCGCTATACGACCATTCAAAACTGGTCTGATAATGTCTACAATCTCGTAACTAAGCGAGCTCGGGCTATGAAAGATGCGACAGTTGAGTGGATTGATGGAAACTTGGGTGCCAAAACAACCATGAAGTACCCATCTGTTTACCTTGATGGAGAAGGGGCGCGTGGTACCATGCTTTCTATTGCCTTTGCCAATGCTGGTCAACATCAGGATACAGGGGCTAAGATGATCCACAATGCGCCACACACTAGTTCATCTATCGTTTCCAAGTCCATTGCCAAGGGCGGAGGTAAGGTGGACTACCGTGGACAAGTGACCTTTGCTCGCAATTCTAAGAAATCTGTCAGCCATATCGAGTGTGATACCATTATTATGGATGATTTGTCTGCTTCAGATACTATTCCATTTAATGAAATTCACAACTCACAGGTAGCTTTGGAGCATGAAGCTAAGGTTTCTAAGATTTCCGAAGAGCAGCTTTACTATCTTATGAGCCGTGGCCTATCGGAATCCGAAGCAACAGAAATGATTGTCATGGGCTTTGTTGAGCCATTCACCAAAGAACTTCCAATGGAATACGCTGTTGAGCTGAACCGTCTCATCAGCTATGAAATGGAAGGGTCTGTTGGATAAAAAGAGGCGCTGACCTCTTTTTAATTGTGAATAAATCTTTGCTTAAGCAAAGTGTTTAAAAAATTCAGAGGATCTGTTAAACAGTAGCGGATACTCGATTGCGAGTTAACCCTCAAAGAACTTTTTTTTATTACGTTAAACGTTTACAAACTATAGAAATACCGCGAATCAATTGATTCGCGGTATTTCTTTTATAACTTCTCATTGACAAAGCGGATGAAGTCGTTCCACCAGACTTTGAAAACGATAGCTTTTTCAACCTTTTTTTCTGTAATCATAGAAATAGAAGTTTTCTTATTTTCGATGTAGCCCTGGCCGATTGGCTCAGAATCTGTATAAGTGAGGGTGCCCACTACACTACCCTTTTTCAAGGGTGCCTGCAGCTCCTGTGGACTTGGAGTAAAGGTGACTTTATGTTCAGCCTGATTGGCTATCCGTTCTAGGATTACCAGGTCCTCACTAGCAACTGCAGCGACCTTATCCTCTTGGCTGTCTCTAATAGCTACTTGGGAGTTGTTGTATCTTTCCCCTTTTTTGACAAGGACTGTCGGAGAGAAATTCTGTGTAACGTAGGTCATTAGGCTAGATGTAACGCCAAAACGGGTATTAGGGTCGTTATCTTCTTGTGCGACTCCTAAAACGACTGTGATCAATCGCATCCCTTTTTCACTTGTCACGCCGACAAATGAAACACCATTCTGCTCAGACCCGCCTGTCTTCAACCCCTTCACTCCTGTCCGAAAACTAGGAGAGCCTTCCAACATTAAATTGGGATTTTCTAGTTGGATTCCTGCAAAATTCACATGAGATTTGGAAGTGATGCCAAGGACCTCTGGGTAGTCATCAATCAGATGTGAAGCAATCACAGCTATATCATAAGCACTGAACTTATTGACAGTCTCTTGTTTTTTCTTGCTTTTAGAATTCTCTGCGACCTCCTCTTCGGTATTGGTAGTTTCTAGCGAACCATCTAGTAAACGAATATCTGTACCAGTAGCATTTACAATGGTTGCATCAGAAATATTCCATTCTTTGAGTTTGGCTTTCATCATTTTGACAAAATTTTCCTCGCTTCCACCAACTTTTTCTGCCAGAGCAATGGTAGCGCTGTTGGCACTGGCCAAAAGAGAGGCATTCAGTAAGTCCTTTACCTTGTAGCGTCTCGCTTCCAGAGGCAGGTTCGCGATAGAGGGATTTACTGTCAGCTGGTAAGCATAATCAGAAATATCAACCTCAGTTTCTAGGCTCAGTTTGCCATCAGCAATGGCCTCGTAAACCAGATAAGCAGTCAAAATGTTAGTAATAGCACCGACTTCTAGTGGGCTTGTAGCCTCCTTTTCATAGAGGATTTTTCCTGAGTTTGCATCGACAGCAATGGCACTTTTAGCGGCAATTTCATAGTCATCTGCCAGAACGGGCTTGGCAATCAGGCCAAAGAATAGCAGTAGGAATATAAAAAGTTTTTTCATTTCTTTCCCCTAGATTAGTAGTAAGTATATTGTAACATAAAAAAGCCGATATTTTTGCCAAACCTATTCAAGATTCTTTGTAAAACATTGAGCAAATTTTTATTTATAAGAATTTCTGTATTTTTATGAAAATATATGAAAATGCATAGAAATTTTCCTATATTTTGTTTCAATAAGAATAAGAAAAATGCATAGAAATTTAAATTTTTCTAAAATAAGACTTGTATTTGTCTAGAAATGATGTATAATAATACATAATCTAAAGAAGGAGATTTGCTCATGAAAAAATCTAAATGGTTGGCTATTACTGGTTTGGTTGCAGCATCAGCGCTATTCTTAGCTGCTTGTGGCAAGCCAAGCACCAGCTCGGCAAAGACATATTCTTATGTCTATAATACAGATCCAGATACATTGGATTATGTAAATTCCAATCGTTCCTCCACTTCTGACGTTATTGCCAATTTGGTCGACGGTCTTTTAGAAAATGATCAATATGGGAATCTTATCCCTTCATTGGCTGAAGACTGGACTGTGTCTAAAGATGGCCTAACTTATACTTATAAGTTGCGTAAGGATGCTAAATGGTACACAGCAGAAGGTGAAGAATATGCTGCTGTCAAGGCACAAGACTTTGTAACAGGGCTCAAGCACGCTGCAGATGAAAAATCAGAAGCATTACCAATCGTGCAAAACTCTATCAAGGGATTAGATGCTTATATCAAAGGGGAAAGCAATGATTTCTCTACTGTAGGTGTCAAGGCAATCGACGATTATACAGTCCAATACACCCTGAATCAGCCAGAAAGCTATTGGAATTCTAAGACAACCATGGGCATTCTCTTCCCGATTAACGAAGAATTTCTGAAGAAGGAAGGTAAGGACTTTGGTACCGTGAAACCTTCCGGTATCCTCTACAATGGTCCGTATGTATTAAAGTCATTTACTTCTAAGTCTGTTATCGAATATTCTAAAAACCAAAACTATTGGGACAAGGACAATGTGAAGATCGAAGATGTCAAGTTGACTTACTACGATGGTTCTGACCAGGAGTCATTGATCCGTAACTTTACTGATGGTGCTTACACACAAGCTCGTCTCTATCCGACTAGCTCAAACTACGCATCAGTAGAGAAGAAATACAAAGACAACATCATCTTTACTCCACAAAACTCAACTAGCTATTTCTATGCTTTTAACTTGAATCGTCAGGCTTATAGCCACACTTCTAAGACAGATGCCCAAAAGGCTGCTAGCAAAGAAGCGATTCAAAATAAAGACTTCCGTCAGGCAATTAACTTCGCTTTTGACCGTAAATCCTTTGGTGCTCAGATGAATGGTAATGAAGGAGCAACGAAAATCATCAGAAGCTTGCTTGTACCTCCTAGTTTTGTGCAAGTAGATGGCAAGGATTTCTCGGATGTCGTTGAATCACAGTTGGCTTCTTATGGGGATGAATGGCAAGGTGTCAAATTAGCTGATGCCCAGGACAGCATTTACAACCCAGATAAGGCCAAGGCAGAATTTGCTAAGGCAAAAGAAGCTTTGCAAGCACAGGGAGTTGAATTCCCAATTCATCTAGATGTACCAGTTGACCAAACTGATAAAATCATGGTGCAGCGGACCAACTCTTTCAAACAATCTGTTGAGGCAGCTCTAGGCCAAGAAAACGTTGTGATTGACGTGCATCAAATGTCATCAGACGATTTTGATAACTCTACTTACTTCGCAGAAACAGCTGCCCAAAAGGACTATGACCTCAATATGTCTGGTTGGTCAGCAGACTACCAAGACCCAGTGACTTATCTGAATATCTTTAACCCAGAGACAGGGGATATCTTGGACAATATTGGTCTGACAAAAGGCCAAAACCAAGACCTTGCTTCCAAAGTTGGTTTAACGGACTACAAAGCGCTTTTGGATCAGGCAGATGCAGAAAAGCAAGATACCAATGCTCGCTATACGAAATATGCAGCAGCGCAGGCTTGGTTAACAGATAGTTCCATTGTGATCCCGTCTATTTCTGCAGGTGCCTCACCAATGGTTCAAAAAGTTGTACCATTTACCAAAGCCTACTCTTATGTAGGTATCAAGGGTGATGTCTATGTATTTAAGGGAATGGAGCTTCAAGATAAGGTTCTGACAGTAGCTGATTATCAAAAAGCATTGGAAAAATGGGAAAAAGAAAAAGAAGAATCAAATAAAAAAGCTCAAGAAGAGTTAGCAAGTCACGTTAAATAAAAGAAAAGAGGCTGGGACAAAAGTCCTAGCCTCTTTTCTTTGGATTGTAGAGCAAGACGCAGTGGCTGAGTGGGCTCTACTACGCTGATTTCATCATCTTTTACAGCCCTACTAACTGTGCGGAGGTGGGACGACGAAATCGAATTCTAACGAATTACCGATTTCTGTCCCACTCTCTTTTAAAGTAGAAAATCCTATATTTCGTTTATTTTTTTGAACTGTTGAGTTTCTCCTTAAGGAGAAATAAGAAAAGGTCCGATTGTTTCGGACCTTTCATTGTTTATTTTGGTGCGATGACTTCTAAGCCACCCATGTAAGGACGTAGGACTTCAGGAATGGTCACAGAACCATCTTCATTTTGGTAATTTTCCAAGATAGCAGCGACTGTGCGTCCGACAGCCAATCCAGAACCATTGAGAGTGTGGAGGAGTTTGACCTTGCCATCTGCTTCGTCACGGTAGCGGATTTGGGCACGACGAGCTTGGAAATCTTCTGTGTTAGAGCAGCTAGAGATTTCACGGTAGGTGTTCTGAGCTGGAATCCAGACTTCTAAGTCGTAGGTTTTAGCAGCTGAGAAGCCCATGTCGCCAGTAGAAAGAGCAACAACGCGGTAAGGAAGATTGAGCTTTTGCAGGATGTTTTCTGCATTGGCAGTCATCTTTTCTAGCTCTTCATAAGATTCTTCTGGCTTGGCAAATTTCACCATTTCAACCTTGTGGAATTGGTGTAGGCGGATCAGACCGCGCGTGTCACGACCAGCAGAACCAGCTTCAGAACGGAATGATGGGCTCATAGCTGTGAAGTAGATTGGCAAGTCTTTGCCGTCTAGAATTTCGTCTCGATAGTAGTTGGTCAGTGGAACTTCAGCAGTCGGAATGAGCACGAAGTTAGTGTCGCTCAGTTCAAACGTATCTTCTTTGAACTTAGGATATTGCCCGGTACCAAACATAGAGTCATGGTTGACCATATAGGGAGTGATGACTTCTGTATAACCTTCTTTGCCATGCTCATCCAGCATGAAGTTGTAGATAGCGCGCTCCAAACGAGCTCCCAAGCCCTTGTAGAAGAGGAAACGGGCTCCCGTAACTTTTGCTCCACGCTCCCAGTCCAGGATATCCAAATCTTCACCCAAATCCCAGTGAGCCTTAGCTTCAAAGTCAAATTGGCGCGGTGTACCCCAGCGACGGACCTCTACATTGTCATCCTCGTCTGCCCCGACTGGCACGCTATCGTGCGGAATGTTTGGCAGGGTTGTGGTGAACTCGGTCAATTTAGCATCCAATTCAGCCAAAGTAGCATCCAAATCCTTGACTTCAGCAGATAGTTTTTGCATGGCTGCAATCTTGTCATCTGCATTTTCTTTGTTGCGCTTAGCTTGGGCAATCTCTGCAGAAACGGTGTTGCGTTCTGCTTTGAGATTTTCTACTTTCACCAGCAAATCACGTCGTTGCTCATCAATTTCCTTCATTTGATTGAGCACATCAGCTGCTACGCCACGGGTAGCTAATTTCTCTGCGACAGCATCAAAGTCTGTACGAATACGTTTTAAATCTAACATAAGACCTCCAAAAATAAAAGCACACCGAGGAAACTGTTGGAGCGGCTAGGCCGCGGTTCCATCCAACTTCACAGGTGTGCACTTGATTATGTATGTAGTTGTATTGCAACGGTAGAATTTCACACTAGGCTCCTATCTGCTCGCAGCACCCGCAGACTTTCTGAAAGAAGCGATAGTCTTACTTATCCGTTTCCTAGATTATACAGGATTTTCTATTTTTTTGCAAATAGATTTTTAAAGAATTGGCCAATTGTTTGGATCAAAGTAGGCAATTTGACGACTTTCTCATTCCCGATATGTTGCCGTGCAATTTTGAGAATCTTTCCAGTGTCTTTTGAGGCAAAGAGAAACTTGCCCTTATCCGTAAACACTTCGAAATGTCGACTGATATTTTTCCCAGAGACATTGGCACCGATCTGCTGAATGCTAGACCAAGGTAGCTGGATATAGTCTTCTACATTGGCGTCAGCGTAGAATTCCAGTGCGACATCACCGACCAAAAACTTCCCAACCTTGCCACCCAAACCCAGATAGGAAACTCCTGTCGTTTGAAATTCAATCGATTTATTTTGCGATTGCGCCATAGAACATCTCCCTTTTAAATGATATAGCTATTATACCACAATAAAAAGAAGGCCGAAACCTTCTTTTTGATTACATCAAACCAGCAACGTGAGCTAGTACACCAACTACAAAGAGAGCGATGATGATAGTGATAGGGGATACTTTCTTCTTAAGCAACCACATACAAGCGAAAGTTAGAAGCAGCCCCATCAAACCAGGAATCAAGGAATCCAAGTTTTGTTGGAAAGTTGTAACTTTTTCAGGGGTTTGAGATAGTCCTTGACCTACTTGAGCAAAGGCTTCTTGGATACCCTTATAGCCACTAGACAATTTGTCCCAATGGATATATGCTTTATCATCTAGCTTAACAGATGAAACGTTAAAGACAAACTTAATTGATACCCAGCGCTCAACCAGAACAGCCAAGATAAACATACCTAGGATTGAAGCGCCTTTGGTAATGTCTTGGAGGATACCACCAGACATGTCTTTAGTGATTTCAGAACCAGCCTTGTAGCCCAATTCTTGTGTGTACCAGAGGAAAGTCATACGGATAGCATTCCAAGCTACAAAGAAGATAAGTGGACCGATGATATTTCCTGTCAAAGCAAGAGATGCCCCAAGTGCACCAAGGATAGGACGAACTGTGAACCAGAAGACAGGGTCTCCGATACCAGCCAGAGGTCCCATCATGCCGATTTTAACCCCTTGGATAGCCGCATCGTCAATTGCTGCACCATTTGCTTTTTCTTCTTCAAGTGCAAGTGTAACTCCGATGATTGGAGCTGCAACATACGGGTGAGTATTGAAGAATTCCAAGTGACGCTCAAGAGCAGCAGCTTGATCTTCTTTTTTAGTATAAAGTTTCTTAATGGCTGGAATCAGTGAATAAGCCCAGCCCAGGTTTTGCATACGTTCGTAGTTCCAAGAACCTTGCAAGAAAGTAGAACGCCACCAAACTTTTTGACGGTCAGCCTTTGAAAGAGTCAATTTTCCTGACTCATCAGATTTTACAGTATTTAATTCTGTCATGATAGTGTGTCTCCTTTCTTAGTAGTCTTCTAGGATGTCGCCGATTGGATCGTTAGATGAAGCTGTTGCTCCGCTACCACCATTTCCGCCTTTTTTAGACAGGGCAAGGTAGATGAGGGCAATAGCGACACCAATTGCACCAAGGGCAATTAGAGTGAGTTCGCTGACAGCAGCCAAAGCGAAACCAATAGCGAAGAATGGCCATACTTCACGAGTTGCCATCATGTTGATAACCATGGCATAACCAACGGCAACGACCATACCACCACCGATTTGCATACCTTCTGATAGCCAAGCTGGCATAGCTTCAAGAGCAGATTTAACAGACTCAGCAGGAATCATCAAAAGCAGTGCTGCAGGGATAGCAATGCGTGCTCCTTGCATGAAGAGAGCGATGAAGTGAGCGCGTTCAACGCCTTTGAAGTCTCCTTTTTTCGCAGCAGCATCTGCACCGTGAACCAAACCGACTGACAAAGTACGGACAATCATAGTCAAGAAGAGACCAGCAACAGCAAGTGGAATAGCAACACCTTGTGCTACAGCGATTCCTTTGCTTGAGAAGTCTCCACCCAGTACCATGATGATGGCAGCGGCAACAGAAGCGAGGGCCGCATCAGGTGCTACAGCAGCTCCGATATTAGCCCAGCCAAGAGCGATCAGCTGGAGAGAGCCACCCAGCATAACACCGGCTGCCAAATTACCAGTTACCAGTCCAATCAAGGTACAAGCAACCAGCGGTTGGTGGAATTGGAATTGGTCCAAGATACCTTCAAGACCAGCTAGGAAGGCAACAAAGACTACTAAAACCATAGAAATAATAGACATGTTTTAAATCCTTTCATAATAATATGAGAGCGAAACGTTTCAGATTATTGAACGTTGGCTTTGTTAATTAAGTCAAACAAATCTTTCTTAGAGTCATTTGGTACTTTACGTACGTCGAATTCAACTCCGAGATCACGTAATTTTTCGTAAGTTGCCACATCGTCCTTGTCCATTGACAGAACGTTGTTGACCATTGTCTTACCAGTTGAGTGAGCCATTGAGCCGACGTTGAGAGTCTTGATTGGCACACCGCCTTCGATAGCGCGTAGGGCATCTTGCGGAGTTTCAAATAAGATAAGAGCGTGCGTATTACCAAAGCGTGGATCTTTTGAGACAGCAATCAGCTTATCAATTGGAACAACGTTTGCTTTAACATTACCAGGTGCAGCTTGTTTGATGAGTTCTTTACGAAGTTCATCTTTAGCTACTGAGTCAGAAGCTACGATGATACGGTCTGCTTTTGAATCTGGAGTCCAAGCTGTCGCAACTTGTCCGTGCAACAAACGAGTATCGATACGAGCAAGGTTGATTTTGAGCTGGCCGTCTCCGATAACAGTTCCTTCTGGGATAGCTGCTTGAGCAACTGGTGCAGCAGCAGGAGCAGCGCTTTCTAGGACTGGATTTAGCTCTTCTGGGAGTGCTTTTACGCCTTCCTTAGCTTCCTTAATAATGTTTGCAACGACAGCATCTACGCCAGCGTTTGCATCCATCATGCGCTCTGTGTAGGCTTGAATTAGCATAGGCAAGTTCAAACCTGTAATAATAGCGAACTTGCGGTCTGGATTTTCACCCATGACACGGCTAGCTTGGTTAAATGGAGACCCACTCCAAAGGTCAGCCAAGACCAATACCTCATCGTTCGCATCAAACGAAGCCACAGCGTCATTGAATTTTGCATACAGATCATCAGGACCTTCGTTTGGCATGAAAGTTACAACTTGAACTTTTTCTTGCTCACCAAAAATCATAGAACCTGACTGATGAATGCCGGCAGCAAATTCACCGTGGCTGGCAATAATGATTCCAATACTCATTATTGTTTTTCCTCCTTATAAAATGTTTGACTTAAGTTTAAGAAAACTTTAAGGCTAACTATTATTATAAAACGTTTTCATGAAAAATGCAAGTACCTGAGTCAAAGTAACAAGGATTTTCAAAGTTTATTTTTGTAGAGAAATCCTATTCTATCAAGCTTTTCTGGCTGTTTCTTCCTAATAAATAATTAGATAAAGAATAGGTTTTTAAAGTAAATAGGTTAATATATGAAAGTGTTTGAAAATTTCTATGAAAATGCTTATCTGATAAATTGATAGAAAGTAAATTTATAATTTACATAGGAAGAATTTATAGCTGAAGCTCAAGAAGTATTTTACAAATTATCTATTTTCTGCTATAATCTTTTACAGAGAGAATTCTCATTGTCTACTTTTTAGCGAGTCTGGGTTGGTGGGAGCCGGATAGGGAAGCAGTGCAGATGGCGCTTTCGGTTATAATTTCAAAAGTAATGAAGTAATAAATTAGGGTGGAACCGCGTCTTGACGCCCCTAGGTAAATAGCCTAGGAGTGTCGGATGTGGTTCTTTTGCTTGTTCAAACAGAACAGAGGATGAGCCTAGTGCTAGAAATAAAAATAAAGGAGTAACAAATGTCTAAAAAATTGACTTTTCAAGAAATTATCTTGACTTTACAGCAGTTCTGGAATGACCAAGGCTGTATGCTCATGCAGGCTTATGATAATGAGAAGGGGGCGGGAACCATGAGTCCCTATACCTTCCTGCGGGCTATTGGGCCAGAGCCTTGGAATGCGGCCTATGTAGAGCCGTCTCGCCGACCAGCAGATGGTCGTTATGGGGAAAATCCGAACCGTCTTTATCAGCACCATCAATTTCAGGTAGTCATGAAGCCGTCTCCAAGCAATATCCAAGAACTTTATTTGCAGTCTTTGGAGCTCTTGGGTATCAATCCGCTGGAGCACGACATCCGCTTTGTCGAGGATAACTGGGAAAATCCGTCAACTGGCTCGGCTGGTCTGGGCTGGGAAGTCTGGCTGGATGGTATGGAAATCACTCAGTTCACATACTTCCAGCAGGTCGGAGGTCTGCCAACTCAGCCGGTGACTGCTGAGGTGACTTATGGTCTGGAGCGTCTGGCTTCTTATATCCAAGAAGTGGACTCAGTCTATGACATTGAGTGGGCTGATGGCGTTAAGTACGGCGAAATTTTCACTCATCCTGAGTATGAACATTCCAAATACAGCTTTGAGGTCAGCGACCAAGACTTGCTCTTGGGGAATTTTGAGAAGTTTGAAGCGGAAGCCAAGCGCTGTCTGGACGAGCATCTAGTGCACCCGGCCTATGACTATGTTCTCAAATGCTCGCATACCTTTAACCTCTTGGATGCGCGTGGTGCTGTATCTGTGACAGAGCGTGCTGGTTACATCGCTCGTATTCGTAATCTGGCTCGTGTTGTGGCTAAGACCTTTGTTGCTGAGCGCAAGCGTCTAGGCTACCCACTTTTGGATGCAGAGACTCGCGAGAAACTCTTGGCAGAGGAGGGAGAATAATCATGGTAAAAAATTTATTAGTTGAACTAGGCTTGGAGGAAATGCCAGCCTATGTCGTGACACCGAGCATGAAGCAGCTGCGCGACAAGATGGGAGCCTTCCTGACAGACCATCGTCTGACCTTTGAGAAAATTGAAATGTTCTCAACGCCTCGTCGTTTGGCGGTGCGCGTGGTTGGCTTGGCGGACAAGCAGTCCGACTTAACAGAAGATTTTAAAGGCCCTTCTAAGAAAATCGCACTGGACGCAGATGGTAACTTTACCAAGGCTGCCGAAGGTTTTGTCCGTGGTAAGGGCTTGACGGTTGAGGACATTACTTTCCGTGAAATCAAGGGAGAAGAATACGTCTATGTGACCAAGGAAGAAGTCGGTCGCCCGGTAGAGGAAATCATCCCAGCAGTGACGGAAGTCCTGCAAGCTCTGACATTCCCTGTCAGCATGCACTGGGCCAACAACACCTTTGAATACATCCGCCCTGTCCACACCTTAACTGTACTCTTAGATGAGCGGGCCTTTGACTTGGATTTCTTGGACATCAAGAGCGGTCGTACTAGTCGTGGACATCGCTTTTTGGGGCAAGAAACAGAGATTGCTTCAGCAAATTCCTATGAAGATGACCTACGGGCTCAGTTTGTCATTACCAATCCTCTTGAGCGGGAAAAGATGATTATTGAACAGATTCGGGCATTAGAGCAGGAGCACGGTGTTTCTATCGAGATTGACGAAGACCTGCTCAATGAAGTCTTGAATCTGGTAGAATATCCAACTGCTTTCTTGGGTAATTTTGATGCCAAATACTTAGAAGTGCCTGAGGAAGTCTTGGTAACTTCCATGAAAGAGCACCAGCGTTACTTTGTTGTGCGCGATGCTGAAGGCAAACTTTTGCCGCACTTCATCTCTGTCCGCAACGGAAATGCAGAGCATCTGGAAAATGTCATCAAGGGAAATGAGAAAGTATTGGTGGCTCGTCTGGAAGATGGGGAATTCTTCTGGCGGGAAGACCAAAAGCTGGCTATTGCTGACTTGGTTGAAAAGCTGAGCAATGTGACCTTCCATGAAAAGATAGGCTCTCTGGCAGAGCATATGGAGCGGACTGGCAAGATTGCTGCTCTCTTGGCACAAGAGGCAGGATTGGATGCTGAGGAGACAGCTGACTTGGCTCGTGCAGCGGCTATTTATAAGTTTGATTTGCTGACTGGCATGGTTGGGGAATTTGATGAGCTGCAAGGTATCATGGGTGAAAAGTATGCTCTGCTGGCTGGTGAGAATGCTGCGGTCGCAGCTGCCATTCGGGAGCACTATATGCCGACTTCAGCCGATGGCGAATTGCCTGACACCAAGGTCGGAGCCGTCTTGGCTCTGGCTGATAAGCTGGATACCATTCTGTCCTTCTTCTCAGTTGGCTTGATTCCAAGCGGTTCCAATGACCCGTATGCACTACGCCGTGCGACTCAGGGTGTCGTGCGTATCTTGGACAAGTTTGGTTGGAACATTGACTTGGCCCAGCTTCTTGGTCGACTTTACGAACTGAAGTTTGATAGTCTAAGTTATGACAATCAAGAGGCTGTGCTGGACTTCTTCCGTGCCCGTGTTGAGAAGATGATGGATCGCAGTATTCCGAAAGATATCGTGACAGCTGTTCTTCAAAGCACTCACTTCGTTGTACGCGATTTGGTAGAAACAGCTGCGCTTCTAGCGGAAAAAGCCAAAGAAGACAACTTTAAGTCAGCAGTGGAAAGCCTGTCTCGAGTCTTCAATCTAGCTGAGAAAGCTCAAGGGCAGACAGCTGTCAATCCAGCTCTCTTTGAAAATCAAGAGGAAAAAGACCTGGCTGCGGCCATTGAAAAAGTGGAGTTGACAGCTGACTTAGCTGCCAATCTGGACCAACTCTTTGCCCTCAGTCCAGTTATTGACTCTTTCTTTGACCACACCATGGTCATGGTAGAAGATGAGGCTGTGCGTAACAACCGCCTAGCTCTCCTCGCATCTCTGACAGCAAAGGCGGGACAGCTGGCCCAGTTTAATCAGATTAATACCAAATAACAGGTAAGAGAGGTAGAATCATGGATCCTAAAAAAATTGAACGCATCAACGAACTGGCTAAAAAGAAAAAAACCGAAGGCTTAACTGCTGAGGAAAAAGTGGAACAAGCCAAGCTTCGTGAAGAGTACATCGAAGGCTACCGTCGCTCTGTTCGCCATCATATTGAAGGCATCAAGATTGTCGACGAGGAAGGCAATGATGTGACACCTGAAAAATTGCGTCAAGTTCAACGCGAGAAAGGTCTTCATGGCCGCAGTTTGGATGATCCAAATTCATAACAACAAGAAAAAGAGAGAGTGGGACAGAAATCGGTAATTCGTTAGAATTCGATTTCGTCGTCCCACCTCCGCACAGTTGAGTAGGGCTGTAAAAGCTGATAAAATAAGCGTAGTAGAGCCCACTCAACCACTGCGTCTTGCTCTACAATCCAAAGACAATTGAAGAGTCTAGGACTTTTTATACGAAAACTCAAAAGAGCGCAAAAAGACTCCCCTTGTGATATAATGAAAGTGAAAAAATTGTATTAGGCTACTGGCTCGTCTCTAGTAGCCTTTTTTGTAGCACAAACTCCTGATAAGTGAGATTTTCTTTCAAAAGGATATAAGCTATTTTAAGAAGTTGATGTGCGAGTGCAATAGTTGCTTTTTGCGGTCCTCTCCTGCTTCGAATCTGGTAATAACGCTCTGCTAGTGGGCTTCCTTTTTG